>JAQBGU010000059.1:0-21588 GCA_032128375.1 Deltaproteobacteria bacterium | reverse complement strand
TGTCCAAGAGCCGTTCCATTCCCCCTGATAGCGACCCTCTTGAATTCTTCGATCGAGGGAGCGTAGAAGTTTGCTCTCGATCCGGAATCGACCCAAACTTGACGCATTTGTCAACGTAAACCTTGGTCAAGGACTCTAGTGTCGGTACCGCTCGCGGTTCCGGCCGACTCGGGGTGCCCGACCTTCCAGTGCGCGCTCTACGAAAAGCAAATGGCGGCTGCCAAGAAGCGCATATAGCGTCGCAGCAATCGAACCCACCGCGGGGCTCCGGCGATGGATGGTCGAGCCGGCCTGTGTTGGCGCTCGGAATCATGGTCCGAGTCGTCGCGCACCGCCGAGAAATCATCGATCTCGACGGAAATCCGCCCTCCATGTGTCCGAAGACTGCGATTTCCCGTCGCTGGAGGACGCTTGGTGACGCACAGGATCGTCGGCTTGATGTATCATCCCTACAAGTTCTTGATGTTGAGTGCCGAGGGGCGCACTTCCGCGCGATCCGAAACGGCACACCAAGCGTGCCAACCAGAGTGGACAGAAGGGGTGCCACTTCATGGTGTTTGACCCGTCCGGGCGCCCTGCCCGGTTGCTGCTCCTCAGTGTGCTCAATGTTGCCGTCACTTCGAGCCTCGTAACCGCGAGTTTCTCTCAGGCGATTCCCGTAGCCGAGGAAATCGTCGACCTCTCGCCTCCGAACAATCCGTGGATGAAGGACCTCGGCGACCTGGATGGAGACGCGCAGATCGACCTCGTGGTGGCCGGTCGCGACGGGCCGGTGGTCTGGTACGCGTATCCGGACTGGACCCGGCACAGGATCGCGGCGTCGATAGGGAGCGGAGGCAGCACCACGGGAATCGACGTGGCCGACATCGACCTCGATGGCGACCTCGATGTGGCAATCGCCAATGGGCGCTGGTTCGAAAACCCTCGACCCGATCAACCTGCCACAACGCTCGACTGGACCGAGCACATCATCGACGGGGCTACCGGGCACGACATCTTCATGGTCGACCTCGATGGCGACGGCGATATCGATGCAGTCAAGCGCAATCAGGGCTCTGATGGCGATTTGATTCGGCTGTTTCGACGCGATGGCCTCGATGATTGGAGCCCGAACGTGCTGACGGTCCCGACCGGCGAGGGCCTCGGCGTCGCCGACTTGGACGCCGACGGCGATCTCGATCTGATCATCTCCGGGCGTTGGTATGAGAACACCGGCGACATCATCGGTGGACCGTGGACCGAGCACATTTTCACGACGGGTTACCAAGAGGCGGATGTCGTTGTTGCGACCGGGCTCATCAACAGCGACAACCGTCTCGACATCGTGCTGAGCCCAGCCGAATCCAGCGGCCAGATTTCGACCCTCACCTGGTTCGAGGCGCCGGTCGATCCAAATAGTGAATTTGCAGCGCATGTCATTCAAGATCCGGTCGAATCCGTCGTGCACGGTCTACAACTCGGCGATTTCAATTTGGATGGCAGGTTGGATGTGGCTACTGCCCAGATGCACCAGGGCGCCGATCCCGACCACGTGAAAATTCACTTCAATGACGGCAATGGGGCCGCGTGGACACCACAACTACTCTCGGCCGAGGGGTCGCATACGATTAGGGTGGGCGACATCGATGGCGACGGTGACCCCGATCTCTTCGGCGCCAATCACAGCGAGGGCGCTCCCGATGGAGCCCCCGTCAAGTTATGGCGGAACAACCAGGTTCGGCAACCGCTCGCGCTCGACCAATGGAGCCGCCACCTGATCGACGACGCTCGGCCGTCGCGGGCGATCTTCGTCACGAGTGGTGACGTCAGTGGCGACGGTCTCCCCGACGTAGTGGCAGGGGGTTGGTGGTACCGCAACCCGGGAACGTCCGGGTCAAACTGGCAGCGCAACGAACTCGGGGCATCGCTCAACAACCTGGCCGCCCTGGCCGATTTCGACGGCAACGAGACGCTGGACGCGCTCGGGACTGCGGGACTCGGCTCGAACCCCAACGCGGACTTCTCCTACGCGAGCAACGATGGGGCGGGGAACTTCACGGTCGTCGAGAATGTCATCTCCGGTGAAGGCGATTTCCTGCAAGGAGTGGCTATCGACCGCTTCACCGGTGGCTCGCTGCAGGCCGCCCTCTCGTGGCACGTTGAGGGCGCAGGCCTGCAGATGCTGTCTGTGCCGGCGGACCCGATCACGGGGACGTGGCAGTGGGAATTGATCTCCGGCAGCTCTCAGGACGAACAGATCTCTGCATCCGACATCGACCGCGACGGCAGGGTCGACCTGTTGCTGGGAACCATCTGGTTGCGCAACACCACTGCGGGTTGGGTCGAGCACACGCTGTTCGAGACCAACGACAAACCCGACCGCAACCGACTCGCGGACATCAACGGCGACGGCCGGATCGATGCGGTCGTCGGCTATGAGGCCATCAGCACCGTCGGTGTAGTCGCCTGGTACGAGCAACCCCTGATCGCGACCGATCCGTGGACCGAGCACCTGATCGCCAACGTCATCGGCCCCATGAGCCTCGACGTGGGAGATGTCGACGCTGACGGCGACTTCGATGTCGTTGTGGGAGAGCACAACCTTTCGAGTCCATCCAGTGCCGCGCTGTTCGTCTTCGAGAATGCCGACAACAGCGGGGACGCGTGGCTCTCGCACACGGTGTACGTCGGGGACGAGCATCACGACGGCGCACAGCTCGTCGACATCGATTTGGATGGCGACCTCGACATCGTATCGACCGGATGGGGAAGCAACGACATCGTACTCTACGAGAACAGAGCACTGGGTGGCGCGCCCCCAGTCAGCGTGTGCGGCAATGGCGCGGCCGAAGGCCCCGAGGAATGCGACGACAACGGCGATTCTGCGCTCTGCGATGCGGACTGTACGCTTGCGTCCTGCGGGGATGGCTACCTCAACACGCAATCCGCGGAGAGCTGCGATGACGGTGGCATTTCCGCCGCTTGCGATCCGGATTGTACGCCATCGCTCTGTGGCGATGCCTTCGTGAATGCAGTCGCAGGTGAGCAGTGCGAACCATCTGACGACGCCGCCTGCCCTGCTGAGTGCTCCGGTTGCCGATGCCCAGCGACACCTCCGGGCAACCTGCTGGCGCACTGGCCCTTCGACGAGGGTACCGGAACGACGGCCGCCGATGTGAGTGGCAACGGTCACCACGGTACGACCTCGGGGGCGACCTGGACGTCCGGGCAGCTAGCTGGCGCGCTCTTCTTTGACGGTATTGACGACTATCTGGACGTGTCGAGCCTCTCCTCGGCATCATCAGAGCTGAGTGTGACGGCATGGCTCAACGCAGAGAGCTTCGGCGCAACGGATGCGCGCGTCATCTCGAATTCGACGGGTACCCAGGAATCCGACCACGATTTCATGGTCTCGACGATCTCCAATGGAGGGGAGATCCGACTGCGCTTGAGACTGCGCACGGGTGGCACCACAAAGACACTGATCGGCAACGCGCCCGTCGAGGCGGGCCAGTGGACGCATGTGGCACTCAGTTATGACGGAGCGATGCTGCGGCTCTACCAGGACGGCTCTGACGTCGGCTCGATGGGCATGACCGGTGATGTCGGTGATGTCGCGCTCGTTACGCATGTAGGCCGGAACCCCGATGGCTATGGACCGTTCCACGGCCGCATTGACGACGTTCGCGTCTATGCGGTTGGCCTCGACCGCGCCCAGGTACTGGAGGTCATGGCCGGTCGCGGCCAGTGTGTGCTGGACTCGGACTGCGACGACGCTGATGCGTGCAACGGCGAAGAAGTCTGCTCGGCCGGCACCTGTCAACCTGGCACCCTGCTGATCTGCGACGACGAAAACGCCTGTACTATCGATAGCTGCGACCCAGGCTCGGGTTGCTTGAGCAGCGACGACACAGCCAGCTGCGACGATGGAAACGTCTGTACGGACGACAGTTGCGACCCCGGCGCGGGTTGTATTCGGACGAACAACACGGCCGGTTGCGGCGACGACAATGCCTGTAACGGCGACGAGATCTGCTCGGCAGGCAGCTGTCAGGCGGGCACGCCGCCTGTCTGCGACGACGGAAACGCCTGCACGGACGACAGCTGCGATCCCGGCTCAGGCTGCCTGAATACCGACAACACGGCCAGCTGCGGCGAAGGCGACGCGTGCACCGGTGACGCATTCTGCTCGGCCGGCGTCTGCCAACCTGGCACGCTGTTGACCTGCGACGACGGAAATGTGTGTACTGACGACAGTTGCGACCCCGATTCCGGCTGCCTCAACACGGACAACACAGCCAGCTGTGGCGATGGTGACGCGTGCAACGGCGACGAGGTCTGCTCAGCCAGCATCTGCCATCTCGGCGCGCCCCTGATCTGCAATGACGGAAACATCTGTACCGACGACGGCTGCGACCCAGGTTCAGGCTGCTTCAACACCGACAACACAGCCGGCTGCGGCGACGGCAATGCCTGCAACGGCGATGAGGTCTGCGCGGCGCGTTCCTGTCAGCCAGGCGGCTCACTGGTTTGCGACGACGGAAACGTCTGCACGGATGACAGCTGCGACCCGGGATCCGGCTGCATTGGAACTGACAACTCGGCCAGCTGCGGCGACGACGACGCGTGCAACGGCGACGAAGTCTGTTCGGCCGGCATCTGCCAGAGCGGTACGCCTCTGGTCTGCGACGACGGAAACGTGTGTACTGACGACAGCTGCGACCCGGGCTCCGGCTGCCTCAACAATGACAACACAGCCAGCTGCGGCGACGGCGACGCGTGCAACGGAGACGAGGTCTGCGCGGCCGGAGTTTGTCAGCCCGGCACATCACTGATCTGTGATGACAATATCCAATGTACAGACGACAGTTGCGATCCAGCCGCCGGATGCCTCGTCATCGACAACGGCGCCGGCTGTGACGACGGCAACCTCTGCACCGACGACAGCTGTGACACTGAATCGGGTTGTGTCAGCTCCCCCAACACAGGCAGCTGCAGCGACGGCGACGCGTGCAACGGAGATGAGGTCTGCGCCGCAGGAATCTGTCAACCCGGCATTCCCCCGATTGCGGATGATGGCGTGCTCTGCACCCTCGACAGCTGCGATCCGGTTGCTGGCATCACCCACGTTCCCACCAACAGCCTGTGTGACGACCAAGTGTTTTGCAACGGGAACGAAGTCTGCGACCCGATCAACGGCTGCCAATCCGGCGTCGAGCCGTGTCTCGGCCGGTGCAGCAACGACACGGACAGTTGCGACGAGGACCTGCTTGCGCATTGGCCCTTCGATGAAGGAAGCGGTACCGAGACGGCTGACGTGAGTGGCAATGGTCACCACGCCGCGACATCCGGACTCGGTTGGGTAGCAGGGCAACTCGGCAACGCGCTCTTCTTCGATGGCACGGACGACTATCTGGATGTGTCGGGCGTGTCGTCGGCTTCCCCGGAATTCAGTGTGACGGCATGGTTCAACGCGGAGGGATTTGGCGTGGCTGATGCGCGACTGATCTCAAAGTCGAGTGGACAGCAGGAAGCCGACCACGATTTCATGGTGTCGACCTTCTCCCGCGCTGGCGAGATCCGCTTGCGCGTGCGGCTGCGAACCGGTGGCACCACCCACACGCTGGTCGGCACGGCCGCCGTCTTGGCGCGTCGTTGGACCCATGTGGCACTCAGCTATGACGGAGCGACACTGAGGCTCTACCAGGATGGGTCCGTCGGCGCATCGAAGGCAATGACAGGCGCTGTCGGCGATCTGGCGCTCCATACACACATCGGCCGGAACCCCGATGGCTATGCACCCTTCCACGGCAGCATCGACGACGTTCGTATCTATGCGATCGGGCTCAGTTCTGCCCAGGTTCTGAACATCATCGCCGGCGCCAGCGAGTGCTTGCTGAATTCTGAGTGCGGCGACGGCAACGCCTGCAACGGCGCGGAGGTCTGCGCGGCGGGTCTGTGTCAGGCCGGCACATCGCCGAACTGCGATGACGACAACGTCTGTACCGACGACAGTTGCGACCCGGGCACTGGCTGCTTCAGCACCAACAACACGGCCAGCTGCGCTGATCGCGACCTTTGCAACGGTGATGAGATCTGCTCGGCGGGCATCTGTCAACCCGGTACGCCCCTGGCCTGCAACGACGGCCCGCTGCTCGCGCACTGGCCCTTCGACGAGGGAGCCGGCACGCGCGCCGCGGATGTCAGCGGCCACGGGCATCACGGTTCGAGCTCGGGTACATCGTGGATCGCCGGGCAACTCGGTGGTGCGCTTCTCTTTGATGGCAGCGACGACTATCTGGATGTGTCGAGCATCTCGTCGGCGTCACCAGAGCTGAGTGTAACGGCGTGGTTCAGAGCCGAGAGCTTCGGTGTCAGCGACGCTCGGCTGATCTCGAACTCGACAGGCACCAAAAATTCCGACCACGACTTCATGCTGTCGACTGTTTTTCGAGGTGGCGAGATTCGGCTCCGCGTACGTCTACGGACGGGCGGTACCACGCAGACCCTGATTGGCACCGAACCGGTTACCGCAGGCCGCTGGACACATGTGGCACTCAGCTATGACGGTACGATGCTGAGGCTCTACCAGGATGGGTCGGTTGTCGGTTCGTTGGCCATGACCGGCCCAGTCGGCGATGAGGCTCCGGCGACCTACATCGGTCTAAACCCAGACGGATACGGACCCTTCCACGGCGCGATCGATGATGTTCGCGTCTATCGTGTTGGCCTGGATACCGCCGAGGTGCTCGGGGTCATGGCAGCCGGCGGTTCGATGTTCCAGCCACTAGTCGCGGTACCTGCACTTCCGAATCGAGTTGGTGCGCTGGCGTTGGCGTTCGGTTTGGTCGCGCTCGGCTACGCGGCAATTCGCTTGCGATCGCGGGTCTCGCGCGCGCGTTCCTGAGACCGCATCTCGAAACACCGCGACGCCGACATCAGCGGTATCTGGCCAACGATCCATAGGCGGACAGGACGCTCATCTCGGGTCCGATCATCAGATGAAAGCGCGTGTGCCGGCACAGGAGTCGCCGCCGAATGCCGAACCGACAATTCGCCATGAGATCGGCACCTCGACCGCAACCATTGCGCGTCACATGCGCGTCAGGTCAGAGCGCATCGATGTCCGTTGGCTAGAGCTAGACGACCTCACGGCAGTGGGCGCCTGCGGCCAGCTGGACTCGTTCGGCGTAGTCGACGACCGATGGGAACTCGCGGGCGACGTCTGTCACCCAGGAGGCCGGTTTGTGGTCGATCGCGCCGGCCAGCAGTGCGGCGATGCCGAAGTCGAAGACAGTGAGCTTTTCGCCGAACAGGAACGGGCCGTCGCCGACTTTGCCGGCGATCGCGTCGAGGTCGCGGCGGCAGAAGCCCTTCTGTTCTTCGAGGGTGTGTCGGCCGAGACCTTGCAGGTAGTAGGTCTTGCGGACCTCGCGTCGCGCGAGAATCGGAGCGATGTGGCGCACCGGGAACGGCATCGATGCGAAGAAACCCGAGACGATGTGCGGCCACCAAACGTCGTCGAGCCAGCGGGACGCGACCATCATCCAATAGAGATGTTCTTCCGCGAGCCGCGTGAACGCGATTCCATCGGCGCGCTCTTCATCGGTCAGACGACCGTACAGACCGCCGTTGGTCTTGGCATCGAGGTGTTGGAGGATCAGCTCCGAATCCGCGATCACCGTGCCGTCGTCATCGATGTACGGGAGCTTGCGTTTGGGCCCGCTGCGCGGGTCTCCGGTGGGGATCAGCTCGAACTCCTGTTTCAGATGCAGCAGCGCCATTTCGCACTTCAAACCGAACGGGCCCGTGTTGCGCAACCCGAAAGCCGGCGGAATCACGTAGAGCTTGATCATTCAGAAACCTCGTTGGTGAACTTCCCCCAATCTCTGACTCAGAGACGCTAGCAGCAGAGCCTTCTCTTGCCGCCGCGGATCCCGCGACACTGACTCGAACCGTCACCAAGCTCGCCGTGGTCTGGGGCGCGGGTGGCCTGTAGTTCAGGGAATCGTCCCTGGAGACGAGTCCGCTACAGACTGCCTGCACCGCCATTTTGTCTGCGGGTGTAGAGACTTCCGGCGCGCACTCGGGCACGGCGTGAGAATCCCCGCGATTCCGCGGGTGTTGGGCGTTGAGCTTGGGTGCATCCGAGCCGGAGACTGCGCGTTTCGGCCATCGAAGACGGCCCACCCGTGTTAGTCTCAAGTTGCCAAGTTGGACGGCTCGAATTCGGCCGCCAGCCCTGTGCATTCGCATTGCCGATCGCGCCCGGTCCATCCAGGCCACTTGTACGAAACAAAGGAAAACTGAACACCCTAGGAGAGAGACATGTTTAGTCACGTAATGGTTGGTGTAAGCGATATCGATGCATCGAAAAGGTTCTATGACGCGATCTTCGCAACCTTGGGCCTTGGGCCCGGCGTCGACAACAAGGGTCGATATTTCTACGTCAGCCCGGGTGGCGTCTTCGCGATTACCGTCCCGATTGACGGCGCGCCCGCAACGCATGGCAACGGAAGCACGATCGGGTTCAAGGTCGAGTCCGCCGAGCAGGGAAACGCCTGGCATGAAGCCGGTGTCGCAAACGGCGGGACGGCGATCGAAGATTCGCCAGGCGTCCGCGAGAACGGGATGTACCTCGCCTACCTTCGCGATCCGGATGGAAACAAGATCTGCGCACTCTGTCCGCCCAGCTGACCGTCGACGCCGCTTCGCTCCAACGATCGGCTCCATTCCCGGTCGCGTGCGCAGATTCCACGACCTCGCCCCGTATGGGATCGAACGCTACGGCACCCAGAGAGCCGCAGCGGTGGGAGGCCAACTAAAACGGCGTTGAGAGCTACCACCTGTTCAAGGTGCACAAGGAACCCTCGAGAAGGTCTCGCCGACTCGGGGTGCCTACGATCTCGAAGGCACCTCGGAGTGGACGATCACCCTCCGAACTGATCCCGGCACGCGTCGTTGCGGCTTTGCTTGGCCTGCCGGGCGGTGACGTCAGCCGACACCGCAAGTGGGCGATGATCGGGGGTGACCTCCTCGCTGGGAATGTCGACGAGGAAGAACCCTCCAAGGTGTTCATCGAAACGATCAATATGGGCGCATACCTCAGCGAACATGTCGAAAGGGCGATTGCGGAGACGCGCACCGAGTCCAACGCGCCGATGCTGCACGCGCTCGCGCGCGGTGTTCACGATGGCGCCATCACGACCCACCAGGCCATCCTCATCTCGATCATCACCTACCCATGCTCGCAAGCAACGCACCGTGATGCGGCGTCGAGCGCGAGATCCCGTGCAGCAACATGCAGCTGGTACCATGGGGGGACGGACAGGGCATCTGAGCGTTCTGCGCCGAAGTCGGTGGAATCGTGTTTTAGGTGTTGCGGGTCGAGAAGACGGACTGAGGCGCGGCGCCGGTTCGCAACTGCGGCATGAAAATGAGTGGCAATGGAGGTGAGCACGATGGACCCCCGACTCGAAGTCGAGTTGTACATTCCGGCAGACCCCTTCTTCGGCACCCCGTTTCTCGACCTGGACGAGGAGCGTGCGTCGCCGATCCCGTACCGCCACCTCCACGGCGGGTTCGCGGGAACCGACACGCGCTTCACCTTCTATTTTCCGACAGGCCCGGAATATCGGGGCCGTCTGTTCCACCCGTTGGAAGGCGCGCACGCGGGCCACGAGGACGCTTTCGCCGGACCGATGGGCGAGATCCTCGGCGGCGGGTTGACCGTGCTGGCCCGACTCGGTGGCTACATGGTCGAATCGAACTCCGGTCACATCGGGGACGATGTCGACCCCAAGGGCGGCGACGACCCGACCCTGTACGGCCATCGCGCCAGCATCGAGTCGGCGCGCTTCTCGAAACACCTCGCCGCCCAGATCTACGGCGAGCCGCCCCACCACGCCTACGTGTGGGGCGGCAGCGGGGGCGCGCGGCGATCTCCGCTGTGTCTCGAGTACGCGGGGGGTGTCTATGACGGAGCCATGCCGTTCATGGGTGGCGGCAACGTCGAGCCCCACGGCACGACTTCGTGCGTACGCAGTGCCCAGCCGGTCGTGTTCTCCGCGATGTTCAACGTGCAGCGACTGCTCGGCGATCAGCTCGCAGGCGTCGTCGACGCCACGGCCCCGGGCGGGAGCGGTACCCCCTTCGACGGTCTCTCGGCGCATCAGCGCGAAGAACTCGCGAACTTGTACCGGCTGGGGTACCCGCGCGGCGACGAGTTCATGATCGCCCATCCGATGGGTCAGATGTGGTTGTGGACGTCGATCTCCGACATGCTGCAGGAGGACGAGGATCCCGAGTACTTCGACGCGTTCTGGAGCCAGCCGGGCTACGTCGGATACGACGAGCCCGCCCACGTCGAGAAAGACCTCATCGATCTCCACACGACCGTCGAACGCGTGCTGACCGCGAACGACATCATCAACGATCCGGCCTTTGCCGGCGACCAATACGCCTCTGCCCGGACAATGGCCCTGCTGATGGGGATGATGGGCGGACAGGCCGCGCTGCCGATTGCGGTCAAACTCTCCGGTGTCGAGCGCGGCTACCTGCTGGGAACGGGTGTCCGAATCACCGACGGCAAGGCGGCAGGGCGATCGCTTTACTGCATGGCGCACGCCGGCGACGTGCTGTTCTGCGACGGCCGTCGCGAGGCGAACCTGCAGCGTTTCACGGACGTCGTGCCCGGTGACGCGGTACATGTCTGCAACCGGGCGTTCCTGGCCTTCTGTTACTACTACCGGCACCACATCGCCGAAGACGACGCGCTGTTCGACTTCCTGCGTTCTGACGGCAATCCGCTCTATCCCCAGCACGGGGTGCCACTGCAGTCACCGCTGATGGGCGTGCCCTACTCGGGCCAGTACGACGGCAAGCTCTTGTGGATCCACCATACGCACGACAACTCGCTGTGGCCGCCGGAAGGCGGCGTCTACAAGAAGGCCGTCGAGGCCGTGCGCGGGCCCGAGCAAGCTGCCCGGCAGTTCCGCCTGCGCTGGACCGAGAACGCCGAACACATTCCGCCCTTCATGCTCAGCTCGGCGCCCGGCCGGGCCACGACGACCTGGATCGTCGATTACCGGCCGATCATCGAACAGTCTCTGCTCGACCTGGTCGCGTGGGTCGAAGACGGTGTCGAACCGGCGGAAACGAGCTTCGAACTCCGCGACGGCAAGATCATCCTGCCCGAACGCGCAGCGGAGCGCGGCGGCATCCAGCCCGTGGTCCGAGCCACAGCCAACGGCGGAGTTCGGGCAGAGGTGAGCACGGGCGAGCCTGTCACACTCGCGATGAGCGCCGAGGTGCCACCGGGTGCGGGCCAGATCGTCGACGTAGCGTGGGACCTCGACGGGAGCGGAGCGTTTGGGTTGCAGGTCGACGGGATTGACGGAACCGCTTCGACCGTACACTTCGAGACGTCGCACACCTACGACGCGCCGGGCACCTACTTCGCCACCGCGCGGGTCCACTCGCACCGCAGCGGGCACGTGAACGCAACGACGTGCCGGATCCCCAACCTCGCCCAGGTTCGCATCGTCGTGACCTGAGCCTCACGCGCGAACAGATTTGCGGTTCTCGCGAAGAGAGCGGGACCGCTTTGCCAAAGAGGAAAATCCTTCCCTCAATTTCTCGGACGGTTTCCTTCTTGCAACCAACCGCGCACGGTCGCATTCGATCCGCGCCGCGAAGTGCCGCCCACGCCGCAGGCGGCCGGTATTGCGAGCCACGTTCCTCACGAGCTCGTTGGAATCTTCCTTACCAGCCGACGCCGTGTCGTTCGCTCAACAGCCGTTTCGAGATGTTCGTTGGCGCCGAGTTCGCCACCCAGGGTTCGCATACACAGGTGGGTGACTCCCGAGTCGCGGCGGGCTTCCACGAGAGAGAGCCACTCCTCGTCGGTTTTTCCCGGGACTCCGACGCCGATCTCGGCGGGATCGCGACCCGCGTCGCGGGCGATTGCATCGATCTGGCCGCGAATGTCGGCGTACTCTTCCGGGGCGCAGAGCGCGGAACCAGCCACCTGCGAATCGAGCGGTCCGCTGCAAGACGGGGCCCGACGGCCGACTCGCTCCTCCGATCCACATCGGGATGGGGCGCTGAATCGGTAGCGGGTCGATGCTGTTCTTGCTGACGCGATCGAACTCCCCTTCGAAGCTGGCCTCCGGCTCCGTCCAGAGCAGCCGAAGCAGCTGCATTTGCTCGCTGCAGCGGCGCCCGCGCTGTGTGAAATCCTGCCCGAGGGACCCGAACTCTCGCGGTGGAAGCCGACACCGATTCCCAGACGGAGTCGGCCGCCAGAAAGGACGTCGATTTCTGCAGCCTGCTTGGCGAAGAGCACGGTCTGGCGCGCGGGAAGCCCGATGACCTCCTCACATTCCTCATAGGCCTGTACTCATGGCATCGCCACTCAGTCGTTCAGATAGTAGACACGCGTCAGTTGGATGCTCAGCTCCCAGAGTCTCTGGGCCACCTGTTCGTCTCGGACTGTTCCGCAATTTCTGCCGGCCCCGCGTTCCGCGCGGTCTCGCTGCGTTTGACTGGCCCGTAGTAGTCCATCGGCTGGACGTCGGGGGCCGTCGCTGCGAGCAGCGTGGGCAGTGCTTCCCAGACCCCCTGATGGCGCAATGCACTCAGACGGAGAGAAGACGGGCCATCAGAACAACGATTCGCGGACCGCGTGCAGGTAGCGCTCGAGTAGCACTGGAGCCACACGCTGCATGTGTTTGCGCGCTCGCAGTTCGCGATCGCTGCAGTGATCGGGTCCGCGGGTAGTATCGCGTTCTCGCGAACGCCTGGCCGCGCGCAGTCCGGCCAGAAACACCTGAACCGGGTCGCCGTCGGGCGCCGCGAGTTTGGGCGTTTCAGTCTCGACCCCGCCAACGGGTGCCAAGACCCGATCGATTTCCCCCACAACGGCCACCCACCGCGTTGAGCTATCCGGGAGACCGTCGAGCACCCGCACCAGATCGAACAGATCTTCGACTGCCGCAGGAAGCGCGGGGAGCGCTGGCGGTGCATCGAGTGCCGGCACCCCGCAGAGTTCAATGACCGGCGCTGCCGGCGTGAGATCTGTCGCGCTGCCGAGACAGGCTGCATGAATCCAACTCCGGGCTCTGGCCGCATCACCGAATCGGAACTCGAACCGCGACGCCTCGATCCATGTACGTCCTGGCGGCTGGGTCGCGATCAGCTGTACGGCGAGACTCCGAACTTCGTCCGCGCGGTCGGATGCGAACGCAAAGTGCGCCCCCAACCATCCGCGGAAGCAGCGCTCGGGCTCCGCAGCCAACGCAGCAGCCATCCTTTGTGCGTAGAGGCGAAACCACTCGTCTGCCAACAGGAATCCGCGAGGCACCGGAGATTCGAGTGCGGCAGCGAACGCCGCGTGCACAGAATTCGGATCCCTGCCCGTCGCTTGCAACGCCGAGTCGATGCGTCGCAACCGGTTCGCATCTGCGGCATCCGCCGGTGCGTCCGCCAATCTCAGCTGCCTGCTCGCCTCGCCGAAATCACCTCTCGAAAGTGCCTCATGGGCTGCGGTGCGTGGAATGTGCGGTCCCTCGAAGAGCGCAAGCTGCGACATGGAACTGTACCCCCTCGAATCGTATGGATTTCGCGATTCGACCCGCATTGCGGTGTCTAGGCAATCGATTTCAAATCGGACTCTCTTTGCTCTGTCGAAGAGCCGGATCTCCTCTCCAGACCGCCCAAGCAGCCTCGAGATTCACACAATGGTTTCGCTGGGATTGCAAACGGACCGGGCAGCACGAGGGTCGGCGCCCGACCCACGGAAAGGGAGTCGCCGAAGGACCCGGGTCGCTTCGCAAGCTTGCGAGCGAATTGCGGGAGACGGGCGAACTTGACAGTGGCCTAACGAGGAGCGTTCGCACGTTCCAGGTCGAACGATTCGGGATCAAACGCACCTCCGACCCACTCTTTGTAGCTCTCATGTTCCGAATGCTCGACATCGTGAAGCGCCTCGAGAAGCTCGAAATAACCAGAAACGCCTCCGCAGTCTTCGGGGGGGCATGCCCGCGCCCCGGCGGTGCAACGAGGCAGCGATTGGCCCTTGGGGATCGGAAGCCGCTCCTCGACGGTTACGTCGTGCAGCCAGTAGTCGCCAAAGTCGTAGAGGTACGCAAAGCCGCTGCCCTCTTTCAGTTGGAGATCCGAAAGCTTGACGATCTGAGAGTCGCCCGGCTCCTCGTCATCATCATCGAAGGGCTCCCATGTGTCGTGATCGGTGAACTGCCGCCCGTCGATCTCGAACTCGTAGAGATGGCTATCGGTCCAGCCCATCGCTCGCTGTATCGCGTCGTGAAGTCGCGCGAGCGAGGCAGATTCGCGGACGAGTAGAGTTCGCCAGATTTCGGGCTCCATGTCCCGAAGCGAAACACGCAGACGGAGTGCTCGCGCAGATCCTCTTGCTGCTGCCATTTTCTAACTCCCGCTGCCCAAAAGACCTGCGCTTGCGCGGCCGGGGCATCGCGCCGCCGGGACGGGCCGAAACGCCGCCTTCGATGCCAAATCGTACCACGGTCCGATCGAATCCAGCGGTGCCCCGGTCGGCCGCAAGCGCGTACTGGAACCCACGCTTCGGGGTGCGCCCATTCGAGGTCGGGGAGTTCGCCGCGAAGTGGATTGATCGAGCGCGCTCGGCGAGCCGCGATCCATCTGTTTGCTCATCAGTGGCCGAATGGTCCGGTTGCCCGAAATGCAGCACGGGACGATTCGAGTGGATGTGTCGCCCTCCCAGCGCGCGCGCGGAAGCCTCTTTGAGCCCATCCCGGCCGAGGGGGTAGCAACGCCACTCAACGCTGTCGCTCAGCAGCCTCTGCCTCCGCGACGCCCGCTGATAAACTCGATCATCGGCACCGCAAACACAATCGCTGTTCACTCCCCGCCCAACCGCGACCGTCTGCGTTGCGAGTTCTGGCTCGCTAAACAGGCGAGAGATGAACGAAGAAGACGTCTCGCGACCTGGTCTTTGCGGAATCAAGAAACTATGATACTAGTTGATCACTCGTAAGTGCCCTCGGCGGCCGCCATGCATTTTTTTTCACGAGCGCGGATGCCCGAAGGAGGAAGTGGACATGGCGATCTACCAGGGCCCCATCTTCGACGCCGACAACCACTACTACGAGGCACACGATGCCTTCATCCGTCACGTGCCAAAGCGAATGCGGGCCCGCTGCGTCGAGTGGGTGGAGTTCGCGGGCGGGCGGAAGTCCAGGTGGTCGGTGGAAAGATCGACCGCTCGGGAAATCCCACCTTCGATCCCATCTCGAAGCCGGGCGTCCTGCGCGAGCTATTCCGCGGCAATCCACGCGGCATGACCAGCGTCGAGCTGATCCGCTCATCGCTCGAGCCGATGCCACCCGAGTACCAGGACCGCGACGCGCGGATCGCGCGGATGGACGAGCAGGGCCTCGACGCCGCGTGGCTCTTTCCCACGCTGGGCGTCCTCTACGAGGAGCCGCTGAAGAAGGACGTGGATGCGGTATGCACCACCTTCGGCGCCTTCAACCAGTGGCTGGACGAGGACTGGGGGCTCAACTACGAGGACCGCATATTCACCTCGCCGTACATCTCACTGGCCGACGTCGGCTGGGCGTGCGCGCAACTCGAATGGGCGCTGGAGCGCGATGCACGCATTCTGGTGATGCGCCCCAGCGCCGTGTACACGCGAAACGGACCGCGCAATCCGGGACACAAGGACTTCGATCCGTTCTGGGCTCGGGTGAACGAGGCCGGCATCACCGTGGTGACGCACATCGGTGCCACGCGGCATGACAGCAATGGCTACGACACCAAAAGCATCGACACCCTCAGCATGCTCCCGCGCCCGAGCATCACCAACTTTCAGCGCCCTCGAAACATAAACGACTTCCTCGCCAGCCTGGTCTTCGACCGATTGTTCGAGCGCTTCCCCAACCTGCGGGTCGCATCCGTCGAGAATGGGTCAGAGTTCCTCCGGGACTTGCTGCGCACCTTCGACCGCACCAAGGAGCGCGTCCGCGACTACGATGCGCGCCACCCTCGAGGAATTCTTGCGACGTTTTCCCGAACGTCCGCCTCACGGGTCCACCCGAAAGGATGCAATCCAATTTTATCAGTAGCATCACGCACCTACCTATCAGCCTGGCTTAGGTGTGTATTGCATGAGCACTGAAACACAGCATGCGCATGGACTGGACGACCGACTACGAAGAGATCCTCTGCAAAGTCGAGGACGCCCACTGCGGCGCGGTCGTCGGGACAGCCGAATGCTGAATCCGCCCATTTGCTCGCCAGTGGAGTCGCGATTGGGATGTTGAGCCCGTACCGCGTCCTGGACCTCTCCGACGAAAGGGGAATCTTCTGCAGCTTCGTGCTCGGAGAGCTTGGTGCCGACGTCGTCTGCGTCGAACCGCCCGCTGGGTCGCAGGCGCGGAGGCAGGGGCCCTTTGCCGGTGACGTGCGCGATCCCGAGTGCTCGCTTTTCTGGTGGGCCTACAGTCGCAATAAGCGCAGCGTGGTGCTCGAGCCTGAGTCGATGGACGACCGCGACGCGCTGCTGCGGCTTGTTGCGAGCGCCGACGTACTCGTCGAGTCCCGCAAGCCCGGTGAGATGGAGAAGCTCGGCCTGGGCTTCGAAGAACTCTCGCGCCTGAACCCCGCGCTCGTTTATGTGTCGGTGACGCCCTTCGGTCAATCGGGACCCAAGGCCGGTTGGGCGGCGAGCGACCTCACGGTCTTCGCGGCATCGGGTGCCCTCTGGCTGATGGGCGACGCAGATCGTCCCCCGGTTCGGATCTCCGTTCCGCAGTCGTTCCTGCACGCGGGGGCGGAGGCAGCCGCGGCGACGCTCGTAGCACTCCACGAGCGCCGGCGTTCGGGTCGCGGGCAACATGTCGACGTGTCCGCCCAACAGGCCGTCACGCTCGCAACTCAATCCGACATCGTTGCTGCGGCCGTGAACTCTGCCGGCGCGAGCCGTGGTGGAGGTTGGGTCGGGGATCTCGAGCTTCGTAGCTTGTACCCCGCGCGCGACGGACACGTCTCGATCACCCACCTCTTTGGAAGAGCCTTCGGCCCCGCTACCGCTCGGTTGATGCGGGTCGTGTGCGAGGATGGCTTCTGCGACGAGGAACTGCGAGACAAGGACTGGATCGCCATCGTCTCGCTGATCGCCGAGGGCGTCGAATCGGTGGATACCCACAATCGGGCCAAGGCGGTCATCGCCGCGTGGACGGCGTCGAAGACGAAGGCCGAGCTGCTCGAGATTGCGATGCAGCGCAAAATTCTGGTTGCGCCGGCGTCGAGGATACGTGACGTCGTAGTGAGCGAGCAGCTCGCCGAACGGGGCTACTTCCAATCCCTCGAACGGCCCGACGGTGGCGGCGTCACGCGACAGCTCGGCACCTTCGTTCGCTCTGCGGACAGCACGCCGCGGCCCGCGCCCCGTGCACCCCGAGTCGGTCAGCACTCTGCCGAGCTTCTCGCGGAACGGGATTCGGTCGCCAGTGTCCTTCCCACCCCCCTCGTGACCCAGCCGCCGGGGCAGGGGAGTCTCCCGCTAACGGGCGTCAAGATCCTCGACTTCATGTGGGCAATCGCGGGGCCGGCGGGGACGCGCATGCTTGCGGACTACGGCGCCGAGGTCGTACGCGTCGAGTCTGCGTCCAAGCAGGACCCGATCCGCGGCGGTCGGCCCTTCGTCGATCGGAAGTTCGGGAGGGAGACCGGAAGCCTCTTCCATGGCATGAACGCGAGCAAGCTGATGCTCGGGCTCGACCTCGCGAAGCCCGCGTCACGCCAGGTGGTCCTCGATCTGGTCTGCTGGGCCGACGTTGTGTGTGAGGCCTTCACACCCGGAACCATGGCCCGGCTGGGCTTCGGCTACGGCGAACTGCTCGAAGTCAATCCCAACCTCATCATGCTCAGTACATCTCTGATGGGCCAGACCGGCCCACTCGCGAAGTTCTCTGGCTACGGGAACCTGTCGGCCGCCATCGTGGGCTTCCACGAGATGGCCGGTTGGTCCGATCGCGAGGCGTCCGGACCCTACAGTGCCTATACGGACTACATCAATCCGAAGTTCCTTGCGTCCGCCATCCTGGCCGCCCTCGATCAAAAACACCGCACCGGGGAGGGAGTGCACCTCGATCTCTCCCAGGCAGAGGCGTCGCTACATTTTCTGGCGCCGGCCGTGCTCGACGCACTCGTCAACGATGCCGACCCGACGCGCAGAGGAAATCAAGACGAATTGCTCGCGCCGCACGGCTGCTACCCGGTGGCCGGAGACGATCGATGGATCGCGATTGCGGTCGAGGGAGACCGCGGCTTTCGGGAGTTGTGCCGGCAGCTCGGTCGCGATGCGCTCGCCAACGATCCGCGCTTCGCGAATGCGAACCAGCGGCTGAAAAACTTCGAGGAACTGGATTCGTCCGTCGCCGAGCTTACCCGAACGCATGATGGCGGTGAGCTCGAGGCGCGGCTGCAGGGCGCCGAAATCGCCTGCCACAGGGTCCAGAACAGCGCCGCCGCCTGTTCCGACCCGCAACTACAGGCGCGCGGACACTTCGTCCGGCTCGAGTCGCGCGAGGCCTACACGATCGTCGAGGACACTCGGTCGAAGCTCTCGCGTACGCCCGCCCGGGTTCGTCGCGGTGTGCCGACGCTGGGGCGGGACAACCAGGAGATCCTCGAAGAGCTGTTGGGCTACGACCAGGGCAGAATCACCGAACTCGCCATCGCTGGCGTCCTCGAATAGTCCACGACTAACACATCCGCAAGAGAACCCGTTCTGCTCGAGGAAACCCGCAATGGGGTCCGGATCCTTCGGCTGAATCGACCGGAAAAGAAGATCACGAGCGGGCGATGCGCTTCTTTCTCGAGCAGGAGATGCTCGATGCCGACGCAGCGCTTGCGCTCGGGCTGGTCGGCGCAGTCGTCGACACCGATGGCTTCGATCAGGCCCTTATTGCCTACTGCGAGAAGATCGCCGAAGTCGCGCCACTTGCCGCAACACAGACGAAGCGCCTGGTCACGCGGATCGGTCTCCCGGACGACCTCGAAGCCCACCTGCGCGACGAGTTCAGGTACACAGGTCGCGGGCTCCGGAGCGATGATGACAAGGAAGCCGTGCGCGCGATCCTTCAGAAGCGAAAGCCCGTATTTCGCGGCCACTGAAGCCACTCCCAATTCTTGCCCATTCTGCGGTTCGACGGTCACGCCGGGTTGGTTCGCCTGCAGAAGCGCGACGTCGTCGCCAATGCAGACCAGCAGAAGCTGGGCGAGCCCAGCGCCTAACACCAGCCCGGGCGACCCCGCGAGTCTTCCGTCTGGACTGATCTCGAGATCTCCGCCGAGTCCAACGGCTGCCACAAGCGATCCGTCGGCCAGCCCGGGTATCCAGGCTGTGCGTGCGGAATCGGTGCCTCGTTCGGCGAGCAGGGCGGCGGCCAGTGTGGTGGGAAGGAACGGTCCGGGCGCCATCGCGAAGCCCAGCTCTTCGAGGACGATCGAGAGCTCGGAGAGCCCGAATCCCTGGCCGCAGGGCCTCGTCGACATGCAGGCCCATCCATCCGAGTTCGGCCATCTCCTTCCAAAAGCTTTGGCAGGCGCTCACTCGGCTCTTCCAATAACGCGCGGGATTCCGCCCGAGCGGCGTGGGACTCGAGGAAGGCACGGGCCACGCGCGCGAGTTCTCGACGTTCTTCACTGAGTGCGATCGACACGGAGTCCTCCGACGGTTGCAGGCGGGGCCGGGCCGGCAATACTATGATACTAGTTATTCACGCGTCAACCGTTCCGACGATTTCGAACGACATCCCTACCGAAACGGAGGCACGGACGGCATGAGTGTAAAGCGCACCCGCGAACGCGCCGCCGTTCGCGTAGCCAGGAAGCTCGTGAGCGAGATCAGGCGCAGGCGTCTGCGGCCGGGCACGCCGCTCTTCTCCGAACACCGAATGGTGGAGAAGTTCGGTGTAGCGCGTGCCACGGTCCGCGAGGCGCTTCGCTTCCTCGAACTCCAGGGCGCACTTCGGATCAAGGCGGGTCCTGGCGGTGGCCCCATCGTGAGCGTTCCGGGCGCCGATCATCTCGCGAGCGTGCTTTCACTCCATCTTCAATTCGCCGACGCGTCCTTCCGATCAGTTGTGGATGCGCGCCGCGCGATCTACCCGGTGCTGGCATCGCAGGCCGCGGAGAACGCGAGCCGCGAGGACATCGCGACGCTGCAGCAGAGTATTGCCAGGATACACACCTGCGTTCACGATTCGGAGCTTTTCAAAGACGAGGCCCGCCGCTTCATGAGTCTCGTCGCTGCCGCATCGGGCAACCGCGTCCTCGCGCTTCTGGTGGATGCGCTGCACCGGATGTCCATGGACGCGGGAGCCAAGTGGGACGAGAAGCAGAGACGATTGGCGCTGCGCAACTACGAGATGGTTGTGCGCGCGATCGAGAGCCAGCAGACGGAGAAAGCCAGATCGATCATGGAGAAGTCACTGTCCGCCGCCGCGCGCTATTGGGAGCGGACGGCTCCCGACGAGCTGAAGGAACCGGTCGCCTGGATCGATTCCGATCATTGACGCGTCCCCGAGTTCACGCCGTCGCTGGCGCGTCACCGGGCATGCTCGCAGAGGTGCTCGAGTAGCAGGCGGGTCATGCGCTCCGGCGCCGCCTGCAGGACGGGTTGGTGGCAGATCTGTCGCCGGATGGGATTTTCACCCCTGGAAAACGCCGCCTTTCACCGCGCACGCCGCGCAGCTGTCGGATGCGCTCGTCTCGCGAGTGACCCGATGCGGTGGCCCCGAGTCAACAAGGCGCTTGACACCATGGCGCTTTCGGGCGGACGATCGAGCCCCGAACCGTGGGATCAATGGAGGCGAGGCTATGCGGCTCAGCAGCTCAGCTGGTGAAAAAGGGTGCCGGTCTCTCGGCGGCTTTCGATTGGCGGCGGTTCATTCGCTCGCCGCGCTCATCGCGGGAGGCTTGTTTGTCGGGCACGTCTTCGCGAAGCCGGTACCCCGCTACAACCTCTATTTCGGCGATCTGCACACACATACCGGCTACTCCGATGGCGTGGGCACGCCTTGGGACGCCTATGCGACCGCCATCGCCGCCGGCGCGGACTTCCTGGCGACGACCGAGCACGACTCGTACGGGTTCTGGCTCTCACCAGAGGAATGGGAAGACAACCTGGCCGCCGCCGATTTTTACACGTCGCGGAATTTCGTCGCGATGGCCGGCTACGAGTACTGGATCGCTGGCAGCGGCGAAATCAACGTGTTCAATACGCGCGACTTCCCGCCGGTGCCGGAAGATCCCGAGCAACGACCCTCACCGGGGAGCCACGGAGCACCGAACGTGGTGCTGCCCGCTTTCTACGACTGGCTCGGCCAGCAGCCCGGTGCGGTCGGGCAGTGGAACCACCCGACCTACGTGTCGCACGAGTTCTTCGAGTTCGACTTCTGGAGCCCGCAGCGCTACGCAGGCATGGGCCTCATCGATGTGTGGAACGACTCGTGGTTCTATACCGAGGACAGCTACGTAAAAGCGTTGGACGCGGGCTGGCACGTCATGCCCGCGGCCAACGCTGACAATCACACCCCC
>JAQBGU010000058.1:0-11149 GCA_032128375.1 Deltaproteobacteria bacterium | reverse complement strand
AGAAGGCGCCTTTCGATTGTGCGGAGAAGATCGAGGCCGGCGAGCCCGGCGGCGGTGGCGTGATGACGGCCGCCACACTCTCGCTCTTCTACCAGGGCCTGCTCCACAACCCCGGCACGCTCTGGAACCCCGAAGTGCTCGCCGACGCGGTAGGGAACATCCGCTGCACTCTTCCAGATCCCTTGATGAATCTCCCAGCCAACAGAACTCTGGGCGTCGTGATCGGCAAGGGCTTCGGGACCACTTGGGGCGAGTCAGAGACCGCGTACGGCTGGCCGGGCTACGGCGGCCAGATCGGGTTTGCAGAGCCGGCAACGGGTATTTCGTTTGCCTTCCTCCAGGCAGGTGACACCGACCAGATGAGTCAGTTCGTGCGCGGGATCCAGATGTCGAATCTCGCATTGAAACTGGGTCGCTAGGGGCATGTCTACTGAGCGTGTCTACCGATAAGGCGGCTGCCACCCCCGACGGGGCGCTGTCGCGCTCGCTACTGGGTTGGTATTCGCTCGGCGCACTGGTCCTTTCGCGCGATCACCTTTTGCGTTCTGTTCCAGCACACCGCCTTTGGTGTGTCCATGTCGATCAACTCCCAGTGTTCGTGCGTGGGTGATGGCTTCGCCGAGGCTTTTCGGCCTGCGTTCTTGCGCTTCATGCAGCGAAACGGCGCTGAACGGCGCGCCGGCGGCGCGCGATGATCTCGGCCCGCTGCTCTGGGGAGACCGATGCGGTGCTCGCCGGCAGGTGCTCGCGGATCTGGTCGAAGGGCACGATCCGGGTCTTCCCGGCCGGCCCGTGCTCCGCCACCACCCAGCGGAACAGCAGCGGCCCCTTGGCGTGGCCCAGGGTGTCGATCCAGTTCGGAACGCCGGGGTCGCGATGGGCGATCACCGCCCGGAACACGCCGTCGTCGTCGAGGACCGCCTGGTGGTTGTTCAGGCTCGTGTGCCGAGCCGCGTATTCGAGCGACTCCCAGAAGAAGTTGCCAGCGTGCAGGCTCCAGTAGAGGGCCGGCGCGGGTGTCGCCTCGACGATCAGCGCCTCGTCCGGACCGACGTCGTAGTGGCCCCAGGCGTTGATGTTCTCCTGCGCACCGCCCATCTCCGACTTGACCGTGGCGTCGTCGAACGCGTTGTGGAGATTCACCTGCCCTTGCGCCTCGATGTCGGCGAAGAACTTGAAGTTGGCCTCCAACCAGGTGCCGACCGCCGCGAGCTGGCGGGCGACGCGGTTGGGGGTGGCGATGAGCAGATGGGCCCCGGCGTCGCGGGGCGCCGGAGACACGAGTTCGATCTCGAACTCGGCGCGCCGCTCGTTGTCCCAATCGGCGAAGAACTGGCGGCTGATGATCGTGTCAGCGTCAGCCGGAGTGCCCAACCAGTTGCCGGAATGCTTGTCGGGGCCGATCCACAGCTCGAAGTTGCCATCGGCGTCGCAGTCGAGCTGGTCGTTGCGGATGTTGCCGTGGTTGGCCATGCCTTCGTTGATCTGGAAGCTCAGGTAGCGCACGGTACCGACGTTGCCGCTGATCCTGTAGTTCAGATCACCACGGATGGCGGTGGTCCGATAGGCGCAGTCGGGGCAGTCGAGGCCCCACTTGAAGACGTCGGTTCGCACGATCGCCCCGAACGTCGGCGCATAGGGGTCGGCTGGGACGAGCGCCCGGTTGATCCCATCGCCAAGCATGACCAGCAGGTGCCGATAGCCGGCCGCGACGTCGACCGGCGCGTTGGGAAGGTCGGCGCGCTTCATCTGATCGCCGAGCCGTCCGATCGATGCGGCGAACTCTGCGAACGCGGTGCCGTCGAGCAGGGCGGGGTTGTCGTAGACGTCGGTGTTCACCGCCTTGTCGATGTTCCCGATATACCAGTCGAACTCCATGCTCATGACGGATCTCCAGTACGATCGGGCTAGACCGCAAATCGGTCGTTGTAGAAGGCGAACTGACGGTGCAACTCGTCGAGATCGATGCCGTAGTCTTCGGCGTGGTACTCGTGGGCGCCCTGCTTGTCGCGCGGGTTCGAGCTCCACCACGCGGACATGCGGTCTGCCACCTCGTCGGTGAGCTCGACGCCGAGCCAGTCGTACAGCTTCCGCACCTCGCCCACGGGATCCTTACGCACGTCGGCGAATTGCATGTCGAAGAACCGGTCCTCGTGCCCAGCGTCGCGGTAGGCGAGGGTCTTGCGCAGTGCACGTTCCCAGAAGGCGGCCTGATTGGCGGCGAAGTCCGGCGCGAGTGGCCCGCTGCGGAGCATCTCGGACATGGCGTCGAAGAGGCTGACGAGCGATGGCATCACCTGCCCGATGTCGCGATGGGTCATGACGAATGAGGCATCGGGGTACACCTCGAGGAGCGCATCGATGGTGTCCATGTGCGCCGGCGACTTGAGCCGCCACGGTCGCGCGGGGAAACTCCACTGCAGCAGCTTGAGCACCCGTTGGTGGTACCGGTAGGCCGGGACCATGTCGCACGCCGCGAGCCACTGCTCGTAGTGGCGGTTGTCGCCCAGCGCGAAGAACATGGCCGACCGGAAGTCGAGGGCCAGAACGGGCAGACACTCGTTGGGTCCGGTCGGCGAGCTGGGGAGCATGACCTTGAACCTCGGGGCCATCTGGTCCATCAGCGCGATTCGAGCTGCGGCCTTGGCGATGCGGGGATCGGTGTCGGTGGTGGCGGGCTCCGGAGGTGGCGTCGGTGAGTTCGTCTCCCACGTGAGCAGCGAGCGGCTCCGGGGGTCTTCGGCGAGCAGGAAGCTCAACGCCGTCGATCCAGTCCGGGGCAGACCGAGGCCGAACAGCGGAGCGACGATCTTCTGCTCGTCGATCTCTGGATGGCGCCGGTAACAGTCCTCGACCGATAGGCGGGTAGACAGGAAGCCGATCGTCTGTTCCTGCAGGACCGTCCTGCCCAGCTCGTTGAAGGTCCCCGCCGCCTCGGCGCCTTCGATCAAAGCCACCAGGCCGTCGCGGAACGACTCGGAACCGAAATCGGAGAGCCCGGTCCGCTCGCGTGCCTGATCGATCAGTTTGTCGACAGTCGTCATCGTGAGGTGGCCCCGTTGGTCGACATATCCAACGCAGTCCGCACTTGGCGCGGTCTTCGATTCATCCCGCCACTCGTCTGAGCGAGCGGCGAGAAAGCCCTGCGAAGCTGCGCATCGTGGCCAGAATCACCTGGGGATCCGGGTGGGGCACCAGGTAGTGGGAGTAGGCCAACCGCAGGAACATTTCGGCGGCCTGTTCCTGCGACACAGCGCCAGCGCGCACGGACGGGACCTCGTTGAACGCGTCCCCGAGCAGCCTCACCAGAGCTACGACCTGCAGTGGCAGCCACCAGCCGAGTGACTGGAGAGCGAAGGCCGGATCTGCGCCGATGGGATCGGGGCCCATCGATCCATCGAGATAGGTCACGAGGTATTGCAAAGCTGCGTCGAGCTGGCGAGCCGGCTTTCGATGAGCCGCGACCGCCGCCTGCAACCCCGCATCGAACTGGCTCTTCTCGAACTCGGTGAGAGCCGCGAGGAGGTCTGTCTTGGTCGGGAACCACCGGTAGAGGGTCGGGCGTGACACCCCTGCCGCCGCCGCGACCGCCGACAGCTTCAGCTTGCCCGGCCCCCGTTCCGCGACGGCCCGCCTCGCGGCGGACAGGATCGACTCCTCGCTGGTTGACCGTTTCGTCATTGTTGGGAAGCATTACACTTCGTTCTAAAATGTAAAGTCACAATTTTGCCCGAATCCGACACCTGCGTGCCGCGCTGCGGCCGAACGAGGGTCGTTGGGATCTCCGATCGGATTCGGTGTCCGCCTTTTTGACGTTCTTGTCAGGTGTCGTCCATCAGCAGGCGCGGATGATCTGCTCGCCGTACTGCGCCATGGCCTCGATCGCGTGGTCGAGTGAGTCGCTGGGGAGGCCGACGCCGTTCCACGTGACGCCAAGGGATGTGAGAACGTCGAGTCCGGCACGGTGGGCGTCGGCATCGAACGCATCGTCACCCGGGCTACCGCCCTCGGGAGTGATGAAGGCGACGTCGTGTCATCTTCAGAGCGGAATCTCTTGCCTTCGAGTTGTTCATCGGGTTGGACCCGGTCATCGCTGGCTTGGTGGTAGATTTCGCGGGAATCGTTCCGGATATGGAACCTGGCTCGGCACCGGAGCGCACCATCATCGCCTTGGGATTGGGACAGGGTGGAACCTCGTTTGTGCTGTTCGCACTCAGCCTGTTATTCGTGAAAAACTACGATCTGACCAGCAATCGACACCACGAGATCTTGCATCAGCTCGAGAACCGACGATCCGCTGCATCATGAGAACCTGATGCTGCGCAATCCTCAGGAGTGCTGCAGATGACTACATCCGGGTATCCGCACGATCTTTCCTTCCGGCAATCGTGTGCCAGGGTCGACCCTTTCGGAAAACGGATCTTCGGGGCGTATCGCGGGCGGGCGAAGCGGCCAGAGCCGCGCCGCAGTCCCCTCGAGTTGGGCCGCACCGAGCGCATGGCTCGCCTGGCGATCGGGTTCGGCTTCAGCCGATGACGATCGACGATTCGGGGAGTGTGTCAGTCGCCGAGCCGCTGCCGAGCGCGGTTTCCTGGCTGGTCGGTGTGTTGGGAGGCGGCTACCTGCTCTTGGCCCTCGCGCTCAACGAGTTCACGCTGGGATGGATCTTCGGGGAAGCCACGACACTCTCCAGCGATGCACGCCTCGCGCTGGGCGCATTGGACGCGATCCTGTTGGCACTCGCTGTCGTTTCGCTCGTCGGACGTCGATCCGTCGGAATCGTGCTGACAAACATGGTGATCGTGGCTGTCGTGGTTCCGATCGTATCCGTCGAGTTCGTGCTGCGACATGTCGAAGTATCGCCGTCCGATGTTCTGATCGCGCGCGCGGAGTTGCGGCGGCCAGACGATTATCTCCACCACGCGCTCAGCGCGAACGTGGAATCGTTTTCTGAATGGGGGCGAGAGATCGTACGCTATTCGACCAACAACCTCGGTTTTCGCGATCTTCGTGTGCGTGACGTCGCGAAGACGCGGAGCGACGGCGAGCGTATGCTGATCCTCGGCGACTCCTTCAGTGAAGGTCTCGGGGTTGAGTACGAAGACGGGTTCCCCCACCAGCTGCAAGAGCTCCTGTCGGCGGACGGTGCGAATATCGAGGTGCTGACAGGAGGGGTCAGCAGCTACTCACCGCGATTCGAGTACCGACAACTCGTTCAATTCATCGCGGGTGGTTACACAACAAATGTCGTGGTCCTCATGCTCGACATCACGGACGTGCACGATGAGGGCAGTGTCTACTTGGACTGGACGGGCTACTCGGAAGCAGAGCGTCAATCAAGCTGGCTCGAACAGCAGCGCAAGATCGAGCTTGCGCTGCAGCTGGAATCGGAACTCGGCAATCTGTTGTACCCGCGATTGCTCGGCCGGATTCGGAAGGAGGATTCTTCCCCACCTCTCTACGAGAGCTCGCCCCGCCTTCGGTGGACCGAGCAAGAGGATACTCGAGCCCGACTGTGGGTCGATTTTGGGATCAAGGTCTGTTCTGTCTTCGTGCGACGAATCGAGCAGTTATGCAGGAAGGAGGGAGTCCACTTCTACCTGGGCATCTATCCTCATCCCACGCAGCTATCGGGGGACCACTGCATCGACTCCGAGTATCGACAGATCTACCGGGATTTTGCGCGCCGGCACGAAATTGAGTTGATCGATTTGTTTTCGACCTTTTGCGAACTCGAAAGCTGGCCAGAATTCTTCATCGAAGGGGACGTCCACTGGAACGCGCGGGGGCACCAGTTGGTGGCGAGTCGGCTATTCGAGCGGCTTCGGGCCTCGTTGCGGTGACGCGATGATTTCGAATGGGTTCGGGCGGTCGATCCTGGTGGTGGGAGGTGTGCTGGCGAGCGGCCTGTTGTGCTGGATCGCTCTGGCAGTGACGGAAGCCGTGGTGGGGATTCGCGATCCGGAGTTCCGCTATGAGAACCAGATTGGCATGTGGATACCTGACGCCCGAGTCGGGTTCATCAATGAGCCGAACTTCGATGCTTTCGCGTGGGGAAGCGTGGAGGTCAGGACGGATGAACACGGTTTTCGCGTGGGTATCGGCAATCGGTCGCCCGGTCGTGGCCCGCTCGTCGTGGGCATCGGCGATTCGGTGATGTGGGGAACCGGAGTCAGCGCCGGCGAGTCGCTACTGGGCCAACTGGAGGCGCAGCTACGAGAAGATGCACCGGTCGAGGTGATCAACGCCGGAGTCGTGGGTTATTCGTCGGTCCAAGAGCTTCGATTTCTGGAGCAGTTCATCGTTTCACTCGAACCGGACGTGGTGTTGCTGAACTTCTGCCACAACGACTTGATGGCCTCCGAGGATCCGTTCGACAACGTGCGAGAAATTCACGCCACGTATCTCGAAGAGGTGCTCGCGCACCGCGGGGATGCCCTGGAAACCGATGCGAGATCGGGCGTGCAGCAGATGATCTCCCGTCTCCGCTCGACCGCGCCGGTCTGGCCGCAGATCAACGCAATGCGGCCAACGGAGCGGGACGCGATGATGCGGCTTCTCGTCGATCGCCCCATCATTCAAATGGTGTCGCTGGTGCGAGCGTCGGGCGGCCGTCTGGTGCTGTTGATCATTCCGCCACGCGCGGTGGACAAGGAGTATTCTCGCAGCGCAAGAAGACTCTCGCGCGGTGTGCGTGCAGAAGGTGGCGAAGTCATAGACCTGACCCCGCACTTCGCGTTCGAGCCGCCATTGCAGCTCACGAAAGAACCCGGGTGGATCCCGCGTGTGGCGGCCATTGCGCGAATCTTGCGCTGGCGCGGAATTCGAGCCACGCACGATCAACGCGATTTCGTGGACTCAGTCCATCCATCGCGGCGGGGAAACGGCGTCATCGCGACACGCGTCGCTTCGCACCTTCGCGCCGCGCACTGGTGGCGGCCGTAGTTCACAAGTCGACTGGGGTTTCGGCCGCTACTCTTCAGTGTATTTATCGAGCTGCTCCATCGTGTCCGCGTACTCGAGCGCAAACTCTTCCATCACCGTGCGCACCGATTTGACGTGGTTCAGCGAACCCACGATCTGGCCAACGAAGTAGTTCGAGAGCTGTTCTGCGCCTCGATTGTTGTGGGCCGAGCGGCTGATGCGCGCCTGCGCCTCTCGCACGAGTCTCGGCTGCAGCGGCATCGGGAGCGGATCGGGATTCGACGGGTCTTCCCACGCATCGGTCCAGGCGCTGCGCAGCTGGCGGGCGGGCTTTCCCGTCAACGAGCGACTGCGGACGGTATCGCCAGATCCCGCTTTCAAGAACTTCTGCTTGACGACGGGATGCGTCTCGGCCTCTTCTGTGGTGAGCCAGACCGAACCGCACCAGACGCCTTGTGCGCCGAGAGCGAGTGCCGCGGTTAGTTGACGGCCGTTGCCGATGCCGCCCGCGGCCAATACCGGGATCGGACTCACTGCGTCTACGACTTCGGGCACGAGCACCATCGTCGAAATGGTGCCGGTGTGGCCGCCCGCTTCATAACCCTGCGCGACGACGATGTCTACGCCCGCTTCCACGTGACGCCGCGCGTGCTCGACCGTGCCCGCAAGCGCTGCGACCTTCACAGCGTGCTGGCGACCCATCTCGATCATCCAAGGCGGCGGCGGCCCGAGCGCCGATGCGATCAGGCTGATCCGGTGCTGGAACACCAGCTCGACAACGTCGCGCTGGCTCTCATAGCCGACCGAAAATTCGGGTGCGAGCTTCACGTCGCTCGGCAACGGCGGCACCCCGTGATGCTCGAGCAATGTTTCGAGGAACTTTCGGTGTTCGTCCGGGATGCGCTCGTCCATTTGGTCGCCGTCGAAGCCGCCCTTGTCACTGCCGACGAACTTGGTGGGCAAGAGCAGATCAACGCCGAAGGGCTTATCGCCGACCTCGTTCTCGATCCATTCGAGTTCCATTTTCAGGTTCGCAAGCGAATGGCCCGCAACGCCCA
The DNA here is from genome assembly GCA_032128375.1 of Deltaproteobacteria bacterium. Classification (GTDB taxonomy): domain Bacteria; phylum Myxococcota_A; class UBA9160; order UBA9160; family SMWR01; genus JAJDAM01. The sequence goes on along the minus strand of JAQBGU010000058.1, from coordinate 3,167 downwards.
GTACCCCGAGCCCTCCGGCTTTCGAGACCGCTGCGGCGACGTCGCGGCAGTGGGTAAACGCGAAGATCGGAAACTCGAGGCCGAGGTCGTCAGCGAGCTTTGTTTGCACGGAGAGGCTCCTTCGTTTTGGCCGCTAGGCCGTGGCCGCGAAGCCCTGCAGCTCCGCGGCGCGATTTCGCAGGTACTCGGGGCCACCGAGTAGATGGCGGGCGTTGCCGATGCGCTTGAACCAGAAGTGGAGGTTCTGCTCGTCGGTCCAACCAATGCCGCCGTGCACCTGGGTCGAGACGCTCGCGATCTCGCGAGCGATTTCTGAGGTGTGCGCAAGCACGTGGCACGCCATCAGGGGGGCCTCATGCGGCATGGCGTCGAAGCTGTGTGCCGCATACCAGAGCAGTGATCGGGCGGGCTCGACTTCGGCGATCATCTCGGCACACATGTGCTTCACCGATTGAAACGATCCGATCACGCGGTCGAACTGCTTGCGCTGCAGCGCGTAGGCGACGGCCTGCTCGACCATCGACTCACAGGCGCCCAGGGCATCGGCCGCGAGCGCAATGCGACCCGCCTCGAGCATGCGCGCGATCGCATCTCGTGCGCCGTCGAACACGGCTTCGGGCATGACGCCCTCGAATACCACCTCGGCCGTGCAACGCGTCGCATCGACAGTCGCGAGGCGGGTGATCGCGAGCCCGGGCGCGTCGCCGCATACCACGCAGAGTGTGTCGGCGTCGATTGCCACGAGCAGGAAGTCGGCCGCGCAGGCATCGATTGCCATCATCGCCTTGCCGTGCAGCGCGCCGGCCTTCAGGCTGACGCCGGCACTTTCGCGCACACTGAACAGTTCTGTCACGGCGACGCCGAAGACGAGATCACCGGTCGATATCCCGGTCAACCATGCAAGAGCATCGCTTCCGGATACTGCCGTGAGCGCGACGGGCGCCATCACTGCTGATGCGAGGAACGGGGTTGGTGTCACTGCATGGCCCAGCGCTTGCGAGACGAGCGCGGCGTCCAGCAGGGCGAGCGCGCTACCGCCTTGCGCTTCGGGTACGAGTACTCCGGCGACGCCGAGTTCAGCCAACGCGCTCCACACGGCGCGGTCATTCGGACAATCCTTGTCGCGCATCTCGCGCACTCGCTCGATGGGTACCTGGTCCGATACGAAACTCCGAACCGTCTTTTCGAACAGAAGTTGATCTTCTGAGAGTCCAAAATCCATGTTCTTTCGTGCGCTCCCTGCGGTCTGCTATGTCGCGAAAATATTGTCAGGCCATCGCCGGCTTGGGCTCACGCGGCAGACCGAGCCCGCGCTCTGCGATGATGTTCTTCTGGATCTGGGCCGTGCCGCCACCGATGATCAGCCCGAGTGAGAAAATCGAGTGGGACTGCCAGTAGCCGCGCTCGCGCTCGTACTTGCTGTGGTCGTAGAGGGCACCCAGTTCGCCCATCACGTCGATTGCGAGTGCCGCCATGTCGAAATTGAGTTGGCAATTCTGTAGCTTGACGATGAGTCCCGCGACCCCGGTCGACTCGCCCCTGATGCTCGATGTGAGCATGCGCATGCCGTGGTGCTTCATCGACAGCGCGCGGGCCTGCAGTTTCATCAGCCGGTCGCGGTAGATCGGACTCGCCATGGCGGGCACGCCGTTGATGGTCTCGTTGTTCATCAACCGCGCGAGTCGCATCAAGGTGCCTTCGGCGTTTGCGTTCAGCGAGCTGCGCTCGTGCTTGAGCGTCGTATTCGCGATCTTCCAGCCTTCGCCGCGCTTGCCCACTACGTTGGCCTTGGGCACACGCACGTCGGTCAAGAAGACCTGATTGAACGAGTTTTCGCCGAGGTCCCCCGACATCGTGCGCAGCGGCTGAATTGCGATACCCGGTGTGTCCATCGGGAGCAGGATGTAACTGATGCCCTCGTGTTTCTTGGCGTCGGGTTCGGTCCGCACGAGGATGAAACACATTTGTGCCTTGTCCGCGGTGCTCGTCCAGATTTTCTGGCCATTGATGATGAAGTCGTCCCCATCTTCACTGGCGCGTGTCTGTAGGCTCGCCAGATCGCTGCCGGAGCCGGGTTCGGAGTAACCCTGGCACCAGATTACCTCGCCGCGCAGCGTCGGACCGATCCAGCGCTTGCGCTGCTCCTCGCTGCCGTGACTCAGCAAGGTCGGGACCAGCATCGACGGACCCTGAGCCATCATGCCGCGGGTCACGCCCGCCTTGTTGAATTCTTCGTCCATGATCACGGTCTCGAGCAGGTCGGGCTCGGCGCCGTATCCGCCGTACTCCTCCGGAATCGTGCGGGCCCAGTAGCCGTGCTCGATTTGCAGAGTCATCCAGGCGACCCGATCTGCATTGCTGCCGTCCGAGAGCCCGAAATTCTGGGTGGGGCGGTGTTTGGCTACGAAATCGCGCACCTGCTCGCGGAACTCGTCGTAGCGGCCATCGAATTCAAGATCCATGCTGCTCCCTCTCCCTGCGGTTGGTTCGATTCGATGCTCTTCGCGGCTTCGGTGTGCCTATCCCGATTGGATCTGCGGTCCCCGCGTTCCCGCCTTTGGTGGGTCGACGGGCCCGCCGGCGAAGCACTGAGCGATCGCCATCCACTGCGTCGCGACCTGGCCTCTGACAGTGAGCTTCGTATCTGCGACGTTGCGTCCCTGCGTGACGACCTGACAGAAATCGACAGCTTCGCCGCGGATGAACTCGTTTTCGCTGGGTTCGTTCCATTCCCACACGTCGCCGGAAGGCGCCGCCAAGCGCACGTAGGGCGGCGGCCCCGGGATTTCCCTCTTTCGATTTACGAAAGTCCAACCGAAGGTCTTCATGCCGATGGTGGCGATGTTCTTGATCCGGTCTGTATGGATGCGCGGCGCGGCGACGAGGTCGTAGACTTCCTGGCCGTGTGCCCAGGTCTCCATGTAGCGGGCGGTCGTGAACATCGCGACTCCCATGTCCGGCCCGAACCAGGGCAGGCGGCGCTTGGGATCCGATTCGCCCAGCATCTCGCTGAGCGAGTGGGCGGTGCTGCGCCACTGGCCTAACAGACCTGCCGCATCCAGATCGCCAAAGCGCTCCCGCGCGAGGTCCCTGTTGGTTCGGCCGCTGCCGATGGCCGCCATCAGCGACTTGCGCTCCGACGCGAAGGCTTCCTCGCCCTCGAGCGA
>JAQBGU010000057.1:0-2514 GCA_032128375.1 Deltaproteobacteria bacterium | reverse complement strand
CCTCGGAATTGTTCTGTACCTCACCGAAATTCAGGGCTGGCCCGTGGCGGCATTTGCGTTGTTCGGACTCTCCGTTGGAGTTGGCTACGGTGCGCCGCCCATTCAACTGAAAGTTCGCGGCCTCGGCGAGCCTGCCGTGGCGTTGGTCTGGGGTCCATTGATGGTCGGCGGTACCTACTTTGCGACGACCGGCGGCCTCGAGCCCTGGATCCTGGTGGCCAGTCTGCCGTACGCGTTGCTCGTCGCAGCCGTCTTGATTGGAAAGCACATCGACAAGATCGAGCTCGATTCCCAACGCGGAATCCGGACGCTTCCTGTTCGCATGGGAACGGATCGCGCGCTGTTCCTGAATCAGGGGCTGATGATCTTGTTTTTCGTCTTCGTGATCAGTCTGGTTCTCGTCGGGCGAGTCGGCGTCTGGTCCCTGCTCGTGATTGCGTCTGCACCTCATCTGTGGCGGGCGCTGAAGATCCACTCGCAGCCGCTTCCCGAGTCCGCGCCACCCGGGTGCCATTACTGGCCGCTGTGGTACGCGGCGCCCGTCTTCTCGTTGGCGCGGATGGCGGGGGCGCTCTTCGTGCTCGGCTTGCTTCTTGACGCGATCTTCCCGATGCGGTTGGGGTAGCGGGCGAATCCTGCGGATTCGCTTGCGGCGTCACGCGATCCCATTCTGGGATCGCGCTCCTAGACGAGCAGCAGCACTTTGTCGATCGCCTCCACGACACCGCCCTCGGCGTTGCTGCGGACCACGTGATCGGCGGCTTGCTTGACCTCCGAAGCGGCGTTTCCCATTGCAATCCCGAGTCCTGCGCGGCGGATCATCTCGATGTCGTTGGTATCGTCGCCAACGGCGATGATTTCTTCTGGCATGATGTCTGCTTCAGCGGCGACTGCCTCGAGCGCGGCCCACTTTCCCGACAGCGGTGACAGGAGTTCGAGAATCAGTCCCTGGTAGTTCTTGTTGATCAGGGTGTGGATGTGGAGTCGATCGCCAAATTCCTCGCGCGCTTCCTCGCACATCGCTGTGAGCGTCGCCTCGTCGGCCATCGTGCTCACCATGATCACATCGGATCGCGGTTGGTCGCGCAGGTCGTCGACGGTCTGGAAAAAGTCGGTGTTGTCACTCAGGTACGCGCGCTGGTAGGCATGAGTTTTCGAGCAGCGTTCCGTGATCAGATCGACGTGCTCGTGATACGTATCGACGTAGACGAGCGGCGATCCCCGGCGGCGTACGAACGAAATGACCGAAGCGTACTCATCGATTGGAAGGTAGACGTGCCTCAGTGTTTCGCCGGATTGAATGTCCTTCACGAGGGTGCCGTTGTTGACGATGATGGTTCCTTCGAGTTCGAGCTCCCGAGCCCAGGGGAGGGCGGTGCGAAAGCGTCGACCCGTGCAGAGGACGACCCAGAGGCCGTGGCGCCGAGCGGCCGCAACCGCATCTCGGACCGCCGCGGGCAACCCTCCATACGGGTCGAGAATCGTTCCGTCGATGTCGAGTGCAAGGATTCGGTAGCCCACAGAACGGGCAGTGTGCCGTGCTGGCGTGCGCGTGGAAAGCCCGGCGCGGCCGAATCCGAAGCGCTGTCCGCGTGCCACTCTCGTCCCTCGGCGTGCCACTCTCATCTCTCCGTGTGCGACTCTCGTCTCTCGACCCGCCGCTCACGTTGGATGGAGGCGGCGGCGCCCGCAGAGGTGTTACGATCAACGAGCTATCGAGGTCGTGCCGATGTCCATCCCGCGTGCCGTAACCAACCGCCGAAGCGCTGCGCGTTTGCTGTGTGCGGTCTTGATGTGGCCAGCTCCCGGACTGGCCGCGGCCGCCGAACGCGTGGATGGGCGACCGCTCTATCAGCTGCCGGAGCCCGGCAGCTACGAACTGCCTGTGATCGACCGGGTCGGGCACCACGAACTGCTGAACACTGCGGGGGAGCGCGTTTCACTGCTCGATATCGGTCCGGGAAACTGCGCGGTCGTGTCCTTCGTGTACGCGAGTTGCCCGGACGCCGGGGGATGCCCGTTGGTGTTGGCATCGCTGCGTCGAATGGACCGGGCGCTCGCGTCAACTCGCGATCTCGCAAGCCGCGTCCAGATGGTGACGGTGTCGTTCGATCCCGTGACGGACACTCCAGCGCGTTTGGCGATCCTGCGCGATCATCTGAAGCCGGTGGGAGGGTGGCGCTTTCTGACCGCCGAGTCCGATCGGGAAATTCGCCCCGTGCTCGACGACTTCGGACAGGACGCGCTCAGACTCGTGGTGGCGGAAGATGGGAAATCACTCGGTGTGATTCGCCACCTCACCAAGGTGTTTCTCGTCGACTCCCACCTCGCGATCCGAAATATCTACAGCAGCGGATTTCTCGATTACCGTATGCTGCTCCGGGACATCGAAACCTTGCTCCTCGAGGAGGAAATTTCGATGGAGCCCGAATAGGGAAAAGTCCATGAGACCGTGTTCGCGGCTGCCGCAGCTCATCTGGGTCGGACTGCTCAGCGCGGTCGCGCTTCCCGACG
>JAQBGU010000056.1:0-3788 GCA_032128375.1 Deltaproteobacteria bacterium | reverse complement strand
GTGTCATGCCAAGACTTGACCCCTTCACCCGTCCCGCAACGCTTCCGTCGGTTCGATTCGAAGTCCGCGGCGGGCCGGTCCGAAGGCAGATAGAAGGCCGATCGCGACCATCAGAGTTGCCGCTACGGGAATGATGGCCGGGATGTTCCAGCCACCCACCAACTCGATCGGCACGAAATGGTCCAGGACAAGCGCCACGACGATGCCGGCGAACGCTCCTGCGCCGAGCTGACGCAACGCACGTCTGAAGATTCCCGCCAGCAGGCGGCGCGGTTGCGCGCCGAGTGCCGACCGGATCCCGATCTCCCGCCGACGCTGGTTGACGGTGAAGGACATCAGCGCGTACATCCCGGCGGCCGACAGAAGCAGCACGCTCAGTGTCACGATGCCGATACTCACGGCGCCGATGTTGTTCCCGATTTGCTGCTCGCGGTAGATCTCATCCAGTGTGAACAGCTCGTCCACAACCAACGTCGGGTCCAGCGCCATGCTGATTTCCTGGAGCCTCCCCGCCCTGAGCTTGTCGATGGAGTTGACCGCGGTCGGTCCGACGCGCAAGGCGAGGTGTAACGACTCTTGCTGCGCTGGCGCAGATGGATGGTAAAGCGTACCGGAGGTCGCGTTTGCCGGTCGGTCCGGCACGACTCCGACGATCTCGTACCAGCGTCCCGGCTCTCCTCCGGGTTCGGCGTCAAGCGCATCGAGATAACGGACCCGCCGGCCCAGTGGACTCTCATCGCCCAGCAACTGCTGCGCAAACGTTTGGTTGACGATCACCGCAGTGCTTTCGGGCGCGAAATCTGAAGCGTCGAACTTGCGGCCGACCAGAATCGGGATCTCGAACGCGTCCAGAAAGGCCTCGTCCACCTGAGCGAATCGCACCAGGTCGTTCGACTCGAAGATGCCGTCCCTCGGCATCGTGACGCCACTCACCTCGACATGGGCCCACGGCTCATCACCCGGCAACGCCGACAGCAGGGTCACTGCCAGGACGCCGGGCTCTGCCTCGAGTTGGCGCACCAACTCGGCCTGAAGAACGGTGTAACGCGAATCGACTGCGGTTTGCTCGCGATCAGCCGCGAGGCCAAACGACGTCGCGGGATCCATCGCGATCCGCGCCGTCATGTACTGCTCAGCCGCGAACCCGGGTCCGAGAATTCCTTTTCGGATCGTCCCCCATCCCATCTCTACCGCCGACGGCAGCGCAGCAACCGAAAGCGCGACCTGCGCCACGACCAACGCGGTCCACGTCGCGCCGAGTCGCATTCCCGCACCGCCGCCTCCCAACACACGGAGCACCTGCTGCATCTGACTCCCCGTTGCTTTGAGGGCAGGTAGGACGCCCGCGATAACGGCAGCGACCACGGCGAGCCCGGCTGCGAACACGACGGTCGCGAACGACAGCGAGAAGTCCATCCAGAAAGGAGCCCCGCCCGGCGCCGCAAAACCATCGGCTGTTAACGAGACGGAGTCCCGCAAGAACGTCACGCTCACGTTGGCGAGAACAAGCGCGACGCCGGCCGCTACCCCCGCAAGTACGAGCGCCTCGATGAAAAGCTGCGCGACGATGCGGCGACGAGTTGCGCCCAACGCGGTCCTTGCCGCGAACTCCTCTTGCCGCGTAACGGTGCGGGCGTAGACCAGGATCGCGATGTTCGCGCATGGAGGAAGGAGCAGAAGGCTTATGAAGAACAGGACGAGGCGAACCGTCCAGCGACCCTGTCCGCTCGAAAGATCGCCGGTGAACGCGTCGGTATAGGTCATGACGCGAGGTTGCAGTTGCAGGTCCGCTTGCAGATCGGTGGTGGGCGGCAGCAGCCCGACCGTCGAGAGCTCGGCCTGAGCGAGTTCGAGCGAAACACCCGGCTCGAGTCGCCCGAAGGCAAGGACCTGCGCTGCCTTGCGCTCGACGGAATCGACCCGCAGCGGAGTCCAGATTCCATGATTCACGGGGAACCCGAATTCCTTCGGCATGACGCCGACCACCGTGTGCTGGATGCCGCCGAGACTCACGCGTTGTCCGACAACCTGCGGGTCGGACGAGAACTTCGAATGCCACAAGTGATGGCCGATAACGACGACCGGAATGGCACCGTCGTGTTCGTCCTCTTCGATGAGCGGTCGTCCCATCAGTGGCGGCACGCGTGTCATCTGAAAACCCGAGGCGGTCATCTCGGCGATTGCGACCGGCTCGGAAGGGCCATCCTCGGTGACCATGCTGCGCTCCACCGTGCGGAACGCGCCGATGTCCGCAACCGAGCGCAGGGTCGTTCGCCAACGTGCGAAGTCCGCCGCGGGAATGCCTCGCTGCTCGTTCGCAACGGGGTCCCAGGTGGCCATGGCAACGATGCGCTCGCCTTCGTTCAGCGGTAGCTCTCGGCCCTGCAATGTGTGCAAGATCTGGAAGGCGAAGCCGGCGATGAAGATCACGACCGTCATCGCCAGACCGCCGACGATCGTCAAACCCCAGGACTTACGCAACATGCGGACGCCCAGCTTGAGGTCGAGCCAGAATGGATCCAACCACGGTAGGCCTCGGGCTTCGCGGCCGGCCTCGCGCAGTTGCGTCAGGCCCCCCAACTCGAGGCGCGCGGCGCGGTGGGCCTGCTCGCGCGTCATGCCGCTGCGCATCTTGTCGGCCTCGGACATCGCGAGATGGGCTTCGAGTTCCTGGTCGAAATCGTGATCGAGCTTGTTCGAGTGAAATACCGCGCGGATGCGGGCCACGACTCGATGAATGTGCGCGAGCATGGGTTAGCTCCATTCCGCAGGCTGCAGCATGCGGCCGATGACGCCCGAGATGCGCTCCCAGTTCTCGGTTTCAAGTTGCAGCTGTTTCCGACCGGCCGTCGTGACCGAGTAGAACTTGGCCTTGCGGTTATTGTCGGATGTACCCCACTTCGCGGCGATCCACCTCTTCTGGATGAGACGGACCAGACAGAGGTAGATCGTGCCCTGGTTGACGACGAGGAAATCTTGACCGACCTGCTCGATGCGGCGTCCGATGCCATAGCCGTGCATCGGCCCCAACTGCTCCAACGTTTTGAGCACCATCAGATCAAGGGTGCCCTGAAGGATTGTCGATCGATCTTTCACCGTCACTCTCCTCTACATGTGGGATGCATAGAGGAGTTTAGTCGGCCTCCTGTGGGATGTCAAGAGGTCGGGATTAGGGGTCAAGTCTTGGCATGACACTACACCCCGGTAACTCGCAAGAACCTAAACGAATGCCCGACGGAGTCGAAGTGTCATGCCAAGACTTGACCCCTAATTTCCCTGCTACAATCCCCGACCATGATCGATCGAACGCTGGGCCACTTCAAGATCACCGCTCACCTGGGTGAGGGTGGGATGGGCACGGTCTACCGGGCCCAGGACACGCGACTCGGCCGCGAGGTGGCAATCAAGCTGCTGCCGGAAGCCTTCGCCCAGGACCCCGACCGCCTCGCCCGCTTCGAACGTGAAGCCCAGGTCGTCGCTGGACTGAACCACCCCAACATCTGTGCGCTGTACGACGTCGGCAACACCCTGTCGGAAGACGGCAGCACGCTGCACTACCTGGTGATGGAGCTCGTCGAGGGGATCGACCTCACCGAACAAATCGCAAACGGCCCCACTCCCGTCAAAGAAGCATCATTAATAGTGAAGCAGATCGCAGCCGCTCTCGAAGCGGCCCACGAGAACAACATCATCCATCGCGATCTCAAACCCGCGAACATCAAACTCACCGCCGACGGCATCGTCAAGGTGCTCGACTTCGGGCTCGCCAAGGCCTGGGACAGCCCGGG
>JAQBGU010000055.1:0-48305 GCA_032128375.1 Deltaproteobacteria bacterium | reverse complement strand
GTTGTGGCGAAAACTCGGACGCAGCACGCGGGCGACCGAAGGAAAGTCGAGCCATGCGCGCTCCAGGCTCTCGACGCCACCGCTCGCGTAGATACAGGCGTTGATCACGCCGATCGAAGACCCGACGATCGCGTCGGGCGTGATGCCGTGTTCGACCAGACGCTTGATCACACCGACCTGGTGAGCACCGAGCGACGCACCGCCGCCCAGGATGAACACACGTTTGCGGGTCTGCTTTGCCATCAGTAGAACACATGTCGGCGTTCACTGCGTCCGCGAACGAGCATGGCGCTGATCTGGTATTTTACGTCCTCGACCTTGCTCTCGATGCTCGCGTCCTCGTCCGAAGGATCGCCGTCGAAAAACATCGGCTCACCGAAATAGATGCGGTACTTCACCGGAAACGGCAGCAGGCCGAGTGGACCGAGCCAGGGAAAGGTGAGGGTAATCGGAATGGCCGGCATCCCGAGTGAGCGGCCCAGGCTCGCGAGATTCGCAATACCCGGTTGTTGCTCTTCGGAACCCACGATGGCAACCGGCACAATCGGCGCGCCGCTTTCCAGCGCGAGGCGCATGAACCCTGTCCCAAATCGCTGCAGCTGATAGCGTTGGCTGTACAGCTTGTTCATTCCGCGGACACCCTCAGGGAACGCGACCACGCACTCGTCGTTTTCGAGCATGTGACGGCAGTTTCGTGGCGTTCCCACCAGCGCGCCAGCCCGCGCTGCCGCAACGCTGATCCACGGCAACCGGGGGATCCAGAACTCGCCCATCGAGCGGGCGATGCGTGGCGGCGACGCCTCGAGCAACAACGCGGTAGACAACATGGCTGCGTCGAATGGAAGCTGGCCGGCGTGGTTGCTGATCACCAAGACCCGACCGCGCGGCAAGTGATCAATACCGAAGGTTTCGACGCGAAAGTAGTGTCTATACAGCAGAGCGCTCGGCAACAAGACTCGACCCATCCATGCGGGGCTCATCCCATAGGCGTCGTAGCCGTAGCCGTTGATCTCGTTCGGGATCTTCGCCAGCTGATCGTCGATCTGGGTCTGCAGATCGCGAGCGCTCAACGGCAACAGCGATCCAGCGAGATCGGCCAGCGCGGTGAGGCTGCTCGAGGTCGACATCGTCAGTTCTGGACGCTTCGCAGCGTCTCTTCCAGTCCGAACAATGGACGAAAACTCGTCGATTCGACGAACCGGGCGCCGGACAGCGTGATGGGGAACTTCAAGAAATCGAGAGCACCGGGCGGATACGGAATCAGCCCCATCTTGAACAGCCGCGAGAACATCGGTCGCAGCAGCGGTTCTGGAATGGGCCAAGCGGTCCCGCCGGTTTCGGTGATCGCGGTATGCAACGGCACCTGACCGGGCCCCGTCACATTGAAGACACCCCGGAGGCGCTGTTCCAGGGCTTTTGCGATGGCCTCGGAGAGGTCCTCTTCGTGAATGAACTGCATCATTGGGTCAAAACCCATCACCGTGGGAACTCGCTTCTGGCGTAGATACTGGCCGATCATCGAGTGGACGTAATAGCCGATGACGTTGACAGGACGCAGTACGCAGGTCTGGATGTGGGGATATCGCCAGAGGAATGCTGACGCCAGCGTATCGACTTCCACGAGATCGCGAATTTCGGGATAGGAACGACTCGCGGACAGCGGCGAGTCTTCGTCCATGAAGTAGGGATTTTCGGGAAACGCGCCGTATACGTATCCACTCGAAACGACGACGAGGGCCTGGACGCCGTTGTGAACGCAGTGGTCGAGCAGCTGCTTCGTGCCCCGGACGTTGACGTCGTGGCGCAGTGTCGAAGCGTCGCGAAAGTGACGGATGAAACCCATGTGCACGATGGCAGTGGGCGTCTCGGTCCGAATCACATCCTCGAATTTCTTTTTTCGGACATCGACGACATGGACCCGAATTCCCCGCGGGTGCCCCTCCCAACCGACCCGATCGACCCCGCAGACCTCGAAGTTTTCCATCAGACGTCGTGCGAGCAGCCTACCCTGGCCGCCTGAAATTCCAGTAATCAGCACCTTTTCCATAACGACCTCAGTGGGTTACAGCCCTACTCGAGTACACCCATTAGAGTCGACCCCTCCCGTCGGATGCCCGATTAGTCTAGAGTAGCGCCCTAAAGGGATCCGTTGCCCGAACCCTCTGCACGCTTCGAAGATCTGAAGATACCGCTTCGGAAGCCCGTTCACGGACTTTCTGAAGTTTCGGCTGTGCTCGGTGTGCCGCAATGGTGGCCGACCGGCATGCGAATCGGGGCGGTGTTGGGACATGGGTCTGCCCGCGACTTCAACGACCCCGTGATTCAGTTTCTTCAACGCGAACTTACCGAGCGCGGTGTTCTGACGCTGCGCTTCAATTTTCCATTCGGAGAGGCAGGAAAGAAGCGCGTCGACTCGGATGCGGTGTTGCGACGGACGTTTCGGGACGCTGTCAATCTGGTGTCGCCGGACCCAGTGTCAGCACCCGCCCACCTGTTTCTCGGCGGCAAAGGGCTCGGCGGCCAGATCGCCGCCGACCTTGCGGCGACGGGAGTTCGAGTCGATGGCGTGTTCTTCATGGGTTTTCCGCTTCACCCTCAGGGCAAGCCGCAGCAGGCGCGTGCGGAGTTGCTGTTTCGGATCATCGCGCCGATGCTCTTCTTGCAGGGCGAACGAGATCGAAAGTGCGAACTCGACGTGTTGCGGAGAACGCTGACGCGAGTCGGTGCCCCGACCGCGCTACAGGTCTTCTCCGAGGCGGATCAGCATTTCAAGGTACGCAAGAAATCCGAGCGAACAGATGAACAGGTGCACCTGGAAATCCTCAACCAACTCGAGGCCTGGATGGACCGGGTCGCTCACGGACACCAATGACCGACCTCCAGCAACCTGCGCAGCGCCACTCCGAGGGGTCCTCAATCGACTCTAGCGACCTCTATTTTCGCCAGGTCGCAGTGGGTGAGATGGCGAACTTCGCCTACTTGATCGGCAGCTTGGCCAGCCGTGAAGCGCTGGTGGTCGATCCTGCATGGAGCGTCGACGAACTGCTCGACTCAGCTGCCGACGACGACATGAACATCGTGGGCGCGTTGGTCACCCATTATCACCAGGATCACGTGGGCGGCAAACTATTTGGACGCGAGATCGAGGGAGTTGGCCGATTGCTCGCGCGCAATCCGGTTCCTCTATACGTGAACGAGCACGAAGCGGATGGGCTTCGCAAGGTGACCGGCGCTTCAGAGAGCGACATCGTCCGCAAGAGCGGTGGGGACGTGGTCGAACTCGGTCGAATCCGCGTGCGGCTGCTGCACACGCCAGGCCATACACCTGGATCGCAGTGTTTTCTGGTGGAGGAGCAGGGTCGGCCAGGTTCTCTGATTTCGGGAGACACGCTGTTCTTGGGCAGTTGTGGTCGCGTGGATCTACCGGGTTCAGATCCCGAGGCGATGTACCGCAGCCTGAACCAGACGCTGAAGCAGCTACCCGATGAGACGCTGCTGTATCCGGGTCATCTGTACTCGAGTGATCCGGCCAGTACGATGGGCGACCAGAAGGCGACCAATCCGTTCCTTCGGGTCACGAGCCTCGACCAGTTCCTAATGTTCATGGGCGCGTGATCAATTCCGTTAGCATCGATATTCGCGCCTTCCGAGGACCCTAGCCCCCGGACACGCCTCCAGAGCTGATGGCTTGGACCTGAATTCCTACCGCTTGTTGAACGCTTGTGATCACTCGCCTGCGACGATGATCTGTCCTTCGAGTGTCTTGCGCGCATCCGTACCCGCGGCCAGGTTCGCGTCGGGTCGTTTGATCTTGTAGTTGTACTTTCCGGGTTCGAGTTCGCAAAAGCTCGCGAACTCACCCGCGTGAATCGGCGCAGAGCGCAATTCGTCTTCCACGATCGAGAAGTTCACGAGGCTGTGACAAACCATCGACTTCGCAACCTCGCGCTCGAACACGACCGTCGAAGCTGCTGGTGAGTAGCTGATCCATGCGACCAGCTGGCCTGCCTCCAGCGTCACCTGTCGCGGGTTGAGAGCTTGATCCGTGATCAGAACAACCTTGTGGCTCGTCATGCGGTAGCTGGGATCGAGCTGCGGAACCACCCCCGGCGTGTCATAAACGATTTCGCTGGGGCGTTCATCTGCTGCGGCCGGTCCGACCATGATGAAAGTTGCCGCAATGAGTGCGATCACAAACCAGCATCGCTGCAGAGGGGTTCGGTGCAACATGGGTGACTTGTGCCTCCATTGTACGAAGATGGCCAGTACGAAGATGGAGACCATCTTCGTGTGCCGGTTGAGTGGCTCGGCGCGCGCCCGCCAATGCGGGCGTGATCTAACGAACGGGAGGTTAGGGCGCATTTCAGTGCATTGCCCGGGGCCCGAGCGACTGGACCCCAAACGTTCGTCGACCGCTCCGAGTTCCGGAGCTGTTTCGCGCTCGGATTGGCCTCCTATGGGTCGATTACGCTGCTAAAGCCACGAAAGCGTGCCACTTTCCGGATTCGTGCAAGGTTGAAATCCCCAACAGCCTCGGGTAATTTCCTCGCGGACTAGCGGCCTTGGGGCGCGCAGATCCCCGGGGTCTTCGCTTTTTCTACAACCTCTGTCTACAACCTCTTGCTACAACCCTTTTCTACAACCTGAGTACAACCCCTCTACAGCCAACCAACAGCCAATTTCCAATCCAGCCCACTAACGAATCGGAGGCCCGTCCCCCATGAAAATTATGGTCTGCCTCAAGCAGGTGCCGCATCAGGATGCGCGACTCGACATCCGAGCCGATGGTGCCTGGATCAAGGAAGACAACATCAAGTTCGAGATCAACAGCTACGACACCTACGCGCTCGAAGAAGCATTGCGCGCGAAGGACGCTGACGATTCAACCGAAGTCGTCGCGGTGTCGGTCGGTCCGAATCGCGTCACGCAGGCCCTACGCACTGCGCTCGGGATGGGTGCCGACCGTGCCATCCACGTCAACGATCCCGAAGTCGAAGGTTCTGACGCACTGGGCATTGCCAAGCTGATCGCCGCAGTCGCCAAGGAAGAGAATCCAGACTTGATATACGCCGGGCTGATGGCCGACGACGACAACCTGGCGGCGGTTCCGCCGATGGTCGCAGAGCTTGTCGGGATTCCGCACACCACTGGGGCTTTGAAGATCGCGAGGTCCAATGGAACGCTGACGGTCGATAGAGAGATCGAAGGCGGTTCCCACGAAGTGGTCTCGGTGCAGACGCCGTGTCTCGTCGCCGTCCAAACCGGCCTCAATCAGGTGCGATACGCATCGTTGAAGGGAATCATGAAGGCCAAGAAGAAGCCGTTGGATGTCAAGACGGCCGCCGATTTGGGTCTCTCCGGACAGGTGGGTCGCGGTGCTGCCAAGGTAAAGATCGAATCGATCAGCCCGCCGCCCAAGGGAGACAGAGCAGAGATCATCGGAGGCTCGCCCGACGAAGCGGCAGCTGGCCTGCTGGCAAAGATCAAAGAGTTGGGTTTGCTGTAGTTCTTGCGGCAAGCCCGCATGAGCCGATTCCGAACCCTGAGATCAAAAGGAGTATCCGATGGGCACGATCCTCATCGTTGCAGAAATCCAAAAAGGCCAGATCCGCGAGGCCAGTTTCGAACTGGCGACCGTGGCGGCAAAAATCGCCGGCGAGACCGGGCGCGAAGTCAGCAGCTTGGTGCTCGGTCAGAACGTTGGCGCCCTGGCTGAAGATTTTGCGAAGAGGGGCGGCGGCAAGGTGCTGCTGGCCGACAATGAACTATTGGCGAACTACAGCGTCGACGCGTCGAACACCGCGATTCGCGCAGCGATAGCCGCATCGGGCGCCGACCTGATTCTACTGTCGAACACGCCTAGTGGATGGGACATTGCCCCGCGCATCGCTGCCGGTCTCGACGCCGCATTCATCAGCGATTGCTTCAAGATCGAAGTCGATGGCGGGAACCTGTTCTTCCGTCGACGGGTGTTCAACGGCAAGCTCGACGCGCGCCTTTCGGCCCATTCCGATGTCGTAGTCGTCAGCATGCAGCCGGGTTCGGCCAAACCGTTCGAAGGTACCAGCGATGGAAGCGTCACCGCGCTCGACGTGTCGCTTTCGGCCGATGCACTCCGCGCGAAATTCATCGAGATCAAGGCTTCCAACAATGCCGGCGTCGACCTGAGCAAGGACGACATCATCGTGTCTGGCGGTCGTGGTGTTGGCGCCCCGGAGAAATTCCCCGAAGTCATCCAACCGCTCGCAGATGTTCTCGGTGGTGCAATGGGCGCATCCAGGCCAGTCGTCGACGCGGGATGGCTGCCACACCAGTACCAGGTCGGTTCTTCGGGCCAGGTGGTCACTCCGAAGCTCTACATCGCCGCCGGTATCTCCGGTGCCATCCAGCACCTCGTCGGAATGAAGGGAAGCAACTACATCATCGCGATCAACAAGGACCCCGATGCACCGATCTTCGAGATCGCGAACGTCGGAGTCGTTGCGGACCTGTTCGAAGTGGTTCCGGCGCTGACGAAGGCCGTTGCGGCAGCGAAGGGCTGATCGCGGACTGACTTTCGAACGCCGTTTCGTTTTTCGACATCGCTCGTCCAACCGGCGTTAGTTGTGCACGGTGTCTTGTGTTTCCTCGCGGGTGAATACCAACACCCTGACCTTTGAGAAACGCGACGCCGCACTTCATCGTTGACACCCGATCGCCGGCAAGGTACGCAAGAGGGGGGACGGGCGTGGGTGGCTTCACCAAGGTTCCTCGCAACTACCCCAGCCACTGATTGCGACTGAGCGATTCTTCTGCGGGCGTCAGCGCTGAGCTGAAATCGAGTAGAAAATGCGAGTCCCCCACAGGAGACCGGAGTGCAGGGTCCGCGGATCATCGCGTTCATCAACGAAAAGGGTGGGAGCGCCAAGACCACTCTCGTCTCGAACATCGGTTCATACCTCGCGCGCTCTCGAGGCCGTCGCGTCCTGGTAATCGATATGGATCCCCAAGGCCAGCTCGGCAAGGTGCTGGGGGTCGATACTCGTCGCCGGCGCCAGTCCGCGATCGACCTGTTATTGGATTCGGTATTGGGCGATTCCTCGTGGGATCGCGGGGTCGACAAGCACGGTGCAAATCAAGATCCAACCCAGCCGGGACGCAGACCCGGGTCGCTGCTGCCGATCTCGAGTACGCGGGTTCCGCAACTGGACGTGATCGTCTCCAACAAGTCACTCGGCCTGTTTCCCGGCTTCGACAGCGATCCCGATTCGACCGGGCGCCTCGCTCGAACGCTGCGAGCATCGCGCGAAATCGACGCTTACGACTTCGTGCTGTTCGACGCGCCGCCGTCGTTCGGCCCTCTCACGCTCAATGTCCTTCGCGCGGCGACCGAGATCGTCGTCCCGGTCCCGCTGACGTTTCTGGCGATGGACGGGTGCGCGGAACTCGTGCGGACGGTTGAAATCGTACGAGAGCGTTACGACCATCCGGAGCTCCATATCACGATGGTCGTGCCGACCTTCTATCGCAGGACAAAGCTCGCCCAGGAAATTCTCGATCGGCTAAAAGAGCGTTTCCCCAAGGAAATCGCACACGCTGTCGTCGGTTATCACGTCAAGATCGATGAGGCCCAGTCGCACGGGATGAGTGTATTCGAGTACGCCCCTCGAGATCGGGGTGCACTCGTGATGGCGGAACTCGCTGAAGAACTCGAACTGCGCGGCCGTCCCGCGCCGCTGGCGGATACCACATGAGGAAAATCGAAGTACCTCCGGCCAAGCCTCACGAGATCCCTTTGGCTCGTGGTCGTGGTGGTATGCGTGGTGCCTTGGGCCGCAACCCATTCGAAGAGCCGGTGGGCCCCAACCCGTTCGTCGACCGATTGGACGAGCTCGAGGCGCGGATGCCGGCGGCCATAGCAGCGCGCCCGCTAGTGCGACCGGCCCCTTCACTCCACGTACACGAGTCTCGTTCGACGGCCCCTCCCCTGTCACAGTACAGCGAACCCATCCCCAAACGCGGCGAGAAGATCGCGCGATTGACCAGGCGCCGCTGGACGACAACACCGTTACTATCGGAAATCGAGGCCCAGGATCCGCACGGCCTGGTCGATCGCCTGATTCCGGCCGAGGAACTAAAGCGGCTGGCCGCGCTCACGCACCTCGTCGATGCCGACGGGCCGCAAGAAGCGCTCTACGACCGCTTCGGTTTTTCGCCGGCCGTGTTCAAGAACAGCTTTCCGCTGTTTCACGCGCTGTATCGATTCTACTTCCGCGTGCGCAGCGAGGGTCACGCGAATGTTCCAAGCGAAGGGCCGGTGGTGCTCGCGGGAAATCACGG
The DNA here is from genome assembly GCA_032128375.1 of Deltaproteobacteria bacterium. GTDB lineage: Bacteria > Myxococcota_A > UBA9160 > UBA9160 > SMWR01 > JAJDAM01. The sequence goes on along the minus strand of JAQBGU010000055.1, from coordinate 39,986 downwards.
GGGATTGCTCCCGTTCGACGGAGCGATGGCAATCATCGACTTGGTGTTGAACACGGACCCTCCCCGGCTGGCACGCACGATCGTGGACCGTTGGGCCGGCTCGCTTCCGTGGGTCAACATCTTTTATGCGCGCGTCGGACAGGTCATCGGAACGCGCGAGAACTTTGCAAATTTGCTCGATGACGGTCAGGTCGTGATGGTGTTTCCCGAGGGCATCGACGGCATCCGCAAGACCATCGCGCACCGCTACCGGCTCCAGACGTTCCGAGTCGGCTTCGTCGAGCACGCGCTGCGCGCTCGGGCTGCCATCGTCCCGATGGCGATCATAGGAAGCGACAACCAGACACCGATTCTCTACGACATCAAGCCGCTTGCTCGAAGTCTCGGGCTACCGGTCGCACCTATCACTCCGACCTTCCCGCTGCTGGGACCTCTGGGGCTGCTTCCGTATCCAGTTCGCTACAAAATCGTGTACGGCGAACCGCTTCGATACCACGAACGCTTCGGTCCCGAGGCCGCCGAGGATTCTCGGTTGGTCCGGTACCTTGCGAACCAGGTGCGACGCAGAGTTCAACTGTTGGTCGATCGAAACCACTGATGGCGCGCGTTCTGGTCACGCACGCGGATGAACCGATCGGGCGCCGGATCGTGAAGACGCTATTCCACGATGAGGATGTCGAGTCGATCTTTGCGTTGGGAGACGGCCCTCCCCCCCGTTCGTTCGACCGATTCTTGACTGGGGGCCAGAGCGGCGTCAGCTACTCGCGCGTGGACATCGCCAAGCACCGGCCGATCAGCGACCTGTTTCACTCGACGCGCTTCCGAGCAGCCGAGATCGATACGGTCGTCTACGTGCCTCGCCACGGTGCCGGAGCAGCCGACAGTCCGCCGCTGGTGGGCGGCATCTCCGAGCGCACAGCCGAGAGCCGGCTACTACTGCAGTATTGTCTGGAGACTGCGTCGATCCGAAACCTGATCGCAATCGGCAGTGCGTTCGTGTACCGAACGCCACCCGGAAATGCGAACCGTCTCAACGAAGAGAGCGAGCTGGACCTCGACCCGGAGGTTCCGCCCGAAATCCGATCCTGGATCGACTGCGACATGATCTTTCACGGCGAGGTGCACAACGATCGGCTCACCGTCGTACTGCTACGCGTTCCGACGGTGGTCGCGGGGGGAGGATACGTGTACATGAACCCGTCACTCGCGGGGCGCCCGGGCACTCGCCTGCGGGCGCTGGGGTTCGATCCCATCTGTGCATTGGTTTCCGACAAGGACGTTGCCGGCGCCGTCCGAGCAGCCGTCCGGACTCCCGTTTCGGGAATCTTCAACATCGCCGGCGACCAATCCGTGCCCCTGTCAGTCGTCGCGGACTGGACCGGACGCCCCAGCATCCCCGTGCCCGGACCACTGCTGCGCTGGCTATCGCCCGCGGCGCGCGCGCTCGGTCTGGAATCGCGCGACGGCCCCCTGGACTGCCCCCAGTTGCGGTACGGCTTCACGCTCGATACCTCCCGCGCAGCGTCAGAACTCGGGTTCCGCGCGCGCTACCGGATCGGCTTGGCGCGAGCCGGTGACGGCGCGCTGAAAGTCGAGACCGCTTCGATCTCGTGATTGCTGCGGCTGGGGGCCTGGTAGAGGCATGCATCCGGCGAACTTTGCGACGCGAGATTCGGTCCGACCTTGGCTATTGTTCGCCCGCCGAATTCCAAGGGAGCACCGATGGCGCTGGCAACATCCGACTTCAAGAACGGCCTCAAGATCGAGATCGGGGGCGAGCCCTATACGATCGTAACGTTTCAACACGTCAAACCCGGCAAGGGCGGCGCTTTCGTTCGCACCAGGCTCAAGAATCTGCGCAACAGCAAAGTCGTCGACAAGACGTTTCGCGCCGGTGAGAAGGTTGAAGCCCCCGACATCGAGGAACGCAAGATGCAGTTCCTGTACTTCGATGGCGATAGCCTTGTCTTCATGGACACCGAGACCTACGACCAGACCCCGTTCACACTGGATCAGGTAGGCGACGCCAGGAAGTACCTGACCGAGAATCTCGACTGCGAAGTCTTGTTCTGGAACGGCAAACCGATCAACGTAGAACTTCCCCCTTTCATCGAAGCCGAGATCACGCAGTGTGATCCAGGGATGAAGGGAGATACGGCTCAGGGCGCGACCAAGCCCGCGACCATCGAAACAGGCGCGGTCGTGACCGTCCCGCTATTTCTGAAGGAAGGTGAGCGGATTCGGGTCGACACCCGCTCCGGGGACTACGTCGAACGAGTTGGCTGATTCTCACCCCACGAGCCAGGGCGGCCGCAAGCCGAAGCGGGCGCTGGTCTTTTCGGGTGGTGGAGCTCGCGGCGCGTATGAGGCTGGCGTCGTTCACTACCTGGTCAGCGAACTTCCCAAGCGACTCGGCCACCCAGTCCAATTCGACATCCTGTGCGGCACGTCGGTGGGAGCGATTCACGCTTGCTATCTGGCGGCGACAGCCAACATGGCTGCCGATCGCGGCTCCCGGCTGGTGGACTTCTGGACACAGATGCGAATCGACGAGGTCATCCCGTTGTCCGCGCGCGACCTGTTGCGGCTCCCCTCGCGCCTACTCGGCTTCCGGGGCAATGACAGCAATCATGGCGTAGCGCCCGAGCGCCTTTACGGTCTGCTGAACACAGAACCCCTGGAGCGGATGGTCGTACGCGCGATTCCGTGGCGCGGACTGCGCGACAATATTCGTCAGGGGAACGTCGAAGCCGTCTGCATCGCGGCCACACAGATCGCCAGTGGACGCGTTGCGATTTTCATCGAGAACCGTGACCGCAAGAAACTACCGATGTGGACGGGGGACCCGATGATCGTTTCGCGCCCCACCCGGCTGCTCCCGGTTCATGCACTTGCATCGGCTGCGATCCCATTGCTGTTCCCAGCGGTACGCGTGGGGCGGACCTACTACGCAGACGGGGGACTCCGCCTCAACACTCCGCTGGCCCCAGCGCTTCGGCTCGGTGCAGACCGCGTGCTGGTGGTCGCGCTGCGTCAGCACATGACCCGGGCACACGAGATCGCCACGAGCGACCACAACATCGAAGACTATGCAAGCCCGCTGTTCCTCTTCGGAAAAGTCCTCAACGCGCTGCTCCTCGACCATCTCGATACGGACCTGGCGAGGATGCATGTGATGAATGAAATCCTCGAGGATGGTATCAAAGCATTCGGTCCCGACTTCACGGAAAAAATCAACGAGGTCTCGATCCGGGAGCGAGGCCACCGCTTCCGCACGATACACGACCTGGTGATTCGCCCGTCTCGTGACCTCGGGGTCCTGGCAGCGGAAGTGCTCGAAACAATGCCAGAGGATCGATCGCGCTCGCCGCTGCTTCGCCTGGCGATGCGCGGCATCGGCGGTCGCGGGCCATCCGAATCGGACTTGCTTTCCTACCTGCTGTTCGATGGCGAGTTTCTCGGTCCGTTGACCGAGCTCGGATACCGCGACGCGAAGGCTCGAGAGGAGGAACTGGTGGCGTTCTTCTCCGACGAGTCAATCGGCAGCAATAGCTAGCATGCGCGGCGACCAGCTCTCGAGGCAGTGGCAACTGATTCAGCGGCTGGCCAAGAGCCAGGCGGGCGCCGCATTGGACGACTTGGCCGAAGAACTGGGCTGTGTACGACGAACGGTATATCGCGATCTCGACGCCTTGATGTTCGCCGGCTTCCCAGTGATCAGTCAGATGCGTGACGGGCGCGCCTACTACCGATTCCTGGACACGTTTCGACTCGGTGATGTGCCGTTTACGTCGGACGAAATCCTCGCTCTCGCGTTCAGCGAAGATCTGCTGCGGACGCTCGAAGGCACAGTCTTCCACGATTCCATTCGCTCGGCACTTGCGAAGATCCGGGCGGGTCTTGGCCCTGAACTGTCCGCCTATCTCGCGCGGCTCGCCGAGTCTTTCCGCGTGCTGCCGGGCCCGCACAAGAACTACGCACTCTACAAGGACACCATCCAGACCCTGAACGGCGCTGTTTTGGGGCGACGCACGGTCCACATGCGCTACCAGACGGGGCGAACGGGTTCCGTCGCCGCCCGAGACCTCGACCCCTATCGCGTCTGGTACCGGAGCGGTGGCTTGTATGTGGTCGGGCTCGACCACAAGTCCGACGAAATCCGGACCTTTGCAGTCGACCGAATTCGCGAAATCAGCGCAACCGGCACTCGCTTCGAGTTGCGCCAAAGTTTCGATTTCGATGACTACATCGGCTCATCGTTCGGCGTGATTGCCGAATCTGCCGTCCAGGTCCGGATTCGCTTCGACCGTCGATGGGCAACTTATGTCCAAGAGCGCACCTGGCACGCGAGCCAGCGTTTCGGGAAGGGCAAAGCCGGCAGTGTAGAGTTGACGATGCACGTCGGAAACACACCCGATTTGCGCACCTGGATTCTCTCGTTCGGCTCGGGCGCCGAAGTGCTCGAACCGGAGGCGCTTCGGCGAGATGTCCAGAACGAACACCGTGGCGCACTGCGCCGCTACCAGTCCAAACCGGCGCAACGCAGCTAGCAGGCCCGCTATGGTCTGTCGGCGATCCGAGGACGTGGCCGACAGCTGTCTGCTACGATGATCGCCGAGCGAGATCAGTGGAAAAAAAGTGAGTTCGATTGATTGGAGAGCTGCGCTCGCGATCGTGCTTGCCGCGATCGTGTGGTCCCACGTCGCGGGAGCCGGTGAACGAGAAACGCCGCAGGAGCTCGTGCTGCGCAGCCTCGGACACATCGAGCGTGGCGAAATCAGTGCGGTCATTCCGCTGTTTGCTCCCGAATCGCTGTCGGAGATTTCGCTAGACCAGATTGCGGGCTCCATCCGAATATTGGGACTCGAGGATCAAGTCGACCCACAGCTCGTGACGGAGGAGTCGGGATACTCGGCCGAGGGAGTTCCCGTCACTACGATCATCTACCACCTCAGCGGACCAGACAGGGCGCTATTGGCGGTCGGTCAGGTGACGGACACCGAGGGCGGGCCGAAACTGATCGGATTGAGATTCAATTCGGCTCCGTTGGAACTCTCCGATCTCTTTCCGTTTGTCATGACTGATATTTCCTACGTTCACTACTACGTACTGATCGCGTTGCTCCTCGTTCCCGCACTGATGCTGTACGCCACCGTCCAGTGCTTGCGACGCGAATCAGGAGTCGGCTGGGCGTGGATCCCGGTCATCCTCACGGGTGTTGGACGAGCGACCGCGGTGTGGATCCCAGGCCCAGCGGACGAGCGGCTGTTTTCGTTCGTCCCGATGGCAATCACCGTGCTGGGCGTAGAGATGCAAAAGGCCGCCTCATTCGAGCCGTGGCATGTGTCGGTCTCGGCACCACTCGGCGCGATCATCTATCTGTGGTGGAGCGATCGCCAGTCGAAAACGCGAGTCGAATCCCGACGGCAAGCAAGCCGAGCTCCCGGCAACCTGTCGGCTTGACAGCCCGCCTGTGATCAGCCGCCGCGCTCGGGCACGCGATCGGGCGGGGGGGCTGGTATCGTTGATCGTCTCCCCGTGCGGATGGCATTTTGCGAATCTCCAGCAACTGGAAGATCTGGGCCCCGCTTCTGATCGCGGCAGCGATTGTTTCGATCGCAGTGTCGTGGCTCGGTCATCCGGTTGGCTCAGCGAGTTTCGACACAGGCGCCAATGGGTTGTGGATCGGCCACAAGTGGTACACAGGCCGCGAGGTACAGACCGGTGAGGCGGTCCCACCCGAAGACGTCGCTCATTTGATCGCACGGTTGCGTGCGGCGAACGTCCGCTATGTGTTCGTGCACGTTGGCCCGGCGCGCGCAGGAGGCGACATTGAAGACTCGGCAGCACCGCTGTTCGCACAGCTCCGAGCTGCCTACCCGGAAGGCGTGTTCCTGGCCTGGCTCGGGGCGCGACTAGACCGGATTGCTCTCGATCAGGCGACCTGGCGATCGAACATTGCGACCCAGAACGAACGGCTGCGGACCGAAGGATTCGACGGTGTTCATTTCAATATCGAGCCGTTGAGGGACGCAGAGCCGGGCTACCTGGAGTTGCTGGCAACGGTGCGGGCTCAGCTGGGCGACGCGTGGATCATCAGCCAAGCGACTCCGCCATCGGCCTTGCTTGGCATACCGCTCGCCGGAATCGGCCGGAACTTCTGGTCCGCGGGCTTTTATCGAGCGACGATGGACGTGGCGAACCAGACAGTGTTGATGGCCTACAACGCGAACCTTCGATTCGAGCCGATATACGTCGCATTCGTCCGCGACCAGACGCGCCGGCTCGCGCAGTGGGCCTGCGCGGCCCGAAGCCACCAGCTGTTGATCGGAATTCCGGCATTTCAAGACACTCCCAACTCCAAGCTCTCTCATGTCGAAAACATCCGCACTGCGTCGCTTGGGATCCGCTCGGCTCTCGAGTCGTTTCCGATGCGTCCACAGTGTTTTGGCGGCGCTTCGATCTATGCGAATTGGGTCACCAATGACGCGGAATGGTCCGACTTTGAAAGGCACTGGGTGAGCCCGATCGCAAAATGACCGGCACCTGCGCCGCGGCGGACGTGCTGTGAGTCGGCGTGGTAGCATCCGATCAATCAATGGACGCAAGCCACACGCCGCAGCGCCGAGCAACCCGCTGGGAACTGATCCGCGACATCGCGGTGTTCCAGTTGAAAGTCGGCGTCGATGCGTTGCGAGATCTCGCGCTGGTTCCGGTAAGCCTGGTTGCGGGAGCGCTCGACCTGATCAGCGGTGGCGAAAAACCCGGCCGGCTGTTCTACGACGTGTTGGATGCGGGGCGCCGGACGGAGGACTGGATCAACTTGTTCGGCGATCTACACGGCCACCGCTCCAGCCAAACGAGAGGCCATCTGGATGCCGCACAAGACACGGTCGATTCGGTCGTCGCCCGGCTCGAGAACCTGATCGTCGAACAGTACGAACGGGGTGGGATGACGGCGACCGCCAAAAACGCGATCGACCGGTCACTGGACGCGTTTTCCACAGCGAAAAGCGCAAGCCGAGAAATTCCCAACGGCGAAGAGCCCGATCCGTAGCGCGTGCTCTTCGCCGCCGATTCTGCATCCGGCCGCGATTTCGACTCCCCGCTTGTTGGATCGGCTCGGCTAGCGCGCACCGCCCAGCACGAGGCCAGCGAGCTCGTCAGTTCTCCAGCCCGAAATCAAGGGACGCTTGTGTGCGCTTGTCGGTCATCATGCCCAGCTTGCGCCACTGGTCTTCGGTGCGTTCGGTGATGAGACCCAGCTCCTTCAGGTTGGGAATGACAGTGTGCATATAGATCAGGCTGTTGAAATCCGCGAAGTTGGGTAGCGCCAGGGCCATCCTGATGGTCACTCGGGATCGATATCGTACTTGGGACCCAGCAGCCGCAACATGTCGAGTTGCTGGCCAGCGTTGAGCGCCTCGAGTATCTCGAACGCCCCGTCCGCCATCGAGTGCAATTCCGCAGGCGCTGCATCGTTCACCATTCGCCGCATCATCAACACACCGAAGGCCGCGTGACGCGCCTCGTCCTGCTCGACGCGCTCGATGAGTTCGGCCATCAGCGGGTTGCGCGATTCTCGGCGCATCATATCCATGATCCCGACCGCCATTCCCTCGAACAACGTCTGCATCCCCAGGCACTTCTTGTTTGCGGTATCCGCAACCAGCAACCGGTCGAGCAGGACCTTCAGGGTGCCCCCAATGGGATAGATCGTTCCCATCCTGCGCTGAATAAACTTGGAGAAAGCCTCGATGTGTCTGGCCTCGTCGATGGTCTGGCAGATGGCTCCGGTCCAATGCCTCAAAGTCGACGTGACAACGCGAGGAACCGATGGGGCTGTATCGGGCTCTAGGGCGTGATCACTGTTACGGGGCCGAGCCCTTCGAGTTGCGCCACGAGCACCTCGGCCGGTCCCACCAGTACGATCCCGGCGCGCTCGGGGTGGATGAGCTGTTGGGCGAGTCGACGGGTGTCCTCGGTCGTTGTGGCTCGAATCCGGCTTCGGTAGGTGTCAATGCTGTTTTCCGGCAGCGAGTAAACGTTCAAATTGACCAAAGCTGCCAGCAGAGCATGAGATGTTTCGAGCCCAAGCTGGAACCCGCCGACGGCCAGCGCGCGCGCATTGTCGAGTTCTTGCTGGGATGGTGGACTGGTCCGAACCAACTCCAGCTCGGAGAGGATGATGTCGATCACTCGCCGCACTTCGGCAACCCGCGTGAACGTGGAGACCGAAAAATTCCCCCCCTCACGATACATGCTGAAGCCGGAGTCTACGCCGTAGGTCAACCCGGCATCGGAGCGAAGGCGCTTCGTCAGCCGCGAGGAAAAACCGCCGCCACCGACAACAGAATTCAGCAAGCTGGCGGAGATGCGTTCGGGGTCGGTCCGCGCAAGGCCTTCGTGGATCAACGTGATGCGGGTCTGGACCAAATCGGGGCGGTCGACGATGACGATCTGCCGCTCGAGGGGTACCGGAGTCGGCAGTGGTGAGCCCGCAGCCGGGATCTCGCCGGCGGGCCACGCACCGAACGCGGAGCCAACGCGAGCGAGCAGCTCTTCGGGCACGATATCGCCCGAAGCGAAGAACACGGCGTTGTTCGGAATGAACATGCGACCGTGAAACTCGCGCGCAATTTGGGAGTCGAATCTGGCGACGCTCTCTGGCGTACCAGAGATCGGCAGCCCGGCGCGTAGACCGGGGTACAACGTCGCGATCGCCTGCTTTTGCTCGAGATAGTTTGGCTCCTGCTTCGCACGCTCCATCGCTGCGAACAGTTCATCGCGGGTTCGCTGCGCTTCGGCGGGATCGAAGCGGGGCCGCAACACCAGGTCGGCCAGGATCTCGATCAATCGGTCCAGGTCGCGGGTAAGCGCTCCAATCTGGGCGGTCATCGAATCGAAGTCAGCCGCAACACCGAGCGACGCTCCGATCTGGTCCGTCGCGCTGGCAAGCGCCAGTGCATCTCTCTCGCCAGCGCCGCGCTTCATCAGCTCGGTGGCGAACTGTGCAAGTCCGGCCTCCTCGATGGATTCGGATGCGGCGCCGCGCCTTAACGTCATGCCGATGGAAACCATCGGCAACCGATGGTCTTCTAGCATGACCAGTACGAGTCCATTGTCCAATTCGTAGCGGTGAAGCGCGCCCGGCTGCACGATCGGCGCATCGACTACCGGCGGCGGGGGTTGATCCCAGATCGGCGTCGAACTCGGGCCCGAGCAACCGATTGCGACCGACGCCGCTATCACAGACCCAAGGCGTCTCACGAGCCGCGCCCAGCCAGTGGCGCTTCAGTTTCGGAAACCACCTGGACTACGTTGAGCCCGTCGCTGCGCAGGTACTTTCGTGCGACTCGCTGAACGTCTGCAATGCTGACCGACTCGATAGCGGCGAGTCGTTCGACCAGCGGGCGAATACGGCCCAGCACCACCGCCTCGTAACCAACCCGGTTCGCCAAAGCGCGGTTTGTGGATAACTCGCTCACCATCGACACCTCAATTTGTCGTTTGGCCTTGTCGAGTTCCGACGGGTCGACAGGGTCTTCGCGAAGCTTTGAAATTTCTTCGAGCAGCAGATCCTCGACCCGTTCGACCGGCTCACCCGGTCGAACGCTCGCGTACGCGTAGAACACACCCGCGTCAGCCCACTCCCAATAACCGCCGTGTGCGGATAGTGCGAGCTGGTCGGTGTAGATCAAGCGTCGATACAACCGGCTCGACCGGCCACCGGAGAGAATCTGGCTGAGCACGTCGAGGGGCTCCGAGTCGGGGTGCCCAGAAGGCGGCGCGCGCCACGCAAACGCCAGCGTCGGGCTCTGCACGTCGAAGTGCACGACCGCGCGGCGCACTCCGTCTTGCGGCGGCTCTTCAGTGGTATTTCGCGGAATGCTCGGCGCCGCCTCGAGATGGCCAAACGCCTGCTCGATCTGCTCGAGTGCAGAAGCAGTGTCGAAGTCGCCGACGATCACGAGCGTGATGTTGTTCGGTACATAGTACGCTGCGAAAAACTCACGGCAGGCGACAACGGTCGAGTTCGCGATGTCACTTGCCCACCCGATCACGGGCCAGCCATACGGATGAGCCTGGAACGCGAGTGAGAACAACGCCTCGAGCCCCCTGCCTCCCGGACTGTCGTCGGTGCGCATGCGACGCTCTTCGATCACGACCTCGCGCTCGCTGTCGAGCGTCGATTCGGTAATGTCGAGGTTCGCCAAGCGCTCGGCCTCGAGCGCGATCACCAGCGGCAGGGCCTGCGAAGTCACTTCGGAGGTGTAGACGGTCACATCGCGCGTCGTGTAGGCGTTGGAACGCCCTCCACGCGAGGCGATGAGTCGGCCGTGCTCCTCCGGTTCGATCGCATTGGACCCCTTGAACATCATGTGTTCGAATAGATGCGCGAGCCCGGTCAGGCGAGCTTCATCGCGGGACCCCACGCGCACCCACATCTGGAACGACACGACAGGTGTCGTGTGGTCCTCCAGCGCAAGCACCGTCAGGCCGTTGTCGAGTCTCGTTTGTTGGATTCGAAGCGCCGGGTCATCGATGCTCATCTCGGCACGCGCGCCGGCGGCGATCAACACCAGCGCCGCGATCGATAGGGCCCGCAGGCGTTTGTCCCGCATGGCGGGGTACATTATCGGGCGCCCAGTCAGGTGTCGAGCGGAGTGAACGAACGCGAAGCGGGCCAGCCGCTTCGAATCGCCTGATCGGACAATAAATTGGGAAGGCTGTGATGGATGGGCTGTGATAGATGGGCTGAAGTGGACGACAACGAACTGCGCAATTTGCTGCTGACTTCGATCCAGACGATCGCGGTCGTTGGAATCAAGGCTGGCGAACACGACGATGCGTTTCGCGTGCCGCGCTACATGCAGGCGCACGGCTACCGGATTATCCCTGTGAGCCCGAAGCTGTCGACTGTTCTGGGAGAGCCTGTGTTCGGCTCACTTCTGGATCTGGATGGGCCGGTCGATCTCGTGAACCTGTTTCGCGCAGCGGATCACATCCCGGCTCACACCGATGAGATCCTCTCGATGACGTCACAGCCAAGAATCGTCTGGATGCAACTGGGTATTCGTCACGAACAATCCGCCGATCGGCTGCGCGAGGCGGGTATCGCCGTCATCGAGGACCGTTGTTTGATGGTGGACCACCGAAGGCTGTCGGCGACCGCCGGCAAGGCCGCGACGCGGCGGGGAGACGACTAGTCGATGGCTGCACGCCGAGATGACGACCTGGTGTACTCGAGCCGGTCCGGCCGCGTCTGCGCGAATTGCGGCCATCCATCTGCCAAATGTCTCTGCCGCAAGAGCCCGCGCGTGCCGCGCGGCGACGGGGTCGTCCGGGTTCGGCGCGAGGTCAAGGGGCGACGCGGAAAGACCGTCACGACGATCTCCGGGGTGCCGCTATCTCAAGACGAGCTGCGCGACCTCGCCGCAGAACTCAAGCGGCGGTTGGGCACTGGAGGATCCACCAAGGACGGTGTCATCGAGATACAGGGGGATCACTGCGACATCTTGTGCGAAGATCTTCGCGAGCGCGGCTACACCGTCAAGCGCGCCGGAGGCTGATTGAACGGAAATTGCGAGGCCTTCGCAAAGTCGCTCTATCGCGCCCCCCAGCCTCCATCAATGTCGATTGTCTGTGCGGTCACGTACTGCGCCGCATCGCTCGCAAGGAAAACTACCGCTGCCTTGATGTCATCCTCCTGGCCCGCGCGTCCCATCGGCACGCGGGCGAGCAAGCTAGCGAGTCGCTCATCGTCGTCGCGCAAATAGTCCATCATCGACGTATCGAACAGACCCGGTGCGATCGCGTTCACCCGCACACCGTACGGCGCAAGCTTCACACCCAGATCGAGCGTCAGTGAATTCACCGCGCCCTTGCTCGCCGAGTATGCGATCGCGGGCTCCTCGGACTCGGTGGCACCGCGACGCGCTGCGATCGAAGAAATGTTGATGATCGCGCCTCCTCCCGCGTCCTTCATATGCCGCGCGAAGCGCTGAGACAACATCCACAACGCCCGCACGTTGACTGCGAAAACCCGATCCCAGGCTTCCAGCGGAAATTCCAGAGTCGGCGCACCCCAGATCACACCCGCATTGTTCACCAGGATGTGCAGCCGGTCTGTTTCGCGAAGCACACGTTCGGCCAGCTCTTCGACGGCGTCGCTGCTCGCAAGGTCGGTCTCGATGGCGACGCCGCGGCGGCCGCGCTTTTCGATTTCGCGGACGGCCTGCTCGCAGCGTTCGAGCTTCCGCGAAGCCACCAACACGTCGGCACCCGCTTCGGCCAATCCGATCGCGATATGGTGACCGATTCCGCTTCCTCCGCCCGTCACTAACGCGACCCGGCCCGACAGATCGAAGAGATCTCGAACGTGCACTACGGCGCCAGCTTCAATGCGCGCCTGACTGCTACTCTTCCCGGCACAATACGAACCAACTACCCAGGTCCTTCCCTTTGCGCGCGGCGGAACCGATCGTCACGTGTTTTGAGACACCACGCAGCGTATCCACCATGAATCCGTACACGAATCGCGACAGCCCGCGCTCATTGGGCTTGATCGATGGCCATCCATCGGGGTGTCCCTTCGGTACCCGCCGATAGTCCACCAGTACCTCTTCGCGCTCTGCGTCGTCGACTGCAACGAAGTAGCCCGGGCCGGTAACAGGTGCCATCGTCTGGAAATTGAAACCCAGCAGTTCAGTCGGACGATCCGGGTCTGCATCGACCGGTCGGCAGAATCGTTTTTCGAAATGGCTGAAGAGCGGCAGGGTGTTTTTTCCGAAATGGCGCACGGTCGCGAAATTTTCGCGCGTTGCGGGCACCAGGTCGGACAACGCAAGCGGCCGAAAACCATCGACCGCTTCGTATAGGTTGCGCTGCTCCGTGCGATTCAACGAACGAATGGCCTTTACGCGTGCCGCATGATTCAGCGTATCGAGGAACTGAGAAATTTCGTGTGGTTTCGCGGTCGCTGCGGCGAGCCAACCCTTGAGGTCGGCGGCCGGGTCGTTGGTTTCCATGATGAGTCTCCGATTGGCTCGGAAGGTACTACTTCGATCTGTCCGCGACCAAGAACTATGCTGCACCGTGTCAACAGCGGTCGCTCCCAAAAGCCTGATTCGCCGCCGCCCCATCGGACTGTGCACCGAAAAGTTGCCCTCGCAGTGATTCGATCCGGGCGACGAGCGTGAACCGCGCATTCAGGCTCTCGGAGGCGCGAAAACACTGGCCGGCCAATCTGTCAGGTGTACGCGGTTTCCGCTAGCCTGCGGACTCCCTAGCGCGCCCGTGAATCTGGCTGCGCGCGCACACTGGCCCGCTTCGACTGCCTGTTTTGACGGGCTGTTCGACGGACCTCTTGAGAGGAGCCCCGATGGCCGAAATGGCGGAACTCCGGATCGACGGCAAGAAGTACGAGTTACCCATCATCGTAGGTTCGGAGGGCGAACGCGCGATCGATATCACCAAGCTCCGCGGACAATCGGGGTACATCACCCTCGATCCCGGTTATGCGAATACCGGGTCTTGCACCAGCAAGATCACCTTCATCAACGGCGATACCGGCATCTTGCGCTATCGCGGGATTCCGATCGAAGAAATCGCCGCACGCAGCACGTTTCTCGAGACGTGCTACCTGCTGGTCTACGGCAGTCTCCCCACTGCCGACAACCTTTCGAATCTGACCAACTCGATCACCATGCATACGATGCTGCACGAAGATTTCAAACGCTTCTTCGGCGCATTGCCAAAGGATGCCCATCCGATGGCTGCCTGTTCGGCCGCAGTCGGAGCGCTGTCGACGTTCTACCCCGACTGCCTCGACCCGCGCGATCCGCGACAGGTCGAGATCTCGGTCCATCGCTTGATCGCGAAACTCCCCACGATGGCGTCCTATGCATACAAGCATTCGATCGGCCAACCGATGATGTACCCGCGAAACGACCTCGGATACGTGGGCAACTTCATGTACATGCTGTTCGGAACACCGTGCGAAGAGTACGAGGTTGACCCGGTCATCAAGAAGGCGCTCGATCTGCTGTTGATCCTGCACGCGGATCATGAACAAAATTGTTCCGCCAGCACAGTGCGTCTGGTCGGGTCGTCGATGGTGAACCTGTTCAGCGCGATCTCGTCGGGCATCCAGGCACTCTGGGGTCCGAGCCATGGGGGGGCGAATCAGGAAGTGATCGAGATGCTTGCGAGCATTCGCGACCAGGGACTCAGCGCTCGCGAGTTCGTGGAACGGGCCAAGGCTGGGCACGATACGGCCCGGCTGATGGGCTTTGGGCATCGCGTCTACAAGAATTTCGATCCACGAATGAAAATCATCAAGCGTGCGTGCCGCGACGTACTGGACCAGCTGGGCGCTCACACGAAGCTCCTCGAGATCGCGATCGAGCTCGAGGAAATCGCGCTATCGGACGAATACTTCATCTCTCGCAAGCTGTACCCGAACGTCGACTACTACTCGGGCGTGATCTACAACGCGATCGGGATTCCGTCGAACATGTTCACCGCGATGTTCGCAATCGGCCGGTTGCCGGGTTGGATCGCGCAGTGGATGGAACTGCACGGGGACGCGGCTAACTTCAAGATCGGTCGGCCGCGCCAGATCTACACTGGCCCGACTGAGACCGCGTACACACCGATAGAGGACCGCTGAAGTCCTCGAGGCCGGAACGCGAGCGAGGCGAGAGAGGCCAGAGAGGCGAGCCTGACCAACCAGTCCCCGGCTCGACCGATCTAGCGGTCCTCTGGGTCGACGGCAGCCTCGTACCCGCGGACACCGCCGTCGTGCGCCCCGACGACAGCGCGTATTCCGAAGGGCGTGGCTGTTATTCGACGGTGCGAATCGCCGCTGGTCGTCCGCGCTTCGCAAGCCGCCACATCGCGCGCCTGCAAGAGGGTGCCCGCGAACTCGGGCTCGGCAGAGTGGATGAAGAACGTGTGCTCGCTGCGCTCGAAGAATTGTCGAACGCAGCCTTCGAGAAGGGCGAAGGCATCATCCGGCTCCAGGCCAGTCGCGATGCGACCGGCCTGCGACTGATCGGAATTCCGCGAAGTATCGGCATCGACTCTGCTGAGTGGACCGCCACACTCATCGCTCCGCCGCACGCCGGTCCGTCACCGGCCAGCGGCCTCAAGGTCACCAATCGGCTGTCCCTGGCGCTGGCCGCCCAGGCCGCCCAGAGCGCCGGTGTCGACGAAGCGATTCTCGTCAACGCGGCGCAAGAGCTCGTCGAAGGCTCACGCAGCAATCTCTTCTGTGTGCTCGCCGACGGAACCCTGGCAACGCCACCGATCGACAGCGGAGCCGTTGCCGGAATCGCCCGGGCGGTCTGCCTCGAGAGGGTTCCGGAAATCGTAGAGCGCGCGATCTCGCTAGGTGAGCTTGCGCACGTGAGCGAGTTGATCGCGGCCAACGCGGTTCGGGGCGCCAAGCCGATCACCTCGATCGACGGCAAGCTCATGGGAAACGGTAGATCCGGGCCGTGGAGTGAGCGCCTCGCCGATGTGCTCGCATCTGACTGAGCGGTATGCTGGCTTTTCGATCCATGGGGAGACAACAGAAGATGGAAATCAACGGAATCGGCGCGATCATCACGGGCGGCGGTTCGGGGCTCGGGGAAGCGACCGCGCGCGCGCTCGCGAAACGCGGTGCGTCGGTCGCAATCGCCGACTTGGCCCGTTCTCGCGGAGCCGAAATCGCTGCGGAGATCGGCAGCGGCGCGATCTTCGTCGAAGCCGATGTCACCAGCGAGCAGCAGATGACGGCCGCGGTCGACGCTGGTCGCGAGGCATTCGGCGACCTACGCGTATTGGTGAATTGCGCCGGAATCGGAAGCGCGTCTCGGACGGTCGGCAAGAACAACGCTCCATTCGACCTGCAGCTGTTCACAAAAACCATCGAAGTCAACCTGATCGGAACCTTCAACGCGATCCGGCTCGCGGCATCCCGCATGGCAGATAACGACCCCAACAGCGAAGGCGAGCGCGGAGTAATCGTCAATACTGCCTCGGTAGCAGCATTCGAAGGACAAATCGGCCAGGCCGCCTATTCGGCGTCGAAGGGCGGTGTTGTGGGAATGACGCTATCGCCAGGGATCTGGCTCGACACGGCATTCGCTGCTGCACGATCGCACCCGGTCTATTTGAAACCCCGATGTTGATGGGGCTGCCGGAAGAGGCCCGCACAGCGCTCGGCGCTACCGTGCCGTTTCCGGCGCGACTCGGAAATCCGACCGAGTATGCACAACTCGCATGCCAGATCGTCGAGAACCCCATGCTCAATGGAGAGACGATCCGGCTGGACGGTGCCATTCGAATGCCTCCGCGCTAGTACCGGCGTGATCGCGTGGGCGCTACGGCGGTGGGGTGCAATCAATTCCAGGGAGACAGTATGGACCTTTCGAACTCGCGATCTTCGCCGACGACCTCGCCGACCGGGTCACGATCCCTCGGAACCGCCGAGCATTCTCGTGAACAGATCGCCGCGTTCGTCGAAGAAATCAGCGCTGCTTTGATATCACCGTTGACCGCAGGCCCGCCCATTGTCGGCGCCGCGCGCGAAGCATTCGCACCGGCCCTCCACGCGTGACCGATCGGGTCCTCGTCTCGGGAGCGACTGGGCTGATCGGGGGCCGACTCGTCGCTCGGTTCATCCGCGATGGCATCGCCGCACGCTGTGTCAGCCGGTCATCCCCGCGCAGCCCCGACGGGTCGGTTGAGTTTTGCCTTTGGGACGGCATACGGCTGCCGGGGGAATCGCTTCGCGAATGTACAGCAATGGTTCATTTGTCCGGAGAACCCGTATTTGGCGGACGCCTGACCGCTACCCGCCGAGACCGAATTCTCAAAAGCCGCGTCGAATCCACCCTTGCGATCGTAGCTGCAATCGAATCGCTACCTGAAAACCAGCGCCCTGCGACACTCGTGTGCGCTTCTGCGGTGGGGTTCTACGGCTCGCGCGGTGAGGAGTCGCTCGACGAATCGGCGGCTGCGGGAAGCGGCTTCCTGGCAAATGTGTGCGAGCAGTGGGAGGCGGCTGCGATGGCCGCGGCGTCGAGCGGCGTTCGGGTGGTGCCGCTTCGGATCGGAATCGTGATCGCGAGAAATGCCGGCCCACTACCCATGATGGCACTTCCGTTCCGCGCTGGACTCGGTGGCCGCACCGGCCCGGGTACGCAGTGGGTTCCATGGATACACATCGATGACGTGATCGAGCTGATCGTTCGAATCCTCAGCGACGATCGCTTTTCGGGCCCGGTCAATGCAGTGGCACCGAATCCCGTCCGCAACGCCCAATTGTCGACCGCAATCGCGCAGACGCTTGGGCGTCCCTGTTGGCTCACGGTCCCGGCGTTCGCACTGCGCCTGCTACTCGGCGATCTCAGCAAAGAACTTCTCGGCAGCCGACTCTGTGTCCCAAAGGTCGCACTCGATCTCGGCTTCGAATTCAACCACAACGAGATCGAAACGGCGCTCGAGGCAGAGCTCGGCTAGGACTTCCCGAGTCGTCCGGGCGAGGACCGTTGCGCCCGGACGGGATCAGACGACGACCAACCACCGGCATCGGCGAGTGTTTCAGTGGCCCTCCGCAGCTGGCGCGAACAGCGCAGGAAGAACCTGTTTGACGGTCACATCCTTCGCTTCGGGCGTCACTTCGAAGTAGGTCAGCGAGACGACAGACTTTTGGGTCGTTGCGAAGCGCTCGTAGAAACCGCTGAGTACCCGTTGCATGATTTCCGAGGCCTGCATCTCGTCCGCATCGGCGAGGAAGAAGACCGCGCGATTCCGCGTCATTCGAAATATTGTGTCTTCGACCCTCAGTGCGCTGCCAACGAAATCTACGACTTCAGGAAACAACAGATCGCTTTCGAGGCCCGACATTCCGACCACCACCGAGGTGAGCCGGTGCTCGCCAGCGAGGCTCGCCACTCGCTCGAGAAGGCCGCGTAATCTGCGGGGGTCGTCGTGCTGCGTAGGGGTGAGCGGCATGGCTACCATGATGGCTCAAATATCGACGAAACGGACCTCAATCTGAAGCACTCCGATCGGTCGGCGGAACCCCGCACGAGGCCTCGACAAATCGCCGGCCGCCGGCCAACCAGGCGTCCATTGGATCCTTGGCCCGATCCCCGGCCGACGCGCGTCGTGCACAGCGACTGCTACGGTCGGCTCCGGCCGCATCCCATACGCGCTTCGCGGCGTCGCATGAACCGAATCTTGAGTCATGGTCTCCTATGCGCAAGAGTCGACACGCTGCGGGATGGACTTCCGTTTTCTTGTCGAAATGGCGGGACGAAATGGCACGTCTGAGTCGAAATAGCCTATCCAACAGTATGCCCAGCAAAGTGTCCACCAAATCCGACGATGCGGCGATCGAAGCTCGTAGAGCCCGCAGACTCGCTATGGGGTTCGGCTCCCTGGTCGTGCTCACGCTCGGGTTGATCGTGCTCGGAGCACTGGTCCGAGCCCACGGTGCGGGGCTCGCCTGCCCGGATTGGCCGCTGTGCTTCGGCGATTTCGTCCCGCAGATGAACCTGAGAATCGGCTTTGAATGGTCACACAGGCTCGTAGCCGGAAGCGTCGCGGTTTTCTTCGTCGTACTCGCGATGACCGCCCTTGGGCAGGCCAGTCCCGCAAGCTCGATCCGCCCGCTGATCGGGGTGGCATCCGGGTTGCTCGCAATCCAGATTCTGCTTGGCGCCCTCACCGTTTGGCTCAAACTCACCGCGTGGACCGTGACCGCGCACCTGATCACGGGTAACGCCTTCGCGCTGACATGCCTGCTCATCGCGCTGTCGCTGCATTCTCTTGCACTACCTCTTTCAGAGCGCACTCCCCACGGCGGGAAGTCGGCAATGCGGGGGGTGCCGGTCGACGCGCGAAGCTGGATTACAGCCAGTGCAGTGCTACTGCTGGTGCAATTTGTACTCGGCGGCCTGGTGTCATCTCAATATGCAGCCATGTCTTGCCCGGAGTGGCCCACGTGCAATGGCGGCGTGTACTTCCCAACGTGGAGGGGCAACGTCGGTCTACACTTGATGCACCGAATGAACGGGTACTTGCTGATCGGCTCATTTGCCATCGCCGCGTGGGTCAGCCGGCGCGAGCCCAGTCTGCGCCGACCCACGACCGTTCTACTCGGAATCGGGCTCATCCAGGTCAGCGTCGGCATCGCGAACGTACTTGCCGGGGTTCCGATCGAAGTCACCGGTATGCATTCTGCGTTGGCCGCCGGGATCGTGCTGACCACCGGCTTCACGATGCGCGCCGCGTGGAGTCGTGGCGCGGTGACGATCACGCGCTAGTGCGAGAGCTCGCATCGCGATGCTCACGCCTGCAGCTCAGTCATCTCGTTATTCAAGTGCTGGTCACAACCGCAGCCGGAGGGGTCGTCAGCGCCTGGCTCGGATGCGCGGACGAAACCACCGGCCCCTGCAATCCAGCCCCCCCGATTGGTGAACTCGGGACGATCTGCGGCTTTCAGAACCCCGAAGACGTCGAAGTAGTTGTATCACTAGGCGCGTTGATCGTCAGCGAGATGAGCCACTCCGACGAAGAACCCGGTTCACTTTCTGCCATTGACCTGTGGGTCGAACCCCCAGCACCGAGACGGCTGTGGCCGGACGCAACAACCGATCACACGAACCCCTCCACGACCGGGGCCGGTCAGCGTCCTCGCTGGCTCGATTCGGACTGCACGACGCAACCGGGCAGCAATCACTTCTCGCCACACGGAATCGGTGCTCACGACGTTGGGGATGGTACGGCACTGCTGGCGGTCGTTTCGCATGGATCCCGAGAAGCAATCGAGATCTTCGAATTGCACAGGCAAGGAGAGCGGTTGCGCGCGCACTGGCTCGGTTGCGTGCGCGTGCCGCCTCAAACCATCGCCAACGATGTCATTATTTCAGAGCAGGGCTCGCTGCTGACGACCCGGTATCGACCCGCGCAATCTGCCGTTGCAGCGGCGTTTTACAGCGTGGTTGCGGGCTTGGGAGGAGAAACCGGCGAGGTCTTGCGGAAGCTTCCCGGGCAGAGTTGGGAAACAGTCGTCAACAGCCAGGCGGCGGGCCCCAACGGCGTGCTCCAATCGGCGGACGCGGTCTACTTCGCGCAGACGGGTCCGGGGTCGATCAGCGGCGTCACGAACGGGGTCCGCCGCGATGTATCGATCGTTGGCCATCCGGACAATCTCTCGTGGAGTCCCGAAGGCTCGATTTACGCGATCAGCCACACGCAGGGTGTCGGGTTCGTCGTCTGCGCGGCGGGGAGACGGCCGTGCCGGACCGCCTGGTCGTTATTCGAAATCGAGCCGGATTCGTTCCGTGTCAGAGAGCACATGCATCACGACGGCCGTGTGCTCGGCGCAGCTTCTTCAGTCGCGCATTTTGACGGGCGTCTGTTCTTCGGTGCCGTATTCGGCGATCGAATCGGCGTATTGCGCGAATCAGGCGATCGCGCAGCCGGGGTGCTACAAAGCCGCAGAGTTGAACGGGAGTGAAAAATGCGGTCTTACCAGGTGTTTGCAGCGATGTCCGCCGATCGCGCGCAGACAGTCATGCGGGGACTCTCGAAGAGCTCCCCCGATATGTACAAGCAGGCGCTGTACGTCGCGAGCGCCGCGATGAACGCGCGGCCGGCGTACCTGCAGAAACAACCTGCTGAAAAGCAGGCACTGGCCGTAAGGCGCGCGCTGTCTCGAGTCGCGGCCAATGCGGTCGCCGAAGAGCTGCTCGCGATGTACTTCCTAGAATGCCGCAAGCAGCTGCTCATCGAGTGGCTCGACGCGCTCGGCATCGAACACGACGAGGGCACACTCAAGGATGATGAACCCGTCGCTCCGGACGCGGAAGCACTCGCAAGGGCGCGAGACGAGTTCTGCGGAAAAGACGATGATGAGGATCGAGCGCTGCTGCTTCGCGCTTTCGCTGCCCAAAGCGCGATCGACTGGCCAGATCTCGAGGCGCTGTTCGAACAGACGCCCTGATCTTTGGTGGGTCGCTCGCTGCCGCGGCTCGGTCGACTTGCCCACTCGAAACAGAGCGGCCTCGCAGATGG
Organism: Deltaproteobacteria bacterium; assembly: GCA_032128375.1. GTDB lineage: Bacteria > Myxococcota_A > UBA9160 > UBA9160 > SMWR01 > JAJDAM01. Next base: position 18,908 of record JAQBGU010000055.1, on the reverse strand, counting down.
ATCGATGGCGACGAATTCAGCTTCGCTAGATTCAGAAATCGGATCATGAAATTGCATCTTGAAATTGAATCAAGCATTGGAGGAAGACGACCCATGAACAAACTAGTAAACCTCGGGATGGCAGCACTGGCGATCATGATGTGTCTGGCTGCGACGTCGGTCGTGGCCGAAGAATCCACCGACAAAGCCGTTTCTGCAATCGACGCGTTCATCACGGAACAGAAGGTCGACAAGCAGAAGAGTGACTGGAAGAGTCACCTCACGGAGCCGCCGAATGTTGAATTCACGAGCGGTGCGAAGTACTTCTGGAACCTCGACACCAACAAGGGGAAGATGAAGATCCAGCTGTATCCCGATAGCGCCCCGATGCATGTTTCGAGCACGATCTACCTCACGCGCCTGGGCTTCTATGACGACATCATTTTTCACCGAGTGATCAAGGGATTCATGGCGCAGGGTGGTGACCCGACCGGCACGGGCCGCGGCGGTCCCGGCTACAAGTACGCGGGTGAGTTCGCAGGGGATCGAAAGCACGACAAGCCGGGCATACTCAGCATGGCCAATGCGGGCCCCAACACAGACGGAAGCCAGTTCTTCCTGACCTTCGTCAAGACGCCGCACCTCGACGGAAAACACACCGTGTTCGGTGCGGTGGTCGACGGCATGGAGACCGTAAGACTGCTCGAGAATGCGGGAAGTCAAAGCGGGAAGACGACTGAGAAGCTCTTCATCGAGAAGGCGAGCATCAGCGTCGAGTAGTAAACGAGCCGGGATGGGTCGCGTCGCTCGATCACCGAGCCACTGCGTTCCTTACCCTTTCTCAGCCCTTCATACTCTCCGCGATCGCCTTCATTTCGTCGGCGATGCTCGTCGGAATCGAGTAACCCTCGGTATCGCGGATCGCATCGATGTTGTCGCGAATCGCCTCGACGCTGGGTGCTGCACCCTTGGGCGCGGTCCAGCCCTTCGCCAGCCCGATGAAGATTCGCGCGTAGCGGCCGCCACCCACGTCGAAGATCTCGTGGGTGAGTTCGCAACTCTCACTGACCAGGTACGCAACCAGCGGCGTAACGAACTCGGGGTCGAGTGCGTCCGCCATCGGGCCGAGCAACGACTCAGTCAGTCGCGTTTTCGCAATGGGCGCAATCACATTGCACTTGATGTTGTACTTCGCGCCCTCGACGGCCAGCACATTGGAAAGCCCCACGAGGCCCATCTTGGCGGCGCCGTAGTTCGTCTGCCCAAAGTTGCCGAAGATCCCCGCACCCGATGCGGCGAAGACGACTCGGCCGTAGTTGTTCTCCTTCATCGATCGGAAGGCGGGTTGCGTCACGAAGAACGCACCTTTGAGGTGCACGTCCAGCACGATCTCGAGGTCTTTCGGCTCGAGCTTCGCGAAGGTCTTATCCCGCAAGATGCCCGCATTGTTGATGAGGATGTCGACTTTGCCGAAGTTGTCGATGGCCGCTTTGACGATGCCCTCGCCGCCTTCCGGCGTGGCGACCGAATCGTAGTTGGCGACCGCCTGACCACCCGCCTCGGTGATCTCCTTGACGACGGCGTCGGCCATGCTGCTACCGGCTCCGGTGCCGTCTGTTGAACCCCCCAGGTCGTTGACTACAACGCTTGCCCCACGCGATGCGAGCCGCAACGCATAGGTCTTACCCAAACCACCTCCAGCACCGGTTACGATGGCAACCCTGCCGTCGTAGCGAATGTCTTCCATATTCATTCTCCTCGTCAGTCGGTCGAAACACGATCTGTTTACCCGAAATCAGACACCCGCGATCCATTGAAGCCGCCGGCGGGGAATCCTGGGCGCCTCTCAACCACGCACCCACGCAAACCACTGGTGACCACAGCGCGGGGCACCGCACTGCCCATCCGACGGCGCGCGGCAGCATAGCGGATCGCCAGTTTGCGGCACCGACGGGTCAATGGCAGCCTGAGTCCAGGAGGCGAGGATCTGCAAGTAGCCGGAAACAAGTGGGTCTGCGTTGTCGCGTTGGCGTGGCTCTCGGCTGCCGGCCCTCGCAGCGACGCGGTCGAGGTGGGCCAGGCCCCCGACAGCCAACAGCGAATGCCTCTGCCGGCTCCCGGCGGCGAAGCCTGGAGACCCATCGTGTTTCCGTCTGTGAGCCGCCATACCAGCTATTCTCGCGAAATCCTCGAAGGCAGGGAAACTCTGCGCTCTGAAAGTAACTGCGCAGCCTCTGGGTTCGTACTCCCCTTGTCGACAGTAGAGTTGTCGGACACACCATTGCTGAGCTGGCGCTGGCGTGTGGATGGGCCACTCGACATCCCCGACGAGCGATCCAAAGGGGGAGACGACTTTGCCGCCCGTGTTTACGTCTTGTTCCGTTTTGACTCTTCGCGTGCTTCTGCGATCGATTGGCTCCGGTACCGAGTCGGGCGTATTCGCTACGGTGATCAGACACCGGGTAAGACGCTCAATTTCGTCTGGACCAGCCGAGAGAAACCTGGAGCATTCTGGGACAATCCCTTCGCCCCGGATGCCAAGATGATCGCACTGGCGCAGGGTGCGACAACGACGTGGCGAACAGAGACTGTTGACTTGATCGAGCACTACCGCAGACACTTCGGATCGCCCATCGGTGAGCTGATGGGTTTGGCGGTCATGACCGACTCGGACAATTCGTGCCAAACTGCTCTGGCGCGATTCGCAGACTTCTCGTTCTCTGCTCGCGCTGAGTTCCCAGTGCAGACCCCCAACGGTCGCAATGACGATTGAAACCACGTCCGCACGCCAGCCCGCATTCGCAGCTTCGCTCGCCCAACACGGCCTCGGTATCCTTCGACGCTCGGTCCCAAACACGCTGCAGCTCAATGTCGGATTGCGCTGCGATCTCGCCTGCCATCACTGCCACGTCGAGGCCGGACCGAATCGACGAGAGACGATGGACAGGCGCACCGCGGATCGCGTACTCGCTCTCGCGCAGGGCAGTCCCGGCTTGACGACGCTGGATCTCACCGGGGGCGCGCCGGAGCTCCAGCCCGAGTTTCGTCATCTCGTTCGGGGCGCGCGCGCGATCGGTCTGAAGATCATCGATCGTTGTAACCTGACCGTCCTGTCCCAGCCCGGCCAGCAGGACACTGCCGACTTCCTGGCCGAAAACGAGGTACGCGTGATCGCGTCACTTCCGTGCACCGGCCCCGAAACCGTCGATGCGCAGCGCGGTCGACGCGTCTTCGATCGAAGCATCGAGGCACTGCGTGTACTCGGCCGGCTCGGCTACGGGCGTCCGGGTTCGCCGTTGGGTCTCGACCTGGTATTCAACCCCGCCGGCGACTGCCTGCCTCCAGCGCAAGCAGAACTCGAACAGCGCTACCGCCGGGAGTTGGCGGAGTTCGGAATAGCTTTTCACCGCCTGCTCACGATCGCGAACATGCCCATCAAGCGCTTCGCCCATATGCTGGCTCGTGAGGGAAAGAGCGAGAGTTATCTGTCTCTGCTCGTCAACCATTTCAACCCCGAGACCGTCCCCGAACTGATGTGTCGAACACTCGTTTCGGTCAGCTACGACGGTCGCGTATTCGATTGCGATTTCAACCAGGCGCTCGGTCTTCCGATGGGGGGAAGCGAACGCGGGGAGAGGAGCATTTGGGATCTCGCTGACTTGGGAGATCTCGCTGGTCAGGAGATCGCGACGGCAAGTCACTGCTTCGGGTGTACGGCAGGCGCCGGTTCGAGTTGCGGCGGCGCATTGCGTGTTTGAAAACTTCACCGACACCCCGGATCGCCGAGACAGGGTCACACGAAGAGATCCGGCAGCGAAACGGCCCAGAAACCGGGGGCGTTGCGCGAAGTGACTTCGACAGATACCGATACGGAAGACTCGAATCGGGTCGACGGAAATTCGGCTGCGCGCCCGCTAGCGAAGATCGCGATCGGTATCGCCGCAGTGGTTGCTTTCGTTTTGCTCGGCCGCTTCGCCGGCGGCTACATCCAACCCTTCGCAAGCTGGGTCGATGGCCTCGGGTTCTTCGGGCCGCTGGTCTTCGTGCTGGCCTACGCCGCTGCGGTGGTGGCATTCGTCCCCGCGTCGCTGCTCACGCTGGCAGCGGGTGCAATCTTCGGCGTAGTACAGGGTGTCCTCTACGTATTTGTCGCAGCGACAACGGGCGCTGGGCTTTCTTTTCTCGTCGCGCGGTACGTGGCGCGCGCAGCCGTGGAGAAGCGCCTCGCCGGAAACGAGAGAATCGCCGCGATCGATCGGGCGGTGGCTGCGGAGGGACGCAAGATCGTGTTGCTGTTGCGCCTGGTACCCATCATCCCCTTCAACGTGCTCAACTATGGCCTGGGTCTGACGAGAGTCTCGTTCGCCGACTACCTGGTTGGCTCGATCGGCATGATTCCAGGGACGCTCCTGTATGTCTATTCGGGAAAAGTTGCGGGCGATGTCGCCGAGCTGGCGAGCGGCGCGACGATTTCGCAAGGTGCCGGCCACTACGCGTTTCTCGGACTCGGCCTGGTCGCAACGATCGCTGTCACCATCGTGGTGACGCGAATCGCGCGACGGGCACTGGCCGAAGCCACGCGTGAGTGACTCCGAAATGACAAGCTCTGTACCCAACGAACACGATGCGAAGCGGATTGCCAACGTTCATCCGTCCGACTGGATCAACCCGACACCCGTGGATCGCTACAACCTGGTCGTCATCGGAGCCGGATCCGCGGGTTTGATCAGTGCCGCGATCGCTGCCGGGATCGGCGCGAAGGTGGCGCTGATCGAGCGCGATCTGATGGGCGGCGATTGTCTGAACGTCGGATGTGTTCCGTCCAAGGCGCTGATCCGCGTGTCGCGAATGATCAAGGAAGCGCGAGACGCCGAGGCCTTCGGATTGGCGATCGCAGCCGGGTCAGAGGTCGATTTTGCCGCGGCAATGGATCGGATGCGCCGGATTCGCGCACAGATCAGCGAGGAAGATTCTGCCAAGCGCTACCGCGACGAACTCGGGGTAGACGTGTATTTGGGCAGTGGGCGATTCGTGGGTCCGGACAGCGTGGAAGTCGATGGGGCGAAGCTGCGCTTTTCGAAGGCGCTCATCGCCACCGGTGCTCGCGCGATCGCGCCCCCGATCGCGGGACTGACCGAAGCCGGCTACCTCACCAACGAGACGGTATTCGACCTGACCGAACGACCGAAACGATTCGGTGTAATCGGAAGCGGCCCGATCGGATCGGAACTCGCTCAGGCGTTCCGTCGCCTCGGGTCCGAGGTCGTGGTTTTCGATCAGGCGCCGCACATTCTACCGCGCGAGGATGCGGATGCAGCAGAATTGATCCAGCACCAATTGGTCAGCGAAGGCGTGAGACTGGTGCTGGGTTGCCAGGTCGAAAAGGTCGAACGAGATGCTTTGCTCGGCGAAAAACGCATCTGTTTCACGACCGCCGAAGGCGCGAGCGAGGCCATCGCTGTCGATGCGATTCTGGTGGCCGTTGGCCGCGCGCCGAACGTCGCGGGGTTGGACCTCGAATCGGTCGGTGTCGAATACGACGAACGTCGCGGCGTGCACACCAACGACTATTTGCAGACCACCAACCCGCGGATCTATGCGGCCGGCGATATCGCGATGCAATGGAAATTCACACACGCCGCAGACGCAGCGGCCAAGATCGTCGTCCAAAACGCGCTGTTCCTGCGCACCAAGAAGCTGACTTCGCTGGTCATGCCGTGGTGTACGTACACAGATCCGGAAGTCGCACACGTGGGCCTCTACGAACACGAAGCGGTGGCGAGTGGCGTCGAGATCTCCACCTTCCACGTCCCGCTTGCGTCGGTAAACCGCGCCGTCACTGACGGCAAGCAGGAGGGCTTCGTAAAGATCCACACCAAGAGGGGAACCGATACGATCCTCGGCGCTACGATCGTCTCTTCGCACGCCGGAGATATGATCAGCGAAATCACGCTCGCGATGACCAGCCACCTCGGTCTCGGAGCGATCCTGAATACGATCCACCCCTACCCCACCCAGGCCGAAGCCCTCAAGAGAGCGGCCGGTGCCTACACCCGCACACGCGCAACGCCGACCATCAGCAGGCTGCTGGCGCGCTTCATGGCGTTCCGCCGCTGATCGGACATATACTCGTCTTCCGCAATTGATTGCTGACTTTTTGCTGACAAGCCAAGACGAGGAGATGAGATGAGAATGAAGGTGGACGCCGGACTATTCGGGGGCCTCGCCGATATCCCCAGGCGAGCGCGCGAGCTCGAGGAGATGGGCTACGACGGAGCGATGACGGCGGAAACCGCGAACGACCCATTCTTCCCTCTGGCACTCGCCGCCGAGCACACCGAGCGCATCGAACTGATGACTTCTATCGCGGTCGCGTTCTCGCGCAGCCCGATGACGCTCGCCAACATCGGTCACGATCTCAACGCGTTTTCCGAGGGACGCTTCATTCTCGGTCTCGGTTCCCAGATCCGGCCCCACATCACCAAGCGATTCAGTATGCCGTGGTCGAAGCCTGCCGCGCGAATGCGCGAGTTCATTCTCGCGATGCGGGCGATCTGGGACAATTGGTACGAGGGAACGAAGCTCGATTTTCGCGGCGAATTCTACTCACATACGCTGATGACACCGATGTTCACTCCAACCGATAGGCGCTTCGGTGCGCCGCGCGTCTACCTCGCGGCGGTCGGTCCGCTGATGACCGAGGTTGCCGGTGAGACCGCTGACGGTCTGATCGCACACGCGTTCACCACCAACCGCTACGTGCGGGAGGTCACGATGCCGGCTATCGAACGCGGCCTTGCCAAGAGCGGCAGGAGCCGAGCCGACTTCTCGATCACGTGTCCCGCCTTCGTGGTTACCGGCAGCAACGACGAGGCCACCGAAGGCTCACGTGCCGCCGTCCGAAAGCAGGTTGCGTTCTATGCGTCGACACCCGCCTACCGACCCGTGCTCGACATGCACGGCTGGGGCGAACTCCAACCCGAACTCACGATCCTGTCCAAGCGCGGAGAGTGGGACGAAATGGCCACCCGAATCAACGACGAGATGCTCGATGAGTTTGCGATCGTCGCCCCGCCGGAAGGCGTCGTTCCCGCGTTGAAGGAGCGCTACGGTGACATTTTCGATCGTGTGGCTTGCACGTTCGCAGCCGACGACAGGAACGAGCAACAATCGCGTATCAAGGCGCTGCAGTCGGCCTAGCACGCACGCGCTTCATTGGGTTACCGCGCATCAAACGGCAGCAGATTGTCAGAAATCGCGCCGCCGACATCAGGGATTTCCGAGATGATTTACGATCCGTACTCGCGTCAGATGCAGGAAGATCCGTACCCCACCTACAGGTACTTTCGCGACAACTCGCCTTGCGCTTACAACGAGAAGATGGATTTCTATGCGTTGTTTCGGTTCGAGGACGTGTGGCAAGCCACGCTCGACTGGGAAACCTACAGTTCCTCACTCGGGCCGATGCTGGAAAACCGCGGCCAGATCCCCAGTGAAGCCTTCTCGATCATCGGTCTCGATCCACCCGCCCACACACGCCTTCGCAATCTGGTCAGTCGCGGCTTCACCCCTCGGCGCATCGGTGCACTCGAACGCGAAATGCGCGAGATCGCGCGCGGCTACCTCGACGCGCTCTCCAACCAGAAGGACTTCGATATCCAGCGCCAATTCTCGGTCAAGCTTCCGATGGACGTGATCAGCGCATTGCTCGGGATTCCACCGGAATACCGCGACCGGTACCGCGAGTGGGTCGACGGCGGCCTCGAGCGCGACCCCGATTCCGGGCTCCCTTCTCAAGAGGGAATTTCCGGAATGGTGAAGGCCCGTGATCTGATTCTCGACCTGCTAGCGCAGCGGCGTACCGACCCCAAAGAAGACCTGATCAGTCTGCTCGCGAATGCCGACCTCGAGGAGCCGGGCCAGCCACCTCGATGTCTGACCGACGCGGAGGTCGGCGGCTTCTGCGGGCTGCTGGCTGCCGCCGGTGCGGAGACAACCGCCAAGTTGATCGGAAACGCAATCGTGTACCTGGGCCAAGATTCAGTTCAGCGCAAGCAGCTATTCGAAGATTCGAGCCGCATCCCGCTCGCCATCGAAGAACTACTCCGCTACGACGCCCCATCGCAATTCCAGGGACGAGTCGTCCTGCGAGACGTCACAGTCGCCGGCGTAACCATCCCAAAAGGCTCGCGCGTCGCGTTGGTCACCGGCGCCGCGTGTCGCGACGAGCGCGAATTCGAAGAGCCCGACCGGCTCGACCTGACGCGCCGGGCGAAACGCGAAATCTACTTCGGCTACGGACAGCACTTCTGCATCGGGAAGTCGCTCGCGCGACTCGAAGCGCGCATCGCACTGGAAGAGATCGCAGCCCGCTTTCCCGATTATGAAGTCGACGAGGCCGGGCTGGAGCGCACCTACCAGGCACACGTTCGAGGGTTCAAGAGCGTGCCGATTCGGGTCTGACTTCAGCACTCGCTGTGCCACTTCGGTACGACTTCTGTAGCCCGTCTGGTACGGCGGCCGATCCCGAGAGATATTAGGGAGCGAGAAAATCAAGTGGATCTGGGACTCGCCGGAAAGGTCGCATTGGTATCTGGCAGCTATCGCGGCACTGGATCGGGAATCGCCGAAGTGCTGGCCACCGAGGGCGCGTCGGTTGCGGTCCACGGCTTCGAAGCAGGCCAAGCCGACGAGGTCGTGGCACGGCTGCGCGACGCAAAGCTCGACGCGCGCGCCGTAGTCGGCGACCTGATGACCGACACTGGCGCTGAGCAGGTCGCACGCCAGACGCTCGACCAGTTCGGTCAGGTCGACATTCTCGTCAACAACTACGGCGTTGCCGAGGCCGGTCGCTGGTTGCGCACGACCACTGACGAGTGGCTGTCGGTCTACCAAAAAAACGTATTGAGTGGCGTGCGGCTCGTCCACGCGCTGGTGCCTGGAATGCGCGAGCGCGGCTGGGGCCGAATCATCTGGCTCGGCACCGTTGGCTCCACGCGTCCCGCTGCGCGCATGCCGCACTACTACGCTTCGAAGGCGGTGTTGCCAAATATCTGTGTAAGCCTGTCCAAGGAGCTTGCGGGGACCGGCATCACGGTGAATCTCGTCAGCCCGGGGCTGATCGCCACAGCGGAAGTCCGCGCGCAGCTGATCAGACGCGCCGCTGAAAAAGGCTGCGGAGACGACTGGGAGGCGGCGCAGCGCGCAGCGATCCAGGAAATGACCGGCAGGCAAGGTGGAAAGATCGCCGAGGTTTCGGAGGTCGCGAGCCTGGTTGTCTACTTGGCGAGCGAACAGGCAGCGGCCATCAACGGCTCAAACTTCCGAATCGATGGCGGTGCCAGTGATTTGGCGCTGTAGTCAATCACTCTATATGGTGTATTACTGTAGTGGGTGTCGCTGTAGTGCGGGTCGCTCCACTTCGACCCCGGCGAAGACGATGCTGAAATACGAAACGGCCTGCCGGGATCCATCCCGGGAGGTCGTTTGATTCGAATCAAATGGTTTCTACTCGCTATCGAACTCCCGGATTCTGGACACAGCTATCCTGTAGGAGGCCGAAGTACGGAGTGATCCGCGCACCGAGCATCAGCTGCGATCGCCGAAGTGACACCGTGCCACTCGGTCCCGCCAGGCCGATGCGCCAACTGACACATGTGCGACTTCGCATCAAACGCATCGCGCAAAGCTATTGCAGGCTGGCCCGAGTGCCAACGCCGATCAATCAGAGCTGTTGGAGTATCTGTGGGCGCGAGTCGGTAGAATTGCGGCCAAACTTGAGCACGGGCGGAGCCTCGTGCGCGCCGGACTGGAGCCGCCGATGTCATCGTTGGACGTATTGGAAGACACTTACGATGCTCTCGGTCCCGCGAAAGGTGGCATCCGGTTTCACCCGGGCGTCACGCTCGAAGAGGTCAAGGCGCTTGCGCTGTGGATGACCATCAAGTGCGCGGTGGTTGGGCTCCCGTATGGTGGAGGAAAGGGCGGCGTAGTCGTCAACCCCAAGGAACTCTCGAACCTCGAGTTGGAAAGGTTGTCGCGCGCTTACATGAGGGCAATGGCAGACGTCGTGGGTCCGGCCGTAGACATTCCGGCTCCGGATGTCTACACGAATGCGCGCATCATGGGGTGGATGAGGGACGAGTATGAAACCATCAAGCGTGTGAAGGCTCCCGGCGAGGGCGTCATAACTGCTGACAACGTCGATCGCATCAAGGCTCGCATCATCGCAGAAGTCGCCAACGGACCGATCGTCGGAACAGTGGACGACAAGCTTCGCGATCGCGGCATCATGGTGCTCCCCGATGTGCTGACGAATGCGGGCGGCGTGACCGTGAGCTACTTCGAATGGGTGCAAAACCTCCAGGGTTATTCGTGGAGTCTCGAAGAGGTGCGCGAAAAGCTCGAAATTGCGCTGTCACGAGCATTTTCGGAAATCTGGGATATCTATGAGAGCGAACAAGGTTCGGTGCGGGACGCCGCGTAAACGCTGGGCTTGCGGCGAATCGGCGAGGCCATCCAAGCCCAGGCGTACTTCGCGGGCGGCTGAGCCCCGCGCATCCAAGTTTCAAGTAGACACGGAGATCAGAGTGGCGTTGCTCCGCTTCCTCGGCCTCGGGGGAGAATCGAATAGCGAGAAGGGCGATACGGCGACGGTTCGCAGGATCGCCGAAAAGCTGGAACGACTCGACCGCGAAAAGGCGAAGTTCGTGGCGGCTTTTGCATACGTCTTGGCCCGCATCGCCAACGCCGACCTCGAAATCGACGAGTCGGAAACCGAGGAAATGCGGCGCTGCCTTCGCGCGCTGTCTGGTCTTTCCGAGAGTGAGGCCGCGCTTGCGGTCGAAATCGCCAAGTCGCAATCGCGCCTTCTCGGCGGTACCGAGAACTATCTCGTCACCCGCGAATTCCGCAACATATCGACCCGCGAACAACGCGGTGCGATGTTGCAGTGCCTGTACGCAGTTGCCGCGGCCGACGGATCCATTACGACCGACGAGAGCGCCGAGATCGTCGCAATCGCCGAAGAACTGGGATTCACCCGACTGGAAGCCAACTCTCTACGCGGCCAATACCGCGACAAACTCGCGGAATTCCAGCTCAAATGACCATCGACCACAGACTGTCGATGATCGCGGCGGTAGGCTTAGCGCTGTACTACGTGTAGTACGGTGTAGTACGGCGTAGTACGGTGTAGTACGGCGTAGTACGGCGTAGTACGGCGTAGTACGGCGTCGTATAGGGTGGTTACAGCGTGGTACCGCGTAATACTGTCTAGTACCCGGTCAGGACTAGTGCCGAGTCAACAGCAGTGTGCGGGGGTCCAGCGCCACGTGCAGCTCGGACAAGTCGGCATTGCCGTGGTCCTTCAGTGCGCGGAGTATCACCGCATCGTCACCGGGCTGCAAAGCCAACACCACGCTGACGAGGTCGTCGACCCGCACGATTCCGGCTGGAATCGACTCGATCCGTTCGTCGTGCGACGACACCGAGAACCAGACCTCAGCAGCGAGTTCGCCGGCGAGGTCCTTGATGTCGAGGATGTCTTCGCGCGACGCAGCGTCAAAATCAAGGCCTTCGATGATGACCAGCGATGGCTGCCCGTTCGCTTCGGTTTCGATTTTCACAGCTTCGCGCAGCTTGGCGGTCGTCAGCGAGTTGCGCGGATAGACCCGGATGCTGCGGCAGCGGTCGATGTCGGCGTGGATTCGGGCCTCGTCTTCGAGGTGCGTGGTGGAAGCGAGTTCTTCGAAGACCGTGTCATAGTGGTCCCGAATGTGAGAAACCGTGTGCGCCATCGACACATGGAGCACGCGCCCCGAGCGCAGCAGCTCATCGAGCGCCACACCCACCAGAAACGACGCCTTGCCGACACCGTGCCCAGCAATCACGACACCGAGGTTACTCGAACCCAAGCCCCCGTGGAGTCCCTTCTCGAGCAGACGTAGCGGACTGCGCGCGTTGATAAACTTCGTGTACAAATGACCTCCTCGGCGGACGACTATTCGTCGTCGTCCGGGATTTTCGAGCTGAATTCTTCTTTCAGCTCCTTTTGGACTTCTGCGGGAGCGGGCATGTAGCGGGCGAATTCCATCGTAAATTCAGCCGTGCCCTGGGTCATCGATCGCAGATCGGTCGCGTAGCCAAACATCTCGGAAAGCGGCACCTCCGATTCGATGCGGGACACCCCAGCCTCTTCCGTGGTGCCGATTACGTTACCACGACGCTGCATGATGGTCTTCAAGATGGCGCCCTGATGCTCGACGGGGCCCTCGACCTCGAGCTTCATCACAGGCTCCAGCACCTGGGGTCTCGCGCGACCGTAAAAATCACGAAACGCGCCGCGCCCCGCGGCTTGGAAGGCCATCTCCGACGAGTCGACCGCGTGTGACTTGCCGTCTTGGATCACGACCCTGAGGCCGATCACCGGAAACCCGATCAGTCGGCCCTTCACCAGGCACTCCCGCAGCCCCTTCTCGACCGCGGGAATGTATTCCGTGGGGATATTGCCCCCTTTCACCTCGCTCACGAACTCGAACTCTTCATCTCCGCCGGTGAGTGGTTCGGCATAGCCGGCCACTTTGCCGTACTGGCCGGAACCACCAGTTTGCTTCTTGTGCGTGTAGCTGAACTCGGCTCGGCGGGTAATCGACTCGCGGAACGCGACCTGGGGTTGTCCGCTCACTACCTCGCAGTTGTACTCGCGCTTCATGCGCTCCAGGTACACATCGAGGTGAAGCTCTCCCATGCCCGAAATAACTGTCTCTCCGCTCTCGCGATCCACCTCCGAGCGGAAGGTCGGATCCTCACGGACGAACCGGCCGATGGCTTTGCCCATCTGGTCGAGGTTCTTGTTGTCTGTGGGCTTGATCGCGACGGAGATCACCGGATCCGGTACGTGCATCGAGGTCATTGAGATCTGGACCGATTCATCGGTAAAAGTATCGCCCGATGCGCAGTCGATGCCGAACAAGGCGACGATATCGCCAGCGGACGAAGTCGTGATGTCTTCCATCGCGTTCGAGTGCATGCGCACCAGCCGGCCCACTTTGTGCTTTTTCTTGGTACGGCTGTTGATGATCGTCGTCCCTTTGCCGATTGTGCCCTGGTAGACGCGCAGGTAGGTGAGTTGGCCGTAGCGCCCGTCTTCGAGCTTGAATGCCAGCGCGACCAGCGGTTTGTTCACATCGCTGTCGAGCGTCAGCGGCGCCTCGTCGTTCGACAGGTCCACGCCGGTGTTCTCGATGTCCAGCGGGCTCGGCAAGTATCGGGTAACCCCGTCCAGCAGCTTCTGGACGCCCTTGTTCTTGTAGGCTGAGCCGAGGAAGACTGGCGTGAGGTCCATCGACAGCGTGCCCGCTCGGGTCGCGGCGTGGATCAGATCGTCATTGACCTCGTCATCGAGGATCGCCTCCATCAGTTCATCGGAGAACATCGAGACGGCGTCGAGCATCGTCTCGCGGGCCATCTCCGCTTCGTCGCGAAGTCCTTCTGGGATTTCTTTCTCGACGAGGTGTTCGCCGTTGTCGCCCTCGAAGTAAAATGCCGACATGCTGACCAGGTCGATGACGCCCTTGAAGTCGGCCTCGAGACCGATCGGTAGCTGCATCAACACGGCGTTGTGCTTCAGCTTTTCGCGCAGGCCATCGACGACACGGTTCGGGTTCGCCCCTGAACGATCCAGCTTGTTGATAAATGCGACCCGCGGGACCTTGTAGCGCCGCATCTGCCGATCCACGGTCATCGATTGGGACTGAACGCCGGCGACACCGCAAAGCACCAACACCGCACCATCGAGTACGCGGAGCGCACGCTCGACTTCGATCGTGAAGTCGACGTGGCCAGGCGTATCGATGATGTTGATGTGGTGATCGTTCCAAATCGTGTACGTGGCGGCTGACTGAATCGTGATTCCGCGCTCACGCTCGAGTTCCATCGAGTCCATCGTGGCCCCAACCGCGTCCTTGCCCTTCACTTCGTGAATGGCGTGGATTCGACCCGTGTAAAACAGGATCCGCTCAGTAAGAGTGGTCTTGCCGGAGTCGATATGCGCGCTGATTCCGATGTTGCGAATGTTTTCGAGTTCGATGCTCATCTCAGCCTCGACCGGATCGCTGGGTTCTCACCGGAACCCTGCAGCGGGATTGTATTGGACGTGAGTCCCTGTTCTGTTCAGTGGGTGTCACGGAAACGGGTCTGACAGTGCAATTTGCCGCACGGTAGCTCCGCTAGCCCCTCGTCTGGCCGTCTGCCCAATATTCGCTGTGAGGGAAAGCGGCTACTCGAATCGAATCCGTCGTGGGGGCCCGAAGACTCGATGTGCTATAGGCGCATCCTTCGGCCAGAAGAGGTGGGAGATTGAAGCATCGAGCAGAAATGTCAAGCGGACAGGGCTGATTTGTGGCCCGAGTTGTGCCTCAGGCCGCGCCGCCGCGCGCACGCAGCCGGCTTTGAGAAGACTTGGCACATTGGTAAAATGCCAATTCTTTCAACGGAAACGGTTGAAAGTTGCGAGAACACGCGCTGCGCCGAGGTGTCTCGCGGCGTGAGGGGGGCAGAGCGTCGAGCGCAGAGTCCTGCTCGCCAGTGCACAATCAGCTGAGACGTCGTCCTATTTCGAGGCCGGCATCGCCGGCCAAAACCTTCTTCCCGGGCCCAACGCGCACCCGACCGACCGCCACGATTCCCCCGCGCGCAGCAATCAGCAATTTCCCCTGCTCGAACCCAAGCAACGTGCCGGCCGGTTCCGAGTGCGATCGATCGACCCATTGCGCGTCGTACAGCCGAACCGATTGATCATCCAAGTGTGCGTGGGCGCCGGGTTGCGGATCGCATCCCCGCACGAGCCGATCGATTTCCACCGCGCTGCGCGACCAGTCCACGCGCGCCTCGGTGTCCCCCACGAGCCCATGAAACGTGGCCTTGGATTCATCCTGGGGCAGGTATCTTGCCGTCCCGGCGGCGACGGCGGCGACGGCCTCGGCCATCGCGTCGACTCCCAGGCCGTAGAGATGTTCGAAATAGAGGGTTCCCGCTGTGTGGGTGTTCTCAATCTCGATGCCCCCGCGCTGGACAACGATCGGCCCCGTGTCGACGCCCGCATCTGGCCTGAAGATCGTCACGCCGGATTCGCGTTCTCCGCTGATCAGTTGCCAAGCCAGGGCCGCTCCACCGCGGAAACGCGGCAGCAAAGACGGGTGGAAGCACAGTGACCCATGCGTCGGGCCGTCGACGATTTCGGGAGGCAGGATCGCCGTAACGAACGCCAGCACGTTCAGATCTGCGCCGAGTGCGCGGTGCTCGGCTACCCATTCGGCGATCGCGTTTCCCTTGCGACGAAATCGCTCGTGGCGAAACAGCCGGATGCTGCGCTCAGCAGACTCGACCGCCAACGGGTCAGGTCGGACCCCTTCGGGCGGAACATAGACGCCGACGATCTCATGTCCCTGTTCCACCAGTTTGACCAGCACATCCTTGCCGAATGCGGCCTGACCGAAAAACGCGATTCGCAATCCCATCCCGCCAGACTACCCCAACAGCGAAACGGTCGCGTCGCGTCCGGACGCAGCCGACGCGCTGCCATAGGCACCCAGACGGAGGCGACCGAGGAGCTTGGTGCGCGCCCGTCTAGGCTGGATCGGGAATTGAGCCACACACTGGGCCAGCCACGCGATATCTTTGTGCAGATGTCACGACAGGCGGGAAGCTCGCAGACTGAATCGATTTGCATCGCCTGCGATTCCCGGTGCCAGCGCGTATTCAGAAAGTCCGATTTCGAGATCGTTCGCTGCGTCGACTGTGGGCTGGGAACCGTCGTACCGATGCCTACCCCTGACCAACTCGCTGACTTCTACTCGAACGCCTACTACCAACACGATCCCGACAGCGACGATCAAGCCGGATATCACAGCGACTACTGGGAACTCGAGGCGGGTCTGAAGCGAATGTATCGCCGATTTCTCAGCCAGATCGAGCAACGCTCACCCGGTCGACGATTCGAGCGCGTACTGGACGTAGGCTGCGCATACGGTTTCTTTCTCGACACGGTTCAGGAGTGCTTCGCACCGTCGGAGCTGGTGGGCGTCGACATCAGCCCGGAGGCGAGGGAGCGGGCCGCCGGCAAGGATCGGACCTTCCACGCGGGATTCGTCGAGGACGTCGAATTGCCCGATGCGCACTTCGACCTGATCTTCATGGGCGACGCGCTCGAGCACGTTCACGACCCGCGGCGCGTAGCGGACAAGCTGGTTCGGGTGCTCGCACCGGGTGGCACTTTGATCTTGACCACCGTCGACTTTGGCTCCTGGCTCGCCAGACTGCTCGGCGTGCGCTGGCGCTTGTTGACACCCCCCGAACATCTCTACTTCTGGACCCGACGATCCCTCGTGCATTTGTTCGCGGATCGGGGCCTCACGGGCCGAGTCGGCAACTATTGGCTCTATTACCCGAAGTCGTACGTCTACCAGCGGACCCGACAGCAGTTCGGCTTCACTCCGCGCTTTCTCTCTGTCGTCCCCGGCGATCTCATTCCAATCCCGAGCTTCGACGCGATGCTCGGCGTATTTCAAAAGCCGGTTGGTGAACAGCGAGAGGCACCGCGATGAAGTCCGGCGTGTCGCTGATTCTGCCGACCTACAACAGCGGCGATTTGATCGGTGGACGGCTGCCGCAGCTGACTGAGACGCTGGCCGAGGTGTTCGACCCCGTCGAGGTCATCGTAGTCGACGACGCGAGCGATGACGTGTTCCGAGAATTCATCGACCAAAGCGTCCACGAGATCCCCGAAATCCGACTGCTTCGCAACACACAGAACCTCGGCAAAGGCGCCTCCGTGGTGCTCGGGATCGCCGCGGCCAGGCAGCCGCAGGTAATCTTCACCGACGCGGACATTCCATTCGATCTGGCGAGCTACCGGCGCCTGGGCGAGATGCTCGCGGCCGGCGCGCCGGCGGTGATCGGATGCCGGAGGCGTCACGAATCCCAGATCCTGGCCCGTTTCGATGCGCTCTGGTACGCAGGCAGTCGCCACGTCATCGGCATCACTTTCAATAAGATGGTCCGCGCGATGACTGGGCTGCCGTTTGTCGATACGCAGTGTGGGCTGAAGGGTTTCGATCGCAAAGTCGCACTCTCGTTGTTTCGCCGTGTCCGACACGCCCGGTTCCTGTTCGACATCGAGCTGTTGATCGCAGCCACGCAGATCGGAACTCCGGTCGCGGAAGTCCCGGTCTGCGTGATCTACGAGGACTCGAGGAGCACGCTCAGCGTGGGGTTCGAATCGTGGCGGCTGGGACGCGACATGCTGCGCATGTGGGGAAGAGTTCGCCGAAACGAGTATCACGAGGATCCCGAGAGTTCGCTGCTCGACCGCATCGAAAGGATGAGCCGCGAGGTGGTTCCCGAGTGAGCGCCCGGGGTGACTGGGTTCGACGTGGGGCGCCATCCGGGGTCGCTGGGCACTTGGGTTCGCACGAATCGCCGGGCGGGTCATCGGGTGCTGGCTCGCGCGCAAGCGGGAAGTGGCCGCGAAGCGCTAGCTCACTTCTAACGGCCGCTCGAGCGGTCTCCCACCTTACCTCTGGGTCTCGCTGGCGCTCCGAAAGCGAGCGTGTGCGGCGGGATGTCGTTGGTCACCAGCGAACGGGTACCCACGATGCTGTGCTCGCCAATCGTCACGCCGCGCAGCACGGTGACGTCCGATGCGACCCAGCAGTAGTCGCCGATGCTGACTGGCTCGGAGACTTCCGGCCGCTCCGCGTCCATATCGTGTTGGTCGGAATCGAACACGCGACTTCCCATGCCGATCCAAACCCGACGGCCAGTCTTGAGCTCGGACTTGCAGCTGAGATGGCAGCCGTTGATCAAACCTTCAGGGCCAAGTGTCATGCGCCCACCGGCGAATGCGATCAGATGAACGGGGCCGACGTCCGTGCGAAGCCAGGTTCGCTCACCGATCACCATCACCGCTCCGGCCTCGACTGCGAAATGCAACGCGCCGGCCAGACGGTCGGTCACGACTCCCGCTTCGATGCGCAGCCGCGCCCCGGGCGCCAAGTCGTAGCGGGCCGCGGCCAGATTGGTACTTGCCGACGGATGGATCTCCAAGCCCGGATGCTTCCGCTTCAGGCGCCCCAAGCGCCAACGGTCAACTGCCTGAATGGCTTTCAGGCACAGTACCACTACCCGGCTGGGCATTGCGTTGCCCTTGACTGCGTGGCCATCCATGAAGGTATGCGCCGCAGACCTATCGGGGAGCGTTCTGGCCCTCGCGGAGCCGGAACGTGACGAAACCGTGAGTAGGATCGTAGGGAGAGACTCCGACTTGGACTCGATCACCCGGGATGACCCGGATTCGGAATCGTCGCATCCGTCCTGACAGCTGCGCGGTCACCAGCTTGCCGTTTTCGAGGGTGATCTGGTAGCGCCCGCCGCCGAGAATTTTATCGACGGTTCCGTTCGCTTGTATCAGGTCGTCGCGTGCCAAACATGCCTCCGCCATCGTTCGATCCCGAGCGGCGAGCAGGGTAGCCGCTCCGGCGGTCTACTGCACTCGATAGTCACGTCGTGGCCGGTTGGGGCCGCGTACTGCGGCCCGGAGACTGCGCGGTCGTGAGCAGCGTCGAGCGGGCGACGGTTGCGAAAAATCTGGCTCGAATCGCGCCTCCTCGTCACCGCAGACCGTACCCAGCACGACAATCACGCAATAGTAGTCCACTCAACGTGCTGGCTCGCACGTGGCGCGATAGGGTAGCGTTTGCCTGTTGGCCTGTTGGAGAGGTGGCGGAGCTCGGTTGAACGTGCCTGACTCGAAATCAGGTGTACTCGCAAGGGTACCGTGGGTTCAAATCCCACCCTCTCCGCCATAAAACTCGCTCTGCCTCGCACTTCCCGCCTCGGGCGCGGACCGGACCGGTTGCTCGTTCACCGAT
>JAQBGU010000054.1:0-3978 GCA_032128375.1 Deltaproteobacteria bacterium | reverse complement strand
GGGATGTTCAGCTCGGGAAAGAGGTCCCGATCGCCGGTCTCGCAGATGGCCTCTTGGATTCGATAGTCGTAGGTCCGTCGAGAGTGGAGATTTGCCATTTGGAACGTATCGGCGGAGGCGTGCGGGAGGCTGGGGCGGCCCGGAAATGGCCTGCGCTTTCAGGGCGTCGCAGTTGCAACGCCTCAAGACCAGAATGTCGTGAGACGCAGCAGGGAATGAACGCAGGCGCCGGCCGAGAAAATCCCTGCCAAATGGGCCTGTCCGCAAAATTTAAAAATTAGAGGCAGAATAAAGTGTGACACTTTCAGAACTGCTGGTGGTAGGGTGGCAAGACGATTTTATGAACGATTCCTTGGGAAGGGAAATCTAATCGATGCTGCCTCTATTATTGCGTCCTGTTTTCATGAGCGCCCTTCTGGTGCTTTTTCTGCTTCCGGCCAGTGCTCAGGCGACGACGTCTTTCGTGTTCGAGGGGACGACGCCCGACACGTTGGTCGATGTCCGGTTCATTGCGGATCTGACGATCACGGGTGATATCCTCACGATAGTTCTCACCAACGACTCGCTCAATCATGTCAACGGCGCGTCACCGAGCATGAACCCCAACGACATCCTGTCGAGCTTCTATTTCGACATTTTCGACGGATCTCTCCGACCCACGATGACGTGGGTCAGCGCCACCGGCGATGTGTACAACGGGGTCCTAGGTGCGAGTAACGACACCGTGGTTCAATTGGGTGCGGACCTGATCGCCGACTCGGGCGGGGCGGGCTTGACCCACTTGTGGGATTTCAGAGACAGCCTCACCTACACGCCTGGGACAGAGCTCCTCACCTTCGGCATCGGCGCGGCCGGGAACAACAGTCTGAGCCCCAACGGCTTTTCCGGCGCAATCACCGATGGCGTAGACCAGGGGATTTACGCCGGCGATGTCACCACCAACAATTTGACGCTTCAGCTGGTCTCGGGACTGGCCACATTCACGTTCTCGGGTCTTACGGGGTACACCGAGGCCGACATCTCCAACGAGGTCATGTTCGGTTTGGGGACCCAGCCGGACAGCACCGCATTTGTCCCCGAGCCGGGTACGGCACTGTTGATCGGACTGGGCCTTTGCGGCCTCGCCTTCCGTCGTGGACCCAACTAGCGCGTAAGGACGATCGAAGATCGCACAAAAGCGCGGTAGCGAGACTGTACCGGCCCCGGTTCTCTGGAGACTGGTTAACGCTACGCCACTTGGCCTAGCACATGCTCTCGTCTCGCTTCAACGGGCGTTCTGAACCCGAGCTTCTCGGGTCGCCAGTGGGCGTTGTAGTCCTCGACGAACTGGCGGACGGCCACGGGCGTTGTTGCACGAATCAATTTCAACCCGGCCCGCAGTATCCACCACAGTTTTTAGTCTCCGATCGCTACAGACCTCGGGCGACCTCGCTCGTACATCCGATTGAGGATGTTGCAGCCGAGGATTACTTCAGTGTTTTGGGTATTCGGATGCCGAGATCGAAGCCGGTCGCCGATCATCGTTTTGTATCTGAAGAATGGTAACCGCTCAGCGATCCGCATCCTTGCGAACCCGCACGCGACTGGGTAGGAGCCTCTCGACATCCTCGACCGTGACGGCGCTCGGCAGGTCGCGGAACACGCGATGGAGATAGGCCCACGGTTCGATCCCATTGGCCTTCGCCGTCTCGATCAAGCTGTACAGGTTTGCACTGGCTTCCGCCCCACGAACCGTGTCGGCGAACATCCAATTTTTACGGCCGACGGCGAAGGGCCGGATCGCATTCTCGACGAGATTCGTGTCGAGAGGAACTTGACCGGTCTCGAAGATCCGGACGAGCTTCTCCCATTGGCCATCGAGATAGGTGAGCGCGACACCGGTCAGGCTCTTCGGCACGATCACCGACAGTGAATCGTCGAGCCAGGCCCGCAGCTTCCAGACGATCGGAACCGACTTCTCCTGCCGAACACGAAGGCGCTGGTCCGGCGTCGCCTCCTCGACGCTCCGCTCGATCTTGTAGAGATCCTGGATGTACCGAAGCCCCACCTCGGCGACCGCCTGCTTCTTGCTGGGCCTTGCATCCTTCTTCCGGTTCTTCCCCGCACCCTTTAGCGCGTCCGTGAACTTGCGACGGGCATGCGCCCAACACCCGACGTGCACGATCCCCGGCTCGTCATCCAAATACCCGTAGCCCGCGTATCCGTCGGTCTGCGCGATTCCCTTGAACCCCGCGAAGAGCCGCTTCGGAACCTCGGAGGAGCGGGTCGGGTCGTACTCGTAGAGGATCAGGGGATGGTCGTCTGGACATCCCCGCTGGACCCAGACGTAGGACTGGCTCTGCGCCGTCTTGCCCGGCTCGTGGAGGACCTGGAAGCGCGACTCATCGCACTGGATGAAGTCGTGATCGAGAAGCCTCTCGCGCATCAGGTTGATGAGGGGTTGCACGAGTTCCCCACACCTCACCATCCATGAGGCCAGCGTCGCCCGCGACACATCCACCCCGATCCGCTCGAGGATCCCCTCCTGGCGGTAGAGGGGTAAGGCATCGGCGTACTTCGAGACCGCCACGAAGGCGAGTAGCGAGGGCGAGGCCAGACTCTTCGGGATCGGCTGCGGGGGGAGGGCAGCGACCTTGACCCCCGTCTTGCAGCAGGGACACGCGTATTTCGGCCGGACGTGGACGAGGACTCTCGCCGTCGCCGGGATGAACTCGAGCTGTTCGCTGGTCTCGCGGCTGATCTCGACGAGCGCAGTCCCGTCGTACGCGCAGATCTTCTCGTGCTCGGGCAGATCGTGAAGCACCTCGACCCGCTCCATCCAGGAAGGCAGCGGCCTGCGGCCTCGCTTCGCCCGGGTAGGGGCGGGGACCATGAGGACTTCTTCCTCGACCTCGACCTCGGCTGTATCGAGGATCTGCTCGGCTTCGTTGAAGAGCCCGAGCTGGTTGCTGTGGCTCCGTTCGCTGCTTGCGCTGAAGCGCTGACTCTTCAGCAATCGGACATACTCGCGCAGTTGCTCGATCTCGCGGCCGTACTCTTCGATCGTGACATCACGCTGTGAGAGCAGCGCGTCTTGCTCCCGCACAAGAGCATGAAGGCTCTCAATGTCGTCGGGAAGGGATGCCGTCGTCAGCATGTCCATAGCCTAACATGACAGGCTCGACTTCGCGCTACCGGACGGAAGAAAACTTCAATGCTTCATGGGGTCGAAGACGGAACACGTCGATCCCGTCGAGCAGCCAGTTGAGCTCGCGGCCCGTCACGGCAAGAACCTTCTCGTCTGCCGGAGAAGGCCAGGGAAACCGATCCTTCTCGAGCCGCTTCTGCCAGAGGACAAAACCATTGCGTTCCCAGAACAGGAGCTTCACCTGGTCGTGACGTCGGTTGCAGAAGGCAAAGACACTCGCCGAGAACGGATCGAGTTCGAGCTCCTCGGCCACCAGAGCCGACAACCCGTTGATGGCCTTGCGGAAATCCACCGGCTCCCGGCACAGGTGGACGCGAACCCGTTCGGCGGGCCGCATCACGAGACGATCCCGACGAGCTCGCGAAGGGACTCGCCCTGCGGCGCGGCGCTCCACTCGAGCACGGTCCCGTTCGTGAGCTGGATCCGGAGCGACGATCCTGTCGCAGCAACCGCCGCCGGCGCCTTGCGAACCGCGAGCTCGACGAACCGGACGGCTCGGGCCTTGGACGTGTTCTCGGTCCGCGCCGCCGGGATCACGCCCACCTCCCGCAGCCTTCGCTTCGCTTCGTAGAGCGACCACACCGATAGACCGCGACGCTTCGCATACGCCGTCAGCGCCTCGCCCCGACCCTCGGCGGCCCGCACGTGGCTCAGCCACTTGCGTTGCCGCTCGGTCAAATCCCCACCCCTCGCTTGACTCGATCTCGTGACCATCACCGGCCTCCTCCCAAGAAGGCTCAGCGTCCCTCAAACCGCCGCGACTCGAAATATGGGGATTACTGATCGTTTAC
>JAQBGU010000053.1:0-9089 GCA_032128375.1 Deltaproteobacteria bacterium | reverse complement strand
GAATTGACTCAAGATGACGATTCGCTGCCTTCACACCCTCAACGGTCACGCCAGATAGACGCAGGAATATCGGAGGAGTATGCTGGGAATCAGGCGTTAATTCTTGAGTGGGCCCTTAGTGCTTGAAAAACCTAGAATCCGCACTCTGAACTGCGGAAGTCGGGCTAGGCGTGGAGCAGACGTGGCAGAGTCGCTGATGGAGCCGTTGAGCCAGCTCGGCCCGGCGTTGCTCCGCGCGCTCGCGGCCTTCGAACAGGTACAACGTCGTCTACACCCCCCGGCGATCAGCGAACTTCGCAGTCTGCTCGTCCCATATCGCGAGAACCTTCAAGAATCACTCGCAACCTACCAGGCAGCGACGGTGCCGGACGGGCTCGGCGCCTTCGCAACACAGCTGGGTGGCTGCGCGAGACAGGTAGAAGAAACCTTGGCGCTGTTTTGCGATCCGGGTCCGGGCGCCGATGGGATCGGACGCGTGATGGGCGCCCTGCGCGCCCACACCCGCGCGCTGGCATTGCTGTATCCACTGCGCCACGCGATCCCGCCATTCGGGCGATTCTTTCTCGAATCTGATTGCAACGATCGCCTGGCAGAACTCGACCCCCACGACGCCGCGGGCGCACGCGTGGGAATCCACCGGGCACACAACGATACCGAGCAACGCGGAGGCTTTCACCTCTATGTCCCCGAATCGTGTCGCGGCGACGAACCGCGCCCGTTGGTGGTCGCTCTCCACGGAGGTTCCGGCCACGGCGGCGAATTTCTCTGGACCTGGCTGCGCGAAGCGAAAAGCCGCCGTTGCCTACTCCTCGCACCCACTTCCCAGGGCCCGACGTGGTCGCTGATGGGGCCCGACCTGGATGCTAAGCCGCTGTTGTCGATGATCGAGTTCGTCGCAGAACGCTGGCCGATCGACCGCGAGCACATGCTGCTCACCGGCCTTTCGGACGGCGCCACCTACACGTTGTTATGCGGACTGCGAGAGGACTCGCCGTTCACCGCGCTGGCACCGATCTCGGGCGTCTTGCATCCGGCCAACATCGCCAACGGTAACCTCGCCCGCGCCGATGGACGATCGATCTACCTGGTCCATGGCGCCCTGGATTGGATGTTTCCGATCGACCTGGCCCGAATGGCCGCCGATCAACTTCGGCAGGCGGGCGCACAGCTGGTGTTTCGCGAGATCGAAGACCTCTCGCACACCTACCCGCGCGAAGTCAACACCGACCTGCTCGAATGGCTCGACCCCGCGCTTGCGCCGCGAGGCGTGTAAGACGATCGACAATTGGGGTCGCGCCGATCGCTTGTGCTGGCGTTCGGACGTCGACAAGATCCAAATCGTTTGGGTCGACGCGGCGTTTCCAGAGTTTCCGATCAGGCTCGAGTCAGCCGTTCACTTGCTCAAGAGGAGTGACGGCTGCAGCAGGCGGATGAACGCGTCCGCGAACGGCTTCAGAAAGGCGCTGCGCTCGCCCCAAAAAAATGCCGGCCAAAATGCCAGCTACGCGGCAGATCAGGATCCATGCAGAAAGGCTCGGGCGCTGTATCCATACCTGGCGCCCGGGCAAGGTTCGACATCGCCGCGAGGAGTGCCCCGCATTGCGGGGCCTCCGGTTGGCTACGGCCGTACGATATCACGTCAGCGAAACCGGATCACCAACGTCGTATCGATCACCGAGGCACTGTTCGAGATCGAGCGGGCGCGAGAAAAATCATCAGCTGCGGGGTTCGCAGATGAACACCGGGATATCGCGGTCGGTGCGGGCCTGGTAGTTCGCGTAGTCGGGATAGTGTTCGCAGCAGACCGGCCAGACTTCGGCCTTTTCGGCTGAGTTCGCGACGCGCGCGCGAAGCGCGAGTTTTTCGCCCTTCACATAGACATCGATGTCCGGATACTTGATGAGGTTGTAGTACCAGGTCGGGTGCTTCGGTGCGCCGCCCAGCGATGCGACCAGAATGACGCCATCGTTGTACGGCACGTACATCAGCGGCACGTCGCGCTGCTTGCCCGTTTTGGCCCCGGTCATCGACGCCACACAGATATCGCGACCGCCCATTTGCCCCATGCTGGCGCCATTCGACTTGATGTAGCGCCACGCATTGAACCGCGAAAATGGGGTCATGAGAAATTTGATGAACTTCATCTGCGTTTCCGTAATCGGCTTCTCGGCCATGCTGGACTCCTCGGCTTGCCTGTTGGATGTGCCTGTGCACTTCTCGAGCACCTGCATCGCGCTGCGATGCAAGCGAATGCCGATCTTACCGGGCTCGCGCCTCGCGCTCACGCGCACCCAGGCGCGCGCGGTAGACGCGCCCGGGTAACGGCCTGTACAGAACCTCACGCTCCAACCAGCTGCTGGCATCGACGAGGCCGTCGAGATCGACGCCCGTCGTGACACCTTCGCACTCGAACAGATCCACCAGGTCTTCGGTCGCGACGTTGCCCGATGCGCCGGGCGCGTAGGGACAACCACCGAGTCCGCCCAGCGATGAATCGAACCGACGCACGCCAGCCTCGAAGCCTGCCTGCGCATTGACCAGCGCTCTACCGTAGGTATCGTGCAGGTGGAGCGCGATCTTGTTCAGAGGAACTTCGAGCGCGATTGCGCGAACGATCTCAGTGATCTGGCCGGGGGTTCCAACACCGATCGTGTCACCGAGCGACACCTCGCTCGCACCCAACGCGAACAAATTGCGGGCCAAATCCACGACGGCGGAAATCGCTACGTCCCCTTCATAGGGACAGCCACAGACCGTCGACACGTAGGCGCGCATTTCGACACCATCGGACTGCGCGCGCTCGAATACCGGCCGGGACCGCTCGAGTTGATCGGCGATCGAGCAGTTCACGTTCTTGTGATTGTGGGTCTCGCTGGCGGAGATGAAGGTTGCGGCGATTGCGAGTTTCCCACCCGACCGAAAGCGCGCGTAGCCCCGCTCGTTGGGAACCAGCGCGGCGTAGGTCACGCCGTCCACAACGGGAAGGTTGGCCGCGACTTGTTCGCCATCGGCAAGCGAAGGGATCCACTCGGCTGACACAAACGACGCAACTTCGATGCGACGCAGCCCCGCCGCTGCAAGCTTTCCGATCAGCTCCAGCTTGCGCTCGGTCGGGACGAATTCGGCTTCGTTCTGGAGCCCATCACGCGGGCCCACTTCGTAGATGTCGACGTCCGGCATGCCGCAGTCGCTCTACCGTGCACTGCCTAGGTGGCTATCGCTGCACTGCCAGCCGCTGTACCGGCTGAAATTGTACCGGCTGTAGCTGATGTACCGGCTGTCGTTACAGAGTTGCCGGCGGTTAGCTGTAGTCGTAGAAACCCCGTCCGGTCTTGCGGCCGAGCCAGCCAGTCTCTACGCGCTTGACGATCTCGAGGCACGGTGCGTAACGCGGATTGCCGTATTCACGGTGCAGGCTCTGCAAGATCGAACACACGACATCCAGCCCAACCAGGTCGGCCAGAGCCAACGGGCCCATCGGATGGTTGCATCCACCCATCATGCAATCATCGATACCACTGGCATCGGACACGCCCTCGCCGAGCGCGAACGCGGCCTCGTTGATCATCGGGAATAGCACGCGGTTGACGACGAAGCCGGGTGCGTCCTTCACATCGATCGGAAGCTTGCCGAGGCGCTCGGCGAAATCCCTAATCGCCGCAACCGTGTCGTCGGAAGTGCGCAGGCCACGAACTACTTCGACCAGCTTCATGGCCGGAACCGGGTTGAAAAAGTGCATGCCGATGAAACGTTCCGGCCCGCTGACAAACGACGCGAGCTTCGTAATCGACAGACTCGACGTGTTCGTCGCGATGATGCACGCGTCGCTGACGATCCCGCTGAGGCGCTCGAGCAGCTCTTGCTTGATGTCGAGTTCTTCCGGTGCGGACTCGATGACGAGGTCGCAATCCTTCAAATCCTCGAGCGGCACGACACCGCGAATCCGGCCCATCGTGCCTTCAGCCTGCGCCTGGGTCAGTTTCTCCCGGGAGACCAGCTTGTCGAGCCCCGTCCGGATTCGCGATAGACCCTTGTCGACCGAATCCTGCTTCCGATTCTGAAACAACACGTCACAACGCAGCTGCGATGCGATCTGGGCAATTCCGCCGCCCATCGTTCCGGTCCCGATGATTCCAACGGTCTTCAGGGCGGACATCGCTAGACCCGCTCCACGCCGAGAGCCACGGCTTCACCGCCGCCTATGCACAGCGTCGCAATACCCCGCGAAAGATCGCGATCAGCCAGCGCGTGGAGCAGGGTGACCAGAACGCGCGCACCCGAACACCCGATAGGGTGTCCGAGCGCTGCGGCACCCCCGTTGACATTGACCTTGTCCAGCGGGATGCCGTGTTCCTGCGCCGCGGCCATCGTCACCCCCGAGAAGGCTTCGTTGATCTCGTAAAGGTCCCAATCAGACGCCTGACTGTCGGTCTTCGCATACAGTTTTTTCAGTGCTTCGACCGGAGCGATCGTGAACCACTTCGGCTCTACTGCGGCCGATGCATCACCGACGATCTTGGCCAGCACTTTGTAGCCACGGGACTTGGCGACCGCTGCCGAACAGACGACCAGCGCGGCAGCCCCGTCGTTGATCGAGGAGGCATTGGCGGCCGTCACTGTGCCGGTCTTCGTGAAGGCTGCACGCAGCCCCGACATCTTCTCGATATTGCCGCGCCCGGGCTCTTCGTCGGCGTCGACCAGTAGCGGCTCTCCGCGACGCTGCGGGACCGACACCGGGATGATCTCTGACTTGAATCGACCTTCCGACTGGGCCGCCAGCGCACGGCGGTAGCTGGTGGCCGCGAACTCGTCCTGGGCCTCACGAGTGAAGCCGTATTTCTCGGCGACCATGTCTCCGCACACGCCCATGTGCATGTCGTCGTAAGGATCCCAGAGCCCATCGGCGATCATCGTGTCGACGATCTCTCCGTTGCCCATTCGAAGACCGGCACGGGCTTTCGGCAGGATGTAGGGTGCGTTGGTCATCGACTCCATCCCGCCCGCTACCATCACATCGGCGTCGCCAACGAGAACTTCACGGCGCGCGTACATGACCGCTTGTAGCCCAGACCCGCACACCTTGTTGATCGTGACGGCACCCGTGGAAACAGGGAAATCGGCCTTGATGACACACTGTCGTGCCGGAGCCTGGCCCATGCCAGCCGACAGCACGTTGCCCATGATCACGCCATCGACCTGATCCGGTGTCGCACCGGCCCGCTTCACGGCCTCGCGGATTGCGATGGCACCCAGATCGGATGCAGACAATGATGAAAGCGCGCCTTGAAACGACCCGATCGGGGTACGCGCAGCTGAGGCGATGACGACGTCGGTTTGGCTCATGCGGTCTCCTGATATGCGCCGGAGGACAGACCGCGGGCGCAGCGATGCAGATTCATTTTCGCCAGACTACACGATCAAAAGTCTGCCAATCCCGTAATTATGCCGCTTTTCTACGAATAACCAAGCGATTTCAGGCGCTTGGGTCGCTTGGACCATTTTGGCTCGACCTTGACCCAAAGCTCGAGGTGAACCTTCGATCCGGTGAGTTTCTCCACTTCGTGCCGCGACCGTATCCCGATTCGCTTGATGGTCTGGCCACCCTTTCCGATCACGATCTGCTTCTGCGATGGGCGCTCCACGAGCAAGTCTGCTCGAATCCTCAGCAGATCTGTTCGACTTTCGTCGTACTCGACCACCTCCACCGCCACGGAATACGGAAGCTCTTGGCTCAGCACATCGAATGCGGCCTCGCGGACCAACTCTGCGGCCAGGAAGCGCATCGGTCGGTCACTGACCTGGTCTTCGGGGAAGAGCGGCGGCGACTCGGGAAGCCGGGACGCGACGTCCGCGATCAGCGCCTCTACGCCCTTCCCGCTCCGCGCCGAAATTCGCCAGATGCGCGCACCCTTGGGCGTCGCTGCGGCCAGCGCAGATGCGTCCCGATTCTTGAGATCGTCCTTCGTCGAGACGATCAAGACCGGACATTGGCGGGCTTCCATGCGTCGAATCAAATCTGTGTGGTCGTCTCCCCAACCCGAATGTGGGTCCACGAGTAGCAGCGCGAGGTCGCAATCCTGGGCCGCCTGAGCGACCAGTTCGTTCAACGCGATGTTGAGTGCCTTGGACGACGGGTGCATTCCGGGCGTGTCGTACAACAGCATCTGCAACTGTTCTCGCGTCACGATGCCGAGAATGCGGCTACGGGTCGTCTGTGGCTTCGCAGACACGATTGCGAGTTTTTCCCCGAGCAGATGATTGAGCAGCGTCGACTTGCCCGCGTTCGGCCGACCCAGGATCGCAACGGCGCCGGCGCGGAACACGGCATCAGACATTTTCGGTTTCCGAAGCTTCGAACTCCGAGCGTCGAACGAGCGCCGCAACGGCAGCCTCGCGCTCAGCTGCCCGTTTGGTCCGGCCTATGCCGCGACCCCACGTCTGCTCCTCGATCGAGACGTCGACCCGGAAGCGTTGCTCATCGTCATCGGTACCGGAATCTCGAACCGTCTGGTAGCGGGGCGTCTTCGAAAGGCGCGCGTGTGCCCACTCCTGGAACTCCGTCTTCGGGTCGCGTACTGCACCGCTCTTCAAGCCCTCAGCAAATTCCCCGCGAACGAATTCCATGACCGGCGTGAGACCCGCGTCGAGAAAAAGCGCACCGATCAGCGCTTCGAAACAGTTGGCCAGGATCGAATCTTTCTCCGAACCACCCGAGCGCCGCTCCGTCCGACCGAGCTGGATCCATCGGCTGAGTCCCAACGCTCTGGCGCGCGTCGCGAGCGCACTCTGGTTGACCATGCCGGCTCGCGTACGCGTCAATTCCCCTTCATCCCAATCCGGATGAGCGGCGTACAGAATATCGGCAACCACGAGGTCCAGCACCGCATCACCGAGGAACTCGAGACGCTCGTTTCCGCGACTGCCGTCGTTCTCATGCGCGAACGACGCGTGGGACAATGCCGCCTCGACCAATCGCCGATCGCCGAACGTATGGCCTGTCGCACGGACGACCGCGTCGACGATCGCGTCCGTCGCGTGCTCAGCCGGCTCCGTGTCCGCTACACGATCGATGCCAGGCTCGGTCACGCGAGCGCCTCCGCGATCCAGCCGCCACCGAGCACTGTGTCGCCAGCGTAGAACACTGCCGCCTGGCCGGGTGCGACTGCGCGCACCGGTTCGTCGAAGCGGACCCGCACCTGCCCGGGGTCGACCGTCTCCAGCACCGCATCGGTCCCCGAATGGCCATAGCGAACCCGGACACTCGCCCGAAGTGTCGACGTTGGCACTTCACCGCTGATCCAGGAGACCGCCTCGATCCGCGCCCCGCCGCTTTCGAGCGCCGACGCACCCGCAACGACTACGCGATTCGCCGTCGCGTCGAGCGACTGTACGTAGAGCGGTGCATCGGAACTAACCCCAAGACCGCGTCGCTGTCCAACCGTGAAGTGGTGGATGCCTGCGTGATTTCCGAGCACGCGGCCCTCCGTGTCGACGACCTCGCCTTGGCCCGGTAGCCCAGCGGGCCGAATCCGTTCCACGGCGCTCGCGTAATCGCCGTCTGGCACGAAGCAGATCTCCTGACTCTCGGGCTTGTCGGCGGTCGAAAGGCCCAGACTCCGCGCACGGCTGCGCACCTCTGCCTTCGTCAATTCGCCGAGCGGGAAGTCGATCGCGGCCAGCTGCGACTGGCCCAGTTCGAACAAGAAATACGTCTGGTCCTTGTGCTGGTCCACTGCGCGGCGCAACCGATAGCGCCCGGTCGCAGGGTCGATGTCCTTGCGCGCATAGTGTCCAGTCGCGACGAGATCGGCACCAAAGACGCGGGCGCGCTCGAGCAGATAATCAAACTTGAATCTAGAGTTGCATGTCACGCAGGGTATCGGAGTGCGCCCGGCCAGATATTCATCTGCAAACGGCTCGATGACCTCCGCGCGGAAGCGCTCCGCGTAGTTCGCCACGTAGAAGCGGATTCCGAGCCGCGCGGCGACATTGCGGGCGTCATCGGCATCTGCCAGCGAACAGCATCGCGACGCGCCGCCCGCCAAATTCAATGTCACGCCGATGACTTCGAAGCCGCGCTCTACCAGGAACGCGGCAGCCAGCGACGAATCGACACCGCCGGACATCGCAGCTACGACCCGCTGCACGGGTTTCCCATCGGATCCGGTACCGGTCTCCATCCCCTACCCCGATTCCGCGCTGCGGGCGCGCTGTACGAGATCCGGCAGGATCGCCAGCACGCGGTCGATCTGAGATTCGTCGTTGCCGTGCCCGACACTCAAGCGCAACGAGGCGCGCGCCTGCTCGGGCGTTCGGCCCATTGCCACCAACACCGCGGATGGTTCGATCGATCCCGAGTGACACGCCGCGCCCGAGGAAACAGCGACGCCCTCGACGTCGAGCGCTTGCAGCAGCAACTCACCGGCCGCGCCGGAGAATTCGACGTTCAAGGTATTCGGCAACACGTCGGTTGCAGAGCCGTTGCGTCGCGCATTGGGCACTTTCGCGCAGATGCCCTCCCAGAGTCGATCGCGAAGCTGCGCGTAGTGCTTGATGCGCTTCGGCAGCTCTCTCGACGCCAGTTCACACGCGGCTCCCAATCCCGCGATGCTCGCCACGTTCTCGGTGCCGCCGCGGCGGCCACGCTCCTGGGGGCCCCCGTGAAGGATCCCCGCGAACGCAGCGGGTTCGCGCACCAGCAGGCAGCCGATGCCCTTGGGTCCGTTGAATTTGTGGCCGGTGAGTGACAGCAGATCAACGGGAATTGCCTCGATTTCGACGGGTATCTTGCCGACCGCCTGGGTGGCATCGGTGTGC
Organism: Deltaproteobacteria bacterium; assembly: GCA_032128375.1. Taxonomy (GTDB): domain Bacteria; phylum Myxococcota_A; class UBA9160; order UBA9160; family SMWR01; genus JAJDAM01. The sequence goes on along the minus strand of JAQBGU010000053.1, from coordinate 272 downwards.
ATCAGGACGCCGCGTTCACGCGCGATTTCGGCGATCCGAGCGATCGGCTGTATCACTCCGGTCTCGTTGTTGGCCCACTGCAACGCGGCCAGGGCAACTCCCGGCCCCACGTTCATGTTGAAACGTTCGACGTCGACGCGACCCTCGGAACCGCAGGGCACCCGAACCACCACGAAGCCCCGGGCCGCCGCGAGCTTCGCCGCCTCGAGCACGGCGGAGTGCTCGATCGACGAGACCACGATCCTGCGCAGGGCCCGCGGGGCCCGGTCGCA
>JAQBGU010000052.1:0-15835 GCA_032128375.1 Deltaproteobacteria bacterium | reverse complement strand
TCTACCGCGGCGAGCGCCTGATCAACTGGGACCCCGTCACCCGCACAGCACTTTCCAATGAAGAAGTCGACCACGAAGAGCGAGCAGGCGAACTCTGGCAATTCGCCTACCGGTGCAGCGATGACAGCGGCGAAATCGTCGTGGCGACCACGCGTCCCGAGACGATGCTCGGAGACACCGCGGTGGCAGTAAACCCCGACGACGAGCGCTATGCGGGCTTCGTCGGGAAAGCACTCGTGCACCCGTACTTCCCGGAGCGCGAATTCTTCGTAATCGCCGACAAGCATGTGGACCGCGAATTCGGGACCGGAGCCGTCAAGGTCACGCCCGCCCACGACCCGAACGACTTCGCGATCGGAGAGCGGCACGGCCTCGAGGTGATCAACATCTTCGAACTCGACGCCACATTGAACAAGAACGGCGGTCCATTCGCCGGACTCGACCGCGACGAGGCCCGCAAACGAGTAAAGGCCGACCTGACTGAACGAGGCATGGCGCGCGGAGCCAAAGCCATCCTCCACTCGGTGTCGATCTCGAGTCGTTCGGGCGAAACGGTCGAGCCGATGCTGAGCCGTCAGTACTTCGTGTCCGCGGGGCCGCTGGCTGAAAAAGCCTGCGCGGCGATCGACGAGTTGGGTCAGACCGAGATCATCCCGGCCGGTTGGAAGTCGACCTGGGATCATTTCATGAAGAACATCCAGGACTGGTGCATCAGCCGCCAGCTCTGGTGGGGCCACCGGATTCCCGTCTTCTACGAGCGCGCCGGACTCGAGAGCGCAGTGCGCGAAGACGCGCGTCGGCGCGGCGAACAGACCGTTGCATTGAGCGCTCTCGAAAGCGGTGCCGACACGCGCGAACTCCTCCAGATCGCGCTCGACTCGCTCGATGAGGAGTTGGTCCGCGGGTTTTCCACAGCGTCCATCGATGACCTGTGTGCCGGCCCCGACGGCGAACGCTACCTGCAGGAAGACGATGTGCTCGATACCTGGTTCTCGGCCGGGCTGTGGCCGTTTTCTACGCTGGGCTGGCCCGACGAGACAGACGACCTGAGGGCCTTCTACCCGGGCGCGGTTCTGGAAACGGGCTTCGACATCCTGTTCTTCTGGGTCGCGCGCATGATGATGTTCGGCTGTCACTTCATGGGCGAAGCACCGTTTCGCCACATCTTCTTGCACGCGATGATCCGCGACTCGCAGGGTCGCAAGATGTCGAAATCTCTTGGCAACGCGATCGACCCGCTCGACGTGATCGATGGCATCACGCTCGAAGATCTACTCATCAAGACCCGCAGCTACCCGGTCCCCGAATCGCTACTTCCGGGCGTGCTCGAGGGGTTGAAGAAGGACTACCGCGATGGCATCCCCGCTTCGGGTGCGGACGGCCTGCGGTTTTCGCTGGCAGCGCTAGCGGGCCAGGGCCGCGACGTGAAGCTGTCGATCCCTCGCGTCGCTGGATACCGCGCGTTTCTGAACAAGATCTGGAACGCGACGCGCTTCGCACTGATGTCGCTTGGTGGAGCCCGACCGCAGCCGCTCAGCGAAACGAAAGGCGACTTGTCGCTGGCCGATCGCTGGATCCTGTCGCGCTTGCAAGCCGCCTCCGACCGTGTCGCGGCTGGAATTGAAGGCTACCGATTCGACGAGGCAGCAAACGGGATCTACCAGTTCTTCTGGAACGAGTTCTGCGACTGGTACATCGAACTCGTAAAAGAGTCGCTCGGGGATTCGGCACCTGAGGCCCGCCGCGAAGCAGCGCGTAGCGTGTTGATCGAGGTGCTCGATGCATCGATGCGAATTCTCCACCCGATCTGTCCGTTCCAGACCGAAGAGATCTGGCAGAGGCTCCCGGGTCGGAAAGAACGCTGGGCTAGCGCGGATGGTGTAGATGTCGTGTTCTGCGCGACAGCGCCGTTTCCAGTCGCAGACGACAGCTGGCGGGACGACGATGCCGAGCGGGAATTCGATTTCATCATTCGGGTCGTGACCCGGCTGCGCAACCTGCGTCTCGAAAACAACCTGCCGCCGCATCAGCGCATACCCGCAATCCTCTGCAGCGACAGCCTTTCGATCCGACACCGTGTCACCGAGCTTTCAGATTCGATCTGCCGGCTCGCACGCCTCGAAAGCCTCGCGGTGCACTCGAACGCCGGCTATGAAATACCGCAACAGGCAGCAGTGGGGACCGACCCAGACTTCATCGTGGTACTACCGCTAGAGGGCTTGATCGATCTCGACGCCGAGCGAACGCGGCTGGCCAAAGAACTCGCGGCTGCAAAGAAGCAGCTCGACGGCTTCGAGAAAAAGCTCGGCAACCCAAGCTACGTCGAACGTGCGCCTGCCAATGTCGTCGCCGAAACCCGCGAGCGCGCGCAGCGCTGCAGAGAAAGCATCGCAGCTTCCGAAGCGTCGCTGGCGCGCCTGTAGTGATCGGAGTAGTGATCGGAGTAGTGATTCAAACCTCGCTCGGAATTCGAATCTGACGGCGCTGAATCAGGATCGATTTGACGACACGCGCTTACATCGCCCTGGCCGCAGCCCTCGCGCTGCAATGCTTGTGCGCCTGTGCGGCCGAGCCGCCGCGACATGTCGTGCTGATCACCGTGGACACGTTGCGCGCGGATCGGATCGGTGCGTACGGCTATGCCGCTGCGCGGACGCCGAACCTCGACCGCCTGGCGGCTGAATCGATCCAGTTCTCGCGCGCACGAGCGCATTCGTCGAGAACCCTGCCCTCGATTGCGACGCTGCTGACGGGTCTGTTGCCGTCCGGCCACCAGATCTACACCAACTTCGGACAACTGTCCGACTCCATTCCGACCTTGTCGACCCGACTCCAGATGGAGGGTTTCACGACCGCCGCGTTCGTCGGCAACTATGCGCTGCGCGAGTCGCGTCGGCTATCGAGGGGGTTCGACGATTACACCCAGGAATTTTTGACCCGTGAGGGAAATCGACCGCAGCCCGAAAATCTGGCGGGCCCGCTGACAGACTCCGCGATCGCCTGGCTCGAACGAACCGATCCCAACCGACGATCGCTGTTGTGGGTTCACTATCAGGAACCACACGGGCCCTATACGCCGCCAGGCTATCTCGAAACTCACGAGGCCGACAGACCCGACAGTATCCAGACAACCGTCGGCGAAACCCCGCAGCAACTGCCGCGCAACCTCACCAATTCGGGTCTCGGCGGAATTCCGAACTACCAGTGGCTCGGGCACGGACGCTTGTCCGAGTACAGCGAGCGATATGACGCGGAGATCACCGAAGTCGATCGACACATCGGGCGGCTTCTCGATGCGCTTCGAGAGCGCTTGGACGCTACGGTGCTCGTGTTTGCTGCGGATCACGGTGAAGCTTTCGGGGAAGAGAATTTCTTCTGCGCGCACGGTGACGGCCTCGGTGATGCCCTGCTCCACGTTCCACTACTGCTTCGCGCACCCGACACCACGCCTGCCGTGCGAACCGACCTGGTTCGACTGATCGACATCGTCCCCACCGTGTTGGAACTGCTCGACTTCGACACAAAGGAACTGCCGGGAAGCTCGCTACTGCGCGATCTCGGCGATCGCCCGCACGTTTCGCAGGTGGGTTCCCAACCGAACAGGCGCTGGCGAAGCGTTCGCTTGGACGGCTACGAGTTGAGCGGGAGCGGAACCGACCCCAGCGAATTCCGCCCCCAACCGGGCGCCGCGGGCGACTCGGATCCACAGCAGACGCGCGCTATTCGCGAGCGCCTCGCTGCTCTGCTCGAGAGCGCCGCACCGTGGCCGGCGCCGGCCCAGCCCATGGTCTCAGACGACGCGCGCGCGAAACTGCGCTCGCTCGGATACGGCGATTGACACGGGATGCAATATCCGATCCCGATGCTCGCTCCCCAACCCGGGCCCGAACCCAAACTCTGATGTCGACCGCACGCATCGCAACCACGGATCAAACCGACCGATCACCGCTCGCCGATCGGTGGCTGCTCGGTCTGATCGCGGGAGGGTTCGGAGTACGCGTCATGGCCGCAGCGCTACTCGACCCGCATATGCATTTTCGGGGCGACGAGCACATCTACATCCGCCACGCTGTGGAGCTGTTGGAGACGGGAAGACTCGAGACAGGTTGGTTCGTGCGCCCGCCCCTGTACTTCGTGTTCATGGCCACGACCCATTTCCTATCCGATGTGCTCCCCGTGTCCTGGACGCTGCTGGCGAAGTGGTTGCAGTGCATCGCGTCGGTCGCTACCGCGATTCCCGTCTACCTCGGCGCACGGCGAATCGCCGGCACGCGCGCCGCGCGATACGCCGCGGCGTTCCTGCTATTCGACCCGACCCTAATCGGATATACGCACCTGCTGTGGCCCGAGACGCTATTCACGCTGCTGGTCGCAATCGTTTTCGATGGCGTCGCAGACCTCGATCAACGCTCTGCCGCGCGCTCGCTGTTTCTCGGCGCGATGACCGGCTTGGCAATGCTTCTCAAACCGGTGTTTGGTCTGTTCGCGCTACTTTGGGCTGGGAGTTGGCTGATAGGTCTCGGGTGGTCCCGCGCACTTCGACAAGTGCTTCTCGTCGGCGGGGCAGCCGCGCTCGTCATCAGCCCATGGGTGATCCGCAACCAGTTGCAATACGGCCCATCGATCCTGCTCGAAAACCAGGGTCCATTCAACTTGTGGATCGGCAACTCGAAGGAACCGCCGAAAGAGGTGCTGAGCGAGTGGCGGCACCTCGGCGACCCGGTGTACCGCAGCGAGGTCGCGATGGATCGCGGGATCGAAGCGATCAGCGAGGACCCTGCGGGATTCGCGGAAAACTACTTTTCGCGGATGCTGAACCTGTGGGGATTGGAGTTCTTCGTGTTTCGCCATGTCCTGATGGGTGGTTATGGGATGTATCCCCGCTGGCAGCTGCAAGCGACATTCTGGAGCCTGCAGATCGGGTGGGCTCTATCCTTGCTGGCTGCGTGCGCTGGCCTCGGCTATGCAAGCCGGGACCCAACGATCCGGTTGGTGCTCCTATACGCCGCCAGTTTCACGGTGATTGTCGCCGCACTGGTTGGGACGACTCGGTTCCGCGTGCCGCTTGCGTACTTGATCGCGATTCTTGCCGGCGTCGGTCTCGACCGCGCGCTGGCCCGAAGGCTGACGTGGCGCTCGATGGCGGCCGTCGCGTTGGCTACTGCCTTGCTGTGCGTGTCTGCGGCGAAACCGCTCTTCTGGAAGGTCATTACCGACGACTTCGTCGACCCTCGCGATCTGGATAGCACCGATTGGATCTATTTTCGTTATTAGCGATCGCTTGCAGCCCAACGAACGCCGACATCGACGATCAAACGGAGGACCGCCGCGACACAGGGCGCGAGCTCTGGCGCTTGGGGTCACCCGGACAGCCCAGGCTCACCCGGAAAACGCAGTGCGCACCACCTAGGGAGATCCGGTAGTCAGCAACTGCTCCGCCAGTTGCGCTCGGCGCTCCGCCGTCAGGCCGAGTGCGCCTTCCAGGTAGCCGTCAATCGAACCGTATTCCTCGACCATGGCATCAATCGAGGCCTGCAGATACTTGCGTTTGGCCAACAGCAGCGGCAACAGGTCATCCCGTTTGGTTCGGAAGAACGAGTACAACGGCACCCAGCGCAACACAAAGCGCATGAAGTTCTGCTGGTAGTAGTTGGTCAGCAGATAATCTTCGAAAACGGTTTCGACCGGAACACCGATGGCCAGCAGAACCAGCGCCGAAGCGAAGCCGGTTCGATCTTTCCCGGCTGTGCAGTGCACGACCGTCGGAAAATTTTCGGGTTGTTCCAGACGCTCGAACATCGCTGTCCATTGTTCCGGAAAATCGGTTACAAACGCCCGATACGCGTCGATCATCGTCTGTTCGATACTCAAGCCTACCAGGCCTCCGGTTCGAATCTTGCGCTGGATCTCTTTGGGATCGACGCCGAGCTGGTCTACGGGGAAGTTGAGCTGGTCGGCTGCGTCGATCTCGGGATCGGGGCTGGCTTCACGTTCCCGGTTCGACCGGAAATCGCAGACCAGCTTGACATCGAGCTGACCCAGGTATGCGAGATCGTCCGGCGTGAGCTTCGACAGGTCGTTGGCGCGATACAGCCGATTCCACTTCAGCGTGCGACCATCGGCCGTTCGGTAGCCTCCCAGGTCGCGAAAATTGTCGCAACACGAAAGCGGCAATTGGCGCTCGGCCACGATGACAGACTCGCCTCCGTCACTGGGAACCAATTCGAAGTAGAGTCGACGGCGTGCATCGATCTCGACATCGTGATCCTCAGTGACCCGGAACGATCGCGTGTCGGCGACCGCCAGCGGCGATGAGCGATCGATCTTCTGCGGGTCGATACCGCTGTAGATCGCGACCGACTCCGTTGAGAACGAGCTGGGCCAACGAATACTGATCGAGGATTCATTCAACCGATCCACGACGGGCGCCCGTATCGGGGCCCGTACGAACCGGAGTGGCGGCCCGGTACAGCCGGTTGGCGCGACGCAGAACGCAATCGCAAGCGCAATCGCAGTCAGAACCTGTAGCGCGCGAGACAAGATCAATTCACCCGTTCTTCTCAGCGCGCCAGTCGGGCTGAAGCTGTAACTCGAGACACAACTTCTGTGCGAAAACGGTCTGACCGTTCCACTTTTCGGCGCCCGGATCGGTCGCGAGCCACGCGACCACCGAAGCCGGAACCGCCGGTGGCGCGCCTCGAAAGCGCTTGGCGATCTCCCCGTCGGGGTCGTTTTGCGCCATCGCCTCCGTGACCACGAAGCCGGGCTCCAAATTGAAGAAGCGCACGCCCGAATTTTCGTATTCGACTCTCAGCACGCCGACCATCCGGTGGAAAGCCGCCTTGGTAGCCCCATAACCGAACCCCCAACCTCCCCGATTCACCGGTGCGGGAGGGTCGCTGAGCCCCGCGCCGGAGACCATGTTGATCACGCTGCCCTGCGCGCGCTCGATCATCCCCGGTAAGACCTGCTGGGTGATCCAGATCTGCGAAAAAACGTTTGCTCGGAACATCGTTTCGACCACGTCGGGTGTGAGATCCATGAACTCGCTCATGCTTCCCGAACCGGTGTAGATCCCGTTGTTGAGCAGCAGATCGATCCGGCCCCATGTTGTGATCGTTTCTTCGATCGCTGCATCGATTGTATCGCGCTCGAGCAGATCGAGTCGGATCGCCAACGCTTCGCGACCGCGCTTGCGCACCTCTTCGGCGGTCGTTTCGATGCTTCCGGGCAACGGCCGTCCATCGGCGGTTTGGCCTTCTCTCACGGTGCGCGCTGTCACCACGACATCGAAACCCGACTCGGCGAGCGCAATCGCGCAAGCACGGCCGATCCCGCGGCTTGCTCCCGTCACGAATGCAACTTTCCGGTTCATCGGCTTACCCAATCGAGTTCACGCGCGTCGGCTGCAAGGGCGATCAGAGACAGACGTCGTGGGATTCAGATCTTGGAATAGCCACTACCGCTGTGATCGAATCCCAGACCCTGCCCCGCCTCCATCCAGCCAAACTCGGTCAAAATTTCCTGGCTGTACGTGACGCGACCGCTGACGCGTTCGATCGGTTCGGTGGCCAGCAGTAGCGTTGCGCGCGCCATGACCTCGGGAGGCTCGCCCCGCGGGTCGTCGAGATCCCGCACCAGCTTGTGATGAACGGTTCCCGCAGTAGGCACGACCTGCGATGGGCTCACGCAGGTGACCGACACGCCCTCGTCGTAAACCTCGGACGCAAGGCCCTGGGTAAATCGTTCCAGCGCGGCCTTCTCCATCCCGTAGAGCGTTCCACCGCGAATCATGCGATGCGCGTCGGTGTAGGGTCCTCGACCGGGGCCGATCGCTGCGCCGCTGGAGATATTGACGATGGAGCCGCTCTTGCGCGGGATCATATCCTCGAGCACGAGTTGGCTCAAATAGAACGGTGCGTGCAGGTTGACCGAAAACGAGCGGTGCCACTTTGCGATCGGATAAGCATCGATCGCAATGAAGTAGGTGAGAGCTGCGTTGTTGACAAGCACATCGATCGGTCCGAGAGCCTGGCGGGCTTGGGCGATCGCTGTGGCGCAATTTTGATATTCGGAGACGTCACACGCGATCGCTCGCGCTTCGCCGCCCGCGCTGGTAATCGCGTCCACAGTCGAACGCAGCGAGCCTTGGAACAATTTGTGGTCGCCCTCGGCGACCGTTCGAGCGCAGCAAGCCACGCGAGCCCCCTCGGAGGCGAACAGCAACGCGATTTCCCGGCCGATGCCGCGACTGGCGCCGGTCACGAATGCGACCTTTCCCTCGAGCTTGCCCATGTGCGATCCTCCGGATCTTGCCGCTCGGCCAGCGGGGCAGTTCCGCGGCGGCCGGCGATGCGTTCAAGGGGGTGATTCTACCGGCTGCGCGCGCCGATGCTGTCGCGGTCCGATATGCCGGCGTCTTTTTTGGCCAGATGCAGTTTTCGATGATCTCCGAGGTCCAACTCGCCGAGCCGATTCAGCCACCGAGAGACCGGGATCGGCAAGCCTGTGATTCCGAGATTCAGTTCACATGCCCACTCGGAGTTTCGTTGCGTTTTTCCGATTTTGCGAACGGAGTACCGATCGATGACTTCTGAGCATCTGAACCAGCGTATGGCGAGCGGTGCCAGTTGGGATGAGTTCTGCGACGCACTCAAGCGGGCGGGTCGCGTCGTGTTGCGCGATGGCTCGCCCAAGGACCCGTTCGATCAGGCCGAGGGCTACCGATACTTGAGCCGGTTGACGCGCGTCGCGCTCGAGTCGTACATCGAGTTCGCACAGCCGCAAGCGCCCGTGCTGCGCCGACCCGCACACGAAACGGTCAAGATCGGCGCCGACAACCCGGACAACTACTACCAGAGCGCAGCGATTTCCGGCGCGTACGAGTACCGGATCACGGGCTGGCGAAACACGATCCACTACCTGGGGATTGGAACCTACGCGGGCAACTACGGTTCGAAACGACGCTCCGGCCAGACCGGTTACCTCGAGGCGGCCGACATGGAGATCGCCAGCGACGGCAGTTTCGAGATCGTCGTGGGCTGCAGGGAGCAGCCTGGTAACTGGTTGCCGATGCAGCCGGATACATCCTCGCTGATCGTTCGACAGACGTTTCAGGACCGCGCAGCGGAGCAGACCGCGGAGCTGCGAATCGAGCGAGTCGGCGGCTTCGGCCCTCCCCCGCCGCTCACCCCTGCGTTTCTCGACGAGGGACTGGCCGCGGCCGCGGCCTACGTCAACGGTACGGCCACGCTGTTTGCCGAGTGGGCAGAAGGTTTCGCACAGCACAAGAACGAGCTTCGGTTACTCGACCCTGAAGTCGCCCGCGCCGCGCACGGCGACCCGAATATCTGCTACTTCCACGGTTACTTCGAACTGGCTGCCGACGAAGCGCTGGTCGTAGAAGCGACGCCGCCGGCATGCGACTACTGGAATCTGCAGGTCAACAACCACTGGATGGAATCACTCGACTACCGTTATCACCGCATCGCACTGAATCATCACGACGCGGTCCTCGGCGAAGACGGCTCGGTTCAGATCGCGATCGCGCACGAGGATCCGGGGCTTCCAAACTGGCTGGAAACCGCCGGCCACGCGCGCGGGACGTTGTGTCTGCGCTGGATCGGAGCCGACCAGCACCCACAACCCCAGTCGCGCGTGGTCAAACTCGCGGATCTGAAATCGGATTGATTGTGTTTCGCCGGCGGCAGTCTTTCAAGTTCCCGCTGCAGCGAGCACGCTTCGCGTAGTTTCACCACAGCGCCGCCCGAGTGTCTCTGGATCGAGCCGTGCGAGCTCATCCGAGAACACCTCGACGCCGATCGGCGCTTCGCAGCCGATCTGTTTCAACGCGCGAACGACATCGAGCAGATCGATGTCGCCCTCACCGGGAAGCATACGATGGTGGAGCGTCTCGTCGATGACATTCTCGGCCGGCTGCGTTGGTGCATCGTTCAACTGGACGCCAAGGATCCGCGCCCCGTCGACCGCGAGCAGGCTCCCGGCCGTGGCGTGGCTGCGAAAGTGGTGCCAGGTGTCGACCATCAATCCACCGTTTTCGCGGTCGGCGAGTTCGACGACGCCGAGCGCCGTCTCGAGGTTCGGGATCTGCGTCCAAGGCAGGTATTCGAGGTGAACGAGCAGGCCGTGGTCCGCCGCGCGGTCGCAAAGCGCACCGAACGCTTCTGCGATGATATCGGTGGCGAGACGCTCGGCGACGAACAGCGCGGCGTTGATCGAGCGCGCGCCGAACACCTCGGCCATGGCATAGAAATCAGATTCGGACGACCCGAAGAACTCAGAACCTGTTTGGGTCGCCCCACCGGCCAGCGACGTATTGGGGATCCAGTTGAGCAGCGGGTCGAGGTCGGCGACGGCGAGTCCCGCATCGTCGAGCATGCGCTTCATGTCGACATCGCTGAGCCCGGCGTTTCGCGCCGCCTGGTATTCGGTTGCATACAGCGAGATACGTCGGAAGCCGCCGGCAACCGCAGCGCGAACATGCGCCTCGAAGGGCTTGTTCATCATGGTGCCGGCGCATAGCGTGAGATCGTCGGAGTTCAGCATTTGCGCGAGTATAGGCCGCTCGGGATGGACACTCTCGAACTCGTGCGAAGCGCTCGCGGGCTACCGGGCTCGCTGCGCCAGCGTCTCGAGAAACTCCGGTATGTCGGCGGCGTGGCGCACGAATCGGGGTAGTGCGAACGCGGCCTGCGTGACGCCGATTTCCGCCAGCGCGCCGAGACCGTCCAGCGTTCGATCGAGGTCAAGCCGCCCCTTTTCGTCGGAGAACACCGGCGCATTGGCTCGCACCTGCAGCCGGTCCGGATCGAGTCCGGCTTCGCCCCGCACCCGGCGCAGCGTCTGGATGCCGTCTTCGAGCCCGGTGGGATCCGAAGTCATCGGCATCCAGCCGGCATCGAATTCGGTGAAACAAGCGAGATTGCGCTCGGTGAGTGCCAAACCGAGCCACAGCGGAATGCCACCCGCCTGAAAGGGACGCGGAAAGGACCACAGATTCTCGAAGCTCACGCTGTCAGATTCGAACGAAGCTGGCGCCTGCGTCCACAGCGCGCGGCACGCGCGCAGCGTGTCGTCCAGCCTGGAAGCGCGCCCCCGGAAGGGAACCCCCACCGCGTCGTACTCTTCCGATTGCCAACCGGTACCGACGCCGATGTCGAGTCGACCGCCCGACATCACGTCGAGCGTCGCGAGCGTTTTGGCGAGCAGCGCCGCGGGCCGCAGCGGCGCAATCAGGATCCCGGTCGCGAGGCGCAACCGCCGCGTCGCGCCCGCGATCGCCGCCAACACAGTCAAAGGTTCGGGCCAGGGCTCTTCTTGCGGAAATGGAAAAGCCCCGTACGGATACGCATCTGTGCGATTCCCGATCACGACGTGGTCGGGAATCGCGATCTGCCCGATCCCCACCTCGTCTGCGATCCGGGCCGTTTCCAGTATCCCCTGCAGCCCATCGGGGTAGAGCCGAGAAAGCCCCGCAAGCGTCACCGAGATCGAAATACCCATTGGATGACGATAGCCCTGCACCGCTGAGCGTCCCAGTTCGGACCTGATCGCGGACCGGAACCCGATTCTTCTCGATTTCGTGCTGGTGCGAGTTGCTCCTTGCGAAGCTCCCCGCGGTGTTCCCCGCGACCCAACGACGTGATCAACGGGATTTTCTCTACAACTCCAGCGTCATGAATCGACTGAACGGATCCTCTACGTATTGACCGAAAGGACCGCAGTACTTGAATCCGAATTTTTCGTAGAGCGAGTGGGCTGGCTCGAATGCAGTTCCCGAGCCGGTTTCAAGACTGATTCGCGAATATGATCGGCTTGTCGCCGCATCAATGAGGTGCGAAAGAATCGCGGCCGCGACGCCTTGCCGGAGATGTGCACCCGCGGTTCGCATCGACTTGATCTCGCCGTGACGGTCGTCGAGTTCCATCAATGCGCCGCAGCCGAGCAGCTCCGAATCGTCCCAGGCCGTCCAGAAAGTGATCTCCGGCGCGCGCAGTGCGATCAAGTCGAGGGCGTGAATACTCTCCGGCGGAGAGTGGTTGGCCATTGCCTCGAGGTGCTCGCTCAACAATGCAGCGACCTCCGCACTCGACAGGTCGTCCTCGATGATCCTCATGAGTGCGTATTAGCCAAAGCGCTGGCAATTTCCAGTGCGCCGTCGATAGCCCCGGAACTCGAAGCCGGACTCGTTTTCCGTGGGGCGAAGACCTGGATCGCTTTGCCGCACACTGGCGAACGCGCCGCTAGTCGAGCAACCTGGCTTCGATGCGGCGGTTGGGTTGCCGGGCCGGAGCGCCGCGCTCCCGAAATGAACGACGGCGATTCAGAGCCGCCGGCGCAACAGCTCTCGCAGTGGCCGCATCCCCAGCGTCTTCACATGGGTGTCTTCGAAGTGGCGTGCCATCGTCCCATCGGAGTAGATCTGCCGCTCCTCGTCGCGCTGACGCCAGTCTGGCGCGATCGACTCGAGTTCATCACCTCCACGTGCGCAATGCGTGATCAGATACGCGATGCCCGAAGCAAAGCCGTCGACTCTGGCGCGGTTGTGATCCGCGCCGGTTCCGGGTGGGAACTGAAGCGAGTCGCTGTTGAAGTGATCAAAGATCGGGAACCCGCTTTTTTCGGCGTCCTCGATCAGTGACACGTAGCGTTCGAGGTTGGGCGGCAGGTCGGCGCGTTGCAGCGTGTCGTTCGATATGCGCGGAATGAATGCTGGCAGCCGGTACTCGCGCGCGAGTGTCACGTAAACGTCAACGAACTTCGGGTTGAATACGGTCCCCATGTGGCTATCGAGATGCGTGACGTCGATGCCCGCCGCGAGGGCGCGATCGATCTGTGCGCGCAACTCGCGATCCACCTCTTCCGCACTCGCGTGTTCGACCGTTTCGGCAGTCGTTCGCCACATGCCACCGTCGGGCGAAACCAACCCCGGCACCGCTTCCGCGGTCGGCCCCCAGCGGTAGTTCTGGTACTCCGCATTGAGGGTCAGATGGACACCGATATCGAGTTCCGGTCGCTCTCTTGCGATCTGCGCCATCTGTTCGAAGGCAGGACAAGGCACCATCACGCTGCCGCATGTCGCAGCGCCATCGAGCGCTTGGACGCCGCCTTCGTTTGCGCCAGGCGACATCCCCAGATCGTCTACGTGCACGACCACGGCGCGGTCGTCGGATGAATAACCGAGCTGTTCGAGGTCTGTCATGACTGCGGATGATGCCACAAAGAGCGAGGCTCCGGTCGGCGCGAATCAGCAGACGGTCCCGTCCGAGCGAAGCTTCTCGATCTGCTGTGTGTCGTAGCCGAACTCCGCCAGAATCTCGTCAGTCTGCTCGCCGAGCCGAGGGGGAAGCCGACGGAACGTCGCGGGCGTGGCGTCGAAGCGAACCCCGGGTCCCAGGTAACGCGTGGTCCCGAGTGCCGGATCGATGACGGTCTCGATGACGATCCCATTGTGGGCGACCTGTGGGTCGGCCAGGAAGTCGTCGATCGAGTTCGCGTGGGCGACCGGTGCACCATGGGCCTGCGCCCGGCGCAGGAAGTCTGCAGTCGTCCACTTGAGCAGCTCCTGCTCGAGAATCGCGAAGAGTTCGTCCGCGTGAATCAGACGCTGAATCAAGTTCCTGCAGCGCGGGTCGTCGATCAGATCTTCGCGATCGACCGCGCGGCAGATCCCAGCGAACTGGTAGTCCTCGACGATCATCATGACCACGTAGCCGTCGGCCGTCTGCCAGGTGCGATGGACGTTGGGGAAAACTGGCGGCGTCGCTTCAGGGAACGTCAACCCACCCGCCAGCGTGTCGGGCAACATGAACGCCGCGAACGCGTCCAGCATCGGCACGTCGACTCGTTGTCCCTTTCGGTCGCCGCGTTCACGGGCGAGCAGGCCCCCCATCACGGCGTATACCGCGGTCAGCGCCGTGACCTTGTCCGCAATGATCGACCGCACCAGCTGTGGCTCTGCATCACCACCCTGGACCGACATGAAACCGCTGAGCCCTTGAATCACCGAGTCATAAGCGGGCAGATCGCGGTACGGGCCGTCGGGACCGAACCCGCTGATCGCGACGTAGACCAAATCAGAGTTGACGGCAATCAAGTCGCGGTATCCCAAGCCGAGCCGCTCGGCGACACCGGGGCGGTAGTTGGTCAACACGACGTCGACCCCGCTGGCCATTTTGCGCGCGACCTGTTGACCGGGCGGAGCCTTGAGGTCGATCGCGATCGACCGTTTGTTGCGGTTGCACTGCGCGAAGAGCGGGCTGATGCCGTCGGTCATCGGTAGCCCCATCCTGCGGGACGAGTCGCCACCGGGCGCCTCCACCTTCAGCACGTCCGCGCCGAGGTCACCGAGGATCTGCGCGCACAGCGGCCCGGAAACCACCGTCGAGAGGTCGAGGACCCGGTATCCGGTAAGCGGCCCGCGCGCATCGCTCCCGATTTCGATCTTCATCGCGGGCCCTTCGGGCAGGCTGTGCCCTGATTCGGCGGTTCGTTCAGCCTTCAACTCTCGACTCTCGACTCGCGACTCTCGACTCTCAACTCGCGACTCTCAACTCTCAACTCTGAACTCTCAACTCAGACGTCAGCGACGTCGCCATCCGGCCGCGTGTACCACCATGCCCAGACAATGAACAACAACTGAAACGGCTGGCGGATCAGATTGCCCAGCGCGCTACCGGTGCCGGGCCCGTCGGCTCCGACGTTTTCCACCCACACCCACAGGTTGGCCGGGTACACCGCGATCAGCAGCGCGATAGTTCCCCACGCCGCAAGCACCCTCACACGCGGCTCCAGAATGAACACACCGAGGATGATCTCGGCGAGACCGGACAGCACATTCAGCCATTCGGGGTTTGGCAATCCCGGCGGCACGAGCGCGAGGTAGAAATCCGGGTTGTACAGGTGGTTGAAGCCGCCGAAGCAGTAGAACGCGGCCATCACCCACAACAAGATGCGCTTGGTTATCGTCATGCCAGGCAGTCTGCACGACGCGGCGGGTGATGCCAAGCATGAATCGCGACGCTGGCTCTACATGCCTCGCAGGGCCCGCTTCGGGACTGCGGAAACCGGCCGCTAGATCCGCTCGAGAATCGTCGCGGTTGCGACGGCGCCACCGCAGCACATCGCGATCAGTGCGGTGTTCTTGTCGCTGCGCTCGAGTTCGTGTATTGCGGTCGTGATCAGACGGCTGCCTGTGGCGCCAACCGGGTGACCCAGCGCGATCGCGCCGCCGTTGACGTTGACTTTGTCCATGTCGGGCTTGTGAACGCTCGCCCACGAAAGCACGACCGACGCGAATGCCTCATTCACCTCGAACAGGTCGATGTCGCCGATCTGCATGCCGGATTTCTCCAGCACCTTGCGGGTGGCATCGACCGGGCCGTCGAGATGAAAGTACGGGTCCGAACCGACCAGTACCTGGCTGACGATTCGCGCGCGCGGACGCAGGCCGGCCGCCTTTGCGCGCTCTTCGGTCATCCACAAGACGGCCGCCGAGCCGTCCGAAATCTGGGAGCTGTTTCCCGCCGTGTGCATGCCGTCGGGTCGGACGGCTTTCAGTTTGGCGAGACCCTCTGCGGTCGATGCGCGCGGCCCCTGATCGACGCGGACGGTCTGCGTCTCGCCGGTGTTGTTTCCATCTACTCCGCGAACCGGTGCCTCGACGACCACGATCTCCCGGTCGAAGCGCCCCTCGCTCTGTGCGCGCGCGGCGTTGGTTTGCGAACGCAGCGCCAGACCGTCGACATCCTCGCGTGTGATGCCGCGCTTTTGCGCGATGCGCTCGGCGGCGCCGAACTGGTCGGGCATATCGTAG
>JAQBGU010000051.1:0-24606 GCA_032128375.1 Deltaproteobacteria bacterium | reverse complement strand
GTACCTGTCCTTCTGTACCTGTCCTTCTGTACCTGTCCTTCTGTACCTGTCCTTCTTCTGTACCTGTCCTTCTGTACCTGTCCTTCTGTACCTGTCCTTCTGTACCTGTCCTTCTGTACCTGTCCTTCTGTACCTGTCTCTATCTGATCTCTATCCAGCGATCTCTAGCATCAGTATCCAGCTGGCCCGGCGTCCCCTTCCCATCAAGAAAGCCCGTCTTCTGGTTCTTCTGCACGCTTGCGGATTCTACCACGAGAGCCCGTCTCCATTTCAACCAAATTCGATTCGTGTCAAAGAAACCCGCGCGCATCGAATTTTTTGGATTCTCCAAAGGGATACGCGCTTCAGGTCGCGGACGACTGAGACACGGACGATTCGTGGGTCAGGAGGTCAGCCTTCGTCCGAGCCCATGGGCCTGGTAAACGTCGCGAAGGCCATGCTGGGTCGACGCGACGAGTCGCGCATCGCGAACTGCAACGTGTCAAACGTCCAGCCCTTTTCGCTCCATTCATTCAGGACGACTTCGATCTCTTCGTCTGTGACGTTGGCGATTTCTACGACTTTGTATTCGACAGCCATCGGGTTCCGCGCGACTCAGGCTTTGAGGCGGCCGGCCACTTCGACCGCCGCGTAGCTGAGAATCCAATCGGCGCCGGCGCGCTTGATCGAGACCAGCGCTTCGTCCATCGCGCGGTCGCCGTCAATCCAACCGCGCTCGGCGGCGGCATGGATCATCGCGTACTCGCCGCTGACATGGTAGGCGGCGAGAGGCACGTCGAACTCACGTCGCGCATCAGCCAGCACGTCGAGGTAGGCAAGCGCCGGCTTGACCATCAAGACATCCGCTCCCTCGTCCAAATCGAGTCGCATCTCGCGCAGCGCCTCGCGCCGATTCGGTGGATCCATCTGGTAGCTGCGTCGATCTCCGAATTGGGGCGTGCTTTCGGCGGCTTCACGGAACGGGCCATAGAATGCGCTGGCGAACTTCGCCGCGTAGGCGAGGATCGCGACATCCTCGAAACCATGCTGATCCAACGCTGCGCGGATCGCCGCGACGCGACCGTCCATCATGTCCGAAGGCGCGACGATATCCGCACCGGCGCGCGCATGAGACAGTGCTGTCGCAGCCAACCGCTCGACCGATGGGTCGTTTTGCACGTATTCCGCCTCGACGATCCCGCAGTGACCGTGATCGGTGTATTCGCACAAGCAGACATCTGTCATCACGCACAGGTCGGGTTGCGCGGACTTGATCCCCTCGACCGCGCGCTGCACGATCCCATCTGCCGCGTCGGCGCCGGACCCGCGTGCGTCCTTTTCGCTGGGGATCCCGAACAGCATCACGCCCGGAACGCCCGCATCGCGAACTCGTTTGGCTTCGCTGACAAGCGTGTCGACCGAATAACGAAACACACCTGGCATCGAAGAGATCGGTTCCCGCACTCCGCTGCCCTCGACCACAAACAGCGGGAGAATCAGATCGTCTCGGCAAAGACGTGTCTCACGAACCATCCGACGAAGCGTCTCGGTTCGGCGCAGTCTACGCATGCGTGTGATCGGATAGCTCATTGCAGATAGCTCATTGCAGACAGCTCATTGCAGACAGCTCATTGTAGATAACTCATGGTGACTCCCCCAACCCGGACCGCTCACTCATTGAAGCGGCCAGCGCCGACACCAGATCCGGCACCGTCGCGTGCTCGGGGATGACTCGAGGATCGAACCCAACCGCACGCAGCGCGTCCGCGGTGACCGGTCCAATCGCTGCGATCCGGCAAGCGCGCGCGGCGCGCTTCGACTCCTCATCGAGCAGTGCCGCGAAATTCGTCACCGTCGATGGACTGGTGAACGTCAGCGCGTCCAGGTCGCCTCGCACCAACCGGTCGCGAAGGGATTGCCCGTCGACTTCCGGCGCAATCGTCTGGTAAGCGGTCACAGTGTCAACACGCGCTCCGGCAGCACACAAGCCATCGCGTAGTACCGGACGCGCGGCTTCGGCCTGCGGCAGCAGATAGCGTCGTCCCTCGCCCCCCCAAGCCGACCGGACGGCCTCGACCAGGCCCGCTGCGTCGAACTGCTCGGCTGGGGTAATCGCAACGCAGAGACCTCGTTCGCGCGCCGCGGCCGCTGTCTGTGGCCCGACGCACGCGATGGCCGGCGCTGTCGCTTGCAACGGGACACCGAGCTGGGAAGCACGCTCTGCGAAAAAGCGCACTGCATTCACGCTGGAAAACAGCACTGCATCGTAATCTCGAATCATGCGTAGCGCCGTATCAACGCCGCTTCGGTCCTTGGCGGGAACTGTCTCGATCATCGGAATCACAATCGGCTGCGCTCCGGCATGGCGCAACGCTCGAACGATTTCGGCCGCCTGGTCGATTGCGCGTGTCACCAGCACGCGGCAACCGAACAGCGGTCGCCGTTCGTACCAGGCCAGTTTTTCGCGCAACCGGACCACCTCTCCGATCACCACCGCGGCCGGCGCACCGATTCCCGCGTCCGCCACGGCTTTCGCTAGTTCACCGAGCGGAGCTTCGACAACCCGCTGGGTCGGCAACGTACCGTTCATGATCGCGGCTGCGGGCGTCTCGTGCGAGCGTCCACCGTCTAGCAGGCGATCAATCAACGACTCGAGGTTGCGCATCCCCATCAGGATCACCATCGTGTCGGCAGCACTCGCGAGCTCGCGCCAGCGGGTCTCCTTCGACACTCGGGTGGGATCCTTGTGGCCGGTGACGACTGCGAACGAGGCCGAATATCGCCGATCAGTGATCGGAATGCCGGCGTAGGCGAGCGCGCCGAACACCGACGAAACACCCGGAACGACCTCGAACGGCACCCCGGCATCGAAGCAAGCCATCGCCTCTTCTCCGCCGCGGCCGAATACGAAGGGGTCGCCTCCTTTGAGTCGCACTACGTTCTTGCCCGCACGAGCCAATTCCACCAACAACGCGTTGATATCACTCTGCGACCGAGTCGGCTCATCATGACCCCGCTTGCCCACGTTTACCCGTTCGGCTGCTTTGGGCGCGATCTCGAGTAACGCTGGCGCCGCTAGCGCGTCGTACACGACGACGTCGGCTTCGCCCAGCACCGCTGCGCCGCGCACGGTGATCAGATCCGGATCGCCGGGTCCCGCGCCAACCAGAATGACTTTCCCGACCGCAGGCGGACCAGCCGGTCCGCTCACGCCTCCGCCTCACTCCGTAGCTGTTCGAGCAGCTGGCTTCCGCCCGCCGCCAGCACGCCTTGCGCGAGACGTGCGCCTCCGCCAGCCGCAATTTCCCCATCAGACTGTTGCGAGCCGGTTCCCAGGTCGAGTTCGAGTTCATCGCGAAGAATCTTCGAACCATCGGTGGACGCCAACAGCGCCCGCACGCGAAGTTTCCGGGTATCGGACAGTTCAGCGAGGCACGCCAGCGGCACGGTGCAGTCGCCGCCAATCCCCAACAGAAAGCCGCGCTCGGCAGCGACACAGATTGCAGTATCGCGATCATCGAGCTTCGCGATGTCCCGACCGATCGGGTCGTCGCAACGTACCTCCAAAGCGAGGGCGCCCTGCGCGATCGCCGGGAGCATCGTTGTCGGCGATATCCGCTCGTCGATGCGATCGCCGAGCCCCAGCCGATCGAGCCCGGCACACGCGAGCACGACCGCAGCGAGGTCATCGGAATCGAGCTTCCGCAACCGAGTCGGAACATTGCCGCGCAAAGGCACGATCTCGAGATCCGGGCGGACACAGCGAAGCTGGGCCCCGCGGCGTGCACTCCCAGTCCCCACACGCGCGCCCACCGGAAGCTCGGCGACCGATGCGCCGTGCGAGCGCCCCACCAGCGCATCGCGACAGTCGGCGCGCTGCGGGAACGCCACCAACGCGAGGCCCTCCGCCAGCAGCGCGGGCAGATCCTTGGCGCTGTGCACCGCAACATCCGCGCGGCCGTCGAGCAGCGCTTCCTCGATCTCTTTGACGAACAAACCCTTCCCACCAATTTTGGCGAGCGAAACATTCTGGATCTGATCACCGGTCGTATTGATCACGACGAACTCGGTCTCGGCGCCCAGCTCTGCTTGGATACGGCCAGCGACGTAGTGGGCTTGGAACAATGCAAGATCACTGCCCCGTGTCGCAATCCGAATACACCTCACTCGACGTCACTTCGTGTGGGATCGTCGTCCGCGGCGGCAACGGGGGCGTCATCCAGGGCGTCATCCAGGGCGTCGTCCAGGGTGTCGTCCAAGTCGAACAGCGCGCGAGTGGCCTCCAGGTAGGCCATCCCCTCTTCGCGCTCCGCTTCCTGACGCAACCGCGAAATGGGTACGTGCAGGATCTTGTTCACGATCGACTTCGTGAGCGCGTCGACCCGGGCGTGGCCCGCTTCGTCGAGTCCAAGCCGCGATAGCGAGCGCTCGAGTTCACCGATTCGGATGCTCTCGATCCGCTCGCGCAAGTGACGGATCGTCGGTACAGCGCGCAGGGTCGCAAACCAGCCTTCGAAGCGTTGCTGCTCCTCGCGGACAATGGCCTCGGCTCGCTCGCTCTCACGCTGGCGCAGCTCCGCGTTTTGACTGGCTGCCGAATAAAGATCGTCGAGGTCGTATCGGAATACATTATCGAGGCCGTCAATCTCGGGGTCAGCGTTGCGCGGTACGCCGATGTCGATCACGAACAGCGGTCGATGGCTGCGCTGGAGGAGCGCTTTCGATACCCGTGGGACTGTCAGGATCGGCTCGTTGGCGCCAATCGACGTCAGTACGACATCGGCTTCGGCCAGCAGCTCGTCGAGTTGATCGAGCCCATAGGCCCGGGCTGCATACTTTTCGGCCAGTTCGGCTGCGCGCGACTCGGTGCGGTTGGCAACGCAGATCGCATCGAGCCCCTCCCGGCGCAGCGATTCGAGCGCCAGTTCGATCATCTCGCCCGCGCCGATCAAGAGCGCTCGCTTGTCAGAAAAATCTTCGAAGATCTGCTTGGCCAAATCGACCGCGACCCGAGCAACCGACACCGGCCGCTCGGCGACCCGTGTCTCGGTTCGAACCCGCTTGGCGGTCTGGAATGCGTGCTGAAAGAGCCGGCTCAGGATCGGTCCTGTCGCGCCGCAGTCGACTGCAGTGCGAAACGCGTCCTTGGTCTGGCCGAGGATCTGTGGTTCGCCTATCACCATCGAGTCGAGTGCGGACGCCACCCGAAGCACATGGCGCATGGCTTGCCCATCGATCAGCTCGTAGGTCAGCTCTTCGAGGTCGCAATCGTCTGGTAAGCCATCAGCAGCGAGTTCGCGCCGGAAGAACGAACGCAAACGCATCCGTGCGCCCTCGAGAGAACGGGTGAAACAAACCACCTCGACCCGATTGCAGGTGGAAAACAACACCGCCTCGTCGATCTCGTCGCACGAAACCAGTTTCTGTAGCAGCGGCCCCGCAGCGTCGACAGCAAGCTGTTCGCGGATGGCGACTGGTGCGCTGTGGTGGTTCATTCCCAGCAAGATGATCTTCAAACGATCAGCTCCATCCCGATCACCGAAAAGAACAGAAACGCGAATCCACCTACTGCGCTTGCCGCCGCCTGGCGCGATCCCTGGTGAGCCACGAAGCGTGCACCCACCAGAATGCCATATACCGCCCATGCCACGACGCACCAGGTCTCATGAGCAGAGCCCGTCCAGATTGTCCCGAACGCCGTCTGCAGCCACATCATGCCGGTCAATACACCCAGAGTGAGGAGCGGGAATCCGACCGAGAGTGTGACCGCGTTGACCCGGTCGAGCGCCTCGAGTGATGGCAGCGGCATCCGGAGCCCGAGCAGGGGGCGCTTACTCTTCAAGCGCCGATGCTCGACCAAAAACATCGCGCCCGCGAGGGCCGCGAGGCCGAGTAGCGACAACCCCGCGCTGGCCAACAATACGTGCGCGTGCGGCCAAGAACCCATCGAACTCACCGGTGCAGCGGTAGCTGCCGGGAGCCGAATCGCGGCAAGAAATGCCCCGAGAAACGATGCCGGGGCCACCAACACCATCAATCGTTGCAGCCGCGTCCGGCGCAGTAGCAGCAGGTACGAGAGCGTTCCCACCCAGGACATGTATGAGATCGCAGCGGTGATGTCGGTGACCGGAGGGGTCGGCACCAGATCGTGAAGCATCGAGAAGGAGATGCCGTGAAGCACTGCGCCCAAGGCCAGCAGCGCAACAGACACGCGTTCGAACCGTCGCGTCTCCAACGCCAACCCGACACCCGCCACGAGACCTGCGCTCAGATACAGCGCGGCGGTCCATTGCAGCAGCTGAACGGCCACTCATGTCCCCTTGGCGTGATTCATCACACTACAGCCTAGCGCAGCCAGAGCGCGTTCTTGGTCACTGGGCCGCCAGCGGTCAGCGCACCGGACGCTCGGGTGCTAGCCGTTTTTTCGGCTGCGGCGCAACTTCTCGAGACCTGCTGCAACCGCTGCGGCATCCTTCGACATCTCGAATATCCGATAGGTCGGCTCGCCGAACAGAACGAAACGCACCTCTTCCAAAGGGGTCGAACCGGCCAGGTGCATGCGGGCTTCCTCCAGCAGGATCTCGGCGCAGCGCTGGGTAGAGAACCCGCCGATCCCTGCGCCGATCGCGGGAATCGCGATGCTACGACAGGCGTTTTCGCCGGCGAGTACCATGCTCCTGGCGACACAAGAGCGGATACTCTGGTCGGTACAAATCCCTCCCAGTGGCATCCCCGCCGCGTGGATCACGAAACGCGCTTTCAAGTTTCCCGCACCCGTCACGGCTGCGTCGCCGACCTCGATCGGTCCGATCGCGTCGCATTCGGCTTGAATCGACGGACCGCCTTTGTCGCGGATCGCACCCGCCACGCCCGCGCCCAACACCAACGCGCTGTTGGCAGCATTGACGATGGCGTCCACCTCTTGCTCGGTGATATCTCCTTCGCACAACTCGATTCGACCTGACAAGGCTCTATCCTTTCCGTTTCGCGGTCCGATTGGCGGGGGGCTTTTCGATCGACTCTACGACCCCTGCGGCCAACAGCGGCAGCAGGATCTCATGGTGTCCGACCAAGCTGATGCCGCGCCCGCCGAGTCGGGTCGGACGCGCTACGACGTTGGCAGTCGGCCGGTACTGGCGGATGAAGTCGATGTCTACCGCGGTGAATCGCCGAACCGGATGCCCCAGGTTGCGCGCCAGCGAGAGCGCCTTCAAGAACACCTCCGGCAAGATCACCGCCGATCCCACGTTGAAGACCACCCCATCTTGCAGCGTCGCGACCCAACGAGTCAGCGTTTCGAAATCGCGATAGCTGGTCGCTCCCAACGCCGCCCCATCGGCATTCGCATGCATATGGTGGATGTCGGTACCGATGGCGACGTGCACCGTGACGGGAGCGCCTAGCCGCGCAGCGGTGGCGAGAATCGAGCGATCCTTGTTCGGGTAGCGACCTTCGAGAATCTCTCGGCCGACTGCGGCCCCCATCCCGATGCCTTGCTCGTACCCGCTCGAAATCGCGCGATTCAGGTTCTCGGAGGTTTCGCGCGCCATTCCGAAGCTCCCGTTGTCGAGAGATTCGGCGACGTCTTCGCTGGTTCGTCCCATCAACGCGAGCTCGAGGTCATGTACACAGCCCGCACCGTTCATCATCACACCCGTAATGACGCCCCTCTCCAGAAGATCGACGATCAGCGGAGCGAGACCGACCTTGATCACATGGGCACCGAGTCCCCACAAGATGGTCTTGCCCCCGGTATGGGCCCTTGCGGTCGCGGCGATGGCCGCCCGCAGATCACGGGCGCCGAGTATTCCCGGCAGGTTCTCGAGAAAAACGGCAAGGCTTGCGCCCGCTACGTGCGGTGTCGCCTCGTCCCCGAGCCCGACTTTGCTCTTGCGGCGTCTGGCACTGACAGTCCGAACTTTCTCTCGATCGATCTCGGGTAACCGGCGACTCATGCACGCTGGCCTTGAGGGTTCAAATGGCACTCGGCTTCAAAGCTCGCAACCAGCGCGATGGCAGGAAGCGCGGGAGACCCAACACAGCGCATTTGCAGCATTGCCCCTCGCGTTGTTTACGAGCTTGGCCCAAGAAAGCCGTTGAAAAACAAGGGGGTCCGAACGGAGGCAACGTACCCGTGAGACACGGGAGCGTCAACGGCGAGTGCGTTGCCGCCAATGCGCGGTACGCTGTCTTCTCGTCTAGAGTCATCTTGCCTAGAGTCATCCAGAGATTTCGCGGGGCGTGGACCCGCTGACACCGATAACGCTACGGACGATAACGCTACGGATAAGGAGAACGAACCCATGGCTGAGCTAGCCGCGATCACCGACGCAAACTTTGAAGCCGAGGTACTCCACTCCGACAAGCCCGTAATCATCGATTTCTGGGCCGAGTGGTGCGCACCGTGCAGGCAGATCGCACCGATCTTCAAGGATCTTGCAGATCAGTACGGTGACCAGGTGAAGATCGTGAAGATGGACATCGATGCGAACCCGGCCACACCAGGCAAATACGGCATTCGAGCGATTCCGACCGTTCTGGCGTTCAAGAACGGCGAGGTCGTCGAACAGCTTCAAGGACAACGCCCGAAGGCCGACTTCGAAGCGCAGATCAAGAACCTGCTGTCGTAGACAGCCTCGACCTACCGACGCAGCAGCAGCGCCCGTATGTAGCGGCCGAGTGTCCCTGTCCCCGGAGACAAGCGAAGCTGGAGGCCGCGCACGCGGGCCAGCTGCATGCGATCTGGCCTGCATGCGAGCCCCTCGAGCAGACGCATCGCAGTAGCGCGCTGACCGGTTTTCCCGAGCAGGCATGCGAGGTCGTAGCTGACCCGAAAATCCGCGGGATTGATCTTTCGCGCATCGCTCAGCAGCTCGATCGCCTGCGGGCGCTGATTGCGCTTGCGCTGGTGGCCCCGCCCATTGACGAGCGCGGCGACTGCATCCACCCGACGTCCCCGCTGCAGTTCGAGTTCAGCGACGGCCTGCCAGAGAATGACTTCCGTCGGCAGTTGCCCCGCCGCGCAGCGCAGCAGTCCAATTGCCTGATCGTTGAAGCCTTGCCGCACGAGCCCCTCGGCGGCAACGCGGTAGCTCGCCAGCGCTTCTGCGGCTTGCTTCGTCTTTGCATACAGGGGTGCCAGTTTTTTGTGGAGCGCGGGATTGTCGGGCTCCCGATCGAGTAGCTGTCGGTAGAGCGCGATCGCCTTTTTGTGTTTGCCCTTCGCACGTGCGGCGGCTGCGCGCTTCATGAGCCTTAGGCGATCGATTCCCGAAGTCTTCGTCATCAACACCACTGGGTTGCCTGCGAGTTCACGTATCGGATGACGCGCGCGATTCCCCAGCTCGAAGAAGGCGATTTCGAGGGCTCGGACGAGCTGAGATCACAGCGTGCCGATCACGTTGAAGAAAACGCCTTGCTGGTCGTAATCCAGGTCGGTCAGGTCGTCCGAAAAATCGGTGAAGTTGTAGCCGACACCGACCTTGAAGTGCTCCCCCAGGTATCGGTAGATGCCGATCAGAGCGCCGGCGCGTCGCTCGTTCAGATCGGGCAGATGAAGCATGCGCGCCTCCACCAACCCCTCCCAGTTTTTCAGCACGCGAAGGTCCGTGCGCAGGACGTAGAGATGCGCGTCGTTGTCGAAGAAGTCCGGATTCTTGCGTTCGAGACTCACCTGGCCCAGGCGATAGGCATACTTCCCACCGATCGACCAGTTCTCGGTCAGGTCGTAGCTGAGGTCCACCGACGCGACGTGACTCTTCTGGACGAACAGTACCGGGGTGTTCTCGAGCGTGACCTGTTCCGCAGTCGGGAAGTTGTAGAAGTAGGTATACTTGGCGAGCGCATGCAGGCGATCGTGCGCGACCGGACGGAACGCGTAGCCCATTACGGCCTCGGTGTAGCCACCGTCGAAGAACTGCCCGAGCGAGCTGTCGCTGTGTGCGTAGTTGAGCTTGCCAACCAGCCGCCAATCCGGCGACATCTGAAACTTCAGGTTGTTCCGGAGCAGCCACGTGCTTCGTTCCGTCCACGAGCCGTCCAGCTGCTCCGCCTCATCGAAGCGGTATTCCAGGCCGCTGGAAAGCTGTAATCGGTCGAAGCCGTAGCCGATGCGCGCTCCGCCGGCGTTGCGTCGGGTCTCCGCTTGCGTGATTCGGTCGATCAGGGTGCCGGTCTCCCAGCTGGCACCGAGGTTCCAGCGATCGGTCGGCGCCAGCTTGATCCCCACGGCCCTGCTCAGGCCGTTCATCGAATCCGAGTGCTGATATCGGTCCTCGACGTAGACGCTCGCGCTATCCGACAGGCGCGACCTCAAGCCGGAGATCAGACTGCCCCGGCTGGTGTGCAAGCCGTTTTCCGCCTGCTCGTCGCCGAACACATAGCTGAGATAGCGCTCCGTGCCCTCGGACTGTTTGTAACGCGTGCCGAGCTTGGCTGCGATGCCAAGATCGCCATAGGACACTTCGCCGTCGAGCAGCATGCGTTCGTTGATGCGGTAGGCGCCGCCGACACCGGCGCGCCGGTTTTCGTCCCGATCACCCGATTTCGCGAGCGTGGCCTGCGCGAAGCCGTAGCTGCGCCACCGCGAATTCGAGTCGTATGCCACTTCCACGACGGCGTCGGTTCGCCGCCCCTGCTGCTGGGTCTGCGGCACAAAACGCGAATCGTCGTGTCGATGGTCGTTTCTGGCTCCGGTGCTCAAGCTCCAGTGATTCGTCAACTGGTAGCCGACGTCGAGTTCCTGTGCGTGGGTTTCGAGCCCGTCCTGCTGGACCAGGCTGTCGGCCTTTCCGGCCAGGTACAGCTGCTGTGCAAAGGGAATCCGGAAGGTACCGCCGAACTGCAGCGTATCGGTGAGCGTCGTCAGACCCGGCGCCGAATATCCGGCGTCGAGATGCTGCGCGTACACACTCGACTGCCCTTGGCCGGATTCGAGAAAATCGGCGAATTCAATGACGACGTCTGCACGGTAGGCGTTGCCGTCGGCTTTGGTGAGATCCAGGCTGTCGATGCCGAGGAAGCGGAAGCCACCGTCGTCGGAACGCAACGTGGACGAAACCAGCCCCTCGCTGCGGCCGGCTTGCAGTTTCAACCAAGACTGGGCGCTCTTGCGTACGGTGAGATCGGCGGCATAGAGGTTGCTGTCGATGTCGTCCTCCTCGCTGCGGCTGGCCATCACACCCAACTTGATGAAGTCGTTGAGCCAGTAGTGGGCCTGACCTCCGGTCGCGAGCGTGTCGACATTGTCGAAACCGGGTGAATGTTCGTACTGGACGACCAGCCAGATTTCGTCGCCGCTCAGGCCCTGGCTGCGAACCAGCAGCTTGTCGTCCACCGTCGAAGTGAGCGGTTCCGACAGCAGGATACGGCCCTGGAGATAGTCGACGTCGTAATCGAGAACAGGCGTCAGATTCACCACGCTGGTCACGAGCCCGGAGTCCTTGTCGCGCCCCTCGATCCGAACGCGTTCGGAGCCGGTCAAAATGTCCTGTGTGCGCAGGAAGTACAGCGATCCGCCAGTACCGCGGAATTCTTCGCGGCTCGCCACGGTGCCCGGGTCCGCCGCGAAGCCGTCGACCTGCAAGTGTTTTTCGCCGAAACCGGTTGTCGACTCGGACTCGTAGTGAAGGTTGCCACCGTAGAGACCCCGCTCCACCAGAGCGAGCTCGTTGTCGACGTAGCCGACCCTGAAATTGCCCCAGAGCGCGTGGCTGTCGCCCTTGTCGAGTTTGGCGTAGAACTTGCCCAGCGTCGGCGCGGTTTCATCGACGCTGCTGTCGTCGCCGAAGGTCGGGTAGTGATAGTCGGGATCTATCCGCCTGAACAACGAATCCGGGGTTTTGTCGAGGAAGTTCGTGAACAGATCCTCGATCGCATCCTCGCGCGTGTCGGCGCTCGCCGTCAGACTCCAATCCTCGCCGAACTTGCCGTTCAGATAGAACGCGAGGCGTCCGTCTGCCCATGAGTCGTTGTCGTAGCGAGAGTCCTTGCCCGTGAGTAGATCGACGGGTCCATCGCTTCGATTGTAGGAGAGCGTGAGGTCGGCGATTCCGACGTAGAACCAGTCGTTTCGCTCGAGCTTCAGGTCACGCAAGAAGAGTTCTCCGTTGCCGTTTGGGTCGAGTACAGCCACCTCGACGGTGTGCATCCCGGCAGGCAAGATGACCTCGGCGACGAAGCTTCCATGCGCGTCGACCGGAACTGGCTCGCCGGCAAACCACACCCCGTGCTGCGGCGGAATCCCGCGGCCTTGGACGTGAACGGTGCCCGCGTTGCCGAGCGGAATATTGCGTATCAACGGGCCGCTCTCCCCGTATCCAGCCTGCAACACATGACTCGAGGGCTGCTCACTCGCGTCCGCGTCTTTCGATTCGCGATGCACCAACCACATCTGCTGCGGCGTTGTCTCGTCGAAATGCCCCTCCGCGTCGTATGCACGCAGCACATACTGCAGGACACCCACCGGCGACTCGAACCCTTTCACAGCCGGCCGCCAGCGCGCGATACCATCGAGGCCGACGTCCGCTACGTCGAGGGGATCCGCCTGGACGGACTGCCCCTCGACGAAAATCCGCACTTCCGAACGCTCGATGAAATGCGGATAGTTGGTGTATATCTTGAACTCGACGACCGGTGACGAGGCGGTTCGATCGGCTTCCACAGTCCCGACGCGGCCGACCGGGATCGTGCTCGGCTGAGCGGTAACGCTGAGCCGGGGACCGGATTCGAGGTTGTCGAAGCGGAACCGGATGTCGGCCTGCTCCAGCGCGACGTCTGTACACCGTTGAGTGTCTGAAGAACTGCGCCCCGGGTCGTCGATCGGCTCACCGTCGACAGTGATGTGCATCAGATTGAGCGCCAGCGGGTTGCTCGCGCGCAGTTCTCGCGTGATCGGCGTAATCTCGACGCCCTCGTAGTCGTCGAGCAGCGCGAGCTCGTCGTAGACGACCTCGACGACGACGTATGACGTGTCTCCTTGTAGGAATCCAGCGTTGACTACGTCGCTCGCGTGGACGTAGCCGCGGCCTTCGTGCTCGGCCTGCGCATCCGAGAGCTCGAGCTGTGCGTTGATGGTTTCCATCGCCCGGCGCGCACGATCGGCCGACAATCCGATGTCATCGCCGTAGACGATGGCCGTGCGGCGATCGAGGCGTTCGTTTCGCGTGTAGCCGACAAAACGCAGCCGTACGTTCGTCCTATCGGCGATGTCGGCCATAGCCCGACGCAGCGCGCCCCCATAGCCAGGCGGAATCGAGGCCTCACCGTCTTCGATCGCCAGTGGCGCGATCGAGCCCCAAGGGGGATCGTAGACCTTCGTCAGCCACTCGGCGTCAGCCGCGTCCGGACACGGCTGCGGATCGTCGGGCAGCTCCTGCAGCGGGTCGTCGTGCCAGAACTCCACCTCGATGCGGCGATTGAGAGCTCGGCCCTGGACCGTCTCGTTCGAGGCGAGGGGCCGGCTCGTCCCGCGGCCGTCGCTGTCGATCGCCGCGGTCGACAGATCGAGCGCCTCTTGTACCGCGAGCGCCACCCGGCGCGCCCGGGCCTTCGACATCGCGAGATGCGTGCCGAAGATGCGTTCCGCTCGCCCTGTCAGCGGGATGTCATCGGTGAAGCCGATGAACTTGATCGTGACGTTGCGCTTGTCTCGGAGGTTGTGCAACGCCTCCGCGATCTGCGCAGTGACCTGCTCCGGTACGCCGAACGTCTCGTCATCGTAGTGCAGTGGTGCGACGAGGTTCTTCACGCGCGCGCGCCGTGCGTGGCCTTCGCGGTAGCGGAGCAAGCAGATCGTCTCAGTCCGGCAGATCTTGATGCGCTTGATCTCCTCGGCGACGACCACTTCCCGCGTTGAGACCTGCTGCGACACGGAATCATGCCAGACCTCGACCTCCACACGCCGGTTCCGTGCCCTTCCCGTAGCGGTCGCGTTACTGGCGATCGGCTGCCGGTCTCCCGCCCACTCGAACGAGATCGCCTCCGGGGGAAGGGCCAGCGCGCGCTGGATGAACTCGGCAACCTCACCCGCCCGTTCCCGCGAGAGCCCGGAATTGTCGCCGTAGATCCCGGCCAGGCGATCTGACAAGGGCTCGTCATCGGCGTGACCGACGACGTGCAGCCGGACGTTGCCGAGATGTCGCATGCCGTCGAGAATCTCCCGCAGCCTCTCGATGGTGCTCGGCGGGATATCCGTGACGCCCGACTCGAACCGGATCGGCGGAACCACGTTCTTGAGCTTTACGGTCTCCGCCCGGTCGGCAGAGACTTCACGCTGCTCCAGCCGATCGCCGGCTTCGGTTGCAAGCAGCTCCGGGTCCTGTGACCACTGCGTGAAGGGCTCATCGCTCGGCAGGTGCTTCTCCACGCCTGCAGAAGGCGTCATCTCCACGACGTCCCTGGCTCCCACGAGCGGAGCGGCCAGGAACATCCACAGCAACAACAGCAACAACAACAACAGACCAGCGCGCTTCGGCATCGCATTCATCTGTCATCACCCGACGGGCGCGCGGTAGAACGGCCGGGCGGACCACCGCGGTGCCAGAACACTTCGGGCTCGATCGCGAGCGGGTAGCCGCCATCCAGCGATTGCCAGGCTTGTTCGATCTGGTCTTGGATCGCGTCGAGGCGTCGTTTGACTAGGGCCGCGTCCTCGACGTCGGCGACGTAGGACAAGCGCAGGATCGAGGGAGACTTTTCGAGTTCCTCGAGCAGCAGCCCGATCCGCGACCTCCACTGCGCACGCAGCCCCGTTGAGCCAGGCTCGAAGACCGCATCGGCCAGGTCGAGCCCGACGACGCGGTGAAGTGACGCGCCGTAGCTGAAGCGCAGCGCCTTGCCGGCCGTCGCCCGTCGCACCTGAGACTGGCGGGTGGACATCCGGTAGCCGCTGGGCAACGTGCGGTCGTCCAACTTCAGGACGAAGTTGCTCCCGCGCGCTTCGTTCGGCGTGACCGCACAGGTGATGTGGAACCGACCGTGCGGATCGGTGGTCGCGGCCAGGCCGCGTGCGGTCACCAGGCGGACGCCCGCGATGCCGCGTTCGCCCCGGTCCTGGACACCGTTTTGGTCGCCGTCATCGAAGACCTTGCCAATCACGTCGGTGCAAGCAAAGGTGGGATCCGGGACCACGCGCACGGTGGCGGTGGCCTCGCCGGACAGGCCCGCACCCGTCAGGCTGCTGACGGCTCGGACACGATTCACAAACTCGCCCTCGTTGACGCCGGCACCGACTGCGAGCAGCAAGACGAGGCGGAGCCGATCGGAAGTTCCGACAGCGAGATCGGTCCAACGCAGCTCCTGACCCTGCACGATCGGCTCGGCCGGCTTTCCGTCGATGCGCGCAGATCCCTCAACGTAACGGAAGCCGGCGGGGAAGCGGTCCACGATGCTGACGTCGGGTAGATCCGCACCCAGTTCGTTGCGGAGCGTGATCTCGTAGGGCACGAGCTGACCGCGGCTGACGAGCAGCGAGGCGGCCGTTTTCGTGATCGCGACCGCCCCGTCGAGAACCGGATCCAGCGGAATGTGGTTGTTGAAGATCTGACCCGAGCCCGGGAGCCGACTCTCGTCCAACGTCAGGTGCACGAAGTAACGCGTACCCGCCGTGCGGGCCGGCACCGATGCAAACGGAGCGAACTCGGATGCCTGCGCTTCGCAATGCTGAGGGGTCGTCGGCACCGCGTCGTCGGCGCCGCCCGGACAGGCGGGCACGACCAGCGGCGCGGTCGCGGCATCGGAGGTCGGCGGGATGATCTCCGAGTAGCCCGGCACGTAGCCAACCCCCGGCGCGCCGAGCTCGATCCGATAGCTGCTGCCGTTGGGGCAGGCCGCGTCGGAGAAGTTCAAATCGAACTTGTAGTAGCCGTCGCTGCGGGTGACCTGCCCTTGTTGAGCCGAATCATCGAAGCATTGCGACGGCAGCGGAGCGGCGGCGCTCGCATTCAACAAAGTCAGTGTCGCTCCGGCCACCGGCCTCCGCGAGATCGCGCCATACACCACACCGTTGGGGTCGATCGGAAGATTGAGATTGGGGAGATTGCTGCCCGACGCGACCGCGATGTCGCTGATCTTCTGTAGACCGTTGCTGAACACGGAGTCCGCCCGGCCGAGCGCCGCGGTGTTCGGTCCGGCGCCCGGGGCAGCGAAGCGCAGCTCGTAGGCGTCGGCATTGGCGTCGTTCGGCTCGAGACCGCCAATGCGATAGGTCCCGGCGGCGTCGCTGACGACCGACGTCACAAGCTGTGCATTCCGGTAGAACGCAATGCTCCAGCCCGACAGCACCTGCTCGCCGGGGTCCAACACGTCGTTGAAGTCGGCGTCGTGCCATAGACTTCCGCTCACGATACCCACGCCCGGCATGCCGCCGACGTCGACCGACACGCTGGCGCTGGCGCTCTGCTGCGGCGTGTTCCAGGTGACCACACCGGTGTTGGTGAGCGTCGTCCCGAGCGCGAGATTCGCGTTGATCACAGCCCTGAAACGCAGCGCAACTTCTTCCCCTGGCTGCAACGGGCCGTAGACGGCCGAATAGTCGGCCCTAATGACGGAGCCCACGACGCTGACGCCGGCCAGCGAGCCGTTCAGCGTCGCGGACGAATCGACATAGGCGAGCTGGCCCGGTGCCGGAGCGTCGAGGTCGTCGCGAATCAGCACCGAAAACGCCGGCACGGCCGCGATGTTGACGACACGCACCACGTACTCGAGCACCGAGCCGGGCAGCGCGGCACCACCGCCGACGACCGTGACTTGTTTCGTGATCGACACCTGCTGGCCGTCGCCGACCACGACCTGCGTGGGCTCCGGACCCGTCGCCGGGTTGCCATCGCCATCGGTCAGCAGATCCGACAGCTGGAAGCTGCGGACCATGGCCTGGTTGCTGATGATCGTACCGCCCGGCACACCCGAGTCGACTTGCAGATCGAACTCGAGCAGCGCGCTCTCGCCAGGATTGAGGATGCCCGCTCCCGGACCGGGCAACGGCGGTGTGAGATCTGAAGAATGCATTGGGACGCCTGCCGCCAACGGCGACACACCGCCGTCGGGCCGGCCGACCGGAAGTCCGTTGAGCGTCGTGGAATCGGCGACGTAGCTCGTGTTCGCCGGAACCGAGTCGGTCAACGCGACACCGGTCGCGGCGACGGTGCCCGTGTTGAGAACGCTGATCGCGTAGTGCAGAACGTCGCCGGGATCGACGATGCCCGGCGTGCCCGCGTCGACCAAAAGCGCCACGCTCTTGGGCGCGAACAGCAGCGGCGAGGCGCCCACCACGTCGCGCGTGGGATCGTCCGCAATCGGCGTTCGCGGATCGTCCGAGGGCTGATCGGTCACCCCGCCTTCGATCGCGCTGACGAAGGCCTGGTTGGAGATGACGGTGCCGTCGATCACATCCGAATCGACGACCACTTCGAAGACGATGCTTGCCACATTGTTCTGTGTCGAATCGGTGCCAGCACGCAACACCCCGGGTGTCGGGTCCTCGGGCGCGTGGATCGGGATGCCGTCCGACAGTGGCGAGGTACCGGACGGGCTGTCCGCGACCGGCGCGCCGTTCAGGGTGGTGCTGCCGGAGACGTACCGCGTGTTCACCGGGATTGCGTCGACTAGCAGGCTGTCATCGGAGTCATCGGCACCGATGTTCTTGACCGTGATCGTATAGCGGAGCGTCTCGCCAGCGAGCAGCACGCTTGGATCGCCGGTCACGTAGGCGGAGACCTTCTCCACCCGGAAGGCCGGAGCGGACACGATCGCAACCTGCGTCGGATCTTCGTCTCCAACCACCAACGGATCGGCCGGACCGTTCACGTTGGGGTCGTCACTATCCGCAATCGGTGCGTCACCCAATAGCAGCTGCGACTGGTTGGTGACGAGGGTTCCGTTTGCGAGGACGGGGGCCAGCGTGATCTCGAACTCGATCACCAGGCTGTCGTTCGGTCCGGGCAGACTCAGGTTGCGCACGTCGAGCACGCCGCTGCCCCGGGCGCCCGCGGTACTGCTCGTGTTGCTGGTGTCGGCGCCCGCCGGTACGGAAACCAGCACGAGCGTGCCGGCCTGGAATGCGGCCGGCGAGTTGAGGCGGTCGAGTTCGTCGAGGACACGGAAATCGCCCAGCGGGGTATCGCCGAAGTTCTCGACACGCAGCCTGTAGCGGAGGATGTCGCCTGGGGCAGCGGTCGTGGCGGGGTCAGCGCCGCTTGTCACGTTGACCACCGTCTTTTCGAACCGGTACTCGGGCAGCGCGACCGCAACGTTGTGAGCGTCCTCGTGGTCGAGGACACCCACTGTGCCGTTGGTCAGTGTGCGCGTGTAGACGCGGCGATCGTCTGCGGTATCGGGGTTGGATCCGTCGGCGCCGAACCACTCGGTCGCACCGGCGACATTGGTCAGCACGGCGGCGTCCTGGCTGTCCGCGTCGAGCCGGGCCTGATAGGTGACGACCAATCGCTGGCCCGCATCGACCGTCGCCTGCGTCGAGAGCATCGTTGCAGTCAGTTCGCAGCCGGGCTCGGCGATGAAGCTGACCGCGAAGTCCGTACCTTCGACCAGCTGCGCGGAAACCGGTGTTGTCCCGTCGGTCTCGAAGACTCGTGCCGTGACGCCGGATGGCACGGTGTCGCAGGTGCCGCCGGTCGGGGTGCTCGGCAGCCGATCTGTGATGGTCAGGTTCCAGGCTGGTCCGTCGCTGGCGTTGTGGACGTCGAGGCTGAACGTGCCGGACATCCCGATCGTCAACGTTGCCGGCCCGCTCTTTTCGAGCGTCAGAACATCCGGCCCCACGATCGTCATCGGTTCCGTCGTGCCGGGATCGCCGACCCTCTGGCTGCCGTCGTCGTCGTCGACCGCGTTGTAGGAGTACGAAGCGGTGTTGGTGAACGCGAGTCCGCTGATGTTCGTCGCCGTGTCTGCGAGCACGACCGCAATCTCGACGACGATCTGTTCGCCGGCGGGAATGCTGATGCCGACCGCTGGATCCTCGATCAGCAGATGCGTCGCGTCGCCGGTATTCACCGGCGTCCAGGCCCCGGAACCCGCGATCTTCGTGACGCCAGCGAAGCGCAGGTCGGCGCTGGAGTCCGTCAGGTCGTCGACGATGCGGACGTCGAACAGCGGAAACGCGTACGGCGTCTGTGGAATCACGATGCGGTAGCGGAAAACCTCGCCGACCGATGCCGTCGCCTGGGTGTTCTCCTTCAGCAGCGGTCCCACCGGCGGGGTGGCGATCACTACCCGCGTCGGGTCCTCGTCACCCACCACATCGGAACCAGCCTGACCGTTGATGTTGGGGTCGTCACTGTCGGCGAGCTTCAACGTGCTGATGAGGTCTGCCTGGTTTGCGACAACCGTACCGTCACGAAGGGTCGAGTCGAGGGTGATGTCGAACTCGACCAGGATCTCGCTATTGATGGGAACGCTCAGGCTGCGGATGTCGAGGATGCCGGCCCCGTTCGTTCCGCCGGCCGGGTTCGTGTTGGTGGTGTCGGCGCCGGCCGGGATGGTGCTGGCGACAAGTGTGAGCGTACCCGGTACGAACGCCAACGAGGCGTTGAGGTCACCCAGATCGTCGTAGAAGGTGAGGTCGTCGAGCGCGACGTCGGTCGTCTGCAGCCGTAACGCGTAGCGCAGCGTGTCACCCGGAGTGGCCGTCGTAGTCGGATTCACACCGCTCGTCAGATTCGCGACGGTCTTCTCGAAGAAGAAGCCGGAGAGGGCCACCGTTATGCTGTGCGCGTCCTCGTGATCGAGCACGCCGACGCTGCCGTCGGTCAGCGTGCGCGTGTAGGCCTGGCGGGTGGTATCGCGACTGTCACCGTTGAACCATTGGGTTGCCCCCACGACATTGGTGAGTGTGGCGCCCTGCTGGCTGTCCGCGTCGAGCTGGGTCCTGTAATTGATGACCAAGCGCTCATCAGATCCGATCGCGCCCGCAGCCGTGAGCATGTTGAGCGTGAGCTCGCAGCTGGGCGCAGCGTTGTAGGTAAGCGAGACGTCAACGCCCGCGACCAACGGGCCCTTACCCGGGACCGGGGTGACGCCGTCGGCCGCGAATACCTGGGCGCTGAGCACTTCGGGCGTGAGATCGCACATGCCGCCCGTGGCTCCGTCGGGGAGCCGGTCGAGGATCGTGGCGTTCCAGGCGGCGCTCAGCCCGATATTCTGGACGTCGATGGCGAACTGCCCGAACTCCGCCAAGTTGAGCGTCCTCCCCAACGTCGTCGGGCCCGTCTTCGTAACCACGAGATCAGGCGTTGCGATCGTCAGGGGTGGAGTGACTCCCGACTCGCCCGGGAGGGGCTGATAGAACACTCCGTCGATGAGCCTGCCGAAGTCCCACTTGGCGGTGTTGATGAACTGCGTCCCTGACACGTTCGCCGGCGTGTCATCGAGAACGACCGCGATCTCGATCACGATCTGCTGACCGGCGCCGATGATGGGGAAATTGTCGAAGGTGAGCAGACCGCCTACGTTCGAGAATGTGTGCGGTACGGGAGTGCGGCTGCTCTGCTCGTAGGCGACGTGGCTGAGATAGGTGAGATCCACGCCCGTTGCGTTGAGATCGTCCGTGAGCGTGACGCCGTGCAGGTCGTTGAGGGACCCACTGGAATTGATGACGCGGCCCGTGCCCGGGTCAAACAGGACCGGCATCGTGAGCGTGTAGCTGAAGGGCACACCGATGGCGGCAGTGGTCTGCCCGGCCGGGTTCTGCTTGTCAATTTTCTCTACGGGTATCAGGAGATTCTGGCAGCCCTCTTGAATCGAGCTTGAAGATCCGTTCACAAACCAGATTTTGTGGCCAGCAACGGCGTTGCACGCCATCTGGCCCGTGTGCAAGACGTTGTCGAATATGATGAGCCATCTTTCGGTGCTCTGGCCGGGTTGTGTCAAAAAACTGAAGTTGGTGTTCAGCGGGTTGGAGGCGGGGAAATTGCGGATCGTGCAATTCGAGTCGATCTGGATCTGGGATGGAGCCAGGTCGCCAGCAAAGCCGTCGACTACGCCGCCCAAAGCGGAGCAATCTTCGGCCTGCGCCGAGGCGGACGCGCCCAGCAGCAACACGAAGCCGAGCAGCACGACACCGATTCGGCTGCCACCTGCTCTCACACTGATTCGATCCATTCGGATCAATTTGTCGCCCCCGTTCCACCGCCGGTGCGATCGCATTTGCCAGTGCGGAACGAAGCAACCCGAAAGGGCGCCGCATGATCCTGGCAGTCCCGCTGTCATGGGCCGCGAGGCCTTGTAGACCGGTGACTTTGCGTCGCCACCTTTCGGTGGGTTTGCCTTTGTCTGAATCGCGTTGAGCCCGTAGGCTCGATGTCTCATTCAAAAAACTGGATTCGCGCCACCCCCTTCATTTTCGAGATCGACCCCGAAGCGCCCGATCGTACAGTCGTGCGTCACTCATCTCGGTATCCCGCCGTTTCACGTCGCTGGCAGGAAGTCGATCGGATACAAGATCGTGATCGTCGAGATGCCTTCTTTGGCACCGAAATCAAAGGTCCGGACGCGGTCGACAACACTCGCCGATAACTGCGGCGCGTCCATGTCGGTAGACTGCAGATCACACAACGAGACGCTGCCGTCGGGCTCGATCCGGAGGCGCAGCACCATCTGCCCCTGCAATGTTGGATCGTTGCGCAACTCGCGGTTGTAGAGCCGATACAGGGCCGCCTTGTGGCGATCGAACACGATCTGGATCTCTTCGTCCGTCCGACCCAATCCGGGTCCGCCACTCATGGGCCGGTCCGACCCGCCCCCAGAGCCGATCGAACTCGTTGCACGCGTCACCTGGACGCCCTCGATCGCATCGCCGCCTCCGCCGCCCGTGTCGCGGCTCAGCTCAGCCAGGTTGATTCCGCCGCTCGAGCCCAGCGCCTGGGTCGCAACCATCGAGCGCTCGGGCCGCGCGCTGGCGGCCTCACCGGAGCTGCGGATGCGTGCTTGGGATCCGAGCCGGGCCGCAGAGTGGGTCTGTGCGAGTCCGGAGAACTTCTCTCGGAACCCGAGAATTCCACTCGATTGCGTGCTCGGCTTCGGCGTCCGCTGCTCCTTTGGCGCAACCTCCTCGGACACCGCCAGGGTTTCTTCGATGGGCTCCGGCTCCTTCGGTGTGGGTTTCGTCTGTTCCTGCACCGGCGGTGGTGGCGCCAGCAGACGTTTCTCGTGAATCAGGCGTGCCAGGCGATCCGGCACGTCGAGCGGCTCTCCGCGCTCGGGCAACGGCAGATCAATCAGCGGTAGCAACACACCCAGCAACAAGGCCGCGAGCAGCGATACGACCAGCGACTTGCGAAAGCGCTCGTCCTCCTCGCCGCCGTGCGCCCAGGGCATGATGGCCGGACGGGCGGGAAGATCGCCGAGTTCTCGTTCGATGACCCACTCGAGCTTGCGTCGCTCCGCATCCTGTCGGACGTCGAACACCTCGTCCTCGAGGAACTCTGTGTTCTCCTGCTCGCGCAGGATTTCCTGGCTGATCGCGTGGCGTCTTTCCTCGATTTCCCGGACATGCCCCTCGAAAACGCCGACGCGGCGCCAAGCGTCGCGAACATGCTCATCACCACGGCCGGCGACTGTGCCCTGGTCGCCCCAGAACAACCCACCCGCGCCCAGCTCGCTGAGTGCTCCGAGCGCGTTGCACACGTCGGCCAGCAAACGATACTGATGCCGCTCCTTCGACAGACCCTCCAGCTCAGTGTCGATGGAACGCAAATCGCACGCGAGGTTATCCAACCTCTCACGCGCTCGACCGAGTTGCGCCAGCAGTGCCTGTTCGTCCTGTGAAGCGACTGTATCCATGCGATCTCGCTATATCGAGGTTATCTGCGACGCCTTCTGCATCACGGCCAGGGAAATGCGGCGGTAGCCCTGGCTGGTGCAGGTGGCCATCACTTTCTTGACGACGCTGAATGGAACCGACTTGTCTGCGAGAATCGTCACCTCCTGAGTCTCCGCCACGTGCTTCGTCGAAAGACCAATGATGTTCGCGCTCAACTCCGCGAGCTTCGCGCCGATGGGCTCGACGTTCTGCCCCGCCATAGCGAGGATGTCGGCCACGAGGACGACGGAATCGCCCTGCACCGTGACCTCGTCGGGACTAATGAAAATTACGACGGTCTCCCGCGGCTTCTCCTCCACCACGGAGTCGGGCAACTTGATTCGCTTTGGTGTCTCGAGCACCTCCGTGGTGGCCGAGTTGACGAGCAGGAAGAAGACCAGGATCGTGAACACGTCCATCAGCGAAGTGAGGTTCATCGTCACGGGCCTGGTCCGATTGCGCGACATTCGTCTGATTCTGCGGGAACTCTTCATGGTGCGTCTCCGATGGAAATGTCCGTGAACAGCGCGACCCTGGTGGCTTCTTCAGCGCCATCTGCCGCCAGCTCCGCGCTCCTCACGACGTCCATGACCTGAATCAGATGGTCGTATTCGATTTCTGGCTCGAGCAGAACCGACGCATCGTCCTCGTCCGGATGGTCGTGTTTGAGCGACATCACGAGCTCTGCCAGATTGTCCAGGTCGTACTCGCCATCGATCTTCGGAATTCTGGCGATCAGCGCGGTTCCGTTGGTGAGTTCCAGTCCACCTTCTCGAACGATGACCTCGACTGTGAAACTCGGCACAATCGGCATCTTGCCGATCGATGGGCTCGGCACGCTCAGCTCGACGATCGTGATCCGGGAAAAGACCGCGGTGATCAGCAGAAAGGGCACCAATACCACCATCAGGTTGAGAAAGGTGGACATGTCCAACTCGACCGGCTCCTTCGTGCGTCGCCTGTAGTGATGCCGCCGTCTCATCTTGCTTACACCTCGTCCTGTCGTTTGGCTTTCGCGGTGATCACGTTGAGAGCCTTCACCGACGCCATCTCCAGGCTGTCGACGATTTCGCCGGTCTTCGCGGTGAGCACCGTGTTCGTGATCAGCAGTGGAATGGCCACCATCAGACCGAAGGCCGTCGTGTTCATCGCCACCGAGATGCTGGCCGACAGCAGGTCCGCCTTTTCCGCGGGATTCGCATTCGCGACCGCGGTGAACGCGGCGATCAGGCCCATGATGGTTCCGAGCAGCCCCAGCAGCGTAGCGATGCTGGACGCCAGCGCGACGTAGGGCGTGCGCTTTTCGAGCTGAGGGATGATCTCCATCATGCTCTCCTCCATCGCGATCTCGATGTCCTCGCGACGCCGCACTCCGCCCTGTCGGGCCAGCCCCATGCTCAAGAGCTTCGAGATGGTCGAGTCGTCGTTGCTGGTCATTTCCCGCGCCTTGCCGAAATCGCCGTTCATCAGCGCTGGCTGGACACGGCTCCACATGCTCTGATTCTTGGCCGTCACGACGGTGAGCGTGACGTAGCGCTCGATCGCGATCGCCGCCCCAACCGCGAATACGATCAGGATCGGGTACATGAACGGCCCTCCGGTGACGAAGAACCCAACGAGTGCGTAGAAGAAATCCATGACCAAGTCCTCCAGGACATCCGGTGAATCAAGTATCGAGGGGCTAATCCTGCGAATCTGCGGCGGAGCCGCGTCCGCCTCCGGCCCCCACTCGAATCTCGTAGTAGTGAAGCGACCGCGCGAAGACGTCCCGGTCGACGGGTCGACGGCCAGCGTCGAGCGCCCTCGAGACGTCGAGC
>JAQBGU010000050.1:0-63249 GCA_032128375.1 Deltaproteobacteria bacterium | reverse complement strand
CGAATCGAGGTCCTGGACGGTCCCCCCAATCTGCTGGGCGAGAAAAGTCACCACCGCAAACACCACGAGCAGTGCGAACAGAGCCGACTTGTCCGCAACGGCGGCGCGCAGGCGCGCGAGATCCCAACCGCTCCAGCTGTTCGCGCGTCCGAATCGCAGCAGCGGCCACTCATCGAGGAGCAGCAGAGCGAAGGGAAGTGTGACCAACGTTGGCTTGCAGCTGAAACCGAGTGCGAAACAGACGGCGACACCGATTCTCCTGCGCAGCGGCGGACGGTCGCGTGCGTGAAGCCACAGCGCCAGCATCCAGAACACGCCGCTCAGCACGTCTTTTCGGGCTGAAATCCAGGCAACCGATTCGACGTGAAGCGGGTGCACAGCGAATACCGCGGCGACAAACGCACTGCGATACGTGGCGTTGGTCATGTGTCGCAGCGCTGCGAATAACAGCACCGAATTGATCGCATGCAACACCAGGTTCGTTGTCACGAACGCGCCGGCATCGAATCCGTTGAGCTCGAAGTCGAGCATCCACGACGCCCAGGTACCGGGGAACCAGTTTGCCAGATGGAAATTCGAGACAGCCCACTGAAGGCTATCTACGCTGAGACCCTGCGCAATGTGCGGGTTCTGTGTGATGTAGATGAAATCGTCCCACATCAGCCACTCGTGCGCGCGGGCCGGCCAGTACAACAGCACCGAACCCGCCGCGATTGCCAGCGCGATCGCGATCGCGATCGGTCCATCCTCCGTGTTCCGGGGGCCGAGGGCGCGATCGTGTGCCTCGCCGGGCGCGGTTCCGCCTACCAAGCCGGCATCCAATCGGCCATCGCGCCGGGGATGTCCAGCAAGACGCCACCCCTTCGGTCGATGACGACGATGTGGGAGTTCGAGATGGTCGTCGCCGCGATTCCAACCGGGTTGACGGTGATGACCAGACGTTCGCCGTCGGGTGACCAGCGCGGTGCGAAAGCATTGCGGTTGCCAAAAGTGGTCAGAGCGCGAACGGATTGTCCCTCGAAATCGGTCAGGAAAATTTCGTAGCTGCCGTTTCGGTCCGAGCTGAACGCGATTTCGTCGCGGGTCGGCGCCGGGCGCCCGGAATGGTTGTCCGCACCGGGTAGGCTTCCGATGATGCGGATCGCACGGGTTTCGAGCGTAATCATCGCGATGTCATGACGCTTGGCATCTGCCGCACGTCGCGAGAAGACCACGCGATCGCCGCCGCGTGTGAACCAGGGCTTCATGTCGAAAAATTTCGGGTCGTCGGTCAGCCGCTGCGGGACCAGCTGCGGAGCCAGAATCCACAGGTTCGAGCCGACTCCGTCCGGTCCGCGACGCTGAGCGACCAGTTTCGAGCCGTCGGGCGAGAAACTCGGACGGAAGAAGAAGTCCTCCCTTCCCGAAAACGCGAGCACCTCGCTTGCTCCGGCGTCGATTTCATCCGATCTGATCCCGGCCGCGCGGCCCCCGCCGCGGAACGCGTAAACCAAGCGTTTGCCGTTTGGAGACCATGTCGGCCAGCGCTCGTCGCTGCGGTCCGATTCGCGCAAGGGGACTGCTGCGCCAGTTTCCGGCGCCCATAACAGCAAGTCGCTGTTGCCGCCCCCGTTCGCCTCGCCCTGAAATACCAGCCGGTTGGCGGCATTGGACCAATAGGGCCAGCGTTCGCTGCGCTTCGGTGTGGCGGTCAGCGCCCGTTCGCTGCCGTCGGACAGGCGCACCCACATCAACTCGCTGGATCCGTCGACTTCACGAACGAAGACGATCCCGCTGGATGCTGCGCTGATTGGATCTGCGTGTTTGTCGCTGCAATGGGTCGAGCACAGCATCAGTGTCGCGCACAGGCCCGCCAACCACGCTGTACCGGCCGGATCTGTCTGCATCTGGAGTGCCTGGATTTCGGGGGATTGGGTCGGCATTCTGGCAAACTTGCGAACTTGTGAGGGACATCGGGGCATCACATGCTACCCGGTAATCGGGTTCCGAGCGCGCCCGTCAGCACGTCCACAAGAGATCGGTAGACTCCGCTCGATGGAGTCGGATGCTGCGATCGACGAGACGCCGGAAGCCCCAGAAACCGAGCCGCCCACCCGGTGGAAAGGCCTGGGTTTCTGGTTGGGTATTGGTGCGGGCCTGATTGGACTCCTGCTGTTCGTGTACGGGCCCGCATTGCGCGGCCCGCTGCTTTCGGACGATTTTGGATACTTGACCAGCCCGTACACGGAATCGCTGGACGCGACCAGTCTGTCGCGGATCTTCGACCCCGCAGGTGATGCGCGGTTGTACACCGGAAACTATGCCCCGGTGCATCTGTTACTCCACGCGATCGAGCGGGCAATATTCGGACGGAACTGGCTCGGCTACCACATCGTCAATGTCGTGCTCCACGCGCTGAACTCGCTGCTGCTTGCGCTGTTGCTGATGCGCTCCGGCGCGGGTCGGAACGCCGCGCTGCTCGGGGGGCTGGTGTTTGCGGTCCACCCGGCGAACGTTGAGGCGGTCGCGTGGATTTCACAACTCAAGTCAACCGGCGCGCTTGCGTTTTCGCTGCTCGCGATGCTGAATTTCGATCGTCGACCCGTGCTTGGGGCTGCGTGTTTCGGACTGGGTTTGTTGACGAAAGCCTCGGCTGCGTTCGCGCTGCCAACGCTGGCTGCGCTCGTCTGGGTTTGCGGCCGCAGCGCAACCCCGCGGCGATGGCGTTGGCTGGGTGTGTGGTGCGCGATTTTCGTTCTGTACGCGATGCCACAGTTTGCGTCCTTTCGACACATCGGCGCCGTTGAGATCGAAGCCTTCGAGGATCCGCTGACGCATCTTCGGACGGTTGCGGCGATTGGTGCGCGCTATCTCGCGATGGCTGTTTCGTCGATCGGCGTATCGGCATTCG
Organism: Deltaproteobacteria bacterium; assembly: GCA_032128375.1. Lineage (GTDB taxonomy): Bacteria > Myxococcota_A > UBA9160 > UBA9160 > SMWR01 > JAJDAM01. The sequence continues at coordinate 60,359 of JAQBGU010000050.1, read as the reverse complement.
CCGAGCCCCAGCCCGTCGAGTCGTGGTGGAACGGGTATTGGCTCGCAGCACTGGTGGCCGGCGCCGCGCTGTCGTGGAGAACGATCTGGACGCTTTGGGCGCGCCGTGAGGAGGCAGTGTGGTGGATCGCGGCTGCCGCGGCTTTCGCGCCCGTCTCGCAGCTCTTTCCGTTCTTGATTCCGGTGGCAGATCGGTATCTATACTTCATCCTGCCCGGCTTGATCGGAGGCGCCATTTTATTCGGGGACGCGGTGTTGCAGCGCGTGGTTAGGCGATGGCAGGCGGGCGAAGGGCAGACAGGCGGCGGGAAATCAGCCGAAGTCGCACTAAAAAGGGGACTGATGCTTGTCGTCGGCACGGTCGCAGTGATCTTCGCGGTGAACAGTCATGGGCGAGCTGCCCTTTGGCAAGACGAGACTCGATTGTTGGTGGATGCGGCTCTGCACTATCCCGACGGCGCGACGGCCCACTATTTGCGCGCGCGCCGCGCTGCCGGCCAGGGCAACTACGGCGAGGCGGTTGCGTCTCTCCGCCGCGCGTCCGACCGGGGCCTGGATCGTTTCCAAGTCATCCAACAGGATCCCGCATTTGCTTCGATGCGCTCGACTCCGACTTTCCGCTTGCTGATATTCGAACTCGCCGGTCGCTGGATCGCGCGAGCGGGAATCGGTTCGGAATCGACGCAGCCCGAACTCATCGCCGTCGCGCAGGCCTATCGTATTCGAGAGGAGTTGTGTGAAGCCATGAGAACACTCGAGCAGGCGCTCGCGCGTGCGGGGCCGCTTCGCGAAGTCGTCGTGGCGGAGATGGCATCGCTGCGCAGCGAATTGCCGGATGCGTGTGTGGTAGACAACCAGGAGGCGCGTCATCGCCGAGAAGATTCGTAGAGGACGCGATCGGTCCGCGCGCGCGCGCCCGGCCTCTGATGCGGCGAACGCGGGAACGACGCGAAAACCGCGGCTCGAGTGGACGACCGGGATCTACGCGCTGATCGGATCGTTGTTTCTGGGAGTGTCTCTGCTCGTCTACGACCCGGCCCTCGAAGGACCGTTCGTGTCGGATGACAACCACTACGTCAAGAACAACAGCTACATCCACGAACTGAGTGTCGAGAACCTGCTGATCATCCTCGACCCGTTCGGGCCCGCAACGGTTTCGATCGTGAATTTTGCGCCGGTTCAATTGTTGATCCACGCCGTGGCCTGGAACGCGTTCGGAGCGGAGGTAAAGGGCCACCACGTGGTCAACATCGTTCTTCACGCGCTGGCATCGCTGTTGCTCGTGCCGCTGCTTCGCCACACGGGAGTGCCGCCGTGGGGCGCATTGTTCGCGGGCGCCTTCTTCCTGTTGCACCCGGCCAATGTCGAAGCCGTAGCGTGGATCTCGCAACTGAAGAGCACCGCGTCGATGGCCCTCGTGTTGGCCGCGCTGCTCGCGTTTCCGAAGCGCCCGGCACTCGCCACTGCACTGTTCGTTCTCGCGTTGCTGGCGAAACCGGTCGCGGTGTTCGCGATGCCAGTGGCGGCACTGTTTATTTGGGCGAAGCGCGAGTCGATGCCGTGGAAATGGCTGGTGCTGTGGGGAACGCTGTTCGTGGTGTTCTCGGTCTGGGAATTCAGCGCACACCAGCGATCGGGGGCGGCCGCGGCCGTACTGCACGATACGCCGTGGGTACTGGTGCGGACGATGATGGCGCTCGCGATGCGGTATCTGATCATGGCAGCTACTTCGTTCGGCGTATCCGCATTTCACGAACCCGAACCCATCTATTCACTCGACGACCCCTGGTGGATTGCGTCGGTCGTGGCGCTCGGGCTGCTCGGTTGGCGAACCTGGATCGCCGCGCGCAACCGCAGCGTCGAGTTTGCCTACTGGATCTGGGCACTGGTCTCGTTCGCCCCGGTTTCCCAGATCTTTCCGTTCTTGTACCCGCTGGCAGATCGATACCTCTATTTCATTTTGCCGGGCTTGCTCGGTGGGGTGCTGCTGGCGGGGCGCGATTGCTTCGAGCTTCTGTTCGATGCGAAGGCTGCGCGGGGCGACTCGGCGCTGCGCAAGTGGGCCCCGTTCGTGCTGTTGATCTGTGGCGTCGTCGTGTTGGTTCCGTTTGGGGTTCGCAGCCACGCGCGGGCAAGCGTCTGGCGCTCTTCGACGATGCTCGTCGCCGATGCAGCGCGTCACTACCCCGATGGTGTCTCGGCGAATCTGCTGCGGGCCAAGCGGGCCGCACAGCACAACGACGTGGATGCGGCCGTCGCGGCGCTGCGAATCGTGCATTCTCGCGGTTTCAACCAATTCGAGCAGCTGCTTGCCGACCCGGGTCTCGGGCCTATCAAGGACGAGCCTGCATTCAAGGAGTTGATTTCTGAGATCGCGCTCGGCTGGATCGAGTCGATTGCTACACGCGAGAAGCCGAGTCAAGGAGAGCTGCGAATGGTTGCCCGGGCCCACGTGGTTCGCGACGAATATCGCGAGGCCGCAAACACGCTGCGCCAGGCGCTAGAAATCGGCGGGCGCATGGATGACCAGATTCGGACCGATCTCGAAGTGCTTTCGACACATGTGAGGCAGCGATAATCTCTGAGTCGTCGGTACTCATTCGCTTCGAGACCGCAACTCTTCGCGGAGGCGAGTCACGGCAATGTCTGCGACGCCTGCCGGTACGGCGTCGAGGATCGCAAACACACCCATCGCCTGCAGCTGACTTCGGTTCTGAATCAGGCCTGCGACCTCTTCGATCGACGAAAGCGCGCCTAGCGGAAATCCGGCAGCCAGCGCCGCTTTCGCACGCAGTATCAGGTCGGCCGCGACGGGCTGAACCTGCGCAATCGCGTCGACGATCGCGAGCGCTTCGCGGGCCCGCTGCTGGCCGCCCTCGCGAAGTCGCCACTTCGCCCGAAGCCGAGCGGACTCCGCGTACAGAGGATGTCGCGAATCGAGCGTCGCCAACGTATGGTCGAGTTCGCGCAGGGGAGTCAGATCATTCCGGGACTGTGCCCTCCATCCCGACACCACGGCTGCTTCCTGCGTCGGTAGCACCGAAAGCGCTGCCAATGTCTCGGAGTATTCGTCGTGCAGAATCCGCGACCGTTCGAGAAGTAGTAGTCCGCCGAGGGCCTCGATCGAATCCGGGTCCAAATCGCGCGCGCGCTCGAACTGAAGCCGGGCTGCGCTGGGACGCTGGCTCCAGTAATCGATCCATCCCCGAGCAGCGGCCTGCTCGGCGGGGTCGGCGATCGCGCGTATGAATCGGCTCGCGCGCTCGACGCCGGACACGATCGACAGACGGCGCGCCAGATAGGTCGATTGGAATCCCTCGGCATGAGCCTCGGGCGGATCATAGGCAGCGAAGACCTTCAGTACGCGACCTTGACCCATTGACTCGCGCGGAAGTAGTCGGGGTGAACGAGCGGCCAGGCGGTTGTTGTGATCCGTGTTGACCTTGCCGCCCCGAGCAAAATGGCGTGCCCCGGCCTCGTTCATTGCCAGTCCCGCTACGACGTCTTCGGGCGTGGGGAGTCCATAACGCGCGAAGTCGGGTGCCGCCATCGCCAGGGCTCGGGGGGCACTTTCTTCGAGATCCAATTCGGAGTCGGATGCCAGAAACACGACGGAACCTGTGACTGGCTGATAGAGGCGTACGTTGACGAAAGTGTCCTGGAGCGTTGCGACGATCGTGCGAAGCAGATCTTCGTCGACGAAGCGCAATCCGATCCACTGCGAGAATACACCACCCGGGTTCAGGTGATCTCGAACCAGCGAAAAAAACTCTTGCGTGTATAGATGAGATGCGCCGGCAGTCCAGGGGTGCGACGGCTGCGAAATGATCGCGTCGTAGCGACGCGTGGTCAGCACCAGCGAACCACGCGCGTCGTTGACATGGATTTGGGCTCGAGGGTCTACGAGAGGGTCGAAGTCGCGCTCGCTAGACACTGCGCGGTTCGCCGCGACGACCTCGGATTCGAGTTCGATCACGTCGATGTGTTTTACAGTTGATGGAATTGCCTGCAACGTGAGGCCGCCACCGAGTCCGATCAACAGGACATCTTCGGATTCTGGACGCGCCAGGATCGGCAGCAGTGCGAGCCAACGAGTCGTCGCGGCCTGTCCGAGCCGCGATCCGGGCGGTCGGATTTCCGCCTCGTTGAGGCCACCCGTGGTCAGGCGCCAACTCGTTCCGGGGTTGAGCAACAACACCGTTGCAGATCGCCCGACGCCGTAGTAACTGACCTCGCCACTCGCTACAGCCCCCGATGGGCTCGTCCGCAAAATCTGCCAGGGGGGATCGGGAGCAAATGAGACCAGACAGGCCAAGCCGATGGCCGCTGCGGTCGCCGGCACGCGCAGCGGGGGGTTCGAAAACCAACACGCCGCAAGCGCCAGAAGGAGATTGGTCGCGCACGCGAATCGAATCAGCCCTTCGAATCCGAGTTCAGGAAGCAACACGAGGCCGGTCGACAGCGCCCCGGCGATGGAGCCTGTCGTATTCCACGCGTAGACCCGGGCGCTCGCTGCCGCGGCCTCGCTGGCGTTTCGCGCAAGGATGCGCACCGCCAATGGGAAGCTCGCGCCGATGAACAGCGCAGAGGGTAACAGGAATGCGGCAGCCACCATCGCATTGGGAGCCAGCGTCCCGTGTGAACTTGCACCGATCGCGCGCGCCAAGGTGGGTGCCCAGCCCAGAGCACCGTAAGCCGCGAGCGATGCCGTCGCGGTCCCGAGCTGTGCGATTGCGAAGCCCCGAGTGGAATTTCCCAGGTCGCTAGCGAACCGCGCGGCCACCGCGCTGCCCAACGCGATGCCGAGCAGGAAGCTCGAGAGCATGGTGGCGAATGCGTAGACACTTCCGCCGAGAACTTGACCCAACAATCGCGTCCATAGCACTTCGAAGCCAAAGGAAACGGCGCCCGAGACTGCGATTACCGGAAGAATCCAGTTGGCACCAATGCCCGGGCGCGGCTCGATCGTCTTGGGCGCTTCCATGGCGACGGCCGGGGTGGTGCGCGCGACGAGCACCGCAACCAAGAAAGTCAGGCCATTGACCAACACGCCGACATGCATGGTGGAGCGAAGTCCAATCTCCGGAAGCAGTACGAAAGCCGCACACAAGGTCCCAACGACGGCGCCGCCGGTGTTGATCGCGTACAACCATGCGATCCGGCTGCCGATTTCTTCTTGTTTTCGAATTGCATAGCGAGCCAACAAGGGCAGCGTGATACCCATGAGCCCGGTAGGAATCGCCAGTATCACGAACGACGCCAGCGCAAAAAAGAGCGTGCCAGTCAGCTGCCCCTCATCCGGAGGTGACGAGCGTCCACCGAACATGACGACGTACAGGCGAGTCGCAAGATCGAGGCCCCGCGGAACGGCCAAGGCGCACGCCGCTATGCCGAGCTCGAGTGCTCCATAGACGAGAACAGGTCGACGAATGCGAGACGCAAATCGAGCGGCAACCGCCGCTCCACCGGCCAGACCCGCCATGTAAGCCGCCAGCACACTGACGACTGCGAGTTCAGCAGTCCCGAATACGAATGCGAATTCGCGCAGCCAGGCTGTCTGGTACAACAATGCCGCGAATCCGGACATTGCGAAACACAGAAGAACCGCCGCGAACTGCCGATCCACCCTCAGGCGACGTGCTCGCAACCGGCGAGTGACGATCTACGACGAGTCGGATATGAATCCATCGGAAGATCGGGTGGCCTCGAGTTGGATTCTGGCGTCCTCCGAGGACGGGAATTCGGGATCGAGTCGCAAGGCCTCTGCGAAGGCCTGCGATGCTTCTGCGTTGCGGCTCATTGCACGCAGCGCAAGCCCTAAATGGTACTGGCGCTGGGGTGTCGATGGCCGCTGGTGAAGTTCGTCGAGTTCGATTGCGAACTGGAATTGCTGGAGAGCTGCTTCATTCAATCCCTTCCGGAGATAGACAAAACCCACGACGTCGGCGGCACTCGCATCGCGGCTGCGATGTTGCTGGACGTCCTCTGCGAGCTCCAGTGCCCGATCGAGTTCGGTATCATCCGCTGCGAGCAGCATTGCAAGGTCAGACTTGGCGCCCAGCATATTCGGATCCGCGGTCTCGAGTTTCTCGAGGATCTGCCTCGCGCGACCGGTTTCGCCGTGGTGACGATAGATTCGGCCGAGTAGCTGGCGCGCGCCGGAATGCAGCACACCGGCGGCTTCGGCCTCCTCGAACGAGTTCTGGGCATCGAGGAGGGTTCCCTGGTTCAAGTAGATCGAGAACAGCAAGTCGATCGCACCTTCCAGCATCGGTTCGGCTTCGAGCGCCCGCAGCACATCGCGCTCTGCTTTTGCGTATTGCCCCGACTCGGCGAGTGCGCGACCCCGAAGCAAGACGACCTGCGGTTTGGCGCGCCCGGTCTCGAGTGCTTTGTTCAGCCGAAGTATGGCCGGTTCCACGTGTCCGGCGGCAGTGTCGATTCTTGTCAGTTCCTCGAGAACGGCAATATCAACCGGGTTGTACACGAGCGCTGCGGTCAGATACTCGTAGGCTTTCTTCGGTTGGCGTTTGCCCTCTCTTCGCGCAAATTCCGCAGCGGCCGCTGCAAGTGGTCTCGGTTTTTCGAGAAGGATTTTGAGGAGCTTGCGCCCGCGACGGGCAGCTTTGTTCTCGTACAAGCTCTGCGCCAACATCAATGACTCGCTGGGTCTGAGGGTCGCGCCGCCCTTCGCCAGTTCCCGAAACGATCGGACGGCCAGCCCAAACTCTCCAGCGGCGTGATGTATCCGAGCCCTCAGACGGATCACATCCCGTGGGGTGGCACCTGATTCGGCCTCGGCTCTGTCGATTGCTGCTGCGGCGTTAGGCAGATTGCCCCGGCCAAACTCCGACATGGCGAGCAGAAATTGGATCTGCTGGCTATCCGATTCAGCCGACAGCTTCCTGAGGGAATCGGATGCCGCCTGATAGCGTCCTTCAGCGATGGCTATTCGGGCATCGGTCCGTCGAGACACAGCGTGTTCGGGATGATGGTCGAGCATCGAGACGTAGGTCGCGCGCGCGGCGGCGATCCTGCCGCGCTGGATTTGAATGCGCGCAATCTGTTCCCAGAACTCTGGAGCATCCAAACCGGAATCCAACAGTTCGCGGAGATGCGAAAGTGCCCGTGCTGCCTGTCGGTTTGAAGTCAAGTAGGCGACGTAGATGAGCTGCGCTGATACGTCCGAGGGGCGCTTGCCGATGAGTTCTTCTACGACCGCAAGCCCATCGCCACCGCGAGCATCCTCGAGCATCGCAAGCCGGCTCCACGCAAGCAGTTGGTCGGGAGCCGCTTCTATCACCGCGCGCAGCGCCCAATCAGTGTAGATTGGATCGTCCACTGCGCTCGAGAATTGCAGGGCGGCCTCGGCGATCTGCAACCGATCTCGCAAGCTGCCGGTCTCCTTCGCAAGCTCCATCGCACTCTTGAATGCGGTTCGGGAGCGATCCCAGTCCGAGTGTCGCGACGCGTAGACACGCGCCAATTCGAGCCGCGCCGGGATGGAACCCGAAGCCAGCTCATCAGCCTTGCTGAAGGCGTCGATGGCGGCCTCGCAATCGCGATCGATGCTTTGTTTGCGGTGTTGTCCTTCGACGATTCGAGCCTGATACGCCCTGCCTACTTGATGCCAACTGTATACCGACTCGGGATCGAGCTTGCGCGCCACCCGCGCCGCGTCGAGTGCGCCCCGACTATCGTTGCGGAGCAGTGCCAACTCGGATTTTCCGATGTACGCGATCGCGCTATCGGGTGCTTTTGACACTACTTCGTTTACGAGCTGGGTCGCGGCATCGAGGTCTCTCAGCGACATGAGCCTTGCCGCCTTGAGCGCAGCCTGGATCCGTCCGGGATCGAGGCGGAATGCGTCTCGATAGTAAACCGCAGCGTCGCTCGGCTGTGAAACTGCAAGCTGCTCACCGAGACGCTCGTTGACTTCCGCGTTTCTCGGAGCAAGCATGAGCGCGCTGCGGTATTCGACGAGGGCAGCGTCGAAGTCCCTCTGCTCGACGAAGCGCGCCCCATTTTCGAGATGCTCCGCCAGGCGTTCCTCTGGGCTGGAACACGCCAGACATGCGATGACCGCAAGCTGCGATGTGAACCGCGGGCGCAGCATCGCGAGCTATCGCTGATCGAGCTGCGCGAGTTGGCGTCGAGCTTCGTCAGCCTCGGGGAAAGGGCCGGCTTCGAGAGCGCCCGATAGCATTTCTCTCGCGCGCTGCGGGTCGCCGGTCCGACTCAGGGCCATTCCGAGTCGATAGCGAATCGACGGTGGAGCTTCGCCGCTCCCGACCGCTTTTTCGAGTATCGCGACGGCTGCCGAAAATTCCCCTCGTTGCATGTGTACGAAGCCAAGCGTGTCCAGGATATCCGGCGCGGGATTCAATTGACTGGCCACCTCCGCAAGCTTCAGCGCGAGGTCGAGTTCTTTCCCGTCATCCGCCAGCACCCAGGCCAGGTCGTTGCGGGCTTCTGCTTGCCCGGGAAATTCGCGGACGATGATTCGCAACCGCGCTATCGCGGCCGTCCGGTCACCGGCTTGCAGCAGCAGTTGCGCGGCCGCATAGGGGTAGGAATCCGTGCCGTGATCGATCGCGGCGGCCTGGTCGTACAATGTGATCGCTTTTTCTGTATCCCCTTGCTGGCCAGATATCGTTCCGAGTCCAGCGAGGGCTTCGGCGGCCTCGGGGTCGACGTCGAGCGCGCGTTCGAATTCGGCGCGAGCGTCGTCGATGCGTCCCGCTTGTGAGAGAACAACACCATTGAGTGTGATCAGGGAAGCCGAGTCGGGGTGCGCGCGGGCGATCGCGCCGACGCGAGTGGCAGCATCGGCAGCCCGACCAGCTAGCGCCAGGTGTTGGGCCCACGCACGAAGTGCGACTTCGTTGGCCGGTTCGGAAAGGTCGAGACCAGACTTTTCGATCGCGTCGACGGCTGCGGCGGGTCCGGATGCGAGTCGCTCCACTGTGGCGAGTTCTGCAGCAGCTTCCGCCTCGTGGCCGGTCATTTTCGACAACGTCTGTGTCGCCATGCGCGCCTTTTCGAAGTCACCGATGGCCGCGAAGGCTCGTGCGGCCAACTTGAGATCCTGGTGCCGCTCCGAGCGAAACTGGTTGTTCAAAGCGATCGACGCGAAGTTGACGGCCTGATCGTAATCGCCCCTTTCGAAGTAGAGATGCGCTAGTGCCCGTGCCGCATCGGTTTCCGTGTTGTCGACCCGAACGGACTCGCGAAATTCGACGATGGCTCGCTCGAAGTCGCCCAACTGCATGGCGGCGGCACCGGCCAGATAGCGCGCTCCGGCGTTGTTGGGCCAGTTGGCGATGCCCTCGTCGAACGCGGCGAGAGCTTCCTTTGCGTTTCCCCGAACCAAATGGATTCGGCCTCGAAGCATTGTCGTGTAGGTGGGTTCGTCGAGTCCCTGTGCGACCTGTTCGGCCTGCTCTAGATCACCGACGTCTATCAGCAGGTCTGCTCGCGTGAACCGGACCAGGTCGGAGCCGCCTCCGGTGAGTTCGATGACCTTGTCGATCGCTTCGAGTGCCCTTTCGGGATTGCCCAAATGGCGGTTGAATCCGACCACCAGGTTCCATGCGGCCGCCGAGCCGAAGCTATTGACTGCCTCGAGCAGCACCGCCTCCGCCTTCTCGTTTTCGCCGGCTGCGGCAAGCCGGGCCGCGAGCGTCGACCTCAGCGCAAGGCTCTCGGGGGCTTCCGTGACGGCCCTTTCGATCAGTTCCGTCCCGCGGTCAGCTTTGCCAATCGAGTCCATGAATGAAACGATATGCGGGATCACGAACGCATCGTCGGGGTACTTCGACGCGCAGTCCTCGTAGAGTTCCTCGGCGCGGGCGATGTTCTTGAGGTCTAGTTTCGCGAACAACGCAGGCGACAAGCAGCCCCGACTCGCCGTCTGGGGATCTCCGCTCGCTTCGGCTCTTTCCTTGACGAGAAACTGGGCCGTTTCCGCCTCTTCCATTCGGCCCATTTCGGCGAGCACCGTCGCGTGAACGACCAAGTTCGTATAATCGTCAGGCGAGAGTTCCATCAGGCGCGTAGTGTCGGCGAGAGCTTCGTCGAGAGCGCTGATCGCGAGGTTGGCTTTCGATCGGATCTGAAGCGCGACGCCGCGCTTGGGATCGATCTCGAGCACACGATTCGCCGACCGGATCGATTCCTCGAAATTGCTCAGATTGAACTGGACGCTGGCGAGCAGCAATGTCGCCTGGATCTGATAGTCCGGCGTCTCGCTGGCCTTTTGCAGCGCCCAAACTGCCCGGCTTGGGTTTCCGGTCTGTTGGAGCGCGACGCCGATCCGATAATTGGCTTCGGGCAATTCCGGCGAGATCGCGAGAATTTCGCGCAGCTCGTCGATCGACGCGGTAAATTGGCCCACATCCTGGAGGACGCGGACTTCGGCCATTCTCGATTCGATGTCCCCACTGCAGCCCAATGCGAGCCCACTCAGGACGAGGGCGGTGAGGAGTAGCCGCAGTGTCGGCTGGCCGGCCCCGCATTCGGCTTCGTCGCGAGCCGTTCGCGTCGAAAGCTGGCAATCTGTCGATCGCGTGATTATGAATCTGGACATCGGGGGAGGGGGCCTCCAAGTAATGGGCGGAGCGCCGATTATACGGCGCGCTGTGGACTCGTCTAGGACTCGAACTCTGCTCGGCACTGAATCTGCCGGCATTTTCGACTGCAAACGTCGATCACGCGCGTGCAACTCGAGTGGCCGTTCATACGCAACTCTCGCAACTCTCTGGGCGATAGGGTTTCTGCTCGGATGTCATTTGGCACTCGTCGGATGTGGGCGGCACGCTCTGCCCCCCCCAGCTCCGAAGCGCGTCGTGTTGATCACGATCGACACACTCCGGGCCGATCGCGTGGGCTGCTATGGGGCCGCGCGAGCGCACACCCCCAGCTTGGACGCCGCCGCCGCCGCTGGAGTTCGCTTCGAGGCGGCCGTTTCGCCAACACCCCTGACGCTGCCCTCCCACACGTCGTTGATGACCGGGCTAGAGCCACCGAGCCACGGCGTCCGGCACAATTCGATCTATGTTCTGCGCGACGAGATTCCGACACTCGCAGAGCAGATGCGGGCAGCGGGGTTCGAAACGGCGGCGTTCGTCGCAGCGGCGGTGCTTTCCAGGCGTTTCGGTTTGAGCCGAGGTTTTGACGACTACGACGACGCATTCGGCGGTCGGATGTCGGGAGTTGTTGGTTATGCCGAGCGACCGGCCGGCGCGGTCGTCGATGCGACGCTGGACTGGCTGGACGGTGCGCCAGATCGCTTTTTTATCTGGGTACACTTCTATGACCCTCACAGCGACCACAAGCCACCGAGCGGGTTCGCGAGCGCCTTCGCAAGCGATCTCTATGCGGGGGAGATCGCATATGTCGATGCGCAGATCGGTCGCCTACTCGGCCGGATTCGAGAGCGTTGGGGGTCGGAAGAGCTGCTGCTTGCAATCACCAGCGATCACGGTGAAAGCCTCGGCGAGCACGGCGAGATCACGCATTCCTATTCGATCTATGAGGCCACCCAGCGCGTCCCATTGATCCTCCAGGGCCCGGGTCTTCCCGCTGGAGTCGTCGTTTCGCAGCTCGCTCGGCTGATCGATGTCGCTCCTACGCTATTGGCGCTCAGCGCGGCGCCGGCGTTGGCGGCCGCCGAGGGGCGCAACCTGGTTCCATTGATCGAGGGGGACGAGCAGGCAGCGCGCAGCGCCTACATGGAAACGCTCGCCACCCAACTCGATCATGGCTGGAGCCCGTTGCTCGGGATTCGCTCAGGGCGATACAAGTTCATCCGGGCACCGCATCCCGAACTCTATGATCTGGTTCGCGATCCAGCCGAGCGCAGCAACCGAGCTGAGGTAGAACCCGACGTCGCGAGCCGGCTCGATCGGATGTTGACAGAGCATTTGTTGACTTCAGAAGGGCGGACGCGCACCACGGCGGAGGCTCCGCGGACGGTTACCGAGATCGAGCGCCAGGAGCTGGAGAGCCTGGGCTACGCTGTACCGGGGGGCCTGGCGAGCGCAGCCGCCGCAAATCTGGGAGTGGTCGGTGGCCGGGACCCGAAGGACGAAATCGGAATTCTCGGCGTTATCGCTTCGGCGCACGGCGCAATGTCTGACGGGCGGACCGCGGATGCGTTGGCGCTGCTCGAGGCCCAGGGAGAAAGCGGGAGTGTGGTCGCGGCGATGAGGGCGGCGGCGGCACTGACATTGCGTGATTTCGAGCGCGCCGAGACGGACGCGCGTGCGGTCCTGCGCGTACAACCCAGGCGACCCGACATCGAGATGATTCTGGGAAGGGCTCTGGAGGGGAATGGCGATGTCGCTGGAGCGCTGGCCGCCTACCGGCGAAGCGTCGCCCTCGACCCGTCGGCAGCCGCTGCGCATCGCGGTGTCGGACGCGCGCTGATGGGACTCGGCGATCGCGAGGGTGCTATGGCGGCGTTCGAGCGAGCCGGCGAACCCAGCGCCGGCGACCGCTAGATCCCGAGAGTCTTCGCCGCCATCAACTCTCTCGCTCAGGATTCGTATTGAGTGTCATGAAACGGGTTGAAAATCGATCCGAGACACTGTCGGACCACGCCCCACGAAATGTCCGAGAACCCCCGTGTCCTTACTCCCCCAAATCCCGGGAATGTCACATCATGGGTTCCTACCCGCGAACAGTGGAATTCATTTTCCCAAATTCAGAGTTCTTTTTCTCTTCGGGGCGATGTTGAGTGTCCGGAACACTCCTCCAAATTCAGAAATTCATTGAAAAAACATACAGGTTCGGGTACTTATGGCACTCACGGGAGCTTGTGCGAACTTGGCACTGGAGTTGCAGCGGGTTCCCCTGAGGCACCGCGATGCAGCTGCGATTGCTGATGCGCAAGTGAGCCAGGATCTTAGAGACGATCTTGGATACACCAGAGACGAACACGAACACGATTAGTGAGACTCAGGATCGCTCCCTGTTGGGGCGCATGAGCCAAAAAAAAACAATGCACCAGGAACAAAACAGGAGTTCAGTCACAATGCGGAAACTATTATCAATTGCCGTAATCGGCATGGTAGCCCTCACGTTTGCGGTTACCGCGTCAGCACGGCCTTACAAGGTTCAATCCAGCATCGGTACGAAGCTGGGGTTCGGTAAGGTCGGGATCACGACGGCGACAGGTGTCGTGACTGTCAACCAATCAAACGCCGGAATGAGCGGCGGAGGGCATCTTGATACCCTGCGCATCGCGCCGACCGATCCGGCAGATGCCTCACCGGCACCGGTAACCGACCCTGAAGTGACTGGAACCATCGCATCGAACATCGTCGATGGTGCCTTTGGTCGCGGCGGTACGTTCGCGCCGATCTCGGGCGCGGCGCTGAGCAATCCTCTGACCCAGAATACGCTGGGGATCGCCGGTGTGACTCGTGTCTGCTTGGTCGTTTCGGGATGCGGTGCCTTGCTTCCGTTGATTTTGACCCGGAACAATGGCGCGATTGGCGTTGGCGTTGGTGGCACCGTCACCGTCGGTGGTACCGGCGCGATCCGTATTTCGCTGATCAACTCGCCTTGGCAGTTGAAGACAGCCACGCGCCTTCAATCTACCGCGAACGGTGTGATTATTACGCGCATGCATCACGGCTTCGTTCACGGCCCGGCATCGAACACTTCCTCGACCGCCAAGGCGTCGGGTATTGTTCAGTTGATCACCCCCGTCCAGGTGGTCACGAAGGGTATTGCGGGTAACACGACCAAGATTGCACTGTTTACCTCGCTCACCATGCACTTCGTCCCGGAACCGGGATTGATGTTGCTGCTCGGATCCGGCGTAGTCGGCCTCGCGCTGCTCGGTCGCAGCCGAATGCGCAAGTAGTAATATAGAAAGAAAAAGAAAACCCGGTCGGTTTCGATCGATCGGCGGGAACGGCCCCTTCGAAAGAAGGGGCCGTTTTTTTTTGCTCAGCTACCAGGCTAGGGTCGGCCGGCAGGGTGGGCTCGAAAGCGATGCGAGCGGCGTGAGATTGGGTAGGATCCCCTCCGGCCCGGAGGTCTCAGAATGTTGCGCCGCCTATTCGATTCGCCCGCAACATATTATATCGCGGGAGGCATCCTTCTGCTGGCTGCGCTTTCGACGCAGTTCGAGCTGCGGATTCCATCTCGACCCAGCGGAACAGTGGCGGATCTTGCGACGCTGAAGGATCGCGACGATCTCAACGTCGTGTTCGTCGTGGTCGACACGCTGCGCGCTGATCATATGGGCATGTACGGCTACGGGCGTGAGACGACGCCGGTGCTCGACGATCTGTCCGCCCACGGCATCGTCTTCGAGCAAGTGATCTCCCAATCGAGCTGGACGAAGACTTCGATGGCATCGATCTGGACTGGCACCTATCCCGCGACCAATGGGGTCCTGCGGTATAACCAGGTTCTTCCCGAAGCCGTTGTGATGCCGGCCGAAATTTTCGCGGCCGCCGGCTACCGCACGGCGGGTGTCTGGCGCAACGGATGGGTCGCTCCGAACTTTGGTTTTCAGCAGGGCTTTACCACCTATCATCAGCCGCGCCCGGGCACCTCGAAACTCCAGAGGCATTCTCTCGCGCCACGTCCGATCGGGGGTACAGACGAAGATACCGCGGACAGCGTGAGGGATTTCCTCGACAACTTCGGCCAAGAAAAATTCTTCTTGTATGTACACATGATGGATCTTCACCAATATGTGTTCGACGAGTTCGCACCGGCCTTCGGCCCCGGTTACTCCGATGCGTATGACAAGTCGATCAACTGGGAAGATCGCGTGATCGGTTCATTCGTCCAAGCCCTCGACAATCACAACATCCTTCAAAGGACACTGATTGTGGTCGCCGCTGACCACGGTGAGGCGTTTCTCGAACACGGCTGGGAAGGTCACGCGAGAGACCTGTATGGTGAGACCACACACGTTCCATTTCTGATAATCCCGCCGTTCATTCTCGAGAAGGGAATCCGCGTGAGTCAGATGATCGGCAACGTCGATATTTGGCCGACCCTTCTCGAGCTGGTTGGGCTCCCCGCGATGGATGGGATCGACGGTCGATCCATGCTGCCGTTGATTCTCCAGGCGGGCGGTTCACAGGCGCCTGGAGACCTTGCGGGGCTCGAGCGCCCGATCATCTCACACATGGACCAACGCTGGGGAAATGGTAAAGCGGATCCAGAGGAAATCGTTTCGGTCATCGACGGATCGAAGAAAATCATCGTCCACCGCTACAAACGATCCAAAGACGAATTTTACAACTTGCAGGACGACCCAGACGAGAAGAAGGATCTGTTCGCCGACAATCCACCTGAACTCGGTGGGATGCTCGGACAGGTGGAGCGCTACCTGGAAGAATCGAGTCCACCTTGGGGTACCGGTCCAGCGACGATCGAGTTGGACCAGATGCGACTCAATCAACTGAAAGCTCTCGGCTACCGAATCGGCGAGTAATCTCCCGGTTCCGTCGCACGAGGCCAGCAGGTCATCCGATGACGCGAGTGTCGAATCCTCGCGGAGCTAGTTGCGCGTTCGCCGCTGTGCGTCGAAAGCTTCCACGTCGTCGCCCGAGCCAGCTTGGGTCGCGCTCCTAGCCCGCACGTAGCGCGTTTCGAGCGAAGTAGCGATCTTGTGGCGCGCGATCGCCAACTCGATCAATCGGTCTAGTAGCGCGGAATAACTCAACCCGGAAGCCTCCCAGAGTTTTGGGTACATCGATCCTTCCGTGAACCCCGGCAAGCTGTTGACCTCATTGACAAAGAATCGGCCCGAGATCCGGTCCAGCAGGAAGTCGACGCGCGCGAGCCCGGCGCCCTCGAGGGCCAGTGTCGCTTCGATTGCCAGGCGTCGGACCTCTGCGGTCTGCTCTTTATCCAGTGGCGCGGGAATCAAAAGTTCCGTGTCGTTGTCGTGGTATTTGGCCTCGTAGTCGTAGAATTCTCGACGGGTGCGAATCTCGCCGGGCACAGATGCCTCGATCGGGTCATTACCGAGCAGCGCGACCTCGATCTCTCTCGCGTCCAATCCCTGTTCTGCGAGCAGCTTCGTATCGAAGCGTGCAGCGTGGGTGAGCGCGGGAATCAGCTCCGCCGCCTTCCCGACCCGCGAAATACCAACCGAAGAGCCCTGGTTGGCGGGCTTCACGAACAACGGCAGTCCGATTTGCTTCAAGATCCGCGATGCCACGGCCTCGGGATCTGTTCGCAGCTGCGCGGCGCGAACACAGAGCCAGGGCGTAACAGGCAGGCCGGCTGCCTGGAGCAGGCGTTTCGAAACTTCCTTGTCCATTTGGAGCGCGGAACCGAGCACGCCCGAGCCGACGTAGGCCACTTCGGCCAGTTGCAGCAGGCCTTGCAATGATCCGTCTTCGCCTCCGCGGCCGTGGATGATCGGAAACACCACATCGAGTTCGACGGCTACTACTCCGTCGTGTTCAGTCGATACGAGCGTGTGATCACTGGGGACCGCTGGAAGAGTCACTTCGACTCCCTCGAGCGTGGCTGGGAGCGGGAGCGCCTCGCTACCCAGGTGCCAGCGCCCATCGAGTCCCACTGCGATTCGAACGATGTCGTAGCGATCGGGGTCGAGGGCAGCGAGGATCGACCTCGCCGACGCCAGCGAAACCTCGTGCTCGACCGATCGGCCTCCAAAAAGCAGTCCTATGCGCAACTTGCCCATGAGTTCCTCAGCGTATCGGGTGCCACCCAAGCCGAGGATAGCCGCACCCGCCTGATCGCGAACCGGCGCGGCATCGAATCCGGCCGCTTGACCCATATGGCAGCGCTTCGTACTCTGCAGGCGTGGAAGCCCCCTCCGAAATCAATACCAAGCAGGCGGTGCTCGAGGCCGAACTTCGCGCCGCAGGGCGCGTCCTGATCGCTTTTTCTGGTGGTGTGGATTCGAGCTATCTCGCCTTCGCTGCATCGCGATGGCTCGGTGACGATGCGATTGCGGTCACCGCGCTGTCCGCCTCGTATCCTGAGTCTCACCGAGTGATGGCCGAGAAGGTCAGTGCCGAGTTCCAGATCGCGCACCGGTTCGTGTCGACCCATGAGCTCGACCGTGCCGAGTATCGCGCGAACGCGCCCGATCGCTGTTACCACTGCAAGACGGAACTGTTCGACGTACTCGGGGCACTTCGCGACGAACTCGGGTTCGATACGGTCGCATACGGCGTGAACACCGACGACACCGGGGACTTTCGTCCAGGTCACCGCGCCGCCGACGAGCACGGCGTACTGTCTCCATTCCTTTCAGCGGGTCTGGGCAAGAGCGAGATCCGCGAACTTTCTCGCCGCGCCGGGCTCCCGACGGCAGATCTGCCCGCCTCGGCTTGTTTGTCTTCGCGGCTCCCCTATGGGACCTCGGTGACGCCAGAGCGGCTCCGGCAGGTCGAGCAGGGTGAGGAGAGGCTTCGGGCGCTCGGCTACCGACAAGTTCGGCTACGCCATCACGGCGCGATGGCCCGGATCGAGATCGCGCCAGAAGAACTCGCGCGGGCGCTTGATCCGGTCCGCGCCCAGGCCATCGTCGAAGCCATCAAACCGCTCGGATTTCGCTGGGTGTCGCTGGATCTGGAGGGCTACCGGACGGGTTCGCTCAACGAGGTATTGACGATTACCAGCGATTCTTTTTCGAAAGGATTCGAGACGGTTCCACCGGCTTCGGTTGGGTCTACAGGACAGGAGACTCGATGACCCACGTATTGATGTGCGAAGGCGCACCGCGTGATATCGGACTCGACCAGGGGCGCTGGTGCCGTGCAACTCTAGCAGCCAGCTACGCTGCGAATCCGAACTGGCATCGAACGCTCTGGCGGCTGGGTCGCGATTCCGAGGCCAGTCGGCTTGTGTCGCGTGACCTGCGTCGTTACTTCCCACAGCAATCAGAAGCGATCGAAGGCATGAGCCGGGGCGCAGGTGTGCCGGTGGCGTGGCTGGTCGACATGATTGCTCGGGAAAACCGGCCGGCGACGGCGAAGGGATCACTCGCGTTCGCCGCGACGAGCGAACTGACTGACGCGCAGGCGGTTCTTTCGCGGACGTATCCGGAGGACTCGATCGTCAGGCGCTGTCGACCCGACGGCGGATTCGCATCGGTCGAGCTGATCCGGCCCTGGTCGACCACACCGCTCGCCGGCATCAACGAGGGCGGCCTGGCCGTTGCAACGATTCCTCAGCCAGTTGGCTCGGACTCAACCCCGTGCGCGGCTCCCGTCACGCTGTTGGCCCACGATTGCCTATCGCGCTTCGAGAGCATTGATGCTGCGGTCGACTGGTGCGTGGCGCGACCCGGGGCTGGTGCGGCCACGATCCTGCTGGCGGACACCTCCGGCGAGATTGCCAGCGTGCACGCGCAGGGTGCAGACAGGCGCGTCTTCCGTCCGGCAGACGGGCTTCTACTCCACACCGGGGGGCACGAGCGCGAGGCCGAAATTGGCAAGGCGCTGCGACAAGCTTCCCCGCTGGTTGCAGCGGATCTGGGAAGGTTCCTAGGTATGTCTCTGGTCACGCTCGACCCAAGCGGACGGCGTATGGGCTTGCTGAGAGCGTCTGGCGCAGACGTATCAGACCGCTGGCTGAGTGTCGAAAGCTGACCCGCTTCGGGTTGGAGCGCAGCACCTAGCGCGCATCGCGCAATTTCGAAGAGCCAGCGTCCAGGAGCGCTAACGCTTGCGGCCTCCTCCTTTGCGGCCTCGGCCTTTGCGGCCGCCCGAACCCGAGCGCCCGGGGCCTGACCGCTTGGGCCGCGGCCCGCGCTCCGGAGCCGTGTTGTAGCGCTCGCCGTCCGGCGATCCATCGGAGACGACCTGCGCGACGATCGAGGGAACGTTCGTTTCTGGCTTGTGTTCATGCAGGTAGAACGCGCAGAGCGCCGCCAGCTCTCGCTTCCCTTCGCCGCTCGAGACGAGGGCTTCGACCATCGGGATGAAGCGATCGATCTTCGCACCCCGGTCGCGTTCGGGCAGCGCTCGGATTTCCTGTTCGACCTTCACCGCGAGACGGTCGCGCAGGCGCGCCAGGGTGCTCTTTTCGGTCGGGAGCTTGCGTTCTTTGATTTCAATCTTGTTGACGTTCTGCAGATATCGGAAATTTCCGATGTCGAGCCCCGACACCAATGAAATCGCTATTCCCGCTTTGCCGGCCCGCCCGGTACGGCCGGTCCGGTGCACATAGATTTCTGGTGATTGGGGCGCCGAATAACTAATGACGTGACTCAGATCGCTGATGTCGATCCCCCGAGCCGCGACATCGGTAGCAACGAGCAACCGCAGTTTGCCGGCCTTGATCCTGGCCATGGCCTGTTCGCGCGCCGACTGCGCTAGGTCGCCGGAAATCTGATCCGCATCGAAGCCGCGGCGCTGCAGATAGGTCGTAACGAAGCGCACATCGTCTTTGGTATTGCAGAAAATGATCGCACTCTCCGGGTCTTCGTCCTCGAGAATTCGTGCGAGGTTCGCCTCTTTCTCCTGAGCGGTCGTGACCATGAAATAGTGCTCGATCTGTTGGGGGGCGAGCTGGCCCTCCGATGGCGATACGAATACCGGGTCGTTGAGGAAGACCCGTGAAAGCGAACGAACTCGCTCTGGGATCGTCGCCGAAAACAAGCAGGATTGGCGGTCTTTCGGCAGGTACTTTTCGATCTCCCGCATGTCCGGCCAGAACCCTAGCGACAGAAGCTCGTCCGCCTCGTCGAGAACCAGGGTGCGGACGTTGTCGAAATTCAGATTGCCCGACCCGAGATGGTCGAGAATTCGTCCGGGCGTTCCGACGATCACATGAGCGCCTGCTTCGATTCCCTCGAGTTGCTGCGAGTAGCCGACACCGCCGTAGATCGGCAGACACCGGACGCCGAGATGCTTGCCCAGCGCTGAGATCTCGCCAGCGACTTGGTTGGCCAGTTCTCGAGTCGGCAACATCACCAACGCCTGGGTCTTGCGGGTCGATGGGTCCAGCGCCCTGACGATTGGAATTCCGAAAGCTCCTGTCTTGCCGCTGCCCGTGTGGGCCTGGACGATCATGTCACGGCCCTCGTCCATCGGTGGTAGGGACTTGGACTGGACGGGTGTGGGATGCGCCCAGCCCAGATCGCGGATGCCCTGCTGGAGTCCTTCCGGCAGGCTTGCGAATACTTCGTGTAGCTCTGTAGGCTCAGTCATAGTTGCACGCGAGGCTATCACGCCTCAGGCACCTGGGCACATTGATGGGGCGGCCACCCCCCTCCAATGCAGGGATCACAGGCCCGTCGGCGGTCCTGTACCCAAGAGCTGGCGCTCTATCACGCACACTCCTAGGCTGACTCGATGTCTCACATCAACCGCACCCAGATTGATCGAGTGGCCGAACTGGCGAGGCTGTCGCTATCCGATGACGAAGCAGACCGGCTCGCGAGCGAGCTCGATTCGTTTCTGGGTTATGTGGAGACACTCAATGAGCTCGACACCACCGGGATCGTCCCTACTTCCCACCCGATTCCTCTCGCGACACCGATGAGAGACGATCTGCCAGAGCCGCCGATGGACCCGGAGCTCGCCGTTCGCAATGCCCCGGAGACGGCCGCCAGCGCATTCGTGGTACCGAAGGTGATCGACTCCGAGTCGCAATAGGATGTCCACTGCATTCGCAACGATCGACGAGCTGCGAAAGGCGCTCGATTCCGGCGAAACTTCGGCGGTCGAAATCTCGACCGAATGCCTCGAGCGGGCCGAGGCCAGTCAAAGTTCGATTCATGCATTCGTCGGACTCCGGGTGCCCGCGGCCATCGACGATGCGCGACGGTCGGACGCGCGTCGCGCCAGGGGAGAGGTCCTCTCGCCGCTCGATGGGATTCCGGTGGCGATCAAGGACAACATGGTCCAGACCGGGGAGCCGACGACCTGCGCCTCTCGAATTCTCGACGGATTCGTATCCCCGTATACCGCGACAGCAGTCGAACGGCTCGAGCGCGCCGGTGCAATCATCATCGGCCGAACGAACATGGACGAGTTCGCGATGGGTTCTTCGACCGAGCATTCTCACATCGGACCGACCCACAACCCATGGGATCTGGACCGAACCCCGGGTGGCTCGTCTGGAGGATCGGCGGCAGCCGTCGCCGCGGGGATTGTCCCGGCGGCGCTGGGCAGCGACACAGGAGGATCGATCCGACAACCCGCGGCGTTCTGTGGGGTCGTGGGACTCAAGCCTACCTATGGTCGTGTATCGCGCTGGGGATTGGTAGCGTTTGCATCCTCGCTGGATCAGATAGGCGCGTTCGCGCGAACCGCTCGGGATTGCGCTGCAATTCTCGACGTGATCGCCGGACACGATCCTCGCGACTCGACTTCGATCCCGGCGCCGGTCCCGCGCCACGCGGAATCGTTTTCGGGAGACCTGGCTGGCGTGACGCTCGGCATCCCGACTGAGTACTTCGTCGCGCAAGGTGTCGATCCCGCCGTGCTCGGGAGGGTTCGCGAAGCGATCGCTGTGCTCGAGAGCGCTGGGGCGAAGACCGTGAAGGTGAGTCTTCCGCACACGAAGTACGCGATTGCGACCTACTACTTGATCGCGAACGCAGAAGCTTCGAGCAACCTGGCTCGCTTCGATGGGGTTCGTTACGGACACCGGAGCAGCGCCGCTCAGGGTCTTGGTCAGATGTACCGCAACACTCGATCCGAAGGGTTTGGTACCGAAGTAAAACGCCGAATCGTGTTGGGCACCTACGTCCTGAGTGCGGGGTACTACGACGCCTACTATCGAAAGGCACAGCAGGTCAGGACCTTGGTGCGAAGGGATTTCGAACGGGTCTTTGAAACCTGCGACGCGCTGGTCACACCGACATCTCCGGAGGTCGCCTTCGCGCTAGGCGACAAGACAGACGACCCGCTCACGATGTATCTTTCGGATGTCTACACGGCCTCTGCGAACCTGGCTGGAATTCCCGGCTTGTCGATTCCGTGTGGTCGTGTCGATGGACTTCCGGTGGGCCTTCAGTTGCTCGGCAAGCCGCTCGACGAGATGACTCCGTTGCGGATTGCGGACGCCTATCAGCGCGTAACGGATCATCATCTACAGCGTCCCGCAGAGCCAGAGTGAGCCATGACTGATCTCGCAACAACCAGTTCAGTGTCAAAATACGAAGTCGTGATCGGCCTCGAAACGCATGTCCATTTGCGCACGGCCTCGAAGCTGTTCAGTCCAGCGCCGGTTGGGTACGGGGAGGATCCCAATCACAACGTTCATCCGGTTTGTCTCGCTCTCCCGGGTGTACTGCCTGTCATCAACCGGTATGCGGTCGAACTCGCGATTCGCGCCTCGCTGGCGACGCATTGCACGGTTCACGAGCGCTCGATTTTTGCGCGCAAGAACTACTTCTACCCCGACCTCCCGAAGGGGTACCAGATTTCGCAGTTCGAGGAGCCGCTTGCTACCGAAGGTTGGGTCGAGATTCGTATCGACGACGAGAGTGGCGATGGCGAAGACAAGAGCACGACTGACAAGCGCATTCGGCTGACCCGGGTCCACATGGAAGAGGATGCCGGCAAGTCGATCCACGACGACGGGGTTGCTGGGTCTGACGCAACGCTGGTCAATCTGAACCGATGCGGTGTCCCTCTGATCGAGATCGTCTCGGAGCCAGACCTCCGCTCGGCGGTCGAGGTAAGCGCCTATTTGAGAACGCTGCGGTCGATGCTGCGTTACACAGAGGTGTCGCACGCGGACATGGAACTAGGCCAGCTCCGCTGTGATGTAAATATTTCGCTCCGGCTGCGCGGTGAGGACCAGTACGGTACCCGAACCGAACTGAAGAACCTCAACTCGTTTCGATTCATCGAGGAAGCCATCGAAGCCGAGGTCAAGCGCCAGACCGCGATCCTGGAGTCGGGCGGTGAGGTGGTGCAGGCGACGCTCCGGTACGACCCCGACAGGCGAGAGACCTTCGTGATGAGGTTGAAGGAGGATTCGGATGACTACCGCTACTTCCCGGATCCCGACCTGATCCCGCTAGTCGTATCCGCACAGGAGATCGAGCGAATTCGCACCGCGATCCCCGAACTCGCGGAGCAGAAGTGCGAACGCTTCAGGCGCGGGTACGGCCTGTCCGATCACGCGGCAACCCAACTCACTCAGACGCGTGCGCTCGCGAATTTTTTCGAGGCCGCTGCGATCGCGCACGGACAACCGAAAGCAGTCGCGAACTGGGTACTCCGCGACGTGATACAGGCGGCAAGGGAGTGCGAAATAGAGATCGACGCGATCGCACTCACTCCCGAGTCACTGGCCAGCTTGATTCGCCTGGTCGATGAGGGGAAAACGACCGCGAACAGCGCCGGCGCATTGTTGAGGGAACTCGTCGCGAATGGCGGAGACCCAGCCACCCTGGTGCGAGAGCGTGGTCTCGAGGCGGTGTCGGACAGCGGTGTGATCGCCGAGGCGGTCATGGCGGTACTCGCCGAGAACCCGGAAAACGTCGAGAAATTCCGTGAGGGCGACGAGAAGGTCATCAATTTCCTGATGGGTCAGGTGATGCGCAAGACCCAGGGCAAGGCGAATCCCGCTTCCGTTCGCGAAGCCCTTTCGCGCGAACTCAAGTAGGCGGTGCGCTTCGCTGCGCGTTCGGTAGCCAAGTGGACACTCGCGGCGATATTCTGCGCAGCAGTCGGATTCGCGCTGCTTCTAGGGGTCGCGTTTCCCTGGCTCATTGGTGAAGAAGCGTTCCGCGATTCGGTCAGTGCCGCTCTGGGGCGGGAGTTGCACTATTCGAACTTCGACCTCGAATATTTCCCGCCGAGAATCATCCTGGACTCTCCGACACTCGGCGGCGTTGACGCTTTTGCTCGGGCCGATCGCGCGGTCCTGAGGGTTTCGTTGGTTCCGATGCTGGCGCGGATTGTGCTGGTCGATTCGGCCGCAATCGAGGGAGCGCGTCTTCAAGTCGTGCGGTCAGCTGAGGGAGTGCGGTGGGCGTCAGAGCCGGAAAACAGCGAATCGAGCGTCGCGCTGCGAAATCGCGCGGTGATGCGCTTCGCGATCCGCTCACTGACGATTCCGGACGCTCTGCTGGCTTTCGATGACCGCACCGTTTCGCCGCCGATTCGATGGGAACTTCGAAATTCGGCGCTGCAGTTGCACATGGATGTTTTCGAACTCCGACCGCGCTTCGCGATCTCCGGCGAAATCGCGACCGGCGGCCACGTCGTGGCGGAAGGCGAAGTGACGGCAACCGGCGAGGTTGATGCGAGAATCCGGTTGGATGCGGTTCTGATCGCGGCCGGCAGGTCGTACTTCTCATCCGGAGCGGAGGTCGATGGCGCGTTGACGGGGACGATCACCGCGCTCGGTCCTCACGTCGCATGCGACCTCGATCTCAGCGAAGGCCGCCTGACGCTCGGACAGATCGATCTGCGAGGGCCGCTCAAGATCACCGGCGAGATCGACCGTGAGATGCGCCCGCCGCAGGGCCAGCTGGAAGTTGACGCAACTGCCGCTGAGTTGCAGTTTGGTGATTTCTTTACCAAGCCTCCCGGTACCCGGGGGCTGGTTCGAGGTCGGGTGACGTCCGACGCGGAGGGCACCCTGGCGATCGATGCTTGGAAGTTCGAAATGGATGATTTCGAGGGCCGCGTCTAGCTGCTGCCAGAGTGCGGACTGCAGCCATACGACGCCGGGTGTGGTGAAAACACTTCAAGGATATAGCCGACTCGTCCGATCATTTGGATTGGAGGGTCAGATTGGCCGGAACGATCCTGTGCGTCGATAGCGACCGTAGCCTGATTGATATCCTCGCGTCTGCGCTGAGCGGGCAGGGGTACACGGTCTGGACCGCGACCGATGGCGACCAAGCCGTCAAGATGGTTGCCGAGCACGAGCCAGACCTCGTCATGGTCGACCTGATCCTGCCGCGTCGCGATGGGTTTGCGGTTCTCGAATCGATCAGAGCCATGCACGGGCCGGTCGCCGACACCAAAGCGGTAATCCTGTCGGGCTGCTCTCAGACACCGCATTCTCGAGATCGATCGATCGACTTGGGCGTGTTGGAGGTGTTGATCAAGCCGATTCCCCTCGCCGAGCTGCTTGTTGTGGTCTCGCGCTGCATGGGCGAAGTGAAGCAGGTCGCTCGTTCGGACCTGCAAGTGAGGGGCACGGTGAGCCGAGCGCTGTCGGGAACGCTCGAACAGATGTCGATCCCCGAACTGCTGCATCATCTGCACGGTTTACGCGCGACGGGAGTGCTGCACCTAATCAGCGCTCGCAAGCGCAAGTGGATCGAGCTTCGCGACGGTTACCCGCTGTCGATCCGTTCGAACCTGGTCAACGAATGCCTTGGCAACTTCCTGGTACGCAGCGGGAAGATCAGCCAGGCGGTGATGGCGGAATCGCGACGCCGGATGCGAGAGGGGAGACTCCAGGGCGAGATCCTGGTGGCGATGGAAATACTCTCCGAGCAGGAAATGACCGATTCGCTGTTGGGGCAGGCCGACGAGAAATTGCTGGAGGTCTTCGCTTGGGAAACTGGCAGCTATCGATTCGAGATGGGCGCCGAACTGCATCGCAGTAACTCGCTGGGAGTTGTGGGGAGCCCCGCGAATCTGATCCTGCGGGGCGTGTGCGGGCGATTCTCGCTCGCTCGCGTCGAATCGTACCTGCGGTCCCACGCCGACTGTTTCGTCGCTCCCGGTCAAAGCCCCTTCTATCAGTTCCAGGAGATCGATCTCGACGCCGAGCACGAGGAGTTGCTGAGCGGACTCGGTGGAATGGTGCGTCTTTCCAGATTCCTCGCTGCGGACGAGCGCCTCAAACGGACGCTGTTTGCGCTGATCACTGTCGGCTTACTGGAACTGCGAACGGCTGAGGTTCCGTCTGGGCAAACTACGCCGCGCCGCGTGGGTCCACCATCTCCGCCAACTGCAGACGATGAACGTCGCGCTCGGTTGACGCTGGTCGCCGAACAGACCAGCAGCCAGACCCATTTCGAGATCCTCGGTATCGATGTCAATGCGTCCGCCGACGACACCCGCTCGGCATATGAACGGCTCGCTGCCAAGATGCACCCAGACCAGTACAACCAGTCGAGTCGCGCCGTGCAGCAGATGGCCGAACGCGTCTTCGAGCACATTACCCAGGCCTACCAAACGCTCTCTGATCCGCGGCGTCGCAGCGAGTACATCTTGAACGTGCGTCGCGATGAGCGAAACGCCGAGATTCAGCTGGTAGGCGAACGCGCCCTGGAGGCCGAGAAGGAGTTCCAGCTCGGCGAGGACTTGTTGGCGAAACGGGCCTACGAGAAGGCGTTGGCAAGCTTCGGCAAGGCTCTGGAGTTGTACCCGGCTGAGGGGGATTACCACGCCCACTACGGATGGGCGCTGCATATGTGTCATCCAGGAGATCCTGCGATGATCCAAGAAGCCATGGAGCATGTTCTGCGGGGGATCAAGCTGGCGGGGCACCGCGAGAAGTCCTACCTCTTCCTGGGTCGTCTATACAAGGCGATCGGTCGCCCCAGGACTGCCGAGAAGATGTTCGCGCGTGCGGTGCAGATTCAACCGCAGTCGGTCGAGGCGCTGCGCGAACTCCGTCTCATCAGCATGAGGCGTGGCAAGAACAAGGGTCTCATCAGACGTCTACTTCGTCGGTGAGCCGGCGACAGACAGGCTGCCGCGAAACACAGCCCATGAGGACCCATGAGCGACGAAAGCGATCAAGCCCCGGTTGTCGGCGTGACGGGCGAGCAGATCTGGCTCGATGGGAAGTTTGTAGACTGGTCGGCCGCCAACGTTCATATCCTGACTCACACACTCCACTATGGACTCGGTGTATTCGAAGGGATCCGATGTTATCGGACACAGGACGGCCGATCGGCCGTCTTCCGGCTGGCCGATCACATTCGACGTCTGTTCGACTCGGCACGCATCAACCTTCTCGAGATTCCGTTTCGTCCCGATGAAATCGAGCGGGCTTCGCTCGAGGCGTTGCGACGCAACAATCTCGACGAAGGCTACATTCGGCCGATCGTCTTTATCGGCGATGGCGCTATGGGCTTGAACCCGGGTTCCAACAAGATCCGTGTTGCGGTGATCGCGTGGGCTTGGGGGAAGTACCTCGGAGAGGACGGAATCGAGAACGGTATCCGAGCCAAGGTTTCCACGTTCAGCCGTCATCACGTCAATGCGAAAATGACCAAGGGCAAGACCTGTGGTGACTATGTGAATTCGATCCTGGCAAAACGCGAGGCGCTACTCGACGGCTTCGACGAAGCGATCATGCTCGATACCCAGGGTCTGGTCTCCGAGGCGAGCGGAGAGAATATCTTCGTGGTACGTGATGGTGTGCTCAGGACGCCCCCGCTTCACAGCGTCCTCGACGGTCTTACCCGAGCAGCCATCTGCGAACTGGCGAGGGATCGCAAAATTTCAGTCGAGGAGCGCCTCATCACTCGAGATGATCTGTATATCGCAGACGAGATCTTCCTGACCGGCACCGCCGCCGAGGTCACCCCAGTGCGTGAGGTCGATCGCCGCCAGATCGGCAATGGCAAACGCGGACCCATCACAGAAAAACTCCAGAGAGCCTTCTTCGACGTCGTCGCGGGACGCGAGCCGAACTACCTGCGCTACCTCACCTACCTGTAGCCCGAAGCGGGTACTCCGCGGTAGGGGAACTTCGTGTGAAGAATCGACCGACCGGGGCTGAATCGCTCACGCGCTAATGCGCATTTCGGCCAACGTGATCACTTCGATTGGTCATCGTGATCTCGATCGATGGGATCGCGTTCGTGTCAGACGTTGGCCTGGGCGGGTGGGGACTCTATGCTGATCCGGTCATGCCGCTCACACCCCCAATGCCGGATCGGGACGTAGTCTACGAACGTCGCATCATTGCATTTTCGTTCTTTTGGGCCCTTGCGACGCTCAATCATCAGAACTATCAGGGCCGCCTGGTAAACCTCGATTGGCCGTCGTCACTCGATTTCGTCACGCTGTTCGTGTTGCTGCGCCCGTCGTCGCGGCACGGATTGTTGGTGCTCGCCGCGACACAATTACTCATCCTGGCGATCGAAATGCCGGTTGTGCCGAACCACTGGTTGCTCATGGGGGCAGCCAATCTAGGGTTGATTCTTTGGATCGGGCCAGCGTGGTCCGCCGCAATTCGGGTGGAATCGCGGGCTCCGTCACGGGCGCGGCTTCGATGATTCGTGTCCTACTCATCATCACCTACGGATTCGCCGCTCTCGCCAAAGTCAACGCTGGATTCTTCGATCCGGTTTTTGGTTGTGCGGTGGAGCAGTACGATTGGCTCGCGACAGAATTCAAGTTCTTGCCCCGGGCCGAATGGACCGCGCTATCGGCAACAGTGGGAACGCTGGTGATCGAAGCCGCGCTGGCGGTCGGCCTGGTGTTTACGCGCAGCCGGTTGGTGACACTCGTTCTTGGTTGGGGTTTTCATCTCGTGTGGATGGAACGCGTTCTACGATTTCTCGATGGTCGCGATAGCCTTCTATGTCATGTTCGTTCCCGACGCATGGTTCGAAGGCTGGGATCGCACCCAGCGGCGTTGGGTCTGGTTCGGAACCACGCTTGCCGCCCTCCGCCGGATGGCCCGTTGGCGCGGCACGGTAGCTCTCGCGATGTTGGGACTCCTCGTTCTCGCTGCGATCGGCCCGTGGACTGGCACCGGTCCGGTTGAACTCCACCTGCGGGCAAACTTCATCGGAAGAATCATCTTCGTGTTCATATGGGTCGCGATCGGAGGCGTCGCGGCCGCCAGCTTCATCGCAAACGGGTCGGGAGATCGGCATTCCGTGCTCGATGGTCTGAAAATGCGTTCGGTTGCCGTGTCGAATTCGAGGAGCTGGCGCACGTGGTTCCCAGCAGCCGTCCTTGTCGCAAATGGGCTCATGCCCTTTATCGGCTTGAAAACCGAGCATTCGTTCACCATGTTCAGCAACGTGCAAACGGAAGGCGAACTCTGGAACCACTACGTGTTCCCCCGCTCGATGCGTCTATTCCACTTTCAGGACGATCTGATTCGAGTATTGAACACGGACGATCCAACTCTCAGTCGAATCGCTGGAACCGAGGTTCGATTGGTTCTGTTCGACCTACGCAACCGTGTGGAGGCGAACCCCGCGATGAAAATACGATATGAGTATCGGGGACGGATTTACGCGACGAACGCCGCTGGAAGGGACCCCATTTTGGGCCGATCCAACTCGGCTCTGTTGCAGCGGCTCCTGCTTTTCCGTCCTGTGCAGCCGGCAGACCAGAATCGCTGCGTTCATTGAGGCGTTTGATGTAGACCGATGGTCGATCGACTCGCAAGAGCCATTGCCGCGGTAGTCTGTTCTGATGTCAACGGAACGACGCTAGTGATCGCCGGTGGAAAAATCGGTGGCCAAATTGCTTGACCTCGGGATCACGACGCGAGATTCAGGTACCTCAATGCCCGAACGCGAACTCACCAGGCGTCCGTTCCTGCGCGGTCTCGTTGCCGTCGTGCTGTTTCCGATTTCAGCGGTCATCGGCCGCGCGCGCAGCGGTACGAGCGAGCTTCGCGAATGCCTGAATTCCCTCGTCGGAGATTGGAATGTTCTGGCGGTTCCCGCCAAGTCTGCACGCCGCAAGCTCGGCTGGAAATCTGGGCAAGATCGCGCTAACGCCCTCGCAATCGAGGTGGATGCCAGAGTTGTCGGCGATTCTTGCGAAGTTTTGCGGGGTCTCAGTGTTTTGGACTATCGCGAGGGTCGAGTCGTAGAGTTCGAGGGCTGGCTGCTGTCGGAGACAGCACTCACGGTACTTCTCATGGCACCCGGTACGCTCCCTGACGATGCTGATTGACGCGTCTCAGATCGCCGCAGATTCGCAATTAGAGTCTGAAGTTTGTGTCGTGGGTGCGGGTGCTGCCGGAATTCCACTGGCACTCACGCTGGCGGATTCCGGGGTCGATGTGCTGCTGGTCGAGGGCGGCCTGATTGATGCGGATGAAGCGCATCAAGAATTGTACAGAGGCCGCGCGTCGGGTCCGATCGGCGACGACTACCTGCACACGAGTCGGCTGCGACAGTTCGGCGGGACGACGGGACACTGGAACGGAATGTGTGCGCGTCTGGAGCCCGGTGATTTCGCCAATCGTGCCTGGTTACCACACAGTGGTTGGCCGATCAGTCACGACGACCTCACAACCCATTATGAGGACGCGGGCGGTTGGCTAGGGCTCGGTCGCGACGAATTCGAACCACCGGTCGGGTTGGACGCGCTATTCGATACCGACGACCTGCGCCAGGTTGTTTGGAGAATTCGCGCGGCCCGATTTGCTCAAGAGTACCGAGACCGAATCGCTACTCATTCCCGCGTTCGAGTCATCGTCGACGCAAACGTGGTTCACATTCAACTGAACTCGTCGGGACGATCGGTGGCATCTTTGACACTGCGAACGCTCGCAGAGCAGCGATTCTCCGTGCGCGCGCGCGAATACGTTATCGCGTGCGGTGGAATCGAAAATGCGCGACTGCTGTTGTCTGCTCGGGATGTTCAGCGCAATGGAATCGGAAATACCCATGACCTCGTTGGCCGATTCTATATGGATCATGCAGAGGCTTACGCGGCGCGGCTCACCAGCCGAGTGCCGAATCTGATGCACAATCTGCGCCCCGATCGTCGCGGGAAGGTGTTGCTGAAGCCCGCCTTTGCGCTGCAGCCGAGCGTCCAAGCACAAAACGAGACACTGGGAGTAGCATTCGCGTTGAGGCCCGAGCAGGATTTCGCAGAGCCTCTCGACCGTGCGGTAGTCGAGTTTTGGCACCGTCTGCACAAAGGTCGACCCGATCGCGGCCCAACCCCGGATGGCCGCGCAATTCGCTACGGTATCTATGCGCGCTTCGAACAATCTCCGAACCCGTCGAGCCGGGTGACACTATCTGGGGAAATCGATCGTTTGGGAATGCCGAGAGTCAAGCTCGACTGGGTTCTGGCGGATATCGACAGGGAAAGTGTCAAGCGTTCGACGGTCTTGGTCGCGAGGTCGCTCGGGCAACGAGGTGTTGGCGCGGTTCGCCTCGAACGGTGGTTGCGGCAATCGGGCGACAACACGGAGACGGGCAGCAACGAGAGTTGGCCACCAGAGAGGATCCAGCCCGGTTTCCATCACATGGGAACGACCCGAATGAACTCGAGTCCACGCGGCGGAGTCGTCGATCCGAATTGCCAAGTCCACGGGGTGTCGAACCTGTTTCTCGCCGGAAGCTCGGTTTTTCCCACTTCCGGTTGGGCCAATCCGACATGGACGATCGTGGCATTGGCGGTCAGACTCGCCCGACATCTCATGACTCGAGCCTGATGTGATGTGAAAATCGCGCTCCGGCAGTGCTCACGGACTTTTCTAAAAAAATCAGTCACAATGTATCACGATGTGTTGACTTCGTATTACATTGTAGTACAGTGTGATTCATGGAAACTCACGACGCTCCGAACGCCCCGAAACCGACGGAAACCAATCAACACGGCGACCAGAGCGCCCGCGATCGCGACGAGGATCGCGAGCTCGCCCGGCAAAGAGAGCAGGAAGACCAGGAGCTTGCACGTGAGCGAGAGGACGAGGCGCGGGATCTCTCGCGAGAGCGCGAGGAAAGCGAGCGCGAGCGTGCGCGGGACCAGGACGACGAGCAGCGCGAGCGAGCGCGTGACAGATCCGAAGAGGATCGCGAGCGAAACCGTGAGCACTCTGACCGCGCGCGCCGGCGGTCCCGAAGCGGCAGGTCGCGCGAGCGCAAGGAGCGTGTACTTCACACTCGGATCTCTGAGCCGTTGGCTGAGGATATCCGTCGAATCGCAGAGGAGCTTCGAATGCCTGTTTCCAACATCGTGCGCAACGTCCTCGAAGAGGCCTTTGCCGTCGTCGAGACCGTGACCGAGAACGTCGGGGATTTGATCGAAAACGTCGTCGAAGACGCCGAGCGCGGCAGATGGTCGGATTCTTTCCGCAACATCGGCCGTCCGCGCGGGTATCGCAGGTCGCGGCCCCAACCACCCGCTCCGCCCGCGAAAGCGGCGCCGCCTGCGCAGACAGAAGCACCGGCGCCGGCGGAGTTCAGCGAGATCGTGGGCTGGCAGCCGTTGATTCTCAATCGTCCGCAGGTCTGCGCGGATTGTGAAGACCGTCTCGATCGAAGCGAGAGGGCATATGCGGGTATGACTGAGACGGGCGCGCTGTCGACCTACTTGTGTCACGACTGCATGGATTGTCGACGGTAGCATCCCTGTCGGGAGGACCGTCATGCAGACCGTCAAGCAAACC
Source organism: Deltaproteobacteria bacterium (assembly GCA_032128375.1). Lineage (GTDB taxonomy): Bacteria > Myxococcota_A > UBA9160 > UBA9160 > SMWR01 > JAJDAM01. The sequence goes on along the minus strand of JAQBGU010000050.1, from coordinate 28,080 downwards.
GTCAAGCAAATAGCCGAGCTCGTGACTCCAGCCCTCATCGTGGAGGCGAAAACCCTCGACGCCAATCTCCGCACCATGTCCAAGGCATTGCCGGGAAGTCGCCTACGACCGCACGTCAAAGCTCACAAATGCACTGAACTCGCCAAGCGACAAGCTGAACTCGGAAGCCGTGGTTTCACCTGCGCGACCATTCGAGAAATGGAGGGGATGGCGGCCGCCGGTCTCGGCGACGACCTGCTCCTGGCCAATGAGGTGGTCGACGCACGACGCCTGGGAGCACTGGATGCGCGCGTTACGGTTGCGGTGGATTCAGCTGAGACCATCGCGGCAGCGGTGGCAGGGGGCGTTCGCGAGGTTGTGATCGACGTCAACGTTGGCCTGCCACGCTGTGGCTGCAAGCCCGACGATGCAGAGCGGCTTGCCGATCTGGCTCGCGCCCGTGGCCTCGAAGTTCGCGGGGTCATGGGGTACGAAGGTCACTTGATGATGGTGGAGGGCGCTGGCGAACGAGCCGAGCGCGTCGCGGAGTCGATGGCAGAGTTGGTGCGCGCGCACGAACGGGTAGGAGGCGACACGATCTCGGCGGGCGGGACGGGTACCTTCGATTGCAACCACGCGGCGACCGAGATCCAGGCGGGCTCCTATGCACTGATGGATACCGCCTACGACCAACTGGGGCTGCCCTTCGAGCCGGCGCTGTTCGTCATCGCGACGGTTGTTTCGGTATCCGAAAAATTTGCGGTCGCCGACTGTGGGCTCAAATCCCTGGGGATGGACCACGGCAATCCGCGAATCGCCTCAGCCAAGGTGTGGTTCTGTTCCGATGAGCACGTGACTTTCTCACCCGACTCGTCCTCACTTGATTCGCCAGCGTCGCCGCTGCGGGTTGGAGACCGAATCCGCGTGGTTCCAGCGCACGTAGATCCGACGATCGCCTATCACGAACAGCTGCACATTGTCTCAGGCGACGAGGTCCTCGACAGCTGGAGTGTCGACCTGCGCGGCTGGTAACCCACACCGGTCGCCCGCCCGCCCCGGCGAATGCCGAGTTCTCCCCAAAAAAGGCGGCTCGCCTACGTTCAGCGACGGGCACGGCTCGACGATACGGTTGGCATGGCGGAAAAACTGACGGTCTCGCTGCTGGGTCGCCTGGCTGTTCACAACAAGCTGATAACGATGGACCAGCTCGCCGAAGCTACGAGCGAGCAGGGACGCCGACGTGATGGCACACCTCTCGGCGACATCTTGCTCGAGATGGGGTTCATCGACAAGAACAAGCGCGAGCTGTTGGTGAAGGCGCAGCGCGAAATGCTGGTAAAGGCCCGTGCCAGACAGGCTGCCGCCAACGCGGCACCGGGCCTCGAGGCAGACCCCACCTCGAATGGAGAGCAAGCGACGCCACAAGCGGTAGAGGCTCGGCCAGCACAGCAGTCGGAAAGCCCTCAACAGCGACAACAACCGCCGCACCAACAACCGCCGTCGCAACGGAAACAGCAATCCCCCGAATCCGAGCCCCAAGACACGCAGCAGTCGGAGACTGCGCCCGCGCCGCGCGAACGAGCCCAACTCGCCGGTGCGGTCACGTCGTTTGTACCGACCGAAGCCGATCGCTCGCGGTTCGATCAGACGCTCTCCGATCTGGTTTCACGCGGTGCAAGCGACATTCACATTCACGCTGGAGCGCCGATCAAGTTTCGTATCCACGGCGAACTGCAGCCCCGCGACAGCGATATTGTCAACGCGTCGGACGCGGAGCGGCTGATTCTCAGTGGGCTCGCGCCCGACCAACGGGAGCAATTCGCAACGCAAGGGGAGTTGGATTTCTGTCACTCGATCGATGGGGTCGGGCGTTTTCGAGCCAACGTTTACCGTCAACATCGCGGTGTGGATGGGGTGTTTCGCTTTATTCCAAGCGTGCCCCCCTCTCTCGAAAAGCTGGGCCTCCCGATGTCGCTCGCGAAGTTCGTCAACTATCACCAGGGAATGGTGCTGTGTACGGGGCCGGCAGGCTGTGGCAAGTCGTCGACTCTGGCGGCGCTGGTGGATCTGATCAACGACGAGCGCCGGGAACACATCTTGACGATCGAAGACCCGATCGAATTTCTGCACGTTTCCAAGCGTTGCCTGGTGAACCAGCGCAGCGTGAATCATCACACGGACTCGTTTGCGCGCGCGCTTCGCGGCGCCCTACGCGAGGATCCGGATGTCATCGTGATCGGCGAATTGCGCGACCTCGAGACGATCTCACTGGCGCTCAGTGCCGCGGAGACCGACCACCTCGTGATCGCCACGCTTCACACCAACAACGCGATTCGCACGATCAACCGCCTGGTCGGCGCATTTCCCGCGGACCAGCAGGGACAGGTTCGGACCATGATGAGCGAATCGCTGCGGGCGGTCGTATCGCAACGCTTGATCCGGCGTGTCGACGGGCAGGGCAGGGTCGCCGCAGTCGAAAAGCTCGTGATCACCAAGGCCGTCGGCAACTTGATTCGCGAGAACAAGACCTTCCAGATTCATTCGATTCTTCAGACTGGCGCGTCACAGGGGATGTGTCTGATGGACGAGTCGATCAAGCAACACCTGCTGGCGGGTACGATTTCGAGAGAAGACGCCGAAGCGAACTGCGAGAACCCCAGCTCGCTGGACGGCTGACGGAGAAGCTATGGGTCGGATCGACGAACTGCTGCGCCAGCTCAAAGAACAGCGGGGCTCTGACCTGCATCTCGCGGCCGGAATCGTACCGCGGATGCGAACCCACGGTGAACTCCACCCTGTCGAAGGTTGGGAAGTCCTCAGCGACGATACACTTCGCGAGATCATCCGAGAAGCTTCCAGCGACGAGGACTGGCGCGACTACGAAGCGTGCGGCGATCTGGATTTTGCGTACGGACTGGAGGGAATCGCACGGTTTCGCGCCAACTACTTTTTGCAGGAAAACGGCGTCGGCGCCGTCTTTCGGATCATCCCCGAACAGATTCTGTCGATCGAAGATCTGAAGCTCCCGAAGGCTGTCGAGGCGCTATGCGATTTGAATGAAGGGCTGGTACTGATCACTGGACCGACCGGGTCCGGCAAGTCGACGACCCTCGCGGCCGTGATCGATCACATCAACCGCAGCTATTCCAAACACATCGTCACGATCGAGGATCCAGTCGAATTCGTCCACCAAAACCGGCAGTCGGTTCTGTCGCACCGTGAGGTCGGCACCCACACGCACGGCTTCACGCCGGCACTGCGCGCAGCGATCCGCCAGGACGCGGATGTTGTGCTCGTGGGCGAGATGCGCGACCAAGAGACCATCGCGCTGGCGATTACGGCAGCCGAGATGGGAATGCTCGTATTCGGGACCCTGCACACCAACAGCGCAACCAAAACCGTCGATCGCCTCGTGGACGCGTTTCCTGCCAGCGAGCAGAACCAGATCCGAGTGAGTCTGTCCGAGTCTCTCACCGGCGTTGTATCTCAGCTGTTGCTGCCCACGGCCGATGGCAAGGGGCGATGCGCGGTGCACGAGATTCTGTTGAAGACGCCAGGCCTCGCGAACGTGATTCGGGAAGGCAATACGCCCATGTTGAATTCGATCATCCAATCGGGGAAGAGTATGGGGATGCAATCGATGGACGATGCCCTGTTCGCATTGGCGAAAGACGGCATCATTCGCCCGGTGGATGCCCATATGAAGGCATCCAACAAGGCGCGCTTCGAGCCCCTGCTCGCTGAGACCGCCGGGTAGCCGCGGGATCGCCGCTCCGCGGCTTCTCGACAATCCGCGAGTCTACCTACACAATGCGACATCGAGCGAGGTGTCCCGTTGCGCCGATTTCCGGTCGTTGTGTTCGCCATCACGGTGATTTGTGCCGTCTTGTTCGGGTCGCATTACTACATTGCGACCCGGCTGATATTCGAGTCGGGTGTTCCAGATCCGTGGCGTGGCACGCTGCTGACTTTGTTGTTGGTGGCGGCTGCCAGCCTCGTCGCCTCGCCTGTGAGTGAGCGGACACTGCCACCGGCACTATCTCGGTGGATCGTCTGGCCGGCCTCGGTTTGGATGGGCGTCGCGTTCTGGTTGATTCTGGCGACGGCCATCACCGATCTGGGAATGTTTCTGCTGGGCGCCCTGGGCGTCACCGAGGGGATAGCCGATTGGGATTCGATCTCCGGGCTGCGCGCCGTCGCAGTCGTATCGATCGTCGTGCTCGCCAGCGTCGTCGCGATCCGATCCGGATTGCGCCCACCTCGCGACGTTCGTATCGAAATCGAATTGGCTGGGTGGCCATCCGTACTCAATGGCTTCCGGATCGTTCAGATCACCGACATCCACATCGGTCCGATACTCGATCGTCGATTCGCTCGCGCGATCGTCGATCGCGTCAATGCTCTGCAGCCAGATCTGATCGCCGTAACGGGAGATCTGGTAGACGGGGGCGTCGAGCAGTTGGCCGAGGAGGTCGCTCCGTTCAAAGATCTGAAATCGCGTCATGGCGTGTACTTCGTCACGGGAAACCACGATCACTATTCGGGTGTGGCCGATTGGGTTGCCAAGGCGACCGAGCTCGGGATGCGTGTGCTGCGCAACGAGAGGGTGGAGATCTGTGATTCGGGAGCTGGGTTCGATCTGATCGGCGTGGATGACCACCGGGGCAACATGATTGCAGACGACGGAAGAGAAGACTTGCCCAAGGCGGTCGCCGGTCGCGACACGACTCGACCAGCGATTCTGTTGGCGCACGATCCGTCGACGTTTCGGCGCGCTTCGAAGATGGGAATCGATCTGCAGATCTCCGGCCACACACACGGGGGGCAGATCTGGCCGTTTGGGTACTTCGTGCGTGTTGCGATTCCGTATGTTGCTGGTCACTACCGCGTCAAAGAGTCACAACTTTATGTAAGTCGTGGGACCGGTTTCTGGGGGCCGCCCATGCGACTGTTCGCGCCGGCCGAGATCTCAGAATTCGTGATTCGAGGGCCGCTAAACGCTTAGCCCGGTCGTGCCGCGTCGTCAGCCTCTGGCGGGAACGCTCGATCGAGTCCAAACTCCCGCCTCCTTCAGACAGACGGGAGTGCGACGATGATCGAGTGGAGCGAGCAGCACCAGATGATCCGGGATACGGTCCGGCGTTTCGTCGAGGCGGAGATTGCGCCCAATCTCGAGGAATTGGAACACGGCGATACGCCGCCTTACGACGTGCTGCGAAAAATGATCTCGACGTTCGGCATGGACGAGATGGCCCGAGCGCGATTCGAGAAGCAGATTGCGCGCGAGAAATCCGGCGCGCCCCCGGCAACCCAGAGCAAAGATTCGCCGGAGGCGTCGGGTCGGGGCGATGCCGCTGCGATGCAGATGATCCCGATCATCGAGCTGTGCCGGTACTGCCCCGGGATGGTCACTGCGATGGGTGTGAGCATGGGGCTCACCGGAGCGGCCGTCATGTCCAAGGGCACGACCGCGCAGAAGGAGCGCTGGGGGCTCGACCTGCTGACGCTGAACAAGATCGGATCGTGGGCGATCACCGAACCCGGATCTGGGTCAGATGCGTTCGGGAGCATGAAGAGCACAGCCCGCCGTGATGGAGAAGGCGGTTACGTCCTCAATGGCACCAAGACTTTCATCACCAACGGGCCCTACGCGGACATCATTGTATTCATCTGCAAGCTCGAACAAGAGGGCGTCGCCCCGAAGGATCGGAAGGTCCTCACGTTCGTGCTCGACAAGGGCATGCAGGGTCTCACGCAATCGAGGCCGATGAGAAAGATGGGCCTGCATTCGTCGCCGACCGGTGAGATCTTCCTACAAGACGTGCACGCGACCGCGGATCGTCTCCTTGGCGAGACGGAGGAGACACCGACGCGCTCCGGAGCCAAGCAGACTTTCTCGATGGAGCGAACGGGTGTGGCGTCGATGGCACTCGGAATCGTCGAGCGATGTCTCGAACTCTCGTTGTCATACGCTAAAGAGCGTATCCAGTTCGGGAAGCCGATCGGAGAGTTTCAGCTGATTCAAGACAAGCTGGCGCGAATGGAAGTCGCGCGTATGAACATACAGAATCTGGTTTTTCGCCAGATCGAACTGGCTGAAGTCGGGCGAGGTCCGAGTCTCGCCGAAGCTTCCGCGATGAAACTGTATTCGGCTCGCGCCGCGATGGAGGTAGCGCTCGAAGCGGTCCAGATTTTCGGCGGCAACGGATACATGGCGGAGTACCAGGTCGAGCAGTTGTGTCGCGACGCGAAGGTGCTGCAAATCTACGCGGGGACCGACGAGATTCAGATCTCGGCGATCGCGAGGGAGCTGCTAGCGGGCTGAGTTCCGGGCTTACGCTAGCGCCGCGCGTGAGTGCGAAATCAGTGCATGTCGGGGTTGGCTTGTATGAACTCGAATAGCTGGGCCAGCTCCTGATGGGCCTCCACCAACTGATCCAGCGATTCGCGCGCAAGACGCGTGTTCTCTCGGATTTCCACGTGTCGATCGAGCGTCTCGTGTACCAGTTCCAATAACCGCCTGCGTTCACGGCCGTCGAAATCCCGCTCGATTTGGGTTGCGATTGCAAGGAGGCGATCGCCGAAATCGGAGGGGTCAGCTTGCTTGCGAATTCGGTCCTTCAAGTCTCTGCTGATGGGCGAGCAGTAGTGCAAAGGGCGTGCCCCCTGTGTCAACGACTGATTCGACCGCGGCGTTGGCTGGCTCGTGGCCGTGAAGCTGCAGGTCAGGAAATGAGGTTTCGCCGGTTTTCGGGAACACCTGGGTGTCGGAATACACAGGTATGCAGCTTGCTTCGCACTTGAGCGAGGCGACGGATTGGACCAGTCGATCTGTACAGCGTTTGGGAACGCGCGATCCACGGACTCAGATCCCCGCGCTTTGGCGCCAAGCCAACCGCAATACTCGGGCTGTGGCCATCTCGGCCCAGTCAGTTTCTGACCTTGAGTTTCTGACCTTGGTAGTTGGTTGTCATCAGGCTGGAAAACGCCACGACTTCGGTTCGTTGCGGAGGCTAGCTGCGGACTCTCCCAGGGACTCATCTGGTCAGGGTTCCGAGCTATCCTGGGTTCTTTCCGGTTTCGAGCGGGCTCGAGTCGGACAATCGAGGTTGGCAAATCTGGTGGATCCGAACCGAAAAGGGATACCCGAGCGTCTTCGCCCGGAGCGCATCAAGTTGCCGGTGCGCGACGGGTACGACCCCAACCCGAAGCCACCGGTCCGGATCTTCCTCGGCACGGAAGCCAGCCAGTTTCGTCCCGAACGTGTGCTCGTGTGGTCGATCGAACGCGTGCGGGACCCCAGTCGTGTCTATGAGATCCACATCATGAAGGAACTCGCGGGTTTCGACCGCAGCCGCTGGACGACTGGCTTCACGAATTACCGCTTTGCGATTCCATCGTTTGCCGGCGGTGGTCGCGCCATCTACAACGACGAAGACCAGATCTATCTGACCGATCCTGGGGAGCTATTCGATCTGGATATGGGTGAGAAGGGCTTCCTGGCCATATCCGATACCGAGTCGTCGGTGATGCTGATCGACTGTGATCGGATGTCGGCCATCTGGACGCTCGATGCTGTGCGCACCGGACGCAAGAAGGTGTTGCTCGCGCAGGCTGTGGAAGCCGGTATGCTCGGCGCACTCGACCAACACTGGAACGCTCGAGATGGTGAGTACGTCGCCGGGCGTTCGCATCTGCTGCATTACACCACCCTGCACACCCAGCCGTGGCGACCATTTCCCGAGCGCTTCGTGTATCGCGACAACCCACTGGGGTATCTCTGGCACGATCTCGAGCGCGCCGCCGACGAGGCACAGTTCTCATTGTTCGATCGTGAGCAGCCGAGTTCGCGATTCGCTGCAGCGGTGGCACGCGTCGCGTCCGGAGGGGATCACCCCGAGCTGGAGAAGTCTGTCCGAGAAGCTCTCGTGAAGTCGGAGCTCCGTTGGGACCCCTCGAAGCGCCCGGCACGACGTTGCGCTGACGCGGTGGTGTGCAGAGCTGGACTCGACGCGATTCCAGAAGACGACGTGCCGTGGATGCTCGACGAGGTGTTCACCGCCGCCGAGCGTTACGTGTTTGCCGCAGTAGATTGTGCAGTGCACGAGCGCCTCGGTCCGCGATCAACTGAAACCGAAACCTCGGCCGATCGTTGGATCGACCATTTCCGCGCCGCAGGGGGTCGTCATCCCGAAATACACTGGGAGTTGCTCGTTCGGCGTCGGGATGGGGCGAAGCGTGCAACGGATACATGGTCCGGTGCGGGGCCGCGCTTCTGTGCCGAGTTTCCCAGAGTGTGGGTGGTTGCAGATCCCCAACCAGAACACACAGAAGCGGCCGAAGCGCTGTGTGCGGCACTGGGTTGGCCGACCGAAAACATCGCGCTCGACGCAAACGATCTGGTTCCGCCTTGGCCGGATCTGCTGATCGCTGCGGGCACAAAGACGGCATCGATCATCGACACAGTGCGAAAAATGTCACTCGGGCGAACCCGGGTCGTCGCCATCAACGCGCGCACCACAGCAACCGACGTCGACCTGTCGGTGACGTCGGTATCAGAAGGACTGTTCCCACACCCGCAACGATTCGAGATCGCGACTCCTCTGGTATTGCACGATTCATTGCGCCGAGCGTGCGCCGTGGAGCGGCAGCGGGAATTGTTCGAACAAGCCGCCAAAGCGCGAATTGCGATTTTTGCAGGCGGAACGGATGCCAACGGTCGCTTGAGCGCGCGAGCGAGCGAAGAACTCGGGAATTTTGCGCGCTCGGCCAGCGGGGCGGGCGGAACACTCTTTGCGTTGGTCAGCCCGACTCACGATGTCGAGATTCGTCGAATCCTCGGGAGCGCCGCCCGCGTCGCTCCACTGTGTCGCGGCGATGAGGCCTATTTGGCGCATCTGGAGTGCGCCGATGAGTTCATTGTAACCGGTGACTCCGAATCGATTCTCGCGGACGCATGCAAGACCGGAAAGCCGGTGCAGATCTTGCCCATGGAACGGCACGGTCACGTCGAACGATTCCGCGCGGCGGTTGCACGCATGGCGGATTCCGCACCGCTGAACAACCGCGGAACTGTCCGTCCCCAGCAGGGTCTCGAACGACTGTGCTCTCGTCTGATCTCGCGCGGGATGATCCGTCCACCGCGGGATTTTGCCGCTGTCTTGAACGAGCTGGTCAGGCGTGGCGCAGCAACCGTCATCGGTTCCGACCCCACCTCCTGCACGGGCCTCGATGAGTCGATGCGTGTCGCAGAGCAGGTGCGATCACTGCTCGGCGTTCGCTGAATCGCAACTCCCTACCGCAGCAGACACGCATCCCTGAAATCGATCGATTGCTGCGCATCAAGTGCTTACTCCGGTAAAGCTCGACCGGTATTTCCCCGATATAGAAGCCGTGTCCATCCGGTCCAGATCTACTGCAATCCACCCCACTCATTCAGGGATCTTTCAGGTTCACGCCCCCCGTGGAGTCGCTAGGAGGTAGTGATGCCGAGAGGGGAGGCGGACTCGTCCCACGAGTCGCTCTGGCGAAGACGGTTTGTCGTCCTTGCGGCTATCATGTTCCCGCTTCTGGTGTTGGGGGGGGCGCTGGCGCCCCAGGTCATCAGTGTGATGGTCGACGAGTCTCAGCTGCCCAGTTCGGACGCAGAATACCGATCACCCGAGCTCGATTTCGACGAAACCATCCCCGGAATGCCGCCGCTTCCGCTTCCGCTAGAACCGCTGGACTTTGGCACGGGCTATGTTCCCGAGTTGCTCGACCTGCAGCACTTGTTCACGCGAACCCGATTGTCGAACGATCCGATGTCGCTGCGATTTTCCAGGCTGCTGAGCTTCCCGCGAAAGCATGGCGACATGATCGTGATGGACGATGTCGACCGGCAGATTAGTGATGTCATTTTCAAGGATCCGATTCTGGTCGGTGCGATTACGGGTGATATCGGACCGCCTGATCCAAGTCTTTTGTCCCTGGACGATCCCCGACCGCTCGGCGATGGTCTCAACTTCGATGATCCACAGCCTGGAGGTCCGATTCCGCTCGCGGCTTTGCCCGAACCGGGCAGCTTTGGGCTAACGCTTGCGGGTCTGATCGTCTTCGCCCGCCGAAGGCGCCATCGCAAACGCAGTCGCTAGTCCGGGGCGAGCCCTACGGCGGTGCAGCCACCTGACGAATCCGGGAGATTCGCATTTCGCCGTCCAATGTCCGAGTCTCGGGCCACGGTCCGGCTCGTGACCCGCTAGCGGGCCTCAGCCGAAGACAGGACGAGGCGGGTGCTGATGGCTGACGAGGCCGGTCAAAAGATCGCCCCCCAATCGCGCTGGCTGCCCGGTGCGTTTGCGGTCGCCTTCGCGTTGGTGGCGGCGGCGTTGCTCGCCTACTGGCCGGGTTTGAACAACGGATTCGTCAACTACGACGATCGCCTGTATATCCTGGGAAATCCCCATGTTCGCCTGGGTCTGACCCGCGAGAGCATTGGCTGGGCGTTTTCGACCTTTCATGGCGCCAACTGGTTCCCACTGACCTGGCTGTCGTGGATGACGGACATTGAACTCTACGGCCCGCAGGCGGCGGGCTTTCATCGCACCAGCCTGCTCCTTCACTGCGTGAACACTGTGCTGCTGTTCGTCGCCTTGGCTCGCTTGACGCGAAGAGTGGGTCCCAGCGCGTTTGTCGCGGCTGTGTTCGCTGTTCATCCGCTGCATGTCGAATCGGTCGCCTGGGCGTCGGCACGCAAGGACGTCGTCAGTGGCGCCTTTTGGATGCTCGCCTTGATTGCATATGCCGAAGCCTCGCAGAGAATGGACGCGGGTGATCGCAGGGGTGCACGCGGGCCCCGGGCCGGTGTCGCGCTGAGCCTGGCGCTCGGGCTGATGGCCAAGCCGACTCTCGTCACGCTGCCGTTCGTACTGATGCTGGTCGATGCCTGGCCGTTACGGCGACTTCGAATTTCGGGGGGGAAGCTCAGTGTCGGGCGGGCGATCCGCGAAAAGCTGCCACTATTTGCCATCGCCGCGTCGGCAGCCGCAGTGACCGTCGCGTCGCAAAGCGCCGGAGGCGCGGTGCAATCGCTTGCAGACATCGGGTTGTCTGCTCGGCTCGGGAACGCGGCGGTTTCCTACATGGCCTATTTGGCTCACGCGTTCTGGCCGACCCATTTGGCTGCGTATTACCCGCACCCGATGGGCTCGCTGACAATTGCGCAGGTCGGAGCGGCGGTGATTTTCGGCGCGGCCATTTCGTGGGGCGTCTGGCATTGGTGGCCCCGCTGGCCGCACCTCGCCATTGGCTGGTTCTGGTTCGGTGGGACACTCATTCCTGTTATTGGAATCGTCCAGGTCGGTCAAGCCGCGATGGCGGATCGGTACATGTACCTGCCGCTGATCGGCTTGTCGATCATTGTCGCCTACTCGGCAGAAAAACTCACATCCCGAGGTAGAGCAGTCGAGTTGGCGATCATCGTGGCGGCCGGCCTTTCGCTGCTGGCGATGACCCTGACGACTCGTAATCAAGTTCGGTTGTGGAAGGACAGCACGACTCTGTTCGAGCATGCGCTGGCTGTCACAGACAGAAACCACGTCGCACACATCAATATCGGAGTCGCGCTCGTCAACGCCCAGCGATACGAGGAGGCCGAAATTCATCTTCGCGAAGCGCTGGAGATTGCACCGCGTTCGGCGATCGCGCACGGCGTTCTTGGGGACGTGCTTCGCGGGCGATCTCGGCCCGAGCTGGCCATCGCACAGTATCGCGCTGCGCTGGTTCGTGATCCGGGCTCTTCGCGCTGGCTCAGCGGGCTCGGCGGCGCCTTGCTGGACGCCGGGCGCGGCGCAGAGGCGGTGGATATATACCGCCGCGTACTCGAACGGGAGCCCTCTGCCGAAACGTACGGCCACCTCGGTCTGGCACTGCTGGCTGATGGCGCCTATCCGGAGGCGATCGCAAAATTGGAGCACGCAGTGGCGCTGAATCCCAAGCTCGGCAGTGTGCACGGAAACCTCGGGATTGCGCTGTTTCAATCGAAGCAGCCAGTGGCTGCGATCGCCCATCTCGAGATCGCGCGCGAGGCTGAGCCCGGACTCCCGTTGGTTCACGCCAATCTGGCTCTGGCGCTGGCCGAACGCGACGGCTTCGCCGCCGGACTGGAATCGATCGCGCAAGCGATCCGGCTCGAACCCGAGAATGCCAAGTTCCATTCGATCGCCGCGGGGTTGGCTCGTGGTGCGAATCGGTTGGAACTGGCAATTTCGCACTATCGCACCGCGATCGGTCTCGGCGACCGCAGTCCCGCGAACCTCAACGATCTGGCTTGGCTGCTCGCAAATGACAGCGAGAGCGGAGCGTCGGCTGAAGCAGTGGCTCTCGCACAGGAGGCCGTTGCATCATCGCACGCCCCCGGTGCGGAAGTCTTCGACACGTTGGCGGTCGCCTGCGCGGCCGCAGCCAGATGGCGTGAGGCCATCGAGAACGCCACACAGGCGCTCGCGCTCGTCGAAGCGAGCGGTGGGCAACAGGAGTTCGCTCAGGAGATCCGAGATCGGATTTCGATATACCGCGCGAGGGACGCAAATGGCGCCGGGAAGTAGCCGCTGGGACGACGCTGCTAGCCACGAGTTTTCTCTGGGGGAACTCGCAATGACTGAAGCTGCCAGGCAGAGAAATTTACTTCTGACGCGACGTGCGCCGAGGTCTCAGCTGTGCCTTCAGGTATCGGCCGGTGTGTGATGCCTCATTCTGCGCAACGCGTTCTGGCGTACCGCTTGCCAGCAGTTGGCCGCCGTCGGGGCCGCCCTCGGGTCCCAGATCGATCACCCAGTCAGCAGTCTTGATCACATCGAGGTTGTGTTCAATCACGACGATCGAGTTGCCGGCGTCGACCAGGCGCCCCAATACTTCGAGGAGCTTCCGCGTGTCATCGAAGTGGAGACCCGTAGTGGGCTCATCGAGAAGATACAGGGTTCGCCCGGTGGCGCGTTTCGACAGCTCTCTGGCCAGCTTGATTCGCTGTGCCTCGCCACCCGATAACGTCGGAGAGGGTTGGCCGAGGTGGAGGTATTCGAGACCGACATCCGTCAGCAGGGAGATCGGCCCGGCGATCTTCGGATGAGCAGAGAATACTTCGGCGGCTTCTTTCACAGTGAGTTCGAGCACGTCGGCGATCGACAAGCCCTTGTAGGTCACTCGCAGAGTCGCATCGTTGAATCGACGCCCACCGCAGTCCTCGCACTTGACATACACGTCGGCGAGAAAGTGCATTTCGATCTTTCGTACACCATCGCCCTGGCATGCCTCGCAGCGGCCGCCCTTGACATTGAACGAAAATCGGCCCGGCTTGTATCCGTGTACGCGCGAGTCGGGGAGCTGTGCGAAGAAGTTACGAATATCATCGAAAACCTTGATGTAGGTGGCTGGGTTGCTGCGCGGCGTTCGGCCGATGGGCCGCTGATCGATATTGATCACCTTGTCGAGTTGATCGAGACCGTGGACCGCGCCATGGCTTCCGATGCGCCGAGTCGAGTTGTGGAACTTTCGCGACAACGCCGGATACAGGATGTCATTGACCAGCGTCGACTTCCCCGCACCTGAAACGCCGGTCACCGCGGTGAGAACGCCCAACGGAAATTCAACATCCAGGTCACGTAGATTGTTCTCGTTTGCCCCCGTTATCTTGATGCTGCCAGTCGGTTGACGTCGGGTGTCGGGGACCGCGATCTCGAGCCGGCCCGACAAGTAGGCTCCCGTCAGCGAGCTACGGCACTTCTCGATGCCCTTTGGCGTTCCGGCGTAGACGATTCGTCCGCCGGCCACGCCCGCACCGGGGCCGAAATCGATTACATGATCTGCGGCGCGAATCGTCTCTTCGTCGTGTTCGACCACGACGACGGTATTTCCGATGTCACGCATCCGGGTCAACGTCGAAAGCAGCCGGCGGTTGTCGCGCTGATGGAGCCCGATCGACGGTTCATCGAGGATATAGATGACGCCGGTCAGTTCGGATCCGATCTGGCTCGCCAGCCGGATTCGCTGAGACTCGCCGCCTGAAAGTGACGGACCCGCACGATCGAGCGAGAGGTAGCCGAGCCCCACCGAAGACAGAAAATCGAGTCGCGCGACGATCTCCTTGCGCACCTCAGCTGCGATTTGCTGCGCAGCCCCTTTCAACTTCATCGAATCGAAGAACTTTCGGGCATCTTCGACCGTCATCGATGAAACGTCGACGAGGCTGGTGGCGAGCTTGCCCTCGCCGAGTAACACCGCCGCGCTCTCGGCCCTCAGACGTGAGCCATTGCAGCTCGAACAGCGCGCGTCGCCGATCCATTGCGCGTACCAGCGCTTCGCGCGCTCCGAGCTGGTCTGCATGAACCTCCGCATCAGGCGCGGAATCGCGCCCTCCCAGTTCATGTCGAAGGTTCCCTGACTGGATTTTCCGGACCACTCTACGTTGAACTTCCGGTCGCCCGACCCGTACAATAACATCTCTCGGTGTTGCTTCGGCAACGAGCGCCACGGTTTGTCGGTATCGACCCCGATCTGCGCGCAGACCTGCGCTCGAAAGCCGTTCGACCAGCCCGTCTTGGTCGAGACGTTTGTACCCCAGGGCTTGATGGCGCCTTCGTCGATAGACAGAGCGTTGTCGGGCACGACGAGCTGGGGATCAATTTCGACCCGCGATCCCAAACCGTTGCACTCGACGCACATACCCTGCGGGCTGTTGAACGAAAAACTCTGCGGAGTCGGATCGGGAAACGAGATCCCGCAATCGGCGCAAGCCATCGATTCAGAAAAGACCCTGTCTCGCACACCGACCGCGGCAGCGATCAGTATCCCATCACCGATCTTGAGTGCGGTCTCCACAGATTCGGTGACCCGTGAGGTGTTCGATTTCGAACCGGAGCTCTTATTCGTTATGGCAACCCGATCGATTACCGCCTCGACGGTGTGTTTCTTGCGTTTGTCGAGCGCGGTCACATCCTCTGTGAGCGTGATCTCACCGTCGATCCGCAACCGAACGAAGCCCGCTCGCCGCATTTCGGCCAACAGCTCGCGGTGTTCTCCCTTGCGGTTGACAAGCAGCGGTGCGAGCAAGACCAGCTGGGTCCCGTCCGGGGCTGCCAGCAGTTCTTTTGCGATCTGCTGCGCGGTTTGGCCGCGAACGGGTCTGCCGCACTGATGACAGTGTTGAATGCCGACCCGTGCGTACAGGACTCGCAGGTAGTCCGAGATTTCAGTGATCGTGCCTACGGTTGAACGCGGATTGCTTCCAGTGGTTTTCTGCTCGATCGAGATCGTTGGCGACAGCCCACGGATCGAGTCGTACTTCGGCTTTTCCATCTGGCCGAGGAACTGCCGCGCGTAAGCGGAAAGGGACTCGACGTATCGACGCTGGCCGTCAGCGTACAGCGTGTCGAATGCAAGAGACGATTTCCCAGAGCCCGAAACACCGGTCAGCACGACCAGTTTTTTCTTGGGAATCTTGACGTCGATCGAGCGCAGGTTGTGCTCACGCGCGCCGCGGATGTGAATGTGCTCGAGTTCCATAGGGGGCAATCCAGCATACTGTAATTTCGAGCTGCGGAATCAGAAGATGCGTCCGCATTCACAATCCTGGTGACAATTTCTGTCAAAACGAATGTGCAGCACTCACGCCTCGTTGGGTGTGGCTGGCTGCGGGCGTCACGGCACGATTCTCGTCGTCGACGGCAACGACGGTGTTCGGGACCCGGCGCCGGACACTGAACGAACCGCCGGCGACAGGATTCACGGAAGCATCGCCGCGTAGGCGACGCCGAAACGTGGCGAGGCCGCGGCCTCGAGCTGGCCCGACTCGGGGTCGCTCGTCACGGCGAGTACGCGGCCGTGTTCCCACGCCTGGCCGCGCCAGACGCGATGGCCGCGCGCTTCGAGCTGTGGAAGAAGGGCTGGCTCGAAACGGTTTTCGGCCGCTACGACTCCGAGTTCCGCATGTCTTGGGTAAAATGAACTCGGCATGTGGAGGCTATGGACCGTTGGCTGATCGATCGCCAGCTGCAGGTCGTGCATTCGGTGATCGATCAGGTTCACGAAGAATTGCGAGGTCCACTGGTCCTGTTGATCGCCGCCTGGCGTGCCGAATGCCATCCGCCGGCCATCAGGCATGCGGGCCAGCGACGGGGTCAGCGTCGTGCGCGGACGTTTGCCTGGTTGGAGCGCATTGGGGTGGGTTGGATCGAGTGTAAACATCTGCGCTCTGGTGCCGATCGGGAATCCCAGTTCGCCGATGACCGGAGAACTCGGGAGCCAACCGCCACTCGGGGTCGCGCAGATCAGGTTCCCGAAGGCATCCGCAGCGACCAGCTGCGTCGTGTCGCGGCGGCCTTCGGCGGCGGCGAGCGCCTGCGGCTCGGCTGCCGACCGGTGTCCGGCCTTCGACAACAGCGGCCAGCCTTCGGGCAGTCGTCCGATGCCGGGTCGAAGCTCGAGCGAGGCGCTACTTGGGTCTACAAGCGATCGCCGCTCGGTTGCATAGGTTTCGGACAGCAATACGTCGAGTGGCACATTGGCGAAATCTGGGTCCGCGTAATTGGCATCGCGGTCCGCGAATGCGAGCTTCGCGCACTCGATCCAGGTGTGGATCCCGTCGATCTTGCCTTGGCCCATTGCCGATAGGTCGAAGCCTTCGAGCAACCGAAGCTGCTGCAGGAAGACAGGGCCCTGCGACCAAGGTCCGCACTTCCATACTTCGGCTCCTCGATACGAAATCGATAGCGGCTGCTCTACGCGTCCGGAGTAATTGGCGAGATCGTCGGCAGTGAGCAGGCCGGCGTGCTCCCGACCGGTGACGTCGCGGATCGGATCGCGCAAAAAGGCCCCGATCTGCTCGGCCGTCCTTCCGCGATAAAACGCATCACGCGCGGCGCGGATCCCCGCCTCGCGGCCTCCCGAGGCCGCGCGCTCCGCTTCGATCAAGCCGGCGAAGAACCCGGCCAGCGCGGGGTTTGTCTGGCGTTCGCCAATTTCGCGAACCGGGCAATAGATCGCCGCGCTCGTCGGCCACTCCATCTCGAACCGGCGCGCGACTACTTGCAGCACCGCCTGCAAGAACCGGTACATCGGGAATCCTCGTTTGGCCAGCGATTGCGCCGGAGACATTACGTCCGCGAGGCTTCGCGTTCCAAATTGTTCGAGTAGGCGACACCAGGCGTCCAGCGCTGCCGGAACCGTCGCGGCGAGAAAGCCGTCGGATGGGATCCGGTCGATGCCCAAGCGTTGCATCGTCTCGATGTTTGCGGCTGCTGGCGCCGTTCCCTGACCCGAGATCGCATAGGTTCGATCTTCCGCTGCGTCGAATACGAGGATTGGAACTTCCCCGGCCGGGCCGTTTTGGGTCGGTTCCAGCACCTGCAGTGCAAATCCCATTGCACAGGCGGCATCAGCCGCGTTGCCGCCCGCAGCCAGTTGCAGCGCCCCGATTTGGGTCGCGAGATAGTGACCCGCACATACCGCGCCCCCGTATCCACGCAGCGTGGGTCGGGTCGTGAAGCTCATGGTCGGCTCAAAGTCACAAGTTTTCACCCGCGCGCCGCATCGGCGACGCCAGTGTATTCTACGCGTTCGAGCAGCCAATCACTTCCCGGTTTTTTGCGACGCTGACGATGGAGAAAAGCATGCCCCTCGACCCGCAGGCCCGATTGATTCTCGATCAACTCGAAGCTGCTGGGATGCCAGATTTTGCCAGTGTCGATCCAATGACGGCACGGAATCTGACCGCGGCCGGGATCGTCCCATCAACCGAAGCGGTGGCCGGAATCGATGACCGAACCATCCCGGGCCCCGACGCTGAGATTCCGGTTCGCATCTATACGCCCGTGGGTACCGGGCCGTTCGGCGTACTGGTGTTCTTCCACGGTGGGGGGTGGGTAATCTGTAGCCTCGACAGCCACGACGGCATCTGCCGGACGTTGGCCAACAAAGTGGGCTGCGTGGTGGTCTCGGTCGATTATCGGCTGGCTCCCGAGCACCCATTTCCCGCTGCACCGGAAGATTGTTTCGCGGCGACACGCTGGGTCGCGGCCAACGCTGCAAGCATCAACGTCGATCCGGGCCGGATCGCTGTCGGCGGCGACAGCGCGGGTGGAAACCTGGCAGCGGCGGTTGCAGTGATGGCGCGCCTACGGGGTGGCCCCACGCTGTGCCACCAGACACTCGTGTATCCCGTAACGGACCACTCATTCGATACCGCGTCGTACTCGGAGAACGCTGAGGGATACTTGCTCAGTCGCAACTCAATGCGCTGGTTCTGGGGCCACTACTTGTCGTCGGATGCAGATGGAGACAACCCCCTCGCATCCGTGCTGCGGGTCAAGGATCTGAGCGGGCTGCCGCCCGCGCACGTGGTCACTGCGGAGTTCGACCCGCTCCGCGACGAGGGCGAGGCGTATGCGTCGCGGCTGCGCGATGCCGGGGTCGCGACGACGGCAACGCGCTTCGACGGGATGATTCACGGATTCTTTACGATGGGAGCCGTACTGGACGCCGGCGCGCGCGCGGTAGACGAAGCGGCCAGTGAACTTCGTGCCGCGTTCTCAGCGTGACGTCGCGCAACGTCCGATTGGGACTCGGGCTCGCGAACTTCTCGCTCGAGGGTCCAAAAAGCTTCTGGCATTGGATTCAGTTGTGCGAGGAGAGCGGGATCGACTCGTTCTGGCAGACCGATCGGCTGGTGTCGCGAGAGCCGTTTCTCGAATCGATCAGCGCGATGGCGGCTGTGGCGGGCGCGACCGAGCGCTTGAAGTTCGGGATGAACGTCACTGTCGTGACATTTCGCGACCCGCTGGTGCTAGCCAAACAGTGCGCGACGATTGATTTCTTGAGTGATGGCCGCTTGTTGCCAGCATTCGGTGTCGGCACGGCGGTTGCGCCGGAATTTTCCGCGACGCAGTGGTCGAGTTCCAATCGCGGCGCCCGTGCCGATGAGGCGCTCGAGGTCATGAGCCGCCTATGGGATGAGGAGCAGGTGACGTTTCACGGCAAGTACTTCTCCTACACCAATGCGAGTATCTCGCCGCGCCCGGTTCAGAAGAAACTCCCACTGTGGATCGGCGGCAGCAGTCCCGCGGCGATTCGCCGAACCGCCCGAATCGGTACGGGTTGGTTGGCGGGGATCCAGACTCCGGGCGAAGTCGCGCCGGTCATTGAAGGAATCGCGAAGGCCGCACGCCTACTGGGAAGGTCGATCGATACCGATCACTACGGTGCGGGTTTTGCCTTTCGCTTCGGCAGCTGGGACGATTCGCCTGTCGATCGCAGTGCCCGAGGACTCCTGCGCTTTGCTCCGAAACTTGATCCGCGCGACTACTTGGCCGTGGGTGACGCACGAGCCATTCTGGACCGCATCGAGCAGTACAAGGCCGCGGGCGTGTCGAAGTTCGTTCTAAGACCGATGGCCAGCGACGACCAGGATTTCATGGACCAGACACGCCGCTTGATCGACGAGGTGCTTCCCATCGCACACGCTGACGATCGGGTGTGACGCTTCGAAGCGTCTGTTCGCGAGCCCGCCCGGATGTCCGCCGAAGTCGTCGACCCGGCTCGTCAGCCGCGATCTGGACCGCCCAGCGGCTTGGTGAGATCGAGTTCTGCCGGGAATTCCCTGAACGGAAACGGCGGGATCGCGTCGTTATACGTCAGGTAGCGGCCGATTCGGACGAGGTAGCTGATGGTCTGGTTGGCGAAGCGCCTGATTTCGGATCCGGGCTCTCGCTGCGTAATCAGCGCGAATCCCAGTTCGAACATGATGATAACGGTCAGCACGCCTTGTGCGATATTGGCGATCACGTAGAACACGAGTGCGTAAAGAATGCGAACCCCGGTCTCTCCGCGATCGAGCTCGACTCGTTCAACGTGGGGGTCGAGATCGGTGTCATGGGTGTCATGGGTGTCAGGGGTGTCATGAAAGTCGCTCTGATAGGTCATGTGGAACTCCTGTCGGGCGCGAATCGAAGGTAGTACGCAGGTGCGTGCTTCGCGGTTCGATCCCGCTGAGCCCGAAGGCCTGGCAGTTGCTATGGCGCGTTCTGGTGAGTGGCTGGTCGGACCTCTACGCACTCCCTCCAACGGCGTTGCGGACCGTTTCCGGCGAGCAAGTGAACTCCATCCCGACCCAATCTCCGTAGTGGCCGACCACGCGAACCCGGCTGGATACCATTCTCCCCAGGGGGAGCGGGAGGAGCATGTTCAGTTCCAGTCCGTTGGCCATAGCCTCGCTGCTTCGAAACGAACAGCCTGCCCGGGACAGCGAAACCACGGCTCCGACCCAGCGTCTGTCTGCGTGGATGCAGCGCGCCTGGATTTGATTCTCGGCTCACGGGGTGCACCTCGGGTGCTCTTCCAACGCATCTTGCAGAATCGGATACAGCCGCTCGAGCGTCACCGGACGAGGGATGCTCGCCACGATCCTGGAGTCGTGGCACGACGACGGCCAAGAGCCGGTCAGCACCACGATCGCAATTCGCGGCTGTTGGGCTCGGCCGGAACTCGATTCAGGTGTTGTAAGTCGACGATCCGGATGTCGGGCTCCCAGCTGTCGTCATCGAAGCGGCCGCGAGTGGCGACCGGTAGGACTCAGTAGCCGAGCCCGTTCGAATGCAGCGCGGGTCGAGCGATCTCGGCGGGACAAAAGGCGCGATCTCTGTGTTCCACGATTCCGGCTTCGACATGTCCGGGTTCAGCAAAGGGATTCGCCAGTCTGAGCGGGATCGCACCCGACTTCGTTGCTGGTGCTTTCGGTGTATGCTTCAGGGGTGCCCGTGACCCCCGCCAAGAGACTGGAGTTACTCCGCAAAGTCGAGCTGTTCGACGGTCTCGACGAGCAGCAACTACTGGGAATTTGCGAGGTGGTCCGGACCAAAACCCTGAAGCGCAAGGAAGAGCTATTCCACAAGGGAGACGACGGAAGACAGGTCTTTATCGTCATCAAAGGCAAGCTCAAGGCGCTCACGACGTCGATTGGCGGCGACGACGTCGTTTTCAGCATCCTGGGCCCCGGTGAGGTGTTCGGTGAGGTCGCCTTGCTCGGCGGAATTCAAAGAACCGCGACGGTATCGGCAATCGAGGCCTGCGAACTATTGGTGATCGACCGCCGCGACTTCATGGCGTTTCTCGTCACGCACCCGGACATTTCGGCAAATCTGCTGCAAGTGCTGGCGCTGCGCCTCAAACAGGTCAGTGAACTCGTCGAAGACACGCTCTTCTTGAATCTTCCATTGCGGTTGGCCAAGAAGCTCCACGCGCTGGCTCGGCTGTATGGGCAGACTGTGGAAGGGGGGGTTCGCGTCGATCTGAAACTGTCCCAGGAGGAGTGGGGTGATCTCGTCGGGGCGACGCGCGAGAGCATCAACAAGCAGGTTCGGCTGTGGGTCGAACAGGGAATGGTCCGGGTCGAGAAGGGATACATCGTAATCCAGCAGCCGAACGAACTCCAGAAGCTCGCAGGGGCCGTCGTTTTCTAGGAGTTCCGCGCCAGTCCTGTGTCAGGATCGGCGTGCTCTCGCCTGGGTTCCCAGCTGCTGGTCCACACTCGGGGATCCAAGCTCTCGAGCGATCTGTCTTGTTACCTATCAATCGGCCAGCCGATGAGCATTCCTGTGAAGCACTCACCCTTCGCGAAAGAAACTCAGATCGAATCCGGCGAACCGGATTCTATCGGCAGTAGTACCCGGAAGATCGTTCCCGAACCCGCCTTTGAACTCACAGAGATCTCGCCCCCGTGGCGGCGCACGATTTGGTAGGCGATTCCGAGCCCCAGTCCAGTGCCGTCCCCAACCCGTTTGGTCGTGAAGAACGGGTCGAATACCCGGTCCATGATTTCGGGTTCGATCCCGCAGCCGTCGTCTTCGACGCACACTTCGACTGTCTGGCTGAACGCCTCGGTGCGAACCCGAATCGTGCCGTATTCTTCGATTGCATGAGCGGCATTGACGATCAAGTTCAAGAACACCTGTTTGAGTTCCTGGGGCACACATTGGACTGGCGGAAGGTCGTCGTAGACCCGCTCCAGTGTTGCACTCCCGCGCAACTGAGTGGATGCCATGTGGAGAACGTCTTCGAGCAGAATATTGAGATCGGCATGCTCCCGCTTTCCGGTGCCAGTGTGTGAAAACCCTTGGACGCCCCGAACGATCTCTGCAGCGCGACTGACCCCATCGAGAGATTCCTCGAGCATTTCCTGGCCCTCGCGAAACAATTCGGTGAAGTCCTGCGCATCTGGAAGCCGATCGAATTCGGCTCCGATCGTCTTCCAATGCCCCTGGAGCAGGCTGATGTTGGTCCGGATAAACGAGATCGGGTTGTTGATCTCGTGGGCGATACCGGCGGCGAGTTCTCCGACCGCGGCCAGCCGTGCCGATGTGACCAATCGGCTGCGCAGGTCGGCTACCAGACGCTGATCTCGAACCACAATGACGATCCCAATCGGGAAATTCTGTCGATCGCGTAGTACCGACGATGACACGGTAACCGGTATCAAATCACCCGACGCGCACACCAACACGCATTCGAAATTCTCACTTGCAGCACGAATCAGCACAGATCCGCCGTCGTTGGCTGCGGGATCCTCTGACTCGATGGTCAAGATCTCGGATATCGCCATTCCCGACATTTCGTCGTTCGAATAGCCAGCGAGCCGAGCGAGCGACGGATTGGCCGAGCTGATCCGCTCGTCCTGTTGAACCAGCGCGACTCCTTCGGGAAGCCCGGCCAGAATTTCATGGGCGAAGCTACCGGGGGTCAAGAACGAATAGCCGAACCGCAGCAGAGTCCCGACCGCCAAGATTCCCATGATCGCAAAGGAGGTGGTTCCCAGCCGCGGCACCTGGATTTCGAGCGCAGGCAGGATCACGTCGGTCGTCGCGCACAAACAAAGCGGGAACGCGGTCCCGACCGCGATCCAGGGGCCCTGGCGTCGTTCCGCAGGCGAGCGATGGTTTCGATAGTCTCGAGCGACCAGGTACAGAGCCGTGAAGATCGCGACCATGGTGAGACCATATGAGGCCAGGAAAACCGGTCCGACGGTGTAGCCCCAGCCCCAGCTGGTCGCGACCACGTCTGGCGTGATGAGCGGTGACGTGCAGGCGAGGACGAGGACGAGCGTCGATGTGCCGTACAACACCTGAACCGCTTTGCGCAGTACCTTGTCTGCAGGTGCAAGCGACGAGATCGCGAGCTGGAGAATCAGGGGGCCGATGTAGACCCATCCAATCGTTGCCAGACGCACCAGGAACAATGCGGTGTCGTGGTCGGTCGCGAGATTCCAGGCCACCTCGCACATCGCCCAGAATGCGATGCCCAGAAGCAGCAGTCCCGCAACTTGATTCGAACGACGGTGGGGTTGTGTCGCGAACACACAGCCGGCGCAAGCCGCGCACACCAGGCACGAAAGTGAGACCAGCAGCAGATAGGGGTGCACCACAGCGAATCCCCTTGGAACATCCCGGTGCCAGTATTGGGCAAATGCCGGGCATACCCCGAAGGCGAATCGGACGAACACGACAGGCGCTTGAGTGGCGGTTTCTCGTTACTTGATGAGTGGGAGAAGCTGGGCGTCTCGAGATCTGTGCTGGCGCAAGAGCTCTCGTGCGGCTGACAACGCGCGCTGGGGTTCGAGCTGCGTCATACAGCGGTGATCCGTTGGGCAGACTTTCAACTGACACGGGCTGCAGGCGACCGGGTTCCTCAGGACTCGCTGGTTCTCCAGATGAAGCGCAGTGTGGATCGGATGGGTCGGACCCATCACGATTACACACGGCCTCTGCAGCGCTACCGCTATGTGTCGCGGCCCCGTGTCGTTGGACAACAACAGAGTGCATCGCGCAATCAGTGCCTTCAGGTCTTCCAACGTAGCGTCGCCGTCGACGAGATTGATCGAACGCTCAGACATCTGTTCGGCAATCTGGCTTGCAATCTCGAACTCACCTGGACCCGGTGATAGAACCGGGAGCAGCCCCAGCTCCGAAGAGATGCTGTCGCACGCATTCGCGAAGTGCTCGGTCGGCCACAGCTTGCTGGCACCGAAGGCGGCGCCCGGCGTGACGACCAGCAGTGGCTGCTCCAGCGAGACAGCGTGTCGAATCAACAGAGCCGACACGCGCTCATTCGACTCCGGCGACACGGCGAGCTCGAGTTCCGTGCCCCGGTCTTCGCATCCGAGCTGGCGAGTGATTTCGAGATAGCGTTCGACCGAAGGGACCACGCTGCGTCGACCCTGGTGTTCGATGTGCCGCAATCGCCGCGTCAACAGCAGATGACGCAGCGGGTCCCGCGTGTATCCCACCCGCTGCGGAATTCGAGCGATGAACGGCCCCAGCGCCGAACGGGGCGAATCGGGCAGCATCACGGCCAGATCGAATCGCTGTTCGCGCAGGTATCGCACGCGTCGCAACAGCGCAGCCGCGCCGCGACCCGGATCGGCCTCGAATCGATCGAACGACCGCAGCCCGCTGAGCAGTCCCTCCAGACTCGGCCGCCCCTCGAGCGTAATTTCGGCATCAGGGTAAGCGTCGCGCAGCGCGCGCAAACACGGTGTCGCCATCACGGCGTCACCCACCCAGGTCGGAATTCGCACGAGAATGCGTTCGGCAGGTACAACCAAAGGCGGAGCATCGGAAGACATGGTTGGAGTCGGGTGCGTCATCATGAGAACCGCCGCGACGATCGTTGGCACCGGAAGTCGAACAAGCCAAGCGACAGCTTGTCATGCAGAAAAACGCTCGGCCCCGAGCTTCGTCTCATTCTCGTTACCAGCAAGAGGATCGCAAGTGAGCATAGCCGGCTGGAACACCCACTGGAAGCAGGCCTTGGGTACAGCCCCTGGAGATCGCGCTTCGCCGCAGCCCTTGGAAGCATACCTTGGAAGCAGTCCTTGGAAGCAGTCCTGGGAAAATGTTTACCCTGCCGAGACTTCGGAACGACGGGCATCGACTCGGTTACCAGGCCGCTGTGTGCTCGGGGCTTGACTCTGGTTTCGTGGTGACCACGATTTCTCCCGTCGCCGCCCCAATCGCGAACCAGCGGCTGGCGCTGCATTATTCGAAGGAGAATTGTCATGACAACGCATCTGATCGATCCCCGCCGGTCCGTTCGGCGACTAGCCTCTACTCCGTTTCATTCCGACTGGAACGCCGCCTTCAATGTCGGCTCGCTCGATCGGCTCTTTGGTGACGCGTGGCGCACCACGAGCCCCGTGCGGTCAACACAACAGGGGTTTGCCCCGAAGGTGAATGTCTCAGAGTCGGAACAGGAGCTGCGCTTCAGTGTCGAGCTACCTGGCCTCGACCAAAATGAATTCGAGGTTCTTGTCGACTCCGATGTGTTGATCATCAAGGGCGAAAAGCAGGCGGTGCCCGCCGCTGCCGATCAGTACCACCGAGTCGAACGTTCGAGTGGCCGCTTCGAGCGGAGGTTCCGTCTCGGATGGGAAGTCGACGCCGACAAGCTCGAGGCATCGTACAAAAACGGCGTGCTCGAAGTACGCGTACCCAAGCCGGCCGAGGAGCAGCACACGGTGCGCAGCATTCCGATCACCGCGTCGTGATTCGGTTTCGAGCGGGTCGGTCGAAAGGCTGACCCGCTCGTCTCAGCCAGACGTCGACCGGGGACGCGTCGCTCGGCACCTGGCTGTGATCGAAGCGCGCACAGAACAGAACAACCGCCAACTCTCGTGGCGGGCTCCCCTTGTGCGACTCCCCAGCCCGAGCGAGGATTGATACTGTGTCCGAAGAGCGCCGCGCGCGCATCGAAAAGGAACTCCGCGAGCGTCTCGCGGCGATTCACGTGGACGTGATTGATGAGAGCCATCTCCACGCCGGCCATGTCGGGGCGCGAGACGGCGGCGGTCACTTCCGCGCGGTGGTAGTTTCGACCCGGTTCGAGGGCCGAACGCCGGTCCAGCGCCAGCGCCTTGTTTTCGAGGCTCTCGAAGACGCGATGGGCAGCGAGATCCACGCTCTATCGATGCGAACTCTCACACCCGGCCAGTGGACCGCCTCCAAATAGATGCGCGTTCGCGGCTGCGCGGCGGGGCTTCCACGTCGTCGCCCGACCCGTTTTGGGTCGGACTCCTGGTTCGAGATCATCGAATTGGCAACAAGCTTCCTGCTTATACGAAGTCTTCCAGCCACGCGCGAAGCGAGACGCTGAACCCGGCCGCGTTGCGATGCCCCCCGCCACCGAAGCGTGTGGCGATCGCGGATGCGTCGAGTTCGTCGAGCGAGTAGATCGTGCAATCGACTCGGCTCCCGCACAGGCGATACACGATCCCCCACGGCTTCCCATAGGCCGAACGTTTTGCGAGTGCATGACCGATCGCGGCGCGAGGTTGGCCGGCATTGACGGCTTCGATTCGCTCTTTTCCGATAGCGATGGGATGGGCGAATCTGACGGCTCGCTCGACCTCCATTTCGTTTGCACGCACGATCGGTCGCCCTTCGTCAGCCAGACTCTCGATCGGTCGCGCAGCGAGTTCGTCCCAGCATTCGAAGCTCCGCGCGTACGAGCCGATTGCTGCGTTGATCTCCTGGGAGCTGGGGAGGCTCCAGTTCCAGAGGTCCTGGTCTTCGACGTATCGCAGCAGGTCGGGCGGCTCCACGTCCGGGTGGAAGTAATTCCAGGCAAGGATCGCTCCAGAATGACCGAGGTCGAAGTGAACGCGATGGCCCTGCGCGCTCAGCGTGTTTTCCACACCCGGGTCCGATGCGTAATGATCGCGAGCCGTCAGGTGGTGATCCAATACGCACAAGTTGCCTGCCACTTCTCCGAGTGCGCGCAGCTGCTCGTTGGAAAGCGAGATGTCTGCAATGACGACGAGTTCGTCCTCGAAAGGGTCGGGATCGAAGTCGTCTTCGTGGCTGCGTGGGATGTAGCGGCCGTCCGTCCCCCAGGCCTGACGTGCCGACCAGGCAGCGCCGAATCCGTCGGGACATCCGGCGTGATAGATGAGGTTTCGCTTCATGGCGCGCAGCGTAGCTCAGGTCCATTTGAGTGGACGCGATCTTGCACTTCGAAAACTGCCGCACGCCATGCGTACGCTGCGGTAGCTTGCCTGCCGTGGAGTCCACCCGCTACGCAACTTGTCTGAAGACGGCCTGCGCCGTTCGAGTCATGTCGACCAACCGGTCGATCGTCGAAATCGCAGCGGCACTCCGGGGGGACTCGCATTTCTGGTGGCTCGACAGCGCGCTCGCCACGCACCGCCTGGGGCGGTTTTCGTTCGTCGGAGCCGATCCCTACCTGGTGGTTCGTGCGCGCGGAGCCGTCGCCGAATTGCAATGTGTCCGAGCTGTACACGCGGGCCTCGAAGTCGGATCCCAGCGGGTCATGGGTGATCCCCTCGAGGTAGTCGGCTCGCTTCTTCCAAGCGCACCAGAATCTGTCGATACGAGTCTCCCGTTCATCGGCGGCGCTGTCGGCTATTTGGGGTACGAACTGGCGGCGCAATTCGAGAAGCACAAATTCACTGGGTTGGACGACCTGGATCTGCCGGATCTCTACCTGCTCTTCGTCGATTCGCTCATCGCGCATGATGCGACGGACGGGAAGTACTATGCCTGTGGGCTCGGCTTCGCCGACGATCTTGATTCCGCTGCGAAATCCGCTGAGCGCGCCTGTTCCACGGCTGTCGAACGCGCTCACCGAGAGCCACCCAATCACGAACCGGTTGACCGGGTGTGCGCCGATGCCCGAGAACGCTTCGCGTTCTTCGACGAACACAGCTACGCGAAGGCCGTCAGCGCCGCGAAAAAAGAAATCGAAGCGGGTGAGGTATACCAGGCGTGCCTCACCTATCGCAGCGAACGCGATTGTCCAGCGCAGCCGTGGGAACTCTATCTGCGCCTGAGGAGCGTCAACCCGGCGCCGTTCGCGGGCTACTTCGAATTGCCGGAAGTGTCGGTACTCAGCAGCTCGCCAGAGCGATTCTTGAAGTTGGACGGCGAACGCCGCGTGGAGAGTCGACCGATCAAGGGAACCCGACCTCGCGGGAGAACCGGAAGCGGGGGGCGCGCGAGCCCCGCCCCCCAGGCGGCGTCGGGGAACAAGAGCGCCGCGAACCACAAGATCGACGACATGGTTAGG
>JAQBGU010000049.1:0-55715 GCA_032128375.1 Deltaproteobacteria bacterium | reverse complement strand
GCACTTGTGTGAAATCGGGGCCCTTATGTCGGGAGGAACTTCAGACTAAACTGTCGGCGCTGCGGGACTCAATGAAATGACCGATCCATCGAATTCCAAATTCGATCACGACTCAGCCGACGAATCTTCCAACGAAAAACTCTGGATCGACCGCTACCTGTTGCCTGCGATTCGAGAGTCGACGTTGTTTCCGTTGCTACTCGTCGTGATTGGCCACGTCGTGGCGTTCATCGCCCCCGCGCTGTTGTTCGCGCTGCGCGATCGCAGCGTCGCAGCGATGCTGGCGCTGTTTGCGATCGGAATACTCACGGTTCAGTGCGTTCGCTTCGAGGTGGGCCGACACGGCCGGCCGGACGTACTGAGTGCGATCATCCTGTCTACCTGGCTTGCAAGCGGCGCCGCCGCCTGGGCGTGCGACCGTTATCATCTGCTCTAGACAGCCGCTACCGGGGTCACACATCGACCTCGCTGCGTGCCTGAGTCCGTGCTAGCGCCACGGTTCCACCAGGATTTTTGCGTGGTGGTCGGGGGAGGCGAGCTCTTCGAAGGCG
Organism: Deltaproteobacteria bacterium; assembly: GCA_032128375.1. Taxonomy (GTDB): domain Bacteria; phylum Myxococcota_A; class UBA9160; order UBA9160; family SMWR01; genus JAJDAM01. The sequence continues at coordinate 55,164 of JAQBGU010000049.1, read as the reverse complement.
TTGGCGACGCCATCGACGCCGATCTTGCCGGTGATCAGCGGTGCGACGTTGATTGTGCCTTCCGCGATGTTTCGCAGTGTGCTTGCGAATTCCTCGGGTGTGTAGCCGAGCACGAATTGCACATTGAGTTCTTTGTTGATTCCGAAGATCGGCTCGATATGGTCGTGTTCCATGCAGACACCGGCGACGACGACTCGCGCACCGCGCGGTGCTCCTTCCATGATGGCTTGGATCACGCCCGGCACCCCGACGCATTCGAAGATGACGCCGGGACGGATCTGGCCGGCCATCAACATGGCCGTCATCGGGTTGCTCAAGTCGACGCCTTCCGGGATCGCGACCCTTTCCCATTCCTTGTACGGCGAGTGATCGGACGGGTCCACGATGATGTCGGCTCCCAGCGTCTCCGCAAAGCCTCGGCGTGTGCTCGAAAAATCCGCCGCAATGATTGGGCCGACGCCCTTGAGCTTCAGTGCGGCGATCACCGCCAGGCCGACGGGACCGCAGCCGATCACGATGGGCACTTCGGTCCCCTCGATGTTGGCCTTCTCGACCGCGTGGTAGCCAACCGCCATGGGTTCGGTCAGCGCCGCGTGCTCGCTCGATAGCCCGTTGGGTACCTCGAGCAGCATCATTTCGTTGAGCACCATCTGCTCCGCGTATCCGCCCGGTACCTCGTTCGAATAGCCGACCGCGTTGACGCCGCCCGGACCGAACGCGACCGGAATCGAGCAAACACGCGTGCCCGCCTTCAGGTTTCCCGAGGTATTCGGGCCGTGGTCGAGAATTTCCGCGCAGAACTCGTGACCCATCACGATGTCGCGAGACAGATCCATCGATAAAGGTGCACCTGTGCGCGCACCCATTTCGACCATTCGGTCGGCGAACTTCAACATGTGCAGGTCCGACCCACAGATCCCACACGCCAGCGTCTTGACCAGCACCTGCCCGGGCCCCGGTTCGGGCTCGGCTATCTCGTCAACGACCAGTTTCTTGCCCCGCATGATTGCTGCACGCATGGTGTTCTCCTGGCCTTGTAGATCGGCCTGCAAGAGGACGTGTTATCGGAGCGCCGAAGTCGTGTCTCCCAGCCGTCGAGCCGCTCGGTTCAATCTGCGCTATTCAGGATGGACAGGCAACCAGCCGCTTCCAACACTCTGTTGAGTTGCTTGTTGTCGGCCACCCCAGCGTACTTCTTCTGGATCGCTGCGAGTGATCGAGCGTGATATTTCTGGGGTTTTTGCGACCATTTCTTGCCGTCGAGCTCGATCGTGAAGTTCTCTCCGTGTTCCGCGAGACATCGGGAGTTGGCGTCGGACCACGGTAGGAATAGCGCGCCGACCTGTTCTGCGAGCATCGGCATCAAGGTCGGTGCGAGCGCGTCCCAACTCTCGAAGTCTCCCTGTTGTTTCGGGTCGCCCATCCGGCCAATGTATTCACACACGCGCGGTGCCATCTGCTGTAGGAGCGCTGCGGGTGTCGGGTCGAGTGACGCGTTGTAGATTTGTCCCCAGAGCGCGAAGTCGGCGAAAGCCGGGCGCGCGCCGAACAGATACGGCCGTCCATCGAGGTGCGCGTCCAAGATCGCAACCGCGTCGCAGAACGACTTCTCGATCTGCGGTGCGGTCTGTTCGCTGGAGCCGACGAAGTAGACTCGGCTCGTCATTCGCGCGCGGATGCCCTCAGCCATCTGGCCGAGTTGTTCCTCGCCGAGCTCCGGCATCATTTCGACGACCAGCCGGCGTGAACATGCGATCTGGTCGACATCGCGAGCCCAGCGGTAGTGGAACATCCACTTGTTTCCCCACTCGTCAGCGAACTCTTCGAGCAGCGCTGAAAGGAACGCGAGGGTCGGGTCAGAGGGGTGGATTGACGGCTCGGGAAACACCGCTTCGAGCTTCTCGATGATCGGAGTGGAATCCTGGATGGCATCGCCATCGGGTGTCAGCACCAGCGGAACCAGCGGTAGCTTCGCGTGCTGGTTGAATTCGGCCTGTGAGCTGGCGTTGCGGACCACCCATTCGTGGGGGATGCCCTTGTAGCGGAAATACGAGCGGGTCTTGACCGAGAACGGCGAATTTTCTGAACCAAAGATGCGGTAGCGGGACGACATGGTTTCTCCGTGTGGGTCGCTCGAATCGTTCGAACTGTCGCTCGAGGCGCGGGTTGCGCAAGGAACGATCAGGTCTGCAGTATCGCGCGAGCGTTCTTCGAGAAATTTTCCGCGGCTTTCTCGTCGTTGGCCGGTGGGCCACCCGCAAATGGAACTTCGACTCCTCTGCGGAGCGCGGGCTTGGCCTTCAAGGCATCCTTCCAGCGATTCAGGTGATCGAGACCTTCGACGGAAACGCCCGACCAGCGGTGGGTACGAACCCAGCACCAGTTCGCGATGTCGGCGATCGAATAGTCATCGCCCAAATATTCGCTTTCTGCGAGGCGCGAATCGAGGACTTCGAACAAGCGTCGCGACTCGTTCTGGTAGCGATCGATCGCCGACTGGATCTTCTGCGGGAAGTAGCGAAAGAAGACGTTGGCCTGCCCCATCATCGGACCGACTCCGCCCATCTGGAACATCAACCACTCGATCACGCGCGCGCGGGCGCGGCGTTCGGTGGGCAGCAGACGGCCGGACTTCTCTGCCAGGTAGATCATGATCGCGCCGCTTTCGAATACGGCCAAGTCGTCCTCGTCACGGTCGATTATGACCGGAATCCTGCCGTTTGGGTTCATCTTCAAGAAGGTCGGTTCCTTCTGCTGGTTCGCCACCAGATTGATCACGTGCGTCTCGTACGGGATCTCGAGCTCTTCGAGCGTGCACGAGGCCTTGTGTCCGTTCGGGGTCGGTGATGTGTAGAGATCGATCAATGGGGTCTCCTGAGCTGACTGGGGCGCGCAGACGCATAGGATTACATATCGACAGAGTAGCCGTCACTACATGTGCGGCGTGCGCCTATACTGCGATCTTCGTTTTTCCGACTCTTCGCCCAATATTCGACCGAAACACGCGACCGAAATCAGGTCAGCCTCAATCGGGAGCCCGATGGCCATTTCTTCTCTTCGATTCGATATGCGGGCGCCCGATTTTGGGGAAGCCAGTCGAGGTGAACTGTACGCGGCGGCGCTCGACATGTGCGAGTGGGCGGACGAAAAGGGCTTCGTGTCGATTGCGCTGTCTGAACACCACGGCGTCAAAGACGGTTTCATGTCTTCGCCCTTGACGATGGCCGGGATGGTCGTCGGCCGAACTCGAAAAGTCATGGTGGCGATCTCGGCGCTGCTCGTACCGCTCTACGAGCCGCTACGCCTCGCCGAGGATCTGGCTACGCTCGACATCGGCAGTGGTGGGCGCGTCGCGGTCACGGCCGGTTTGGGGTACCGACCGGATGAATACGCGGCGCTCAACAAGGAATTCAAGAAGCGCGGCAAGCTGATGGACGAGTGTCTCGAAGTTTTGCTCAAGGCGTGGACCGGCCAACCTTTCGAATACCGCGGAGCGACGTGCGTCGTGACGCCAGTTCCCGTCACCAAGCCCCACCCGATGATCTTCGTGGGTGGATCGACAGCGGCGGCCGCGAAGCGGGCGGCTCGCTTCGGGCTGCCCTTCGCGCCGCCCCTTCACGCCGACGACCTGAATGCAATTTATCTGGCGGAATGCGAGCGGCTGGGTGTCGAGACCCCGTTCGTCGTCGACCCCGGTGAGCCGGTGATGACCTATTTCTCAGAAGACCCGGATGCAACCTGGAAACAGATCGGCCCCTACCTGCTTCACGATGCCGTCACCTACGCTAGCTGGCAGCGCTCGGACCAACTTTCCTTCCAACACTCGAAATGCACGACGATCCAAGAACTGCGCCAGGAGGGCAAGTACCGCGTGCTCACCCCCGAACAGGCGCTCGCGTGGGCGGGCGAGCAGGGCCCCGCCGCGATCTTCCACAATTTCCCACTCGGCGGCGGCATTCCGCCAAAGCTCGGCTGGCCGAGCCTTGAGCTCTACGCCGACAAGGTTATGCCGTACTTCAAGTAGACGCTATTCCATTGCTTTCGAGCATATGTGGACAGCTCGGTGGGATCCGGATGCGCGAAGTCAGCCCGTCGTTTTCTTTGCGACCGGAGCTTTTCGACGAACCTTCGCGGGACGCCGAAGATCCTGCAGCCGTTCGGTGGCCGCGACGAAGTCGGCCGCCAGGCGCGGTCCTGCACCAGCGTCTTCGTGCTTGAAGAACACGAAAGCCTCGTCCCAACCGGCGTCGCGGATTCGCAGTGCCCAGTCTGTGAGCGCCGCCTCATCGTAGTCGGGACGGCGAAGGCGCAGGTATCCGAACGGGGCGGTCCGAATCAGCCCACTTCGGGATTCGTCGACATCGTTGTCGACGGCAACCACGGCGAAATCTCTTGAGCGCAGGCGATCGAACACGTTCTCGTCGAACCAGGACGGGTGTCGAAACTCGAAGGCCGCGCGCGTTCCTGCGGGAAGCAGCTCGAGGAACGAATCGAATCGGGGCAGATCGCATTTCAGATTGGGCGGAAGTTGGAACAACAAGGTACCGAGGCGGTCGCCGAGATGTGCGACGCTGCGCAACAGGTAGTCGGTGACTTCGTCAGCTTCCTTGAGCCGCTTGAAGTGTGTGATTCGACGAGATGCCTTGATCGAGAAACGGAAGCCGCCCGGGACTTGCGCGGCCCACGATTCCAGCACCTCTGATTTCGGCATCCGATAGAAGGTGTTGTTGAGTTCCACTGACGACAGCCGCTCGGCGTAGTAGGCGAGCATCTTGGTAGCGGCGAGTTTCTCGGGGTAGAAGTTTCCTTTCCACTCTTTGTAGCTGTAGCCACTGGTTCCTACGTGGAAGTCCATCTCTGCCTCCGTCCTCAAGCCTCGTCACACAATTTGCGAAGTTCGACCAGCGTATTCAGCCGATCCGGCAGCGTCCGGCCGACGATGCCGACGTTCAAGCTGGTTACACCGGATTCTTTCAACTCCGAAATCCGTTCTGCGACGAACGAGCGCGGGCCGATCAGCGTGCTCGCGTCGATGAACGATTGTGGTATCGCAGCCGCGGCCTCGGCTTTCTTGCCCGACAGGTACAGGTCTTGAATTTCCTTGGCTTCGTCTTCGTAGCCATAGCTTGCAAAGACATCGTTGTAGAAGTTCTTGCCGCGGGCACCCATTCCACCGACGTACAATGCGGTCATCGGCCGACCCTGGTCGCGCAGCTTTTCGAGTCCCTCGCCGATCCCGACGCCCCCGCCAGCGAATACTTCCAGCGGGCCGCGCGACGGGTCCCGCTTCTTGCGACCGGTCTCGAGGGCGTCCCCCCAGCGTTGCTTCGCCTTGCTCGCGAGGTAGAAAATCGGCAGCCAGCCGTCAGCGAGTTCCGCGGTCTGCTCGACGCTCTTGGGCGCGAGTGCCGCAATCGCGATCGGGATGTCGTCGCGAACTGGATGCGTGATCATCTTGAGTGGCTTGCCCAGACCTGTTCCCTGGTCGGCCGGCAGAGGTACCGTGTAGCGCCGCCCTTCGTGCTGCACGCGCTCGCGCTTCCACACCTTGCGGCAGATCTCGATGATTTCGCGCGTTCGCCCGACCGGCGCGTCGTACGGAACCCCGTGGAAACCTTCGATGACCTGCGGTCCCGAGGCGCCTAGCCCGAGCATCGCGCGACCACCCGATAGCGCGTCGACACCCGCGGCGGTCATGGCCAGCAGGGTCGGGGTCCGAGTATAGATCGGCAGAATGCCCGACGCGATGCGCACTGTCTGCGTTCGCGCCGCGAGATATCCCATCAAGCTCACGCCGTCGAAGCCGTAAGCCTCTGCGACCCAAACCGTGTCGAGCCCCTCCTTTTCCATCGCGACGATTTCAGCGACCGACTCTTCAAAACCCCTGGCATAACCCATCTGTGTCGAGATCTTCATTTCTTGTCCTGTTCGTAGGGTTGATGGTAGCCGAAGCAAAGGAATAGCTTGGCGCGAATCTGGCGCCGCGTCTAGGCATCTTGTAAAGCGCACTACAACTGGCCGGGTGCGGCCCTGCTACGCGCTCTGCCGGGTCCCGAGTTCTACCTGGAAGCAGGTTCCTCCACCTTCGCGCGGCAGGCAGCTCGCATCGCCACCATGGTGTTGTGCGATGCGCCGAACCAGCGCGAGCCCGAGCCCGACACCGCCTGCGTGGATTCCGGCCGCTCGATAGAACGGCTCGAAGATTCGCTCGCGCTCGGTCTCCACCACACCGGGTCCCGCGTCGGTTACGCGAATCTGAACGCCGCCAGAAGCGAGCGACGCGATACTGGCTTCGATCGACCCTGGGTCGCCATGTCGTTGCGCGTTTTCAAGAAGGTTTCGAACCAGCCGGCGCAGCATACGGGGGTCACCTTCGATCACTGCGTTGTCTCCGCTGACAATCGCGTCGATCCGGACCGCTTCTTCGGCGAGAAGAGCAAGCAGGTCAATCGGCTCGGGTCGTTCTAGTTCGACCGCTGCTTCGAGGCGACTGGCCAACAGCAATTCGTCGATCAGCTCGTCCAACTCGACGATGTCACTCGCCACCTGGTCGCGCAATGCTTCGCGACCGTCGCCGGCCAGCAATTCCACCGCAACGCGGATTCGCGCCAACGGCGAACGTAGCTCGTGGGATGCGCTCGCCAGCGTGTTGCGCTGTGCGGACACCAGCCGTTCGATGCGATCGGCCGCCCGGTTGAAACTCCGCGCCAGGTCGGCCACCTCGTCGCTCCCGTGGACTTCGACGCGGATCGAAAGATCACCGGCGCCGAGCTCGTCAACCTGTCGCTTGAGCCTCTCCAAGCGCCGCGTGATGCGGCGAACGACCGGCCACGCGCCGATGGCCGCGATACCACTCAGGACCGCGACACTGAACAGGAAACCGGCGTGATGTCGAGCGGCACGGTCGGGCGAGATGACGAGCCAGCGGCCGTCGGGAAGCCGCAGCGAAGCTGCCCCGCGGCCTCGACCCGACCTCAACCATCGCTTCTCGAGTAGTGCCGGGTCGATTGCGGCCGGCTCGGCGCGCACAGCCGCGAGTAGTTTCCCGTCCTCATCACGAACGGACAGCTTTAGCCCGAGCTGCTCAGAGAGTTGCTCGACGGAACGTTCGAGTTCGCGCCCATCCGCGCCAGACGGCAATTGCGAGGCCAATAAGTTCGCAACACCATCTAGGGTTTTCTGGTGAGCCTCATCGATGGGTAGCAGCAGCGCGAGCAGCGGAAGACTCAGCGCGAACAGAATCACCACACCGAGTACTGTGAGATAGACCTGTACGAACAGCTTGTTCATCCGCGGTCAATTTCGTCGTCTTGCTGCTTGGCCCACGCATATCCGGCATCTCGGACCGTGATCACACGGCGCGGCTTCTTGGGGTCGTCCTCGATGGCCGCGCGGATTCGAGAAATGTGAACGTCGATACTGCGATCGAAGGCGTCGAGGCTCTGGCCGCGAACTCGTTGCATCAACATATCGCGCGACATGACGCGACCGGAGTTCTCGGCCAGTGCGCAGATCAAGTCGAACTGGTGACTGGTCAGTGATCGTTCTTCGCCGTCGACTCGAACGATTCGCGCATCGCAGTCGACTTCGAGCCGACCGAATCGCAGCGCTCGGGAGCTGACCTCCAGGCGGCGCGCGCGCCGCAAGATCGCACGCAGCCTTGCCAGCAGTTCGCGGGGATTGAAGGGGTTTCGGGAGGTAGTCGTCAGCACCGAGTTCGAGGCCGACGATGCGGTCGGTCTCGTCGCCGCGGGCTGTCAGCATCAAGATCGGGATTTCAGAGCGGGCACGCACTTTGCGACACACCTCGAAGCCGTCGCAATCGGGCAACATCACATCGAGGATCAGCGCATCGAAGTCCCCGGATGCGAGCAGGTCGAGGCCGGATGCGCCCGTCGCCTTCGACCACAGCTCCAGCCCGGCGCCCTGGAGGTACTCGGCCAGCATCGCAGACAGGCTCTCATCGTCTTCGATCATCAAGATCCGATTGGCCAAACAGGTCTCCAGGCGCATCGAGGGCGCGTTGCTCGGTGGCGACGCGCCCGCGATGTTGCTCCGCCGTCGATGTTGCAGTGAACAGTACCGTCTATGGTACTCCGCATTGCCCGCCTCAGGGTCGATGGAAGCGCTGGGCGAGTTCGATCAATTCGAGCCGTTGCTCGAGCGTCAGGACTCCCGCGGCCTCGATCAACGCCTTCATCAGATGCACGGATGCCGTGTCCAGGGCGTCCATTCCAGCGCTGCGCAGTCGCTCGGTCGCGTCACTATCGACTGTCGCTTTCGACATCTCGGTAGCGAACGCCTGATGCTGCTGACGCTGCTCCTCTCGGAGCCCCGACAGCTCGTCGATCGATGCCTTTGCAATCGCGGTGATCTGCTCGATCTGCTCGGGTGTCCCGTCGACCCCACGCAGCACCCATTCGACCGCCAGCTGAGCGTGTTCAGCCGGGTCGCCGTGCCGATCGTGCCCCCAATGACCGCGCCAACCGCCGGCGTAGGCTGCGGTCGGCGCTGTCGGTGGTGCCGACCCAACAATCAGCAGACCGGCCAGCATGCTGACGGCCGCACCGAACATCCATGCGGACCTGCGCAGGGTATTGGAACGTGTCTTGTCGTTTCGTTGCTCGCTCATGGTTGCGCCCCCGTTTCGTCTCGGAAGTGGCTCCGAGCGTCCCAGGAGGCTAGTTCGCGCGCGTTTCGGCCAGATTTCGGCCGAGTAAAGAAGTGTGAAGTGTCGCGCGCGTTCGTCGCGTCGGGGCGAAGACTTCCACGTCGTTACCGACCCGCTCGCGAGAGATTCAGGTGATCCGAGTTTCAGCTGGAGCAGCGCTTCAGCGAGTTTCCGGGGTCAAAAATCAGCTCGACATCAACATGACCAGCGGCAGACGAGAGAACCGATCAGAGCAGAAGGAACGAACATCCACGAAGCAGTCGAACTCGGATCACCTGAGTTGCCTATCGATGCATTGGCCCAGGCTCTTGAGAAGCTTCGGCTCGGAACCACAATTCTCGTCGCAGTTGGGTGTTATCACCCACAGTGTGGTGTCACACAGCCCACACCACCCATGGCCCCCACCAGGCGTTAAAGAGGTGGTCAGCGAGGGCCGTGCCGATCCGCGCGCCGGGACGATAACGCGACGGCTCGGCCATGGAGCCGGATCTGAGCAAGTCGAGGAGTCGAGCGTCGCTTTCTCGGTCCCCGGGGCGCAGATGACCGGGATTCCCAGCGAGTCGCCCGTTGAGGCCTGCCTGATATGCTTGGACGCTGGAGAGAAGCCGGGAAATCGGAGGAAGAGATGGACGGTGTCATGAAGGGCATTCGCGTTCTCGAGGTGGCGCAGTTCACTTTCGTACCGGCGGCAGGCGCGGTGTTGGCCGATTGGGGCGCGGATGTCATCAAGATCGAGCACCCAGTCAAAGGCGACGGCCAGCGCGGTCTGATCCAGGTTGGCGGCAAGGACAACACCGCGAACATCAATTTCTTGATGGAACATTCCAACCGGGGCAAGCGAAGTCTCGGGCTCGATCTCACTCACCCCGATGGGCGCGCGCTGCTGCACGAGATCGCGAAGGTGTCGGATGTATTTCTGACCAACTTCCTGCCGGGCGCGCGCAAAAAAATGAAGATCGATGTCGAAGACATCCGCGTCGTCAATCCCCAGATCATCTACGCGCGCGGCACAGCTCACGGCGACAAAGGTCCCGAGCGCCACAAAGGTGGCTACGACTCCACCGACTACTGGGCCCGCAGCGGCAGCGGCATGGGGATGCGAGGCGAGGGCGAGACGCCGGCCCTCCAACCCGGTCCCGCCTACGGCGATTCGATCGGGGGAATGACGATCGCCGGAGGCATTGCGGCTGCACTGTTCCAGCGCGAGCGAACCGGTGAGCCTTCGGTGGTCGACATCTCGCTGCTCGGAACCGGCTTGTGGGCCATGGGGGCTGGGCTGACCGGCGCGATGCTCTCAGGCGAAGGCGGCGGAGTACCCACACAAGGAGCTGCTTTCATCAATCCGCTCGTCGGAATCTATCGCTCGAAGGGCGGTGGCACGATGATGTTTACCATGTTGCAGGGCCATGTCTACTGGGCCAACACCGTTGAACATCTCGGACACCCAGAACTCGCTACCGACCCCCGCTTTGCGACGCGAGAGGCGTTCATGGAAAACTCCGACGCGGCAAGGCAGGTACTGTCCGAAATCTTCGCGACCAAGACCCTCGAAGAGTGGCGCGATCAACTGGCGCCCATGAAGGGCCAGTGGGGTCCATTCCAGACCACCGGCCAGATCCCCAGCGATCCGCAGGTGATCGCAAACGATCACATTAGGGAGATCGATATCGGGGATGGGTCGACGTTCCGCGTCGTCGCGAGCCCGGTGCAATTCGACGGGCAACCATTCGAACTGCGCAAGGGGCCCGAACACGCGCAACACACAGAAGAGATCCTGCTGGAACTCGGACTGGATTGGGAGCGCATCGCCTCTCTCAAGAAAGTGGGCGCCATCAACTGAAGTGCAACGCGATCACGGATCGTGAAGCGCTGGACCCGAAAGACCAGAGCATCACTCAACGTTGTCACGCGGATGAGGAATGCCCCGGAATGTGGCTTCTGCCGTTGGTTCGGTGTACCCAGGCGGGCGAGGGTAGAGCTTGAAGAACCTCGAATTCAGAGCGCCTGGTCGCGGTGCATCGATCGTCGACCTGCTGGATCGCGCCTGGCCGCGAGCCGACCGCAGCCAGCGCAAACGGCTGTTCGAGTCTGGCGAGCTGCGGGTGAGCGGCGAGATCGTCCGCGATCCCTCGTTCCGCGTGGCGGGGGGTGCGCTGGTTCAGCTGGTGGCGCGAGAGGGGAAGAAGCCACCGAGCGCGGCACCGATCGGGATTCTGCTGCAAGGCGATGACTACTGCGTGGTCGATAAGCCCGCCGGCTGGCCCAGCCACGCGGCAACCCCGCGTGGGCCCGACGCGAGATCGCTCGTTGCGGCAGCGCTTCAGACGCAAATCGAACTCGTCTGGCCGGTACATCGGCTCGATGCCGAGGTCAGTGGCGCGTGGCTCATTGCACTGTCGAAGTCGGCGGCGGCGCGACTGTACGAATCGTTCGTTGCGTCGGAAGTCGAAAAAGAGTACCGCGCAATGGTACCCGCGCTGCCGTGGCCAGAGGGTACCTTTCGCGGCGGAATCGATGGAAAGCCTGCGCAGACTGGTTTTCAAGTAGTGACGCAAGTCGTGCCGTCGGTCGGAACCTGCGCGAACGCGATCTGCGAGGTCAGTCTCACGCCCGTCACCGGCCGAACCCATCAGCTGAGGCGGCATCTCGCGGTCGCGCGGTGTCCAATCCTCGGGGATCCGATGTTCGGCGGAATCATGATCGCTGGCGGCCTGCGTCTGTACAGCCGGAGAATCGCGATCCCCAAAGAAGGCATCGATGCGACTTGCCCCGAACCGCCCGGCTTCTTGACGATGGAGCGCGTCTTCCCGCCCCTCGACGTCCCAGTAGCGATCACTGTTTCGAACGCAACGGCTCTGGCGCTAGAACGAGGGCATCCGTGGATCCTGACGGATACAGAGACGTCGGACGTCGGTGGCTACGAACCCGGAACTATCGCACACGCGCGCACGGCTCGCGGGCGCGACGTGGGTGTGTGTAGAATCGAAGGGTCGGGCCGCATCGCCGCGCGGGTCTGGGGGGGTGAACCTGTCGATATCCGCGCGCGAATCCGCGCCGCGTTGCGACGCAGGTCGCGCCTGTTTGACGCCATGTACAGCGATCGCGCGACGACTGCATTCCGATTGGTTCACGGCGAAGCGGACCGCCTGCCCGGCTTGATGATCGATCTGCTCGAAGACGAGCTGCGCGTCGTCAGCTTGTGGCACGGCTGTGATTCGTTCGCGGGCGAAGCGATCGACGAAGTCATGGATCAATTGGCCACTCAGTGGAGCCTCAGATCGCATGACCGATCGGGCACGCGCAACGTGGTGGGCGTCGTTGGTGTGCGTCACTTCGCCGATCGCCCCAAAGGCGAATTCGTTTGCATCGAGCGCCTGCGAGGTCGGCCCCGACAAGAATCGTTTTGCGTATCGGAGCGCGGTTTGAGCTTCGAGATCAGCACGGGTCTGTCCGAGCCGCGCCGCTCTCGACCCGGTATCGGGCTCTTCTTGGATCAGCGATCCAACCGGGAACGGATCGCGAAGCGAATTCAGGAGGCCGGCGGTGGCCGATGGTTGAACCTGTTTTGTCACACCGGCGCATTTTCGTTGGCGGCGCTCGACGCGGGCGCCGACGAGGTTGTCAGTGTCGATCTGTCCCGCCCGTATCTGGATGTGCTGCAGAGAAATCTCGAACGCAACGGGCTCGATGCGCGGGAACACCAATGCGTGAAATACGACGCGCAACGTTACATCGAAAAGCTTCCGAGCAGCGAACAGTTCGACGGCATCATTCTGGATCCTCCCACGGCGGCGGCGGTCGGGAGGAAATTCTGGACGGTGCGCAAGCGGCAAGCGGAGCTGATCGCACTGTGTCTGCAGCGGCTTCGACCCGCGGGCTGCCTGCTGGCATGCCGCAATGACCATTCCGCGAAAGACAGCCTGCGCGATCGTATGCTTGCCACCGCGAAGAACGCTGGCGTCAAGCTGGCTTCAGTGGAAGCCGCTTCCCCCGGACCGGACTTCCCACGGCTCGAAGGTTTTCGCGAGGGGGACTCCTTCGAGGGGGTGGTTGCGACGCGGGCGTGAACATGGCCGTGAAAAGGCGATCGTGGCATGCTTGGCGCCACCCGCTTGCCTGCAAGCCGAACTCGCATCGCGCACCGGTATCGTGCATCGCGGATCAGCGGATCAAAGGAGCGACATGCCCGAACAAGCGCTTCGCGACCTCACGCCGGATGAACTTTCCGCCTATCAGAGCGACGGTGTCGTGTGCGCCCGCGGGCTGTTTCCCGACAAATGGATCGACCGGATGGCCCTGGCTGTGGACCGGGTCGTCGCGAACCCGACGTTCTTTGGAAACATCGTTTCGATGCAGGACCAGAACTTCAGCGGCGACCTGTTCGTGTGGAAGGTGGATGATGACTTTCGCGATTGGGTCTACGAGTCGCCCGCTGCCCGGATTGCGCAGCAGGTGCTGGGTTCCGAGCGCATCTGTCATTTCTATGATCAGCTTTTCGTGAAGCCGCCGGGCTGCCACGTCCCGACACCATGGCACCAGGACGTTACGTTCTGGCCCGTCGACGTCGAATGCCGATCGATTTGCTCGATTTGGATCACGTTCGATCCGGTCGATCGGGCCAGCAGCGGCTTGGAGTTCGTCAAGGGTTCACATCGCTGGACCCAGCGCTTCAAGGCCGTGACACCGAACTACGACCCCTTCATGCTGGATTCCGATTTCGATGACGCGCCCGACATCGACAATCACCGCGAAGACTACGAATTGTACTGTCCCGACATGAGTCCGGGAGACTGCCTGATATTCAACCCGCACATCATGCACGGCTCTTCGGCGAACTACTCCACCGATACCGCACGCCGCGCATTTTCGAGCCGCTGGTCGGGAGAGGGTGTGACCTACGAAGATCGGCGTGCGACGATGCCGCTGCTGTGGGAGCACGGGCTCGAGACGGGCGACCCGATAGGTGGCTCGCTGTTTCCCCAAATCCTGCCGCATCCGATCACGGCCGAAGGGGAACGGCGCGCGTTGGGCCCGCAACCACCGGAACCCGCGACCGTGAAGGCGGTGATGGCCGCGATCGCGAATCGCGCCGCGAGGTCGTAGGGCGGACAACCAGTCGCTGCAAGGGCAAGCGTGAATGAACGAAGAACGCATACTCGCCGAAACGCGAGACTGGATCGATGCGGTCGTCGTCGGTTTGGACCTGTGCCCGTTCGCGAAGCGCTCGATCGATTCTGGGCGCCTTCGCATCCAGGTCACCGCGGCCGTTGCGCCTGCCGAACTGCTGGAGCTACTGGTAATCGAGTTGGGCATCCTCGAGTCGGGAGCATCGAGCCCTCACACGCTGGATTCGTCGCTGCTGGTGCACCCGAACGTGCTTCGCGACTTTCTTGATTTCAACGACTTTCTCGAAGTCGCGAACGCAACCGTGGTTGGCGAGTTGCTGGAGGGCGAGATCCAGATCGCGAGCTTCCATCCCGACTACCGGTTCGAAGCAACCGAGCCAAATGCGATAGGGAACTACACGAACCGATCTCCGTATCCCATGCTGCACCTGATTCGGGAGGATTCGGTAAGCCGAGCGATCGCAATGCACGCCGATCCGGAGGGAATACCCGCTCGGAACATCGCTCGTCTCGAAAGCTTGGGAGAGGACGCGCTGCAAAAGCTGCTGGCACGCCATCCAAAACCGGCCCGGCCCGGCCCGCATTCGTGATCGCTAGCGGGGCTTGTTTGGCTCGCGCTGCATCGCCCAGAGCTTCGGACCCTGTGGAACGTCGATTTCGTGCGCTACGCGGAAGCCGTGACGCTGATAGAAAGAGATATTCGCCTCTTTGGACGATTCGAGATAGGCGATGATTCCCTCATCGTCGCAGCGTTGCAGCGTGGGTCGGATCAACGCGGATGCGATGCCGGACCGCTGAGCGGAGGGGTCGGTTCCGAGTACGGCGAGGTACCAGTGCGGCTCGCGGGGGTGAAACGGGACGACCGCCGCGTTCAATTTTGCGAGTCGGAACCACGTAGACCGAAGCGCGATCCCCATCCCGATCATGCCGGGAAGTACCTCTCGCAGCTTCGGTCTCGCGGCCGGCGATTGCCAGGCGGCGGCACCTCGGAGCTGATCCTCGGTCTGAACCAGCCCCAATTGGTCGAAAATGCGGATCACCGACGCGTAGAAGGGAGGCAGCCGGCGCGCACGAACCGTGGAGTCGGGAAACAGAAACGCCGAGACAGGATCATCCTGGAAGGCCCGCGCGAGGCTGTGCGCAATTTCGTCGCGGTCCGATGCGGCCGCTTCGCGCACCTGAACCTGCACTCGAAGTCGAGGACCTTCTGAAATGGTTGAACCTCTCTCCCGCTCGCCCGGACGAACATCGAGCGCAGCCAGCACTTCAACACGCTGTGCGACGACATCCGCCGTCAGGTAAGCCGCCTCGATTCGCCGGCTGGCCGACCTGTCAAACGCGATGACGCTCTTCATCTGGGCCTCGTCGTGCGGGATACTAGTGTCTCGGGGCTGGCAGCGACAACGGTTGCGACGGCGACAGCTGCCCGCGCGTCGCGACGCGTGAACTACAGGGTGGTCTTCACGTCCGGGGTCAACGACCCGATTTGCTGGCGAAGTGCGGCCCGGAATTTCCGCGGCAGCGTCCCAGTGACTGTGAAGCGCGCCGGCGAATGACCGTCATTGCGCCAGAGGTGCGGGATCGATGCCTTGAAGTGCAGGCTATCACCGGTGGCGAGTACGTATTCCTGCTCGCCGAGACAGAATGTGACCTCGCCCGCTTCACAGTTTACGATCTCCTCGCCGTCGTACTCGATCGCTTGCCGACCACTCGATATGCCCGGATACAGCGTGACACGCCACATCTCGAGCGAGGGTTCGAGCAGGTCGCCCGATAGCCGCTCGACGAGCAACTTTCCCTTCGCGCCGATTTCGTGGCGTTCGTGGGCGCTGATGTGAGAGATCTCGAGGGTCTCCTCGCCTTCTTGTACGAGCTGCGAGACGTGCATTCCCAGGCCACGGGCTATCTTGATAATGACCGCCACGCTCGGAATCATCTGCTCGGTCTCGACCTTTTGGATCGTACTGGTCGCTACACCACTCCTGGCGGCGAGCTCCTGCAAGGTCAACCCGGCCGCATCGCGGGCTTCGCGGATGCGTTGGCTGATGCGTGCGAGTTCCTGGTCTAGGGCGGGGCTCATTGATCATTTACCCAGAAGGAGACTCAAGGGAAGCTCGAGCAAGATTCAGGTCAGGATTCGGTAGACGACGGTTCCGCGCGCAACGATCCTCGCATCGTCGGCGCTCACCACTTCGACATCGCTCCAAAAAATTTCGTTGTCGCGCTGGACCATTTTCCCGTAGCCAATCAGGTCTGCCTTGCGCGGAGAACACATGATCCGGGCCTGCATAGACGGTGTCGAAGCTTTGAATCGGCCGGGTCCAGTCTCCGCCCAGGACGCCATCGCGCCCGTCGTATCCAGCAGCGCCAATACGGCGCCTTCGTGGACGCCGCCACTGGCGTCCGCATTCGATTCCAGAAACGGCATCACCAGGCGCGACGTTCCACCGGTCATGTGCTCACAAAAAATTCCACGGCTGCCGATGAACGGCATCTTGTGCAGGTGCGGGCCCATCGCGCCCGGATCGCTTTCGGCGTGATCGCGCTGAGATGTCGCGAGTTCGGCAGGTTCCGCGCCGAAGCGGCCGCGCACGCTGGTCGTGATGTGCGCGATCGATTTTCCCTGGTCGGTCGCAACATCGACTTCGACAAAAACCAGTTCTTTGCCTCGCCGCAACAGCCTGGCATTGGCGACGATGCCTTCGTCGATTGCGGCCGCGAGGTAGTTGACCTGCATCGAGAAGGTGTGGAAGGGTCCGGCTGGTTCCCCAAGCGCAGCGCGCGCGACGACCTGGCCACCGATCGCACCAAGTGTGGCCGCGCAGCCGCCGTGCAACGCCTTGCCGGGGTTGGTATTGGCTTCGAGGTACGGCAGTACGAGTCGTGCGCTCTGTTCGGAGATCGAGTCGAGCCCGACGCCCATCGCGGCGCTGAGCGGTGATTTCTCGATCCAATTTCGAACGAATTCCATCCGGCGATCCCCTTTGTGAACCCGATTCTCGTGAACACCCGGTCAGGGTTTGAAATTGGCATGTACGGGTGGCATCAGTCCATTCCGGGTCTCAGACACGAGTGAATCGACTCCTCGCCCGGGATCTCTCGCGCGAGTGTTTGAATCGCGAGTTCCGCGTCGCGCAACGAGAAATCGTGCGTGTGCATCTTCTCGACCGGATGGCGGCGCGACTCGAGCAAACGGATCGCGCTCTTGTAGCCCGTCGACGTCACACCGATCGCACCGTGGATCGTGATCTCCTTCAACACGATCTTGTCGGATACGAAATCTGGAATCGGCTTGAATCCCTTGACACCTGCGAGCACGATGCAGCCGCCCGGTGCCACGTAGTCGAGCGCCTCGGCGACGGGTTCGGTCGCGTACGATGAAACGTCGACGACGATATCGGCTCCGACACCGTCGGTGATCTCTCGGACGCGATGCTTGGCCACCTCGTTCTGGACATCGATGGTGTGGTCCGCACCGAATTCGCGTGCGAGCGCGAGCTTTTTCGCATCAGCTTCTAGACCGGTGACGATGATCTTATCCGCGCCGGCTTCGCGTGCAGCGAGGATGCTCATCAAGCCGCGTTGGCCGGGGCCGAGGATCATCACCGTGTCACCGGGCCCCGTCTTCGGAATTTCCACCGCCCAACGGAAGCCCGCGCCGAGTGGGTTGAACATCACGGCGACTTCCGGCGGAAGCGTCGAGTCGACCTTGTGAACCACCGAGTTCGGATCGAGATACATGTACTCCGCATACGAACCCCACAAGCCGGGCTCGTCCGACAACGGGATGTACGAGTAGATCCGGCGCGAGCGGCACAGGTGGTAGCGCCCTTGGAGGCACGGGTCGCAGAAGCGACACGACAACATGGTTTCCACAGCGACTCGGTCGCCGACGTCGACGCCCCAGCGCGCGGCCGCGCGATCGCCGATCTTTGCGATCACACCGAGCGGTTCATGGCCGGGAATCGCCGGCATCGGGGTGCGCAATACACCCTCGTACTGCTCGTAATCGCTGCCGCAAATGCCGCAGGCTTCTATTCTGAGCAGCGCTGAATCATCGCTGATTTCGGGAATCGGGAGGTCCCTCGGTTCGAGCTGTCGGGGCCCCGTTTGAACCATGGCGAGGGTCTTGCTCGGGATCATGAAATTATCCGATCGACGTCTTTATTTTCCTATTGTATATATCTGCTGGACTGTGGCAAGGAGCAGCCTTCGCCGTGATCCAAAGCGCCCGGATCGAAAAGCGAGGCGAGAGAACCGTGATCTCTGAGACCGTGTCGAACACCAATCCAACCACAGCGTCATCGGGTCCTCGGCTGAGCCCGTCGCAGCGACGCGATTACGACGAACAGGGATTCCTCGTGCTGCGCGGCTTTTTCGAATCCGCAGAACTCGAAACCTGGAAGCAACGCTTGACTGCGATCGTCGACGGCGAAGTCGAGATTCCCGATGGCATGCTGGTGATGCGCGACGTCATGGTCGCCAAGGGCGTCGTGAACCCCGCCACGCGTCTGGAAGCGATTGCGAAGATCCAGGATTTCCACAACGACCCTGTGCTGTTCGACGGCTACGCGAAGCACGAAAAGCTGCTCGATTGGGTGGCCGACTTCATCGGTCCCGATATCAAGATGATTCACAACATGCTGATCAACAAGCCGCCGAACGTCGACGGCCGTCACCCGTTCCACCAGGACCTGTTGTATTTCCCGTTCCGTCCAGCCGATCGAATCGTCGCGACCTGGACCGCGCTGGAAACCTGCACGCGAGAAAACGGATGCCTCGTCGTCATCCCCGGATCCCACAAGGGCGAACTGCTCGCGCATGAAAACCCGGGCTGGGACCACGTCAACCTCGCGTACTTCTCTGCGAAGGGAGTCGGCGCGCACGAAGGCCGCGTGCACCTCGAAATGGATCCGGGCGACGTCGTGTTCTTTCACCCGATTCTGTTGCACGGTTCGGGCCAGAACCGCTCGTCCGGCTTCCGCCGCGCGATCTCATCCCACTATGCGAGCGCGACGTGCAAGTTCTTGCCTGGCGCGGAAGCGGTGGGCGATGCGAGGCCGTACCTGATCGTCCGCGGCAGCGAGCAAAACGGCTGCATTTAGCCGTAGCGTCGCCGCACCAAGGTAGCGACCAACTCCGACTGAAGGAACAAGATTCGACTGGAGAGCTAGATGGAACTCGTTCGTGTAGGCGACACCGAATTGCGCGTAGACGCTTCGAGATCGGGTTCGCCGAACCTGCTGTGCCTGCACGGGTTGGTCGATACATTGGAAACCTGGGACCGGATCGCCGCGCCGCTCGCGGAGCGCGGACGCCTGGTACGCTACGACCAGCGCGGTCACGGCGAATCCGGCGCACCGGCCGGTCCGTACACACGCGCCGATCTCGCGGCCGACGCGATCGGTGTGCTCGATGCGCTCGAGCTCGACCGCGCGGTGCTCGTCGGACACTCGATGGGCGGCATCGTGTCGATGGCGACGGCAATCGCTTTTCCGGATCGGGTCGCCGGGCTGGTTCTGATCGGGACCGCCTCTCAATGCAGCCAAAAAGTGGCGGGTTGGTACGAGCGCATCGCATTGGCGGGCGAGACCGACGGGACGGCGGGCCTCGCCCGTGCGATCTACGGCCAGAAATCGAAAATGAAGATCGCGGGCGACGGGGGCGGAATCGCGCACGTAACGCGCACGCTGAAGAGCTTGTTCGATGACCCGCTCACTCCGAAACTCGAGCAGATCGCGTGCCCGGTGCTGCTGCTTGTCGGCGAGAAGGATCCGATGGGACCCCAGGCATCGGAGATCATCGCGTCGAAACTCTCGGACGCCGAGCTCGTGGTCGTCCCGGGCTGTGGTCACTGGATTCACGTCGAGGAGCCCGACGTCACGCTGAACGCGTTCGATCGCTGGACGGCGGGTCGAACGCTCAGTTGATCGGCTAGGATGCACGGCGGGCACCGAAGAAAAATTCGATCGCATCAGCCGTTCCATCAGCCGTCACGTCAGCCAAGGAAGAGCATGAAAACCCTCCCCCGACTCGAATTCGACGGCGCGGTAGACGCCGACGGTCACATCCTGGAACCGCCGGACCTTTGGGAGCGCTACCTCGAGCCCGCGTATCGAGACCGCGCGCTGCGAATCAAGAGGGACGACAAAGGCCTCGAGTACCTGGAGATCGACGGCCGACCCTCGAAGCTGGTTCGCAATGGAATGCCGGCCGGCTTGGGTGCGATGGACCTCGTCGGCGGGATCGTCTATGAACGCGAGAAGACCGGCTGCGACTACGTGGACAACGCGCCGTTCGGTGCCATGGACCCGGCCGAACGGATTGCGCGGATCGACCAGGAAAACATCGAACGCGTCTTTCTGTATCCGACGTTGAATGTGTTGTGGATTGCAGAGTGCGAGGACGAGGACTTGACGCAGGCCTATCTGCGCGCCTACAACCGCTGGATCGTCGAGTTCTGTGCCGACTCCGGCGGGCGCCTGATCCCAGTCGCGCAGCTGTCGCTCGGTGATCCCGACGCGGCAGAAGCGGAACTCCGACGCGCGGCCACAGCAGGCGTCAAAGGGGTCTGGGTGCCACCGTTCACGATGACCCGCAAGCCGCTCGGGGACCCCGCACATCATAGGGTGTTTGCTGCCGCCGAAGAGTTGGGGCTGCCGTTCGGGATTCACCCCTGCTTCGAGCCGAAGTGGGCCGGCCCGGGTCGGTTCGGAGACTACACCAGTGGTCAGTATTCGTTCTCCATCAATGTGACGGCGCCGGACGCGGTTCGACACGCGTTCACGTCGCTGTTCCAATACGGTGTATTCGATCTTTTTCCTGAACTCCGCGTGGTGGTCCTGGAATCTGGCGCCGGCTGGATCGGATACTGGCTCGACCGGATGGACGCGGTCTACGCGTCACCGCAAGGCATTCGGGTGCGCGCATTGCTCAAGCAGAAGCCGAGTTTCTATTTCAAGCGGCAGTGCTGGATCTCTGGCGACCCGGATGAGACTTCGCTTTCGGCGATCATTCCGCTGGTCGGTGAAGACCGCTTCTTCTGGGCGTCGGACTTCCCGCACCCTGACCACCCGCCCGAATACGTTCCCGAAGTGGAGCGCATCGTTCGGCAGCTGCCGGAATCCGCACGCGCAGGCTTCCTGGGGGGCAATGTCTTGCGCGCGTATGGGATCGGATGATGGCTGAATCCAGAGTCCCCTTGCTCGCGAAAGAGGCCGCCAGCAAGGCGGCCGGGCAAGTCGGCGTGCTGCCGCAGATGGCCGAGCTCAATGTATTCCGCGCGCTACTCCACCAACCGACGGTCGCGAAGGCCGTCCAAGACCTGCTGATCTCGCTCTTGTTCCGTGGCAGCCTCGACGCGCGGTTGCGCGAGCTGGTGATCATGCGTCTTGGCTGGCAGACCGGGTCGGTGTACGAGTGGACCCAGCATTGGAAGGTCGCTGTTGAGTTGGGGGTGTCTGAAGAAGACCTGCTGGCGGTACGGGATTGGACGACTTCGGATCGATTCAGTGATGCGGACCGCGCGGTGCTCACCGCGACCGACGAGACTTTGCAAGCGGGTGCGATCTCGCCCGAAACCTGGGCGGCACTCGAAAGAGAGATCGGTGATCCGAACGATCCGACCGTGCTGATCGAGCTGGTCGCGGCGATCGGAACCTGGCGAATGATTGCGTCCGTGCTGCGAAGTCTCGAAATCCCGCTGGAGGATGGCGTGGCACTGTGGCCGCCGGATGGGAAGATTCCGCACGGCTGAGAACGAACCCAGGTCGGGGTAACGCGGTAGTGAAACAAACGCTGTCCAGCCTGGATGCCAGCGACGCTCCTTCAGGTCCTCGAACTCGAGCCCACTGGTCTGTCGAACTGGACTCGAGTCCAGTGGGTTGTTTCGCTTCCGTTCTGGGACCGAGCGCCGAGTTCGCTCTTCCGGTTTTCTTGTAATCTAGAATCACAATAGTCGTGGGAAATTGGCCACTTCACTGGACTGACAAGACCGCGGCCTCCGGACGTTCTATCTTTTATCCCACTGAAACGACTCAGAATTGTTGTTCCCCCAAGTATGGGGAGCTGTTCCGGTGATAAGCAAGACGGCAAGAGGGGAATCAAAGATGCGTAATTGGCTCCGTCTGGTCTTCCGAGGCGCCCCGGCTCTGTGCACGCTGACCGTCTTGCTGGTCGCGACGACGGGCTCGCCGCCTCTGGCCGACGACAGCGCGACAGCAGCTGCGGTCGGGCGGACCTCGATCCTCTTCGACACCGCGCTTCTCCGGGGGCTGGGGGTCGAGGTGATCGGCGCCATCCCCAGAGCCGAACCGGCTCGAGCGGGCGCACTCGCGTTCGCGATCCAAGCCGGGGCGCGACTGTCCTACGCCGGGGCGTACCCGAACAACGCTGGCTTCAGTAGCGGTTCCCTCACTCACTCCGGCGGTCTCACGCTCGCGTTCGACGACCTGCAGCTGTCACTCCAGGGCTTCGAACTGCGTGCCGCGGAAGAGCCGTACATCTTCGACCTCTACGATTCGGAAGGCCAGCGCTGGTTCCGGCTGGGCAGCGCCCACACCGGGAGTTCCGCTGACGGCAGTGAGCTGCGACTGCTCAACTGCGACATGTTGCTCTCGCCCGAGTTCGCGGCGGCTCTCGGTCGGCCGGACCTCGCGGAAACTTTCGTCGGCACGGCTGACATCGCCTTCCAGGCAGAGCTTGCACAGCGCGACCCAATCTCGGAACTATCGGCCTCCTCCATTCAGGCCGGCGTGAGTTGCGATCCCCCGAATCCGGCTCTCGAAATCGACGTCGAACTGTCGGGGCTCTTGGCCCTTTCTCAGTTGGGGGCGCGAGAGCCGGGAGGCCGGGTCGCGATGGCACCGGCGGCCGACCTCACCAATGTCGGCATCGGTTCCGTGGCGTGGGGACAAGCGATCTTGCCGGACTCCGCGGAGCCTCTCGGAGACCCCGCATTGATTGGTGAGCACCCCTACTTGTCGCTCCACTTCTTTCGCCTGGCCGACGGGAGAATGCGGCAGATCGGACAATCCGACATCAAGCACGCCTTCTATGCGGTGAACTCGGGCTGCACGTGCCCGGGAGGCCAGGTTCTGTATCCGGCCTGCAGCGATCGCTACGGCGCCGGGAACAACTCGGATCGATTGCACTTCGCTCCGCGCAGCGAGGTAACGGTAAGCACGGGTCAATGGACCCGGGTCGGCTCGCATTTCGACAACTTCGGAGCACCGCTGAACGAACAGAACGACGACTTCCGGTCGCACCAGCGCGCCGACCATGACGCCTTCGAACACCTGTTGGTCGTACAAGAGCCCGATCTCCAAACGCCGGGCGCGCAGTACTTCATCGAGTCCTGGTACGTGGTCAGAAACGACGTCGACATCATGAACAGCATGGGCAACCGGCGGGTTGCCCCCGTGCTGACGAACGAAACTTGGGGCTTCACGTTCGAGACCGAGCTGCGCCAG
Organism: Deltaproteobacteria bacterium; assembly: GCA_032128375.1. GTDB lineage: Bacteria > Myxococcota_A > UBA9160 > UBA9160 > SMWR01 > JAJDAM01. The sequence goes on along the minus strand of JAQBGU010000049.1, from coordinate 31,897 downwards.
GGCTCGATCCTCGACCAGTTCGTGGACCCGAACTTTCCGCCCAACGGTGCCGCCAGCACGCTCGTCGAATCCGCAGAAGGGAGTTTCCAGCTCGCAGTCAAGACCACCACCGAGGGCGAGAGCTTCCACTACGAGTTTGCGCTGATGAACTTCGATTTCGATCGCCAACTCAGCTCGTTCAGCCTTCCCCTGGCTGCCAACGTCGTCGTGAGCAATGCAGAGTTCAATGACATCGACACAAATGCGGGCAACGACTGGACCGTCACCATCACCCCTGGCGTATCGATTACCTGGACGGCTCCGGTGGGCAACTCGCTCGACTGGGGCACCCTTTTCAACTTCGCTTTCGACGCGAACGCACCCCCAGTCGCGACGAGCGCAACGCTGACGGCTCTCGAAGCGGGTTCACCGTTGGCGGTCGTTGCGTCGCTGGCTCCCGATCCGCTTGGAATCCCCGGCGGGAACGACTCCTGCCTTTCTCCGCAGCTCGTCGGAACGGGAACCAGCCTCGGAACGCTCGCGGGCGCGACTCGCGACGGTTCGTCGCTCTCGGACGGCTTCGATGACCAGCCCGACGTGTGGTTCCAGTTTGTCCCCACGAAGACCGGCGAGGTTCGCATGAACACCTGCGGCAGCAGCGATTCGCCAGCCGTTGACCAGGGGCTCGATAGCGTGCTTTCGCTCCACAGCGGCTGCTCCCCGGGAAACGAGATCATCTCCAGCGACGACTGGGAGTTAGGCAACGATGACACAGCCTGTGCGCAGAACGATCCGCTGAGCGGCCTGCCGCTCGACCAGGGGTTCACGAGAGACTCCGCGTTCAGCGTGATGCTAACCCAAGGCGTGCCGGCCTTGGTGCGCTTGTCGCGCTTTGACGATGGGCCCGACCCTTTCCGGCTGACCATCCTCGAGCCGCCGCCCAACGACGACCAGGTAAATTCCACCCTACACCCCGGCGGGACGCTCGCTGGAAGCCTCCATCAGGCCGAACCGGACTTTCCAGACATCGACACTGAACCCGACGTCTGGTATCGCTTCGTGCCCACTTCGACTGGCAGCGTCCGAATCAATACGTGCGGCACGCGGGTGGCAACGGGACAGGACACCGCAATCACACTCTACGATTTCGCCACGGGAAACTTTCTCGATTTCAACGACGACTACGAATCCGGCAATGACGCGACCGCCTGCGATGGCGCAGGCGGCTCGACTTTCGATTCCGCCATCGCCTTCGATGTGACGATCCTCAGTCCGCTGCTGATCCAGGTCTCTCGATTCGACGCCAGTTCGAACGGGGGCTTCCAGCTCAACATCGATGGCAACCCGCCCTTCCACGTGGAGATCACCAACTTCCACTTCGATCCGGAAACCGGCGAACACGACCTCGTCTGGTACGGCTTTCAAGCCGGAGCCTGCACCGCGTCAGGCTCACCCGAGTTCACGGGGCCGCGGTTCACCAGCGACTTCCAGAGCGTCAACCCGAGCACCACCACGCAATACACGATGGTTTGCACGCAGGCGGGAGCGCCGCAGAACGCCACCCAGGCGAGCACCACAATCGAACGTCCCGCCAATAACTCCTGCTCGACTCCGACTTTGGTATCGCAGGCGGGTTTCCCATTCACCGATAGCCTCGACACGCGTGCCGCGACGCCGGACTCCTCGGATCCAGATATCAGGGCCTGCGGCGCGTCTAGCGGGCCGGACCTGGCGACCGTTTGGTACTCGTATACTCCGAACTCGAGCGGTCGGGTCGAAGTCGACTCTCTGCTTTCCCGCTACGACACCGTGCTCTCGGTGTGGAACGCGGCACCGGGTTGCGGGATGCTGGACAGCGCTCCGCCTGTAGTGTGCAACGATGACGCAGGAGTCGTTCAGTCACAGCTTGCGTTCGACGCGCAGGCGGGTAACACCTACCTGATTCAGGTGGGGTCCTTCGGCGACTTCGATTTTCCGGAAGACGTCGGCGGGAACCTCGTACTTCGGGTCCCCGAGCCCGGAGCCGGCATCATGGTGCTCACTGCATTCAGTGTGCTGGCCGCCCTCAGGCGAGTGCGGAAGCGGGTTTAGGGCGCCGCAAGAACTAGCGGCGGGTCGTGGAAACCGGGTTCTCGTAAGGCCGCATGTCCATGCCGAGTGGTCCGAAGCGCGCGCCGACGGCGGTGACGGTCTCCGGTGTCCAATAGGGGTGGCCGGGCGCCGGGAAACCGAGCACGCAGCGCTGCTCAACGGACGCGCGTGCAATCAACCGCTCCATCGGCAGCGAGCGCCGGTACATCGCCCACGCCCAGCCCGTGTGCAGCGTACTCACCCACTCGCTGCCCGCCTTGCGGAACGTCAGGTTGTGCACCGCGCGCATCGTCCCCAGCTCGAGCGGCGTGCCGCGATGCCAGGTGTCGTGTCGGTAGAGCAGGACCGTCCCGGTACGAAAGCGCGCGTGTACCTCGCGCGGGTACAGGTGTTCGGCGCGCCAGCGAGCCACCTCTGGGGCTACTCGCTCGAGGTAGGCCTCCGCGGCATCGCGGTCGTTGACCCACTCGAGTCCGGCCACGCCGGGTGTCGCGACGATCGGCCAAGGGTAGGCGGGGTCGTCGTCACCGGTGCGCGGCACGACCGCCGTCGCACCTCCGCAGTCCTCGACATGACATAGGTACACGATGACTTCGACTGCCTCGGGCTCGTGCCAGCGCGGCGGGTGAGTGAGCGTGTGGTTCGGGTAATCGACGTGCATGCGCTGGTCGGTCGCCGCCGTTGCGATCGTCGCGGCCGTATTTCACCCACAGGTCCGACTGGGTGAGACGCAGCTCCAGCGTCGGGACGCCGAGTAGCCGTGCAACCGCAGTGAGTAAGCGCGGATGTAACGTTAGTTCGTTCGCTGCATCGCTATCCGCCGGGAACACCAGCCGTTCGCCACTCCCGAAGTCGGTAACGCGTCTGCTCTCCTGGCTGCCCGCTGCAGGAAAGGCCAACTCGGCATCGTGTCGCACGCGCGCGATCAGGTCGGTGGGGAACAGGCCCTCGATCAGAGCAAAGCCACGGGTGCGCCAGCTGCTGACTTGATCATCGCTGAGCGCGCCGCCACGGGCGGGTTGCGGCTCCGCCCACTTTTTCGTCATCGGGTCGCCTATCGCGATCTGGTGTTAGCGCCGAACCCTAGCCAGGCATTCGCCACTTCGCAGCCAAAGCTCCTATCCTGCTAGCTGCAAGCGCAGGCCAGCTCCTCGAGCACAACGGCGCTCTCCTCCTCGAGCTTCGCGCATTCGAGGTAGGTGTCTCGCACGATGTCGTCGCTGCGCGCGGCAAACGCGCGCCAGGTCGCGGCGCCCAGACGCTCGCCACGAGACTGCATGCTGAACTGGTCGATGAGTGGGCGGCCTTCGAAAAGCTCGCAGTAGGCCGCCTCGAGTCCGCCATAGCGAGCCAGAAGCTCCGACTGCACCACGGACGTATCCTCGAACAGGGCCTCGACGCGTCGCGCGATTTCCTCCTCGCGTTCCGCGCATGCCAGCAAACGATCGCGGTCTGCGGAATCGCCAATGGCGTCGGCCCAGCTTCGGTAGCGGCGTGCCGCGATCCGCTCGGCCAGCGCAATCAGCAGCGGCTGTTGATCGGGCTCTACTTTTTCGATGATCGGGCCAACCAACTCTGCGACACTCGGCAATGCGTCCGACATGCTTCTTCCGTCCTCAGCTCTCGGTCTGTTCAGCTTTCGATGCGTCGACTGGGGGGATGACACTCGCTGAGGGTACCAGAGGTATGCTGATGCGCATGAAGTTTGAATCCGAACGCATACGAACCTGGATCGAAGCCGACGATATCGATGCGCTGGCGAAATATCTGATGAGCGGCACTCACCACGGAAAGCCGGGCGCGCCACAGGCGGTGAAACTCGGCGTAATCGGCTTGCTGCGCCAATCCAGCCCGGCCCGCCAACTGGCGTGGGGGAAAAAACTGATGAAGCGCGACGAGAACATCGCCCGCTCCATCGCCTGCGGACTCGTCGCCAGCGGCTGGGAGCGCGACCGCAAGGGAACGGAGAAGCGCTTGCGCGCGTTGGCTGAGGATACAGACTGGGAGGTACGCGAGTGGGCGTCCGGTGGCCTGGCCGACGTACTGGCGCGGGATTTCGCTGGCGGCATGCAGCTGTGCGACGCCTGGTCGACCCAGGGAGACGAGGCGCCATGTCGCGCCGTCGCGCTGGCGCTGAGTTCGCAAGCCAAAGCGCGCAACGCCAAGGAAGCGGCGCCCATGCTCGAAATCGTCGAGCGCTTATTGCCGCTCGAAGGTGCCTACCTGCAGAAAAACCTGGGACCGTTCGCACTCGGTGGTGGCCTGCTTTCGAGGTTCCCCAAAGAGACGCTCGCGTTGCTGCGCAAGGCAAGCAAAGAGCGCAACGAAAATACCCGCTGGAACGTTGCGATGGCATTCACGACCGCGGCCGCACGCAAGCACGCCACCGACGCAAGTAGGATTCTGGACGTGCTCGAGCAAGACGATCGCAAGCGAATCGTTCGCGCGGTCGCCAAGGCGCGCAAGAACCTGTCGAGTTAGAAGCCGGGCCCGTCCAGGGTCGGGTAACGGCGCGGATACTTTCGTCGCGAAACGGTGAGCGCGCGGCCGCGGTTGGCGGAAGTACGAAGTAGGACTCGAAGGAGAATGCGCCGTGCAAGCCAAGCCGCCGCCCGATATCGCGCCGCTGGCAGGCGACCCGCTCTGGTGGCACCTGCTGATACTGCTCACGTTGAGTATCAGCTTCGAGTCGCTGTTCGTCTATCACGGCATGGCGATGCTCGACGAAGGCTGGGTGCTGCGTGGCGCGCGCCGGCTGCACGAGGGCGGACTATTGTACACAGACGTCTTCTTTCCGTTCCCGCCCGGCCACCTGTTACCCGCATGGATCGGCTACGCGATGGCTCCGCCCGGAGTCATCGCAGCCAGAATCATCGACGCGGGTTTCAACGTGTCTCTGTGTCTTTCGGTCTACCTGCTCGGGCGCCGTTGCATGCCAGCAAGCTTTGCGCTGTTGGGTGCGGCAATGCTGGCGCTGGCAGCGCCGTCATCTCACGTATCCCACTACCTGTTTGGCTACCGGTATCTCGTATTCAGCGCTGTGGCACTCATCGCGTTCGCGCAGCGGATCGATACCGGCGCGCGCTACTGGATATTCGTCTCCGGCGCATTGACGGGTATCGCGCTGTGCTTTCGACTAACGCCCGCAGTCGCGGTTGGGTGCGGGGTGGGGCTCGGGATCCTCGCGATCAGCCGCGATTGGCGCGATTGGCTTCGCGATGGCGCGGGTTTTGCGGCCGGAATCGCGCTGGTCGTCGCTCCGGTTCTCGCATGGTTCGCCTGTGGGGTTGGGCTAGACGTCATCTGGCACGAGGTCATCGTGCGGCCGACTGTGATGACAGCGCTGCAAAGCCTCCCGATCCCTTTGCTCCAGTTACCGTCTGAGTGGCACCGTGTTCGGATCAGCCGGTCGTGGACCACGCTTCAGTTTCGACTCTACGCGCTCTTGTATCTCGGCTACTGGCTCGCGCTCGTTACGCTGTGGGGACGGGCGTTGGTCAAGAAGCGGCATTTCGAACACGGTCTGTTGCTGGCTACCGTGACCTGGGGCGCTGTCTACTTCACGCGGGTGCTCGGCCGCTCGGATGCGGGCCATCTGGAGTCGGCGATCCCGCCGGTCTGTCTGGTCATCGCGCATCTCGTCTATGCGACATCGCACAGGCTGGGATTGCGCTGGCCGCGTTGCCGGGCCAGTTCTACACGGTTCGCGATCGGGTGCGCGGTGCTAACCAGCTGGGTCTTTCTGTTCGGCAGTGACCTGTTTCTACCCGTAGAGCGCCGCGGTACTCACGCGGTGCAGGCGGGCGACTCGACCTGGTATGTTCGCAGTGAAGCGCTTTCGAGTGTGATTGGTCGATGCGTTGCCGCGATACGAGAGCTGAGCGAGCCCGGCGACACGATCTTGGATCTCAGCGTTGCGCCGATGTTTCATCTTTTTGCCAACCGCGGCGGAGTGTCCCGCTCTGGAATCGTGATTCCGGGAACGTTTACTTCTGCCGAAGAGGAAATTTCAGCCCTCGAAGAGTTGCAAGAATCGCCCCCGGCTGTCGTCATCGTATCACTTGCCCACTTCGACGGCGCGAGTTCGCGCTCGATCAGCGTTACGGCACCGCGAATCACACAGTGGGTTGGGTTGAATTACCTAGAGCGCGAGACGATCGCGAAGTATCTGATCATGACACCGCGTTCGGAACCGCTAGCGGATTTGCCGGCGCAGTAGTCGCGAAGAAAAACGCCGGCGAGGAGATCATGCTATCGCCGAACCACCTGGCCGCTTCCGGCAGAGATCTCCGGTAGGATGGATGTATTCTTGCCGGGAGAGAAGTGCATGGAAACTCTGACCGGGAGCGTCGCGGTCGTCACGAATGCGTTCGTGATTGGCGGACCGCTGCGTTGATCGACGAGAGCGAAGAGGATGGAACGCTAGCGGCCGGGCGGGCGCCACGACCTGCTGGAGGCGACTTCCTGTACAGGGTCGTCTTGTCTTTCCTACTGGCAATCCTCGTCTTCGCCGCGTTCTGGCCCGGATTGCAAGCGTATTTCGTGATCATCGACGATGCTGAACACGTATTCGCGAACCCCATGGTGCTGTCTGGGCTAAATGCCAACTCTGTGCGTTGGGCGTTCGAGAACACCGATGTCACCAGCAATTGGCACCCCATTACGTGGTTGTCTCACATGCTCGACGTCGAGATGTTCGGCCAAGCAGCCCTCGGTCATCATCTGACGAGCATCGTGATCCATTCAGTCGACGCGGTGCTGCTGTTCGCGGTCCTGCGGCGTGCCACAGGTGCACTGTGGCCGAGTTTTCTGGCGGCGGTGCTGTTCGCCGTGCACCCGCTGCGGGTGGAGTCGGTTGTCTGGATTGCCGAACGCAAGGACGCGCTGAGCACCCTGTTCGGTCTACTGTCCACGGTTGCATACTTTCGTTATGTGCGGACGCCGAGCGTGGGGCGTTACGCGCTGGTTGCCTTTGGGTTGGCATTGAGTTTGATGACCAAGCCCACACTCGTGACGTTGCCGGTGTTGTTCCTGTTGCTCGACTACTGGCCTTTGCGCCGGTGGGCCTGGACGGATGGGGCGAGCTTCGACTGGAAGGGCGCGTTTGCCCTTGGCGTCGAAAAACTCCCATGGCTTGGGGTGTCAGGCGCGTCGGCCGTCGTGACCATCTTCTCTCAGAAAAGCGCGCTGGCTGGTGGAGTTGACGTCACGCTGCCCGAGCGCTTGAGCAACGCAGTAGTCTCGTATGCGATTTACCTTGGGAATTTCGTCTGGCCGACAGACTTGTCTCCGTTCTACGCACACCCGAATCTCCCGGGCGGGGTACCGTGGAGTGTCCTGGAAGTGGTCGCTTCGGCATTGGTCCTTCTCGCAATAACGACTTTCGTCTTTCGCAGCCGCTCCGAATATCTGCAGATGGGTTGGATGTGGTACGTCGTCGCGATGTTACCCATGATCGGGCTGCTCCAAGCAGGGCTTCAGGCGCGCGCGGACCGCTACACCTACGTGCCATCGATCGGCTTGTCGATCGCCGTGGCATGGGGGACATGGCACATGGTGGAACCGTGGCTACAGCGCCGCGTGACCCGCGCGCTGGCTTGCGGTGTTGCCGCGTTCGCTGTGGTCTCGCTGACCGCGGCGAGCTATGTGCAATCACAGCACTGGCACGACTCCACCACGATGCTCAAGCGTTCGCTGCGCTACTCGCCCAACAGTGCCTTCATCCACACCAACATCGGATATTACCTCGCATGGTCCGATGATCTCAATGGCGGATTGCAGCACCTGGAGCGGGCACTGCTCATCGACCCGAGTTTTAATCCTGCACACACCACCGCGGCGGGCTTCCTTGCCCAGGCGGGCCGTTACGATGAGGCGATCGCCCACTACCAGGCGATCCTCGACCTGCGGCCCGATGACCCCTCGGCATCGAAGTCGATGTTCGACGTCCGCATGCAAAAGGCGCAGTCGGCTGCCGGTGAACAATCGCCACCATAGAGACTCGCGCGGCACGCCTGGGGTTCCGTGGGGGGTGGGCAGTCTTCCAGGTGCTTACCTTGATGGGTGTCGGTGAAGAGGCCGACTCGATGCAGCCGAGCGGAGTTACCGCGATGGCGGTGGAGGAAAAGTTCAGATGCAGGCGGCGCAGAATGGGTATTCGAGCGACCCGTACACCGCGGCTCGGGAACTTCGAGCAGGAGCCGTCCGGGCGCGCGCTTACATCGTCGACGGAGTGGAGGTGGAAAGGCGGTCATTCGCGAAGCCGCGGTGCAGGCGGTTTCGGATACCCGGCAGCGCAAGTCCACTACGCCTGCCCCGACCCGAGCGTTGGGCTGCACCCCGATGAGTGGGCTTTGCGGCTAGCGCCTAGTCGATTTGTCGACTTCGAGGAATAGATTACTTGCGGAATCGGATAAAGAGGTCGTTTCCGAGGAATAAGCGCACAGGGCCGAAGCGACCGAGGGCCGCGGCCAGCCGCACCAGTGGGTTAGCGGCGAATCCCCGCGTGTGTCGGTGTTTTGCGGACCGCAGCAGATCGTCTCCGATCCACAACTCCGCCCCTGCCAGTCCCGCCATTCGAGCCGCTTTGCGGAGAGAGTGCAGGTTGTATTCATGAACGTGGGTTCCGGCGTTCGCAGTCATATGATGCTCGAGCGAGCTCAGCGTATCCGGGTCGATCCAGCGAAGCACGGGCTTGAGCAGGGGTAGGACGCCCCGCGTGAAGGCTGTGTTGGGTGACGTATGAACGAGCAGCATTCCGCCGGGGCGCAGGACTCGTCGCATTTCCTTCAACATCTGCACCCCGTCCGCCTGATCTTGATGCTCGATCACGTCACCGGAGTAGACCCGATCGAAGGAGTCAGAGTCAAAGGGCAGATTCGTGCAGTCGGCGACGCGCAGATCGGCGGTGGGGTAGTCGGCCAACGTTTTGCGGCCGATTTCGAGGGCGTCCGGCGAGTAGTCGATGGCGGCCACCTCGGCCCCTCGCTCGGCGCAATACTTGAGGAACTCTCCGCGCCCGAAGCCCACCTCCAGCAATCGGAGGCCGGGGGCCAGTTCCAGCAAGTCGAGCTGGATCCGCTTCACGTGGCTCAGCGACCCTTCCTGAAACTCCTGAAAGCCCTCGGTGTTGTCACTGAGAAGGTAGGCCGTGTCGTAAACTTCGGGCGGCACGCGTGTGTTGGTTTGAGCCATCAGATGAGGGAACGAATAGCCCAAAGCGGATCACCGCACTAGCACGGCTTGCAGAGAACCCGTCGAGAGTCGAGCTGGAAAACGGCTCGCAATGGACGCAACACGAGATCCCCCAGAAGAGGCCCGGCTACGGTTCTCGAACACGAACCGGCAGTTTTCCCGCAACTTGACGGCACCAACCAGAACTCCGATTGAAGCTATACTACGCAGCCGAGCGAGCGGAGACCGCAGATGGGCGACAACGCGCAATTCGAGCACGGTGCCACCGAAGACCGATTGGATTCCGTGAGCGACGAGAACTCGGCCAGTACACCTTTCTTGTCGATCGCCTCTCCCTGCTACAACGAAGCCGATGGCATCTCCGACGTCATCCATGAATGGAACAAGATTCTCGACGCCTTCGATTTCGAGAGCGAGATCGTGCTGTGCAACGATGGTTCCACAGATCACACCCGTGTCATCCTGGAAGACTTGATGCGCTCCTGTCCGCGGTTGCGCGTGGTGGAATTGCCAAAGAATGGGGGCTACGGCCGCGCTCTCTCTACTGCAATCAACGCGACACGAGGTGACTACATCGCCACCATCGACAGCGATGGTCAGTTCGACCTCGCTGACGCGAAACGGCTGTTGGACGTCGCTCGAGAGCGCAATTGCGATTTCGTCACCGGTTACCGCCACAAGAAGGAGGACTCTATGATTCGCGTCCTGGCGAATCATGGCTTGAATCTCCTGGTTCGAATCATGTTCGGCGTTCATCTCCGCGATACCAACTGCGCGCTCAAAGTGGCCCGGGGGAACGCCTTGCGCGGACTGGAAATCGAATCGTCGAGCTTTGCGACGCCGACGGAAATCTGTCTTCGGGTGATCGCGCGGGGTCTACCCGTCGCGGAGGTGCGAGTCAGCCATCGTGCGCGCGCACAGGGTGCGAGCAAGATCAAGACGGCGCATGCAATCTGGGGATTTTCTCAATATCTCCTGTACCTCAGGATCAAACTCTTTCTCTACCGCACCGGCGTTCTCAACAGTCCGTGAGCGCAACCCATGAGCGGAGGGATTTGTTGGGCGTCATCTTGGCCGCGGGTAAGGGCACGCGGCTTGTTCCCTTTAGCGAGCGATTTCCCAAGCCGATTCTTCCGATTCTCGGGAAGCCTCTGATTCAATATCAGATCGAATGTCTGCGCGACCTCGGCATCCAGCGCGTCATCATCGTGATCGGCCATCTCGGGTACGAGATCGTGAGGTGCATCGGCAGCGGTCGCGAGCTCGGTGTGGAAATCGAATACGTCGAGCAGGAAAACACATTGGGCATCGCCCATGCGATCACCCGCCTGGAGAACCGCATCAAGCAGCCATTTCTGCTTTTTCTCGGCGACATCTTCTTTGTTCACAACGGGCTGAGCGAGATGTTGCAGCTATTCGATCGTCCCGATGTCGATGGTGTCCTCGCCGTCAAAGAAGAATCCTCTTTGGAGGCCATCCAGCGCAATTTCGCGGTGTTGGAAGATGGCGATGGCTGCGTGACCCGCGTCATCGAAAAGCCCCGTCACCCCACGACGCGATTGAAAGGCTGCGGCATCTACCTCTTCCGCCCTTCTTTCTTCGATGCTGCCAGACGTACGCCGCGATCAGCCATGCGCGACGAATACGAGATCACCGATTCCATCCAGATTTTCATCAACGACGGACACCGGGTTCACGCCGCGCGCGTGATCGATGATGATCTCAACTTGAGTTATCCCTCGGATCTCCTCGAAATCAACCTGCGTGTTCTGGGCGACCGCCACCTCGTCGGCACCGGTGTCGAGCTTCCCTCCGGCTGTACGGTTGAACGCAGCGTTATCATGGACGACGTGACAGTTGAAAAACCTGTACATATTAGAGATTCATTACTGATGTCGGGTGCCAGGGTTCGCGGGAGTTCCGATGTGGTTCGCAAGATCATCACCGCTGACCACACCATCGACTGCCGATGAGTCACTCCGAATACCGCCACGCCCTGGTCACGGGCGGGGCCGGCTTCATCGGCTCCCATCTAACGCGTGCGCTCCTCGATAGAGGCATGGGTGTCACGGTTCTAGACGATCTCTCCGTAGGCACACGCGATCGTCTTCCCTCGGGTGTGCGATTTGTGGAAGGTGACGTCCGCGACACCCAAGCGGTCGATACGGCTCTCGAAGGGGTCGATTGCGTCTTCCATGAAGCGGCCATTGTCTCAGTCCGTACCTCCGTTGTGTCCTTTCGCCTCGATGCTGACGTCAACCTCTCCGGGACTTTGACCCTCTTGGAGCGCATGAACGGGAGCGCTGTTCGCAAGGCGTTTTTTGCCTCTTCCATGGCCGTGTACGCCGACAGTGCCTCTCCAACTCCCGTTTCGGAAAGCCATCCCACGGCGCCGCTTTCACCCTATGGGATCGCAAAGCTCGCCGCCGAAAAATATTGGCACATGCTATGTGGCGAAATGGGAATCGAATCCACGGTCCTGCGGTATTTCAACACCTACGGTCCCGGCCAGACCCTGACACCCTACGTTGGTGTGATCACGATTTTCATCAATCGCCTCCTCGCCGGTGAGCCAGTCACGATCTTCGGTGACGGCGAACAGCGTCGGGACTTCGTTCACGTGGATGACATCGTGCGGGCGAATTTGTGCGCGCTCGACGGAAACGCGTCGGGGAGCACCTTCAATGTTGGCACCGGCAACGGAACTTCGGTGAATCAGATCGGCGCAGCACTGATCGAGATGCTGGCGCCGGAGCTGAGAGCGATCCATGCACCGGCCGAGAAGGGCGAAATGCGCAACTCAATCGCCGATATTTCGCGGATCCGCAACCGTTTTGGATTCGAGCCGGAGCGATCGGAACTCGCCTTTGAAGACGTCATTCGTTACTGGCAGAAGTCGGATCCCGAACAGGCGGATCAGTAAGGACAATTCCCGCACATGCTGTTGGATGCGTCGCCCTCCATGTGGGCGCGGCGCAATTTTTGGTAGTCCTCGCCATTCCAAAACGCTTCGAAGGGTTTGTCTTCGAGTAGATTGAACATGCCGTGTGTGGTGGGCTGGGTTCTGATGCAACAGGGGGTCACGGTTCCGTCCGTGGCGACATGCAGCGATTTGAAGGGCCAGTGGCATTTTCCAATCCGTGGCTTGGGTGTCTTGTAGCCCAAAATGATCCCGCGCATCAGCAGGCGACGGCGTACTTGCGCAACGTACTTGTCGATGATGGGAGCGTGCTTGGATGAGGCGATCGAAAAATTGGCAGATTCCCGGTAGCCGGGATCGCCTTCGATCAACCAGTTCTCGATTGCGGCCACGGATAGGTAATCCACGCCCAGATCGATGCAGAGATTTCCGATGGGAGCAAGGCTGGTGCAGTTTTGGTGGGATATTGCGGCGTTGACACCGATCAGCAAATTGGATTTTCCAGCGTCACGCTCGGCGATCAATTGGCGCATGCCCGTTACGATCTCGGACAGCCCGATACGCCCCATCGGCCGCAGCGCCCTGAATTCGGCGGGGTCGGCGGAGTCGATGCTGAAGCCGACATCGTCGATGTAGGTGTGCAGCAGGCGTCTGATGCGATCGTTGGCAAGCAGACTCCCGTTGGAGATCAGCCAAATTTTGATATCGCGCTCTCGGAGACGCATCAAAATCTCTTCGAATTCCGGATGGAGGAAGGGTTCGCCGAGGCCCAACAAACGAATTGATTTGAGATCTGGAAAGGTCTCGAGAATGCGTTCAAGGGTTTCGAGTGTCAGGTCGTTCTTGAGCTGATTGTTGGCCAAGCTCGAACGCGAGCAGCTGCCGCAAAGCGCATTGCAGCGCGTGGTAGGTTCTACCTGAATGTGCGTGGGAAGCGGAACTTCGAGAGTGCTCGAATAGCGCGTGAGGTCGGTAAAAAATTTGGCCTTCCGCAGCCGTCTTCGGATTGATTTGAGCACTGGCTAACCCCGGTGTCGCTTCACGATACCACATCGCAACCTGGCATCGTTTCTTTGGGGGATCCTGCCGATGCGCAAACCTGGTGCAGAACCGTTCGAATTTTCGGGGCTCTAAACCAAGCAAAAGCCAAAGTGATGGAGATATATGGATCAGCGCAGGTCGCTCTCGAGGAGTTCAATCAGATCGTGGCGCGCAGAGATCGTAGACAGGCACCCCGGACGTGCACTCCAGTGCCGCGAGTGGGCGATGGCCCAGATGGATGAATGGTTCCCTCGAACAAGTGGAGAACACCGATGCCAACGAATCGCGATACAATGTGATCGCCCTCGAATCGAGTTACCGGAGCGAACCACTCGGTATTGCCCCGCAGCTGTTCCACCGGAGGGACGAGTCCGAGCGGAAGCAGACGGCCGATCAGTGAGTTTGCGGCGTGCGTCTGCGGTCCAAGCCCACAAAGGAATCTCAATATGTCGAAGATGGTCATCGAGAAGGGCTATTTCAAGACCAGAGCCGAAGTCATGGAAGACATCCGCGACTCAGGCTACTGGCCGACCACGTTCATCTCGAACAAGTCCCCGGAACTGCCGGTCCACTTCCACGATCACGACATCATCGGCTATGTGATCGAGGGGGAAACCTATCTATTGGACGAGGATGAAAAGAAGATCCCGATCGGTCCCGGCGATCGACTCGTCATCCCAAAGGGGGCCTGGCACGCAGAGGGTGAAGTCAGCGAGCGGGTCGTCTACATCGTCTCGCTCCGCGAAGCGATACCGCTGCTAGAAGGCATCATGCCGCAAGAACCCAGAGGCCCGTTTCCCTCGTTCGACTGACGTGGCGGTGTTCGCGATGTACGCGTGCAAGAAAGCCTCGGTAACCTCGATGCAGACGGAGCGCTCGCGCGTGGGACTACCGGAAATGTACTGATATCCTTCATCGACGCGCCCGACGGTACCTTTTGACCAAAACCACTGACCCAAAGAAAACACACAGAGGAGCGATTCCATGGAAGTCGAAGGCGGTTGTTACTGCGGAGCCGTTCGCTACAAGACCGACAGCGCCGCGTTGTTCAAGGGAATGTGTTTCTGCCGCGAGTGCCAGTACATATCCGGCGGGGGTGCGAATTTCGTGATGGGTGTCCCGGAGGCCAGCTTCTCCTACACGAAGGGGGGCCCCAAGGGTTTCGCCCGTTCGGATCTCGACAACCCGGTCACCCGGGAGTTCTGCCCCGATTGCGGCACTCACTTGCTCGCAAAGGGTAAGGCGATGCCTGGAGCGCTGATGCTCAAAGCGGGAACGCTCGACGACCCGAGCATCTTCGAGTCTCCGCAGATGGCAATCTTCACGATGGACCTGCAACCATTCCACCAGGTGCCCGACGGAATTCCGACGTTCGAACGCGGACCCGGAGGCTGAACCTTGGCTGGCGTTGGGCTGGCATTCGACAAGCATTCGAGAACAAAAGCGGAGACCCAGATGCGTTTTGGAGCGATGATCGCCACCAAGATCGATGATTGGCAGATCCTGCCGTTTACCGAGAGCATCGGCTTCGATTCCGGGTGGGTGCCCGATTCGCAGATGATCTGGTCAGATTGCTATGCGGTGCTCGCACTCGCGGCCGCCCACACCTCTACGATGCGGCTCGGAACAGGAGTTGCGGTTGCCGGCACGCGCAGCGCGCCGGTGACCGCACACTCGATCGCTTCGATCAACCGCCTCGCACCGGGCCGGGTATTTCTCGGCATCGGTACAGGGCACACCGCGATGCGGGTGATGGGTTTCGATCCCGTCAAGCCGCGCGAATTCCGCGAGTATCTGCGGGTGGTGCGCGGCCTGCTCCACGGCGAAGAAGTCGAATACACGATGGGGGACCAAACACGCGAGATCCGATTTCTTCACACTGACCTCGGCTTCATCGATGTGGAGCACCCGGTTCCGATCTACGTCGCTGCGAACGGACCGTTGGCACTCAGAGCGGCTGGCGCGTTTGGCGACGGGCGAATCTCCGCCGGAGGCGAGCCACCGGCGCGCGTGCGAGGGTGCCTCGAGGCCATCGCGGCCGGTGCAAGAAGCGCCGGCCGCGAACTCGCAAGCGACTACCACACAGCCGCGCTCACGTTTTCGTGTGTGCTCGAACCCGGCGAGAGTTTGGAATCGGACCGGGTGATCGACGAAGTGGGCTCGATGGTCTCGGCGTCGTTGCACTTCTGGTATGAGCTCTACCAGCAGTCGGGTAGCGATGCCTTCGTCCCGCCCGACTGCGCGTCAGAGTGGCAGCAGTACCTCGAGTACGTCGCCAAGATGGAGACGCCCGAGCGCAAGCGCTATCAGCAGATTCACGACGGACACTGCACGTATCTCGTACCCGCTGAGCGATGCTTCATCACACCGTCAACGATCCGCGCGGCCGGCGGCCTCGTGGGTGAACCAGACGAGATCATCGACACGCTGCGGAAGGCCGAGAGCGCCGGTCTCCGCGAAGTGACGCTGTTGCCGCCAATGGCGAACGCGCGAAGGAACTTCAAGGATTTCGCTACGAACGTGATCGAGCGGTACTGAATGCTATCCCTTTTCGATCAATACGAGCGAGGCAACCCGAGCACGTGCTCGGCGATGTAGTTCGTGGCCATCTCCTGCGAGATCGGCGCGAGCTTCATCAGGCGGGCCTCGCGCCAATAGCGTTCGACCTGCATTTCCACCGCATAACCCATCCCACCGAAGGTCTGCAGCGCGCGGTCGCACGCGGTGAAGCAGGCCTCGGCCGAGCGGATCTTCGCCGTGTTTGCGGGCCCGCCGCCACGCTCGCCGTGGTCGTACGCCCAGGCCGCGTACTTCCACAGCAGATCGGCTGCTTCGAGTTCGGTGTAAGAGTCGGCGAGTGGGTTGGCGATGGCCTGGTTCTGCCCGATCGGGCGACCGAACACGACGCGATCGTTCGCATAACGCACCGCGACCTCGATCGCGCGGCGGCCGATCCCGACCGCTTCTGCGGAGATCATGATCCGCTCGGGGTTGAGGCCGTCGAGCAGGCAGCGAAAGCCGCGCCCGACTTCGCCTACGACTTCCGCATCAGAGACCGGCAGGCCCTCGATGAAGATCTCGTTGGAGTTGACGGCGTTGCGTCCGAGTTTGGGGATCTCGCGCACGTCGATGTAGCGGCGGTCGAGGTCGGCCAGAAACAGTGTCATCCCATCCGTCGGCTTCGCGCAGTCTTCGCGCGGCGTCGTGCGGGTGAGCAGCAGCACTTTCTGTGCCTGCTGTGCCTTGGTGTTCCAGATCTTCTTGCCGTTGACGATCCAACGGTTGCCGTCTCGAACCGCGGTGGTGCGGATCCGCGAGGTGTCGGTGCCGGCGTCGTCTTCGGTCACGCCGAAGCTGACGTGTAGCTCACCGGTAGCGGTCGGCGGAAGATAGGTGCGCTTCAATTCCTCGGAACCGTGGTGGACGACCGGTCCCATCCCAAACATCGAGATATGCAGCGTCGAGGCCGCACTCATCGCGCCGCCACTACTGGCTACAGTGCTGAGCAGCGTGCCCGCGTGCAGTACTCCGAGTCCGGCGCCCCCGTATTCCTCGGGAATAACGATTCCGAGCCAACCTCCGTCGGCGAATGCGCGGTAGTACTCCCATGGAAATTCGTGGGCCTGGTCTTTCTGGGACCAGTATTCGTCATCGAAACCTGCCGCGAGTTTCGCGGCCTCGGCTGCGATACTTTCGAGTTCCGGGTCGATTGAGAAGTCCATAGCTCTTTTCCTCGATAGCCCTTTTCCGAGATAGCTCTTTTCCGAGATAGCCCTTATCTCAATCTGCCCGGTCCCAAGTGGTCAAATCCGAAGTCCGGCGATTCTACGTGATATCAGGACGCGCCGTTTTCCCAGAACGGCGCGAGGCAAGCTGTCACGCGAAGTTCTGGCGGGATGTTTTCGGGGCCGATCAGGCGGTCGATCTCTTCGTGCAGGTGGTAGATCCGCCGCTCCTGGTAATTGAGGGGGATCGAATCGAGGGCGCCCGATGCGATCGAGCGGTGCATCGGTGCGAGGTTCATGAAATCCTCGTTCATGACAGCGTCGAAGATCTGTACGTAGAGCTCCCAGGTCTTCTGCACTTCCGGAGTTTCATCCGCGGGCCCGTAGAAGGTCCACTCCACATCGGTCGTCTCGGCATCGACTGGCCAGAACACAATGAACGGAAAACCGATCGTGTCGAGCGGTGTGATCAAGTTCGGAAACAAGCTGTAGGCCGGATTGGTATCCGTAAACAGCGGATCGAGACCTGGGATCACAGGCAATGGCATGGCTTGGTTGCGCTGCCGCTCGATCGCCTGCTCCCATTTCGGCGTGACCATTCGCGAGTGACCGTTCGCAAACAGACTCATCGCCGCCCCCCGGTGATCGAGCAGCTTCGAGACGGACACGGGGTGAATCGTCTTCACGTGGTAGGTCTCGAGAAACGCGTCGGCGACGATCTTCCAGTTGGCGGGAACACGCTCGACTCGCGTGCCGTGGGCACGCAGATCGGCGCCACCCAGCACCGACCACTCCTGCGCTACCGGACCGAGCCATTCGCGCAGCGGGGTAGCGGTCAGGTCTTCGTTTGCGAACACCCAGCCGTCATACACCTCGCAGCGTACGGGCTTGAGGCTGCGCTTCGTTTCGTCGAGGTTTGTAAAATCGCGACGGTCCGGCACTGCGACCAGCTTGCCGTCGAGGTCATAGGTCCAGCTGTGGTACTGGCAGCGCAGCCGCTTGGCCGCACCGCAGGCGTCGCGCACGACCGGCGCACCGCGGTGTTGGCAGGTATTGTAAAAACCACGCAACGCTTCGTCATGGCCGCGAACCAACAGCAGTGGAGAGCCGGTGCGGTCGAAGGTTCGAAAGCTCCCGACACCCTCGAAATCTTCGTCACGGCCCACGAGGAGCCACGACTTCTTCCAGATGTGCTCGCGCTCGAGCGCGTAGAAGGCCGGGTCCGTGTAGCGCCCGGTCGGGATCGGATCGAGAGCCGGGAAGCCATCGGGTGGTCCCTCGCGTTGCCACTCGTAATCCATCCGGGCGCGGATGCGCGATGCCCACGCGTCTTGATTCATCGAAATCTCCTTGTCGCGAGAGTACCATCCCGACATGGATCTCGAACTTGCCGGAAAAAGGGCGCTCGTGACGGGGGCCTCAAAGGGCATCGGTCTGGCGTGTGCGGTTCGACTTGCGCAAGAAGGCTGCTCGGTTCAACTGGCCGCTCGAACCGAAGCCACGCTCGCGCAGGCCGCGAATGCGATCGATGCAGCCGCTCCTGGCTCGGCAGTTCGAACCCACGCGGTAGATTTGAGCGTGAGCGCCGAGCAGCGGCGACTGGTCGAAGCCGCGGGCGAGATCGACATCTTGATCAACAACGCTGGTGCGATCCCTGCGGGCGATCTGGCCTCTGTGGACGAGGAAACGTGGCGCGCGGCCTGGGACCTGAAGGTGCTCGGATACATCAATCTCTGTCGCTTGGTGTATCCGGCGATGATCACCCGTGGTGGCGGCGTGATCCTCAACGTCATTGGAGCGGCTGCGGTGCGTCCCCAGCCGGGATACATCGCAGGGGCAGTCGGCAACTCGGGGCTCGTCGCTCTAACGAGTGCGCTGGGCTCACGCAGCTTGCGCGACGGAGTGCGGGTTCTCGCGGTGAATCCCGGCCTGATTTTGACTGACCGAATGGCCAGCCTGCTCAGGCGCGGCGCACGCAGCCGGTTCGACGACGAAACGCGTTGGGAAGAATTGATCCCGGTCGATCCTGCGCCGGGCAACGTCGAACAGGTGGCCGATGTGGTGGCGTTTCTGGTGTCAGAACGGGCGAGCCACGTGAGCGGCACCACACTCGCGATCGACGGCGGCGCGAGCGCGCGCTGACGCGGCCTGGAGCGGCTGCTCCCCCGCCCTACCGAGTGTGAGTTTCCCAGCGTCGTGCATCAGCGTCTTGCCGAGGTCACTTGGGCCGATCGGTCCGGTCACCGTGTGGAGTATGGCTGCAGCGTCAGACGTTCCCGGATCTCCGTGGCCGTTGCGCTTGCTTACGCTTGCGAATCAGTCGTTCGAAATCATAGCGGTCTGTATCGGCTACCGTACCCACATGGCTGCCGATCCCGTCTTGGTCGCGGAGGCGTTCGCTCCGGAAATTCGGCGGCGAGCGGCGGAGATCGAATCCGCTCGCCGCATGCCGGAAGACCTCGCGCGCCGCATGGCAGAAGCCGGATTGTTTCGCATTTTGGTACCCGAGCAGTACGGCGGCAGCCAGGTCCACCCGAGGCTGTTCTTCGAGACCCTCGAGGCGACTTCGCGCGCGGATGCTTCGGTGGGCTGGTGCCTGATGATCGGCACGACAACGAGCCTGTTGGCCGCTTCGCTCGATCCGATCTGGGCGAAAGAGATCTACGCGGATCACCCGAACGCAATCACTTGCGGCGTGACAGCGCCGGTGGGTCGCGCGGTTCGCACGGGCGGCGGGCTCGAGGTCAGCGGCGAGTGGCCGTTTGGCAGCGGCAGCCAGGTCTCGGATTGGATCTGTGGTGGATGCTTCATTTATCAAGATGGAAAGCAAGATGGAAAGCAAGACGGCAAACCGCTGATGGGTGACCACGGTCCGCAGGCGTTGCTCGCGTTTTTTCCGGCGAGCGAAGTGACGATACACGATACCTGGCACACCTCGGGGCTGTGTGGCACCGGCAGCCATCACTTCGAAGTCAACGCTGCGTTCGTCCCAGAGGGCCGTTTCGCGGCATTGGGCGGACGCCCTCGAGTCGATGCGCCGCTCTACCGTTTCCCGACCTTGGGTCTGCTGGCACTCGGCGTGTCGGCGGTGTCGCTGGGGATCGCGGAACACGCGATCGAGGCCTTCATCGAGCTCGCCGGGTCAAAGACGCCGACCGGCAGCCAGCGACTGTTGTCTGCCCGGTCTGCCGTGCAGAAGGACCTCGCGATCGCGAAAGCCCGGGTCGCGTCGGCCCGCGCCTACACGCTCGAAGCGATCGACGCTGCGTGGCAGCAGGCCAACGCGGCCGGCAAGTTGTCGATCGAAACGAAGGCCAACTTGCGGCTTGCCGCGACCAACAATGCGTGGTCGGCCACGGATGCGGTGGAGCGGCTGTATCACGCAGCAGGAGGGAGTTCGGTGTATCGGGCCAGCGAGTTGCAACGCTGTTTTCGAGATGTGAACGTGACGACTCAACACATCATGGTCGCACAGCCCACCTAC
The DNA here is from genome assembly GCA_032128375.1 of Deltaproteobacteria bacterium. Lineage (GTDB taxonomy): Bacteria > Myxococcota_A > UBA9160 > UBA9160 > SMWR01 > JAJDAM01. The sequence goes on along the minus strand of JAQBGU010000049.1, from coordinate 11,463 downwards.
GAAGTCGTCGGAAAGGTCGCGCTCGGTATCGACCCCAAGACGTTGCTGTGACTGCCGGGCTCCTGTGCGGGGCATCTGACGATGACTTCTGCGAGTGAACAACTATGAGTGAACCGCTGAGAGTCGGAACGCTGGCATCCCCGCAAATTCTGCGCAGCCCGCACGCACAACGTCAGCTATTCGTCGATGAGATTATCTCGAGCGGAATCGATCACGTCTTCGTCGCCGATCACGTCAGCTTTCACGTCGGCGCGGGCATGGACGCGCTGGTCAATGCGGCGACGTTGATGGCGATCGATTCCCGGCTGCGGGTCTGCGTGGGCGTATATCTGCTCGCGCTGCGACACCCGGTGACGGTGGCTCGGCAGCTCGCAACCCTGGCCGAGTCGGCACCCGGCCAGCTGATCTTCGGGGTCGGTGTCGGCGGCGAAGATCGCAACGAGTTCGCGATGTGCGGTGTCGATCCCAAGACTCGTGGGCGCCGAACCAATGAATGCCTCGAGGTGGTCCGCGGTCTTCTCTCCGGGGAGCCGATCGACTACCACGGCGAGTTCTTCCAGTTCGAGCGCGCTTGGATCAAGCCAGCCCCCGATCCGTCCATTCCGTTCATGGTCGGTGGGCGCTCGAGCGCGGCAATCGCGCGTGCGGCGCGCTTCGCGAACGGTTGGCTGGGCGTATGGTGCTCACCGAAACGCTTCGATGCTGTCGTCTCCGAGATCGATGGTCACCCCGAACGCGATCGCTTGCAGTCAAATCTACACGGCCTACAGATCTGGGTCGGAATCGACAGCGACAAGCAGCGCGCGAAGGAGCGACTGGCAAAATCCATGCAGAATTTCTACCAGACTCCGTTCGCTGCCTTCGAGAAGTACAGTCCGTGGGGATCCGCATCAGATGTGGCGGACTTCCTGCGTCCCTACATTGATTCGGGATGTCGCCTATTCAACATCATGCCGGTGGCCCGGACCGAACGTGAGGGGATCGACGCGGTAGCGGAGATCCGACGGCTGCTGCATGGGCTGAGCAATTCTCGGTAGTGCTTGCTCGTGGATCAGGAGACGAACTCATTGACGGGGACGTCAAGACTTTTCGTTGATCGTATCCAGATTCCACCAGGGTGACATCGCGAACTCGATCGGGTTTTCAAACACGATCACGTGTCGTGGCGCAGCATCGATGAACGCGCTCCACGGCGTATCGTTCTCGATCGAGACACTCGTTGTGTCGACTATTCGCATTCGCGCGTTGGCCAGGCCGGCATCATAGAAGGTTCGATCGCAAATTCCGTTGCGCCAATAGATGTAGTCGTTCGCCTCGACCCACTCGGGCGCCGCTTGGACGACCGGGGCATCGTCGGACTTTCCGCAGCGTGCCTTGAATCGGGTGTCCCCATCCGAACCAACTTCTACGACGAGTGCCTCCCCAGCGTCTTCGTAGTGGACGGTTCCGGGGCGCGTAATGATGTCGATCGGGTCCATCGAACCACTGTCCGCACGCGCTTCGACGATCATATAGCGCGGCTTTCCGCTCGAGTCGCGCACGTAAACCGACCATTCGGCCCTCAAGCCATTAGCCAGGCCCGACACGCGATAGACATTCAACGTGATGCAGTGAAACGGCTCCTCGATTTCGAGACACCGGATTGGTGTCAGCGGATGGGGCAAACCGAGGCTGCGCTCGAGTGGCGATACCTGGTCGGGTTTGATTGCAAAATTGAAGTACAAAGATGGCGGCGACGACTCGACGGTAAAGCGAACCAACGGTTTGCTCCATCCCAGCAGCACGAACAAGGCCTCGCGCAGATACAGCTGGGAATAGACGAACCGCTTGATGACAACTCGGAGCCGTCGCTGAAATTCGCTCAGGGCCATGTGAATCTCCTGATTCGCCGTGAGGGGTAGAGCCTATTCGACTACGGGGGATAGCTTGGAGAAACGACCCTATGTCGCTACCCCGCAAGGAGTCCAGCTGTGGCCGAGTTCGACCTTCTGATCGCGGGCGGAACGTTCGTCGATGGGACGTTACTCCCGAAGCACACGACAGACGTGGCGATTTCTGCCGGCCGCATCGCGGAAATCGGTCGCATCTCGAGCAGCCGAGCGTAGCGCGTTCTCGATGCCGATGGGCTGATCGTTGCGCCTGGCTTCGTGGATCTTCACACCCACTACGACGGCCAACTTCAATGGGATCCGTGGTGTTCGATCTCTGGCTGGCATGGTGTGACATCTGTGGCTCTCGGCAATTGTGGCTTCGGCTTCGCTCCGGTGCGACCACCAGAGCGCGAGCGATCGATGCTGACGATGTCGCGGACCGAGGCGATCCCGATGGAGACCCTGCGGGAAGGCATGCTCTGGGATTGGGAGACCTTCCCGGAGTGGATGGACACACTCGATCGCATCCCCAAGGGCGTCAACTGCTTGAGCTACGTGCCACTGGCACCACTGATGACCTATGTGATGGACCTCGAAAACGCGAAGTCCCGATCTTCTACTCCAGACGAACTCGCCGAGATGCAGCGGTTGGGTCGAGTCTTCATCAGATCGCCGAACGACGCGGCAAGCACCGCGCCGAGGTCATGATCGACCTGTCGATCGAGACCGATCTACAGGGCACGTTCCTGACCAAGAGCGTGACCTGCGTGAACGCGGATGACATCGAGGAAATCCTCGCTTCCCCTTACGTCTTCCCGGGTGTCTCGGATGGTGGCGCGCATACCAAATTCCTGACGACCGGATCATTCACCACCGATACGATCGCTTGGCTGGTTCGAGATGAAGCGCGCATGACGCTGGAACAGGCGCACTACAAGTTGAGCTATCTGCCGGCTCATGCTGCGGGATTCAAGGATCGCGGCTTTCTGCGGGAGGGCGCGCCCGTCGTGTACGAACTCGATCGACTCGCACAGTTGCCTTCGTGGAACGATTCAGAGGTCGTCCACGACTTGCCGGGCGGTGAATGGCGCCGCATCCAACGTGCGCAAGGCTACCGCTGGATTGTGGTCAACGGCGAGATCACATTCGAAAACGATGTGTGTACGAACGCAACACCGGGTCGGCTGTTGCGACACGGTCAGGGCTGAGAACGGTTTTCGGGATTCCCGCCACATCCCTTGTCTGACGCGGAACCTGGCGGCCGATGTTCTCATCCCAAGCCCCCCGAATGACGGAGCGAGGGTGAGGCACGCGATCCATCCTTCCCATGCCGATCGATGTCAAGCGAAGAAAGCCTAGTTGTTTTCGATGCCTATGGGCTGTTATGCATTTCCTTCTGGCGGGCTGGGGTCGATTCGACGAACAGATCAGAGCGCTTGCAGATTGCCCGAAGAGCAGAGTGCCCGAGGGCCGGAGTGCCATAAAAACTCTGCAGCGGGGAATCCCGACTGCTATCTTGAGCGCCTGTCGCGCGTTCCTGCGAATCGCTCGAGCTAGCGCGTTACGGAGAAATTCCGATGATCCGTCCGACCCCTTTCTTGGCGCATACGTTCGCGTTCGCGGTTCTCTGGACCGCTACCGCGTTGGCTGGCGTCGATACACAAGAAAGCCTCGAATCGCCGAGTCGAAGCGTGATCGTAGTACCGGCGCAGATTATCGGGGAACGCGCTGGAGTTCCGCTCTACTCGACGACGATCATCTCGAGGGTCTACACGATCGACCGCATCTTCAAGTCGATGGAGGGTCCCGATAGCACGGACAATGCCCACATCTGGGACGAGCCGGGCCCAGCGGAGCTGCTGTGGATAACGGGCTACCGCTCCGCCATGGTTGGCGCCGATACGGTCAATGAAAGCTCACCGGAGTTCATGTGCCACTCGACGATGAATCTCACGGATCGGACCGAGTACCACGAGCGGTTTCCGACCAAGCTCGGGGCCAGCCGATTGTTCACGCTCGACCAGGGCTCGACCCCCGTCGATCTGCCGATAGGCTTCGGCCTTCCCGTCATGTCCGACCAGGAAATGCTGTTCAACTCGCAAGTGTTGAATCACAATATTCACTCTGATCCTTTCGAGTTGCGTCAGAAAATTTCTGTCGAGTTCGTTCGCGATCGCGACCTCGAAAAACCGCTGATTCCGCTGATGCAACATGGCGCAGCGGGAGCCGTGCTGGTCGAAGGCCGTGATGGCCACTACGGGCTCAAGGAGGGGGAGGCAGCCGCCGGCGAAGGTTGCGCGATGGGTGTAGACGCCGGCCATCCAGAATACGTCGATGGCGACGGAGCGGGGCGGAAGTTCTCGGCGTTCTGGGTCGTCCCGCCCGGACGCCGTTCTGACCACATGCGCGTCACGACGTTGCTGCACCTGCCATACGATACGACGATTCATTATGCGACCGCACACCTGCATCCGTTCGCCGAGTCGCTCGAACTCCGGGATCTCACGACCGGAGAATCGGTCTTGATCGCCGAGGCGACCCAGACCGAGAAGGGCATCGGGCTGGGCAACGTGACCCACATATCCAGTTCCGACGGGATCCCGATCTATCGCGATCACGAATACGAACTGGTCAGCACCTACAACAACACTTCCGGTGTCGATCAAGACGCGATGGCGGCCATGTTCATGTACGTTCGAGCAACTGACCTGTACGACTTCGACTTTCGTCCACGAAAAAAATAGTGCACTCAGTCTGGGTGGTAGCAAGATGAGAAATAGGTTCGAGCTCGCACTGTTTGCCGCATTGGTGATTCTTGCGGGCGGGCTGGGGGTGGCGCGCGGCGCTGAGCCCAGTTTCGACGATGTCTCGCGAGATGCCTTCGACCTTCCGTCGGATGTCACGCTGCGAAGCGATGGGGTTCCCGTCTATCACAAAGAGATTGTCTCCAAGGTTTACACCGTCGATCAGATCTACAAGTCGATGCAGGGCCCCCAGGCGATGCACAGCTTCGATTTGGGCTTCGACGGTCCGCCCGAGCTTCTGTGGCTCACTGCCTACGAATCGGAAATCGTCGGGGCGGATGCGGATACCGAGATGTCCGGGGAGTTCATGTGCCACAACCACCTGCTGATCGATACGGACAAATACCACGAGCGATTCCCGACCAAGATCAGGACCGTAGGCGATAGAGTATTCGACCTGGCGCAGGGCCAGGCCTCGTTGAGACTGCCGGACGGCTTCGGCATTCCCTGGATGTCGAATGAGAAGCTCAATTTCAACTCGCAGGTCTTGAACCACAATCGGGTCGGGGAGACGATCGAGCTCCGCATCAAGGTTGCCCTCGAGTACATTCGCGATGCCGATCTTCCGCGTCCATTGAAGCCACTCGTTCAGCGGGGAGCGATGGGCATGAAACTCGTCGAGGGGCGCGACGGACACTATGGTGACAAGGTTGAAATCGTTTCGCTGGAGGAGCATGGGCCGGGTTGTTCCGTGGGGGAAGCCAAAGGCAACCATCCCCTGGTCCACGACGGCGAAGGTCGAGTCTTTACTGGCTTCTGGATCCTGGAGCCCGGTCGCGAGACCAATCGCACACGGATTACTCCGCAGCTGAACATGCCGTACGACACGACTCTTCACTACGTCTCAGTGCACCTGCATCCATTTGGTGAATCTTTGGCACTGCGAGACCTCACGACTGACGAGACAATATACGAGAGTCGTGCCCGCCAGGCCGAAAGTGGGCTCGGCCTCGCCGGGGTGGAGCATTTCTCGAGCGAAGAGGGAATTCCCATCTACAAGGATCACGAGTACGAGTTGGTCAGCGTCTACAACAACACCTCCGGCAAGCAGCAGGACGCGATGACCGCGATGTTTTTCTATCTGCACGCCACGGATCTCTACGACTTCGACTTCAGGCCCCGCAAGAAGTAGCGGCGCAGGGGCGCCGCTACGACTTTGAGTCGTCGTCTTGGATCAAGATGCGCGCTGGGTAGCTCGTCTAGCCGACTTGGTAGGGGAAAAGCGGGTGGACTCGGAGCGAAGTTTCGTTCGTAGTGACCTTGGCTCTCTTCAAACTTCTAGAAAGTGCGCGACTCTCCGTTCTTCTGTCGGATGGTGCTCTCGAGGCAGCTGGCCCAGTCCGAGTTCGTCAGCGCGTTGGGATGGTCATACCCCGGCACGGTGAACTGCACGCTTCCATGGCCGGGGAGGCTGCAGTCCGTGTTCCAAATCTGCTCCCCCTCCATGAAGTTCACGTAATTCTGTTTCAATCGGCTTGAACCAGCTGCGAAGAACGCAACCAGAAAGTCTGCGCCAGACTCGCGAGCGGTTTTCGCCATCTCGGCTATCAAGAGCTGAGTAGCGCGCGTGGCATTCGTCGAGCGGCTCCGGCTCTGGAGCTTCGCATAACCGTCCTGGAGCAGGGCGATCAACGCCAATTGGCGTTTGAGCGGCCAGTCGGGGTAACTGGCGGGCGGATTGCGTTTGAGGCCGCCGCGGGAATCGAACGAGACATAGGGGACGGCAACGGCGCCCAGTTGCGAAAGCATCGATAGTGCCTTCACCCATTCATATGCGGCCACATTTCGGGACTCGTGGAAGTAGCCGAAGCCGTAGATCACAAGCGATGGGGACGCATTCGATTCGGCTAAGTACCGCTCGAGTACGAGAAGAGATTGGTATGTGCCGTATGCTCCCGTACCGAGGTTGAGGATCTCGGTGGATGGGAAGGCCTCCTGAAGCCTATCGCCGCACGTTTTGGAATCGGTGACCGCCCAACCCTGCATGAACGAACCACCAACGAGTACAATCGGATGGGGACGCGGCGTGCGCGATGGCGCGGTCGCCCGAAATCCGCCCGGCCAGATTGTCGTGGTGATGGCCGGTATGTCGCTGAACAGGTACTTGCCGGGCTTGCTTCGCCAGCCGATCTCGGAATCGGGGCTGAACATCAGCGGGGTCTCCAAGTAGGAGATGTTCGTCCAGGGAGAGTGACCGAGAGAGCGCAAGACGATCTCGGCGACACCGATCGAGAGGGCGACCGCGATACCGAGCGTGGCCAGATTGAGCAGGCTGCCCAGGCCAAACTTGCCGACGGACCTCTTCGATGAATTCGTACGCAGGGCCATCGTCGGTGCAATATAGAGGGTCGCAGTGGGGGAGGCGACGGCACTGCGTTCTACGAGTTGGGCGCTGCTTTGAGAGCTCATCGCAACCGGGCGCCGCCCCGTGGGGTCCGGTTCAGACATCAAGGCGCGCGAATTCGCTGCCCCTTCGGAAGCTGCAAAGGCTAGCTACGAAGCGTTCCCCGCTGCGGATCTGCGCGTCGCGGATTGCCGTGAACTGTCCTTTGCAGAAGGCACCTTCCCCTGCCGCGAATGATCGACGCCGGCTCGGTGGAAGTGCTCGATGAACACATGGTAGTGAATATCGGCGTACGCGTGAACGAATACAATTTGATCAGTCTGTGTCGTGCGACCAGACGCGCGGGCCTGTCACACGCGGTTCTTTCCTCGTAACGATTCGTTCGTAGAGGTCGACGAGGCGCTGGATTCTTAGTCGACTGCGCGAGCGAGTCCGATGGGCCAACACTCGGTCTCACATCGATCCACCCATGTTGCCGCAGCAAGGTCGACGCTAGAGTCGAGACATCGAAAAACTGGAGCGGAGACAGGAGTCCATTCGGGAATGGTTGAACGCAATGCCGAAGCCAGTGTTGGAGCGGTAGCAAACACCTCGTCTACATCGAACAACCCCCTCGAGAGAAATGGCGGGCTCCTCGTCTTGCTCACGGCCGCCGCCGGCACGGCGCTCACCGCAGCCTTCTTTTATCCGGGATACCTCAACGGCGACTCGACCTGGCAATACCGGCAAGCCCTATCGGGCGAGTATGCCGACCTGCACCCCGTCATCATGGCGTGGGTCTGGAGCTATCTGGACCGTGTGATCGAGGGGTCGGGCAGCCTGTTTCTGTTCAACACGACCCTATTCTGGATCGGGCTGGCAATGGTTGCGCGGACGTTTGCTTCGCGCACGAGCATCTTCCTCGTGGCCACTTTCCTGATTGGAATCTTCCCGCCGGTGTTCTCGATGTTGAGCCAGACGCACAAGGACGTCGGGATGGTCATGGGGCTGGTTCTCGGGTACGGCCTTCTCATGTGGGGCGACCGAAGTCGCAGGCTGTGGCCCCTGCTACTGGCACTCGTCCCGCTGTGGTACTCGGTCGCGGTGCGACACAACGGTGCTTCGGCAGTCGTTCCGCTCGCTGCTTGGATGTTGTTTCTGCTGGGGCGAGATCACATATCGCTCCGCTTGGGTCGCCACCTCACTTCACCGCTTGTTGCGCTGGTATTGGGCACGCTGGTGGGCATCGCGATGCTTGGGACCGCCACGTTGGCATCCCGCGCCATTCTCGGGGAGAAGGGCGTCCACTACCCGTATCAACAGTTCCTGGCGGTGCACGACTTGCTGGGGATCTCGATCCGCTCGGGCCACATCTACATTCCTCGGGGGATCTACTTCGAGGAACCACTCACGATGGGAGAGATTCGCCGGATCTACGACCCACAAACGGTCTTCTACGCGTTCTGGGGACCGAGGGCACCACGGCTACTTCCGATCGAGACCGAACGCCCCAGCGTTGTCGATGCGTTGATGCGAGCTTGGGCCAGTGCGATCCGCACCGAGCCCCGGAACTACCTCAAGACCCGAGCCGCTCTTTTCCGCGCCCAGCTGGGCATCGGAAAAACGGCTCCGTTTCGAAAGCTCGAGTTTACGGTCTGGCGCGAAGTTGGGGGCCGAGAGGTCTACATCTGGGACTACAAGGGCCCCAACGTATTCAAGATGCCACACAATCGCTGGCTGATCGACTTCTACACGGCTGCGGGAGGCCTAACGCTCGGCGAGTCGGGCATCCTGTTTCGGCCCTGGCCCTACTTTCTGCTGAGTCTGGCCTCCGTTCTGGTCGCCTGGCGTACGCGCAGCGCGCACTTGTTCCACATCGCCCTGCTCGGCGCGAGTTCGATTGCATACGTGCTGCCTCATATGCTGATCGGTTTCTCGGCAGAGCTGCGGTATATGTGGTGGCCCATTCTCGCCTCTCTCATTCAGCCGACCATGTTGTTCGATGGGATCGTGCGAAAACGCTCGAGCAGATAGACGGGGCTTGAATCTCAATCCGCTGCCACTACCGATTGGCTCGCACCCTGGAGCCAGAGTACGCAAGGATGAGAAGGAGGAAGTTCGAGTGCGCGGGGTCCTGCTGATCGCGCTATTCATCTCTCTTTTCTGGTCGCTCCCGATTGCTCCCGTTAGGGGCGCGGAACCCGATGCTCCCGATACCAAGCGCGTGAAAGTGTGGTCTGGCGTTTCGTACCAGGACCTCGAGGTTGGAACCGGGGCGACAGTCCGGCCTGGCCAGACCGTGACATGCCACACCACCGGCTGGCTCACCGACGGTACGAGGTTCTGGAGCTCGCGTGATGACGATGGCGCGCCATACGACCAGACGATCCGTGGCGGGCAGAGTGGGATCATCGCCGGCATGGTGGACGGGCTTCCAGGTATGAAGGTGGGCGGCCTGCGAAAGATCTGGATTCCAGCCGAGCTGGCCTATGGAAAGACTGGAATCGGAACGATTGTTCCCCCCGATTCCGACCTGGTCTTCGAAGTCGAAATCTTCGCGATCGCGAAGCCTCCAAAGCAGGCTCCCTGACCGCATGTCACTCGCCGGAGGGAATGACCTCGTCGGTGCGCAGGTTTTCGATTGCGACGTCGTCGAATCCCAACTCGCGTAGTACCTCCTCTGTGTGTTCGCCGAGCAGCGGCGGCATTCGCTTGCGCGGATCCTGTGGGGTCTTGTCGAAGCGGGCAGCGGGCCGGGCCTGCCGGAAACGGCCCGCAGTTGGATGGTCGAATTCCAGGATCGCGTCGTTGTGACGGATCTGTTCGTCGTCGAACAGCTCATCGAGTTCCAGCACAGGACCGACCGGGACATCTTCTTCCACCATGCGTTCTATGCATTCTTGGGTCGTCATCGACTGGATGGCGGCCATCAGCAGCCCGCCGAGTTCGGCAGCATTCTCCGGGTCGCGGCGCCCCTCGGGCGGGCCGAATCGGGGATCGTCATTCCATTCCGGGTGGCCGACCGCACGGAACAGCCCTTCGAACTCGGAGTCTGTCGCCGCGAAGTACATCAAGTGTCCGTCGGCGGTTTCCCACAAGCGGTAGGCTTCGTACAACGTCCGGCCGCTAGGTTTGTCGTCGCCCCCAAAGGTGTGCGCGATCATTCCGTCACACCAAAAGAAGGCCAGCGACGCGTCGAGCATCGGAACCTCGATGTGTTGACCGCCAGCGCCGCGTTCGCGTGCGAATAGCGCTGCGGTGATGGCTTGGCTGGCCGTGTATGCGCTCGACTTGTCGGACACAATGTTCCGCACGAGATCGCGGATCGGAACCTCGGGGTTGATCTGGACGCCGGTGTGGCCCGACAGTCCCTGGATAATCGGGTCGTAGACGCGGCGTTGCGCGTACGGGCCGGTTGGGCCGTAGCCAGAAATCGAGCAGTAGATCAAATCCGGGTTCAACTCGCGCAGATCGGGCTCGCCCAATTTTAGCCGGCCGGCTGCGCCGGGTCGCCAGTTTTGTACGAACACATCGGCATCCCGCACCATCTGGTAGACGATGTCTCGTCCCGCGGGCTTGGTCAGATTGAGCACGATCGAGCGCTTGCCGCGGTTCGTGTTCGCGAAAAATGCGGTCAATCCGCCGCGCTCGAAGTTGGGTAGGCGCAGAGTGTCGCCCAGCCCATGCGGCTCGATGCGTATGACGTCGGCACCCTGGTCGGCGAGCATCATCGTCGCGAGCGGGCCTGAGACGACCGCCGAAACGTCGATCACCCGGACTCCGGAAAGCGGGCCTGACATGCGTATTCTCCTCGGTGAGTGAGTCGCTGTTTGAATTGCGCGAAGCAATCCCTAGAAGCGGGGCAATCGCTCTGCTCGAGCTACCGTCTAGGGGGCGGCAGGAACGTAGCGGAGCGGAGACGAACATGAAGTGTGCGGGGCGATTCACCGGTGTGATCGCGACGGCATGCGTTGCGGCCTCCGGCGCTGGGTCAGCGGCCGAGACCGCAAAGGGGGCCGAAGGCTGAACCACAACGTCGTCGGACCGCCCTTCGACGTCCGCCAGAAAGTCTACGTGGATTTTGTTCGCGATGCGGACGTTCGCTGTGTAGTGGCGCTTATATACCGCGTGCTCAGCCATTCGACACGAGCGCAGAAATTCGTTCCGCGATACCCGGAGGCATCGATCCAACTGGGTCGCGGTCGTGCAGGATGTTCTGCATGCGGTGTTCAATCATGTGTTGCCAATCATGCGTGAATATGTAGAAGCGCCGCATTCGAATGGCCTTGACGACGATGTCTCCAACTTCGCGCGGATCGAGCCCGTCCGCGATGAGTTCTGTCACGATCTTCCGCATCGCCTCGGCCTGCGGAGCCTGCTCGCTGGCCACTTCGCGTGGCGCCTCGGGTCGGTTGCGTTCGGATTCGATGATCCGCGTATTGACCCAGCCCGGGCAAAGGGCGGA
>JAQBGU010000048.1:0-8311 GCA_032128375.1 Deltaproteobacteria bacterium | reverse complement strand
CGATTCTGTCGACGGGCAGTTGTCGCCCGTCAGTCGTCGCTCTTCTCATCATAGAAGCGCCACGCCTCGTCGACGATGAAGCGCGCTCCGCGACGAAAACTGACATATGCCCAAGCCCACTGCAGCACAACGAAGAGTCGGTTCTTGGAGCCTGGATGCCGAGCCCGGCCCACCACGCCAGGCGACCACCAAAACTGAAGGAGCCCACCTCGGCGATGGGAGGTTGAGCAGGGCCGCGAAACTACCATCGGGTGGTCGCGAAGCGTGGGACGATCCGCGGCTTCGTCGTGTTGGATCACTTCGGGCGTGGCTGATGCCAAGCGCGACCTCAGGGCGTGGGTCGACGATGGCAGCATCGCTTGGAAAGCCGACGTCCAACACGGATTCGAGAACGTCCCCAACACACTACTGCGGCTGTACCCGGGCTCGAACTTCGGGAAGCAACTGCTCGAGTCTGTGCCAATCCTGCGGGCAGACCGCTGGCCTTCCAGCTGTCGCGTGTCGAGGAATTGCGCGTTACAACCTGGGGGCCGGGTTCGCCCCGCAACCGAGCCGGTTGACAGCGGAGCACGTGACGCCAGTACGCTGCGGGGATCGTTCGCGGATGAGGCCGTCGTCGTGGCAAATGAGATTGAATTCTTCTTTTCCCCCGCCAGCCGCTACTCCTATCTCGCAGCCACACAGATGGCAGGCCTCGAACGCGAAACCGGGGCTGCACTCTACGGCGTTGCGTTTCACGAACCCCGAGAATTTCACTTCGACTACGAGCTGCTCGTCCAGGGCGCGGCCGCGGGCCTGCAACTCGGTGCAGGTGGTGAGTTCTCGTTGGCGATCGCCGCCGCGGTTTTCGCATCCGATCGCTGGCCGCTCGACGCAGCGCTGCTCACCGAACTCGCAGTCGCGCACGGCTTGGATCCGGTGGAGTTCGCGGCCGAGTTGACTTCGGAGCGAGTTGCCGAAACCGTCGCGCAGTCAGCGCGCGAAGCCTTCGAGCGTGGCGCGTTCGGAGTGCCCACGTTCTTCGTGGATTCCCAGATGTTCTGGGGCAACGATCGCCCGGTGCTCGTGCGCAACGCGGCATTGAAACAGGGCGCCAAGTCATGACACCCGAAGACGTCGAGATCCGCTTGCTGGGCCCCGGCGACGAATCGGTCCTCGACGATGTCGACCCCGACGTGTTCGACTTCGAACCCCAATCCGCCCTGTCACGCGAGTTTCTCGCGGACCCGCGGCACCACATTGTCGTCGCGATCGATGGCAAGCGCGTCGTCGGCATGGCCTCGGGGTTTCACTATGTCCATCCCGACAAACCCGCGCAACTGTTCGTCAACGAAGTCGGCGTTGCCGCGACCCACCAGCGACAGCGCATCGGACAACGCCTGGTCGAAGCGCTGTTGGAACGCGGACGCGCGCTTGGTTGCGCGGAAGCGTGGGTCGCCACCGAGCCATCCAACGCGGCGGCTCGTGGCCTCTACACGAAAGCCGGTGGCATTCAAGACCCGGAGGGGTTCGTTCTGTACTCGTTCCCACTCAGCGATGAACCGTGAGCAGTCTCGAATCACATCGGGCCGCGACGGCCGCCGTGAGCAAATTTCTTCTAACGAGAACCGGGAACTGGAGGACTCTGTGGGGCTCGAAGCCGTAACGCGATCGTCCCAGCGACGAGCAGCAGCAGGGCGACCCGAGCCAGGCCGGGGCCGCGCAGCGCCGGTGCCGACGCTCCCGTCGCATCGAAATGGATGTTGTCGACGTCGACAGCTCCCGTGCCGGAATAGCGGAGCTCGATGCGATGGCTGTGCCCCTTCGCCGACGCTGGCATGGTGTAGCCAAAGCGCGTCCACCCGTGCGGGGTCCCGATCATCTCGCTCCCAAGTTGTGCGACCGAGGTGTTGTTTCCGAGCGCGTCGCTGACTTCATTGACGAGGTGAATCTCGAGCAATCCCGAACCGACGACGACGCGCAGGTCGAGCTCGAGGCTGTTCACAACCGAATCGATGTAGATCCAATTGTGTGTGAACGGCGACCCTGCCTGCGTGAGGGTGTGGTAGTAGTTGTTGGGTTCGGACATCCATGGGACGACGCCCTGCATGCTGCCGCCCTGGTACCGCCAGCCGGCATGACCCAGGCCGACTGCGAGGACCCGATCCACTGTCTCGAAATTTCCGTTGTACACGATGCTGCGGGAGAAACTCCCGAAGCCGCCCGGCGTCTTCCCGCGGCCTGGCGTGACCGCGGGACGCGCCACGCTGGTCCCCGCGTCGGCAGCGAGCAGCGAATACGCCCAGCCGGTTGCGGTCCGGGCCGGCACGTTGTGGTGGCCGTACCAGGGCTCACAGGTGTTGGTGTTCACGCAGCTACCTGAATCTGGATCTATGTCGATGGGAGAAACGCTGGCCCCGTCGTTCGAAGGGTCGGAGTGATCGATCGTCCCGTGGTACCAGGCGTGAATCTTCGAATGTTCCTGGTTGAGATACACATCGTCTATGTCGTCGGCCTTGTTGATCTCCAGAACGCCCAGGTCGAAGTAGCCGTCGTCGGCAGCGACCTGCTCGTCGTTGTCAGGGATACTCGAGCCATCGAAGTCGGCCGCGTGCACACAAGCCGGTGCATTCCCGTCTTCGCGGAAGTAGTTGTCCGCGAACCCCACATTCGTCCAGACCTGTGGAACGCTGTCTCCGAGGTCGAGCTTCTCGTTGATGCCCGTGCACTGTTCGTCGGACAGGGTTCCGTTCACCGGGTGCGGATCCAGCGTCGTCAGGTGCTCGACCGGGAAGCCCGCCACGCCGAGTCGCTCCGCAACCTCGCTGTGTACGACCGTCCCGCGGCTGTGTCCGATCAGGTGGAGATCGAATGCGAGCGGGGTCACTCCTTCGAATCCCGCAGGGAACTTCGGGTCGCGAAGGGCCGCGTAGAGCACGTCCGCTGCGGCTTCGGCATAGCCTTCAGCGCCGCCCATGTTGAGGTCCGACTCCTGCGCCCAGTCGAAGACCAGCACCAGCGGCCCGTTCGGCGTAGTAGCGCCCGAGTAGTATTGCCACGTGCCAGTGAACGGAGGAGTGCCAGGAACGTCGGTAGTCGGGTTGTAGCGGAGCACCGTTCCGCCGATCCCGGCCTGCAGCAGGATCTCGTCCGCCATGCTGAAGGTCCAGGCGGGTGCGGTGACGCCACCCTGCAGGCCATGCGAAATGACCGTCGTCACCGCGCGCGGCCGGAACGACCAGCTCAGGATGTCGTGATTTTGTGTACCCGCGCCGGTCGATGCGGTCAGACCCACCCACGCCTCGCCATCGTTCAGTCCGCCACTCCCAAGTGTGCCCCCGCCGTTTACCGCCGCCAGGTCGATCGACACCGAGAGGATCGGCTCAGCCATGTCATCGAGGTAGATCCTCATGGTCTTGTCGAAGTAGACGATCCTGACGGTGTGCTTGTTGGTACCAAAATCCAGGTTGCCAACGTAGTTGCCCGACGGTTGATTCGCCGCGTCGTGATCGCTGCTTCCCACCATCACGGCGATGTGGTCTGTGGGGATCGGGTCTCCCTGGGAGGGGTTGAAGTACGTATCGAATTCGATGGCCACTTCATCCACGATTTCGTTGTAGCCGAGTCGCTCACCGCTCCCCCCGATTACAGCGGTCGACTGGCTCTGGATCACGAACGCGAGGCCGTCTGACCCATCCATGGTTCTGCTGCTGAGCTGGAACTCGAAGCGCGTTTCGAATCCGCCTTCCAGGTACTGCGCGGTTTCGTACCAGACGCCGCCCGCCTGCCCGATGGTATTGTCGGTGAGGCGAAACGCATTGTTGAATGTCGTCCAGTCACCGACCTCCGAGAGCCCCGTGAGGGAGGAGAAATCGGTGTAGTTGAACTGCGCGTGCGCGTCGGAAGCGGAGAGGAAAACGAGTGCTGCGGCAACAACGAGGAATCTGGAAGAGGCCATGGCATACCCCCAGTCGCTGAAGACCTCCAGTCTGCTCCCCGAAATCTGGGAATGGAAGCGGAAAAAGAGCGGCCGATCGCGTACCTGACTCGTCTTCCCGGACCGTCCCACAGCGCTCGCAACGATCCGCTTCGGCGCGTCGGCAAGGCCCCGTGGGGCCGTCTTTTGCGGCTCTCGAAGCCATGGCGACACTGCTTTCGGCCCGCGTTGCGATCCCGCGAATCTCGACAACGAGGCCCCGACTACAGCGAGATCGACTACTGCAAGATCGACTACTGCAAGACAGCGAGATCGACTACAGCGAGATCGACTACAGCGAGATCCACAACAGCAATCGCAACCGTCGCAGTCACTGATATCCAATCACGCGCGCGCTTCAGCGGATTTCCTGCGCCGCCTTCTTGCCCGGGTCGAGGATCACGATCTCGACGCGGCGGTTCTGCTGGCGACCTGCTTCGGTGTCGTTGCCCGCCACGGGCAGGGATTTTCCGAAACCCTTCGCTGCGATGCGAGCCGATTCGATGCCGTTTCCGACCAGGAACATGCGCACCGCGTCGGCGCGCCGCTGCGAGAGGTCGAGATTGTATTGTTCGCTGCCGACCGAGTCCGTGTGCCCCTCGATCAGCACGTCGCGGTCGGAGTTCTCGCGCAAGAAGTTGACGAGCCGGTTCAGGTTCTGTTTGGCGCCGCCGCGCAGCTCGGCGCGATTGAAGTCGAACAGGACGTCGCCGAGGGTGATCACCATGCCGCGGTCCGTCTTTTCGGCCTGGAGCTCACTGAGCTGCTTTTCGAGTGCGGCTGCTCGCTCCGCTTCCGCTCCGGCGAGCGCTTGCGCGGCTGCTTCGCGTTTGCGCGCCTGCTCGGCTTCGATGCGCGCGATATCTACTTGTCGGGTTCTCGCTTCGAGCACCGCACGGTCGCGCTCGCGGATCAACCCGCGCGCTTCTTCGTCTGCGTCGCGCATGCTCGCGACCTCGCGAGCAATCTCGACGCGCTTTTGCGCCACGTAGACGTAGTGATCGACGCGCGGGTCGTCCGCGTCCGCATCCCACGCCCGCTGGGCGCGATCCAGCTGCTTCTTGGCTTCGTACAAAAAGACTGGGGCGTTATGGGTCACCTCGGGATCGCTCGCGGCGGCCGCGTGGGCGTCGTCGGCTTCAACGAGCGCCGCCGGGGGTACCGGGCTCGCGCAAGCGAGCAGGACGATCGCAGCTGCGATTCCGGCGCAGATTCGAATCAAGTGGGAGAGGGGGGACACGTTGGATTCTCCGAGCATGCTCATCGCCTCGTGGTCGAAGCGTTTTCGATCTCGCGTCGCAGCGTCGCGATGTGCTCGCGAATCTCGGTCACGTTTCGCTGCGCGCGTGCCGAGTTCGCCTTCGCCTCGGCGAGCTGGGCCTCGACGAGCGCTTTCTCCGCGAGGTCTCTCGCTTCGTCGTAGCGCTCCTTTTCGAGCGAGGTTTGCGCGGCAGCCAGATGCTCGCGCGCCAGGTACAGCTCGAGCCGGGCATACGGCTCGGCGTCCGCTTGAACCGCCTCTGTGATCGATCTCTCGGCCGCACCGATCGTGTCGGTCGGCGGAGTTCCCGTCGCACAAGCGAGTGAGAATAGTGTCATGACGCTGAGCAGCGCGCAGCTCGGGCGCGGTCGCCACATACTCGAAGCCTCCATGGTTGGAATCGGCCGCAGGCGCAATTCCGGCCGGGATCGTACTGGATTTGCAATCCGGCGCCAGCGCTCGGGTAAGACCGGCTTGGGCGGGGCATCGCGCGCCCGCGGCGCCCGGCGTCCGCCTAGCCGGTCTGCGGGCTCGATTCGAGCAGCCGCGCAGTCGGTCGATCGCTGCGGGGCTGCCGAGTGCGAGCCGGCGGTCGCGGCGTTGCACGGCGAAGCTCTACACTCAGTCGCCTGGAACAGGCTTTCGACGAGTAGCGGCGCCGGTGGAAGTTGCCTGGCGGGCCGACCGCGCGACGATCGCGCCGAGCGCCTGCTCGACAATGTTGTCGACGAGCAGCGCGTTGCCGCGCACAGTCAGATGCCCGAAGTCCCCCGCGAATGCGTCCCGAAATATTTCTCGATAGCCATGGCGCTCGACGGCTTCTTCGAAGCTGCGTTGGTTGTCGACGAAGAACACCGACTCGCGCTCGCCCAACATGATCTTCAGATGATTCACGTCCCGCAGCGGGTACTGGACCGCAACCAGCGGGATGCCCCGGTCGATCGCCACGTCGCGAATGCCCGCATAGTTGTCCAGCGTGGGCTTCAGCACGAACTCCGATAACAATGCGCTGGCGCGCTCGCGGAGTAGCTCGGAATTCGCATCGTCGCCGAGTCGGTCGAAGAGCCGCGACAGTTCGAAGTGCAACCCTGCGAGTCTGGGCTCCAATTCGATCGCTCGGCGATAGAGGTCGACCGCGAGCGGCTCGCGCCCGGTCCGCAGATAAATCGCTGCGAGCATCGTGTTCGACTCATAGTACAGACCGATCAACTGAACCGGAACGAGGGTCAAGAGCTCACCGGTGTCGGAACCTTCGGATCCCGGCACCCGCAGTGATTCGATCTCGGCCAGCAGCGGACCGAGCAGCGCTTCGGCTTCTGCGTGACGCTGCGCCGCCATGTGAAGACGCACCCGTTTGTAGACCCCCACCAGCCGCAGGTGAACGCGGTGACTCACAGCGCCAGTCGGCCGGCTGGCACCCCGCCGACCCAGTTGCTCCCAGACCAGCGCTGCCAACTTGTAGGTTCGGAGCTGCTGCAACGCGAGCAGAGCGCGCGTCGGCAGGTCATCGACGTACGCGACGTTGTGATAGAACTGGTCGTTGATGCCGGTCATCGCGATGATCGCATGAGGGCGGTAGGCGTCCACCCAACCGGGCAGCCGCTCGAGCACCGTCGACGTCGTCACGCCGATGATGCCCTGGTTGCTGACATCGAATTGGAGATCGGGATACGCCCGCTCCAGTCGACGCTTCATCGTGTTGGGGTAGGTGTCCGGCGAACTGCGCTCGAGCGGGAACCCGACCGTCGTCGACTCGCCGATACACAGGATTCGAAATCGCTCAACGGGGCCGATCGTCGAGCCCGCGACGTCGTGGTTTCGAAAGAACGCGAAATGAACGGCCTGGAGCGCGACTTCCAGGCCGATGAGCACTCCGAGCAGCAATCCCAGCGCCCGAAGCGCCCGCTTCACGGCGGGTCCAGCGGCGGTTCGCGCGCTCCCGACCCGGCGGCAACGCGTTCGACCAGCGCGACACTCTCGGGATCGTCGGGGCGAAGCGCGAGTGCGCGCTCGGCCAGCTGCGCTGCGCGGTCGCGATCGTCGAGTGCGAGCCAGGCCTGTGCGAGTTCGCGCAGGACAGCGGCCTGCAGCGGGTTCCGCTCGAGCGATCGGTCCAGCGACGCGATCGCGTCGTTCCACATCTGTTGTTGCATCTGGTACTCGCCCAGTGTTCGCCAGGCCTGCGCGCTGGGCTGAAGCTCGGCGGCGCGGGCATAGCCGCGCAGCGCCGCCTCGGTATTGCGCTGTCGATGCCAGTTGCCAGCCAGGTTCGTGCGGATTCGTTCGCTGTCTCGGCCGATCCACGCGAGGCGATCCAACGAAGCCTCGACCTGGTCGAGCCGGCTGTAGGTGAACCCCAATCTCAGATTGAAATAGCGTTCGTAGTGGTACATCACGATGATCCCGGCGCTGAGTGCACCCACGACCCGGATCCACGGCCGGATCCAGTGTCGCTCCGGCCCGATCGGCTCCGGTGCGTCGTCATCGCCGCGAATCAACACCTTCGCGATCTTCACGTTGCGGAGTTTCCAGATCGCGCCGTCGAGTACGAAGTGGTGCAGGTTGACGGTTGCGCCGATCAACTCGCCGAGTCCCGCGCCAAACGTGAGCCGCCCCAGGAACTCCGGCGCGAAGATCAGCGACGGCACCGTCCAGATTGCGGCGCCGGCTGCGAACGCTTTGGCGAAGTACGCAGTCGACCCGCTCCAGTCGCTCGACTTCTTCGCGTAGTAGTGCGTAATCCACAGGTATTGGATCGCGTGGGCCATCCCCACCCACAGGAAGTAGTACTCAGGGTTCTGCTCCCAGCCGTCGAAGCCGGTCCGTATCTGAAACGTACTGATGATCACCGGAAGCGAGAACCAGAAGGCCTGCGAGAGCATCATGATCGCCGTGGGCGCGATCGCGCGCAGCGATGCGCGCCGCAGCAACAGCACCAGGATCGCGACGATCACGCCCGCGTACGTGAGCGTGATCGCGCCGAGCAACAGTTTCGGATACGGCAGCCCGAGCGACAGGAACTGATAACCGTCGCTCGGCGTACTGACCCATGAATATTGGCGGGCATTGCCGGTGGTGTGCATGCTGGCGAACGC
>JAQBGU010000047.1:0-4721 GCA_032128375.1 Deltaproteobacteria bacterium | reverse complement strand
AGCGTACGATGCGAATCTGCTCACGCGCTCATGTGCTCATGTGCTCATGTGCTGAGCACCCCGCGCCGCGGAGACTCGGTACCAAAGGTGGTTGGCGATAGTGGCGCACCCACCGCGCCGAGGGCCTCGCGGTGGTTACCGATCGGTGTCTGCAGAAGCAATGCTTCGAGCTGACGCAGCTGGTAGAAGCTCGGATGATTCAGGGTTCTGGTTGCGAACTCAGCAGCGAGTGGCCAGCGTTCGGCATCGATCGAGAACCCGGCGAACTCGGCGTTCCGGAGAAACGCCGCAACGGCGATATCGGCGATACTGATCTCGCCGAAGAAGAACGAACCCGTTGATGGGAGTTCGCTCTCGAGATAGTCGAGCACCTGGGGGATTTCGACGTCGAGCGTCTTTCTGACGACCGCGTCGTCGGTCTTCTCTCCCCAGACGAATCGCCTGATGACAATCTCGTTGAAGAATCGCCAGATGAACACCTCGCCCATCCTTGTATCGGCGAACTCTTCAAGCCATCGCGCCCGTGCGCGCGCGGCAGGTGTTGAGGGGTAGAGGGGTGGGTTCGGATACCGCTCTTCAAGGTATTCGCAGATCACAGTGGAGTCGGATAGCGTGACGAACTCGTCGATGAGGACCGGAATGCGGCGAACGGGGCTGATCTCACTGAATTTCTCGTTGCCGAAGAAGGGCACGATCGGATCAATTCGGTATTCGATCCCCTTGATATCCAGGCACACGAGCACCTTGCGCACGTAAGGTGAAATATAGGTTCCGACGATTGTCACCGGGTCGACAGACATTGGATCTCGCCTCTTTACTGGACGGGTATTCACGGCCGCGTCCGGTACGGGAGTTGTGAAGCGGCACCGTGACCTGCTTGCGCGAAACCAAACAGCCGGATCCGAAATCAACACCGCGCCATATTCTATTTCAGAATTGCCCAGATTCGCCGATCAAGCGACTACGATAGGATTCGCTGATAGGATTCGCCCACCCACAGTCACCCAATAGCCGTACCAGAAGGTTGCAGCGTAGGGCATGCCCGCGACACCTCGAACGATCGGAGACCTCGCCATGAGCCGACACTCGAAATCGGAACTGAAGACCCTGAGAGGTATGCTGGGACTGGCCGAACCTGGCCCGGAGCCTGAGCCGACGCCATTTGCCCAGCGCCTCGCTCGTGCGTTGGAACAAGCCATCGCCTCGTTGAGAGCGCAGGGGGTCATCGAGGTGGAGGACGCCAACTTGGAAGCGTTGACTGCCCAGGTTGCGGGGGTCGCACTCGAATCCGCCTCGCAAAGGCGACTCCCGCTGCGATTGACGAAGACGCTCATCCACAGCGACCTCGTCGAGGAAATCTACGGCACCGACGCGGAGATCTCGGCGGCGCTGCTTCCTTTCCTCGACGGAATCTAGGATTCCACAGAAGCCCTCAGGTCGCCGTGTCGGTCGCGTGAGTCTCTGCTCGCGCTCCCGCCCGAACGACGAGGCCCTCCGGAATTTCGCAGCGATCGACGCCTCCGCCTTCCAGCCACGCCAGCGTCGACGTATGGGACTCTTCGATCATTTCGGCCGTGCGCGAGAAGTCGTGAACGAAGACCGAGATATGGCAAACGGGTGGCACGACGGCCAGACACACTTCGTTACGCATGCGTTCCACGTCCTGAACGAGCTGGGAATTGATCAGATGGTTCAGCGCAAGCAGCGTGACCGCGAGCGGGCCGCGCGGCGCCTCTTTGGGCGCGCAGGCGTTACCGGTGGGCAGAACGATGACACGATCGGCGCCGAGCGAGTGTGCGGCAGAGATCGGTGTGTTGGCGGCAACGCCGCCATCGATGAGGCGCCGCCCTTCGATCTCGACGGGTGGAAATACGCCAGGAATGGCAGCGCTCGCGAGAATCGCCGGGATTGCCGGACCGCGCTCGAGCAAGACGAGCTCTCCGGAATGCAGATCCGTCGCAACGACCGACAATTGGACCTCGGCGTCTTCGAGCCGGCGCATCGAAATGTTCTTGCGCAGAAGCTGTTCGAGGCCCGCGGGATCGACCAGTCCATCGAGGCTCGAGCCGAGCCCGACCAACCGCAACAGGCTGGCGACCGGTGCCACCCGGAAGACATCGCGTCGCGTCACAACCTGCCAGATGGCGGCCAGCGCATCGACGCCCTTGCGATTCGGTTCCTGCGCGAAACGGGCGGCGTTGATCGCACCCACCGAGGCGCCAATCACGATGTCGGCTTCCACACCATAGTCGACGAGTGCGCGGAGCATCCCGACCTGAATGGCACCCAGGCTGCCGCCTCCAGCCAGAATGAACGCAGTCTTCATGTTGCCTCCGCTCCAATTCGTTCGAGACTCGATCATCGCCCTCAGACGCTGAGCCGTCGAGAGGCTCGGCCGTGTAATACAACGCCGCGTTTGTCGATCACGCCGCGTCGCCGCCCGCCTCATCGCCGGCTTCCGCTCCGAGTGGCGCCCACTGGGAGGGAACGCGCTCGCGTGTCTCGATCGCGTGGGGTGCACGTACAAACGAAAGTACTCCGACCGCCACGAGGCCGAGGCCCAGCAACTGTCTCGGCGAAGGCACCTCGCCGACGATCATGAAGACCGTCCCCAACGAGAGAAGTGGGATCGAAGGCACGACGATCGCGGTCGCGCGCGCGAGGTCAAGCCGCAGGATGGCCTGGTACCAGAGCATGGTTCCGCCATAGGACAGCACGATTCCCTGGAGTGCCAGCATCGGAAGCTGCGCGTCCTCGAGGGTCGCCGGCAGCATCGGGCGGTCCGTTGCGTAGCAGAAGAGGACCGCCGCGGATCCCAGCCACAAACTGCCCCACAGATAGCGCGCGGCGGTCAGTAACTCGGCCTTCGCGTGCTCGAGGCGGCGCAATACGAGCAGGTGAGAGAGCTGCCAAGCCAGCGGAGCGGCGAGCAACATCGCGACGCCGACGGGATCGCGCACCGAGTCCCCGCTAACGGCGTACACGATTCCGGCCAACAGAACCACGGCCGAGAGCACGCGCCGCAGCGTGAGTCGGTGACCCAGCACGAGCCAAGCGAGCAGCAGCGAGAACGCAGGCTCGGTCTGAAGACACAACACCGCGTCGAGTGCGGAGGTGCGCGCGGTGCCCAGGAAAAAAAGCAGATTCGGGATCATCGTTCCCAGCGCACCCAGCAGCACCAAGGGAAGTGCGTCGCGCCCGGTCACCAGAGCGCGCAGTTGCCCCCGCGCCAACGACACGATGGCTGCGGTCACCCCGGCAAAGAGCGTCGTCACCGCCGCTACGAAGAGCGGGTCGCCACTCCCGGTCGTCAGTCGGGCAACGGGCGCAACGAAGGCAGCGCTCAGCGCGCATAGCGCAGCAAAGCCAAGTCCCTCGCGCTCGCGTTGCGGACTCATTCCTTCCGGGCGAATCGCACGCCGTCGGCCCCCGGCTGCTGCACCAGCGCTGCGAGTTCGATCACTCGCCGCATCTGCGTCGGGACCCGCAGCGCCGACTCCCCCGTATCGTGATGCAAAAACTCCGTGATGTCTGCGAAGGATCCGTTTGACTGGCGATACATGGGGACCTCGAGGAAATGATTCAGTTGAGCCAGCGGCAGTGAACCAGATGATGCGTCAGATTTCGGTCGTTCGTGTGAGCTTTACAAATTCCGATCCACGCCCTCCAGCGACAACGATCTGGCCAACGAGATCCCGCAAGACGTGGCGGGATGATCCGATTACACTGGCAGCCGGCTACCAACGAGTTCGACGGCGGGAGTATCGCGATGAGCCTCCAGGCTTTGGGAAACATCGGGGAGTTCGTCGGCGGTGTCGCCGAACAGACACAACTCCAAGATCGTCCGCGCTGCTGCGTACCAATCGTTCTACGAGGCGAGCGCCCGAGTGCTTGATTCGATGGCGCAAGGCCCCCGGGCGGCGGAGACCATGACCAAGGGGCTTGCCGATCTTCGTGCTCTTGATCCGATCGAGAGCTTCCAGTTTATCGCACTGGTTGTGACGCTCTTGCAGAGCTTTCAGACGGCGTACTTTCAACACAGAGATGGCTTGCTTCCCGATGACCTTTGGCGAAAGCATCGTGCAGTCGGGCGATGGTGGCTTGCCAATCCGATGGTCTGCGCAGTCGGTTTCGATGTCCGTTAGATCGATCGATCCAGGCCTGCAGTCGCGTCTTTTCAGCGATCGCCAAGACGGACCCCATCCGGCCCGACGACGCGAGATGGGCGATGATACTTTGAATGACTAGAAGCCGGCGCAGAAGCGTTTGGAATTCCTTGCACTAGCGCTGATAGCGGAGATCGGAGCGGCGTTGCTCGCCGGAGTCATCGGAGACGATGACGACTCGATCTTCGACATCGTTCTTCAGCATGATTGCGTTTTTTTTCGCGCTCGTCGCGATCTTGATTGCAGGCACGGGAGACTCAGCGCGCTCGTCGATCCGGGCAATCGCGATGGCACTGCTGCTCACTTCCGTGCTCGCTGGGGTTCGCGAGTTCAGGGTTTACCAGGCGGCGTGGCGCCACCTTCCGGACGAGAAAAGGCAGGAGGGTACGGGACTGGTCTGGCAAAATTTCGCTTTCCGCCCCGGTGCCGATGACGTCTCGCCGTAGCTCGGCTTTTCGCTTCGAGCGCGTCGCTCTGCTTCGCCTGTGACCGTCGACTCTCCGAGTCGTTTCATCGCTTGGCGCAGTATGACGCGCGCTTGCCTGGAGCTGATGT
>JAQBGU010000046.1:0-9870 GCA_032128375.1 Deltaproteobacteria bacterium | reverse complement strand
ATGCACACGCTCGGCTACAACTTCAAGCCCTGGAAGGCCGCGAAGGCGATCGCCGACGGGCCTTCGATCCTCGAGTACGTCGAGGAGACCGCAGACGAGCACGATGTCCACAAGCACATCCGCTTCAATCGCCGTCTGTCGGGTGCATCGTGGTCGAGCGAGGACGCGCGCTGGACGCTCGCCGTTGTCGCAACCGATGGCAGCGCAGAAGTCGAGCCGACCACCTGCAACTTCATGCTGATGTGCAGCGGCTATTACAGCTACGACCTGCCGTACCAGCCTCACTTCGAAGCCGAAGAAGAATTCGAGGGGGTGATGTTCCACCCGCAGCTCTGGCCCGAAGATCTCGATTACAAGGGCAAGCGTGTGGTGGTGATCGGAAGCGGCGCGACGGCGATGACGATCATCCCATCGATCGCTGACGAGGTCGAGCACGTTACGATGCTGCAGCGCTCGCCCACCTATGTCGTGGCATTCCCCGACAAGGACGTGATCGCGAATGGGCTGCGCAAGATCCTGCCGGAAATGTGGGCCTACAACCTGACTCGGTTCAAGAACACTTTCTTGCAGGGCCGCATGTACGAGCGCACCCGCACCAAGCCCGAGAAGGTGAAGAACTTCCTGCTAAAGCGCGTGCGAAAGGCGCTCGGCCCGGACTACGACGTCGAGAAACATTTCACGCCGAGTTACAACCCGTGGGACCAGCGGCTCTGCCTGATCCCGAACGGCGACCTGTGGGCTGCGATCAACTCGGGCAAGGCGTCGGTCGTGACGGAGTCCATCGACCAGTTCACCAAGAAGGGCATCCGCTTGAAGACCGGCGAAGAGCTCGAGGCCGACATTATCATCCTCGCGACCGGACTCAACATGAAAGTGCTAGGCGGCGCCCAGTTCGAGGTCGACGCTCGGCCTGTGAACTTCCCGGACACGTTCACCTACAAGGGGATGATGTACTCCGGCGTCCCGAACCTGGTGCAGACCTTCGGCTACATCAATGCGTCCTGGACGCTGCGCGCGGACCTCACTGCCGAGTACACCTGCAGGCTACTCAACCGAATGGACGAGCTCGGCATGCGCCAGTGCACTCCGCGGCTGCGCGATGAAGACCGCAACATGGAAAAGCGCCCCTGGATCCAGGATTTCACCTCGGGCTACATGCAGCGGATGATGCACATGTTCCCGAAACAGGGCGATCACGAGCCCTGGCTGAACACCCAGCGCTTCGCCGCCGACAAGAAAATGGTGCGGGAAGCGCCGCTCGAAGACGGGGCCTTGACGTTCAGCTCGCCGCGGGTCGATCACTAGCGGGCAGGTGGATCTGCGGGCCGAGTGGGTTGTCCGACACGTGATTACCAGCTGCTCGACGCGGCGCGTCAGTCGAGCGTGACGAAGATCGACCGCCGCGGCTGCTCGCCGACCGCGCGGCTGATGTGGCCGCGCCCGGTCAGATCTTCGGCGAGCAGCACGTCCCCCGGCTCGAGCACACGTTTGGTGCCGTCTCCCGTTTCGAGTTCGACTGGCGCGTCGAGGTTGATGACGTACTGCCTGCGCGGTGCATTGTGAAGAGCCAGGTCGTAGTTGGCGTCGGTTTCCCGAAACATGATGCCCGTTGCCGTTTCGAGGTTCGAGATCCAGCCGATCTTGCCACGGTCGATCAAAAGTACCTCGATGTCCTCGAAGTGCGATTCTCCGTCGTCTCCGGTGTAGACGCGCGTGATTTTCATGTTCGCTCCCTGGGTGAATTTTCGGGGATAGATTCGCGCGGCTTGCTGCGCTGAGCCACCATGAGTCGATGATGAGCCATTTGCGCCCGATTTTCGGACATCAGCGGCGCTACGCGATGGCGGTTCGGGTGTTCTGGTTTTGCTGGGTCAGCTGTTTTTGCTGGGCCTGCATCGTTTCTTGTGCGGGCTTTGGCCGTGCAGAAGCCGAATCGCCCGAGCCCAACGCGGCTGCTTCCAACACGACGAGCGCGCAGACCGCGACGACTCCCGTGATCGGACGCGACGACGAGCCGCATCTTGCGCACGTTCGCGTGCTGACCAGCGGTGGCGAGAACGCCGAGGCCTACTGGAACGTCGAGGGAACTGAACTCGTCTTCCAATCTACCCGCGACGATCTCGCGTGCGATCAGATCTTCCGCATGAATGCCGATGGCACGCAACAGCGACAAGTTTCGGTTGGCGGCGGGCGAACCACCTGCGGTTACATCCAGACCGATGGGTCGCTGATCTACTCGTCGACTCACGGCCACGGGCCGGGCTGCATGTCAACGCCCGACCATTCTCGTGGATATGTCTGGCCGCTGTATCCCGAGATGGACATCTGGCGCGCCAATGCCGACGGCACGGACGCGCGCGTACTGTTCGCGAGCACGGGCTATGACGCGGAAGCCACCGTCTGTCCCCGCGACGGTCGCATTCTGTTCACGTCGACAATGAACGGGGATCTCGATCTATACAGCATGGATCGCGATGGCGCCGACGTTCGTCAGATCACCGATACACCGGGATACGACGGAGGCGCGTTCTTCTCGCCGGATTGTTCGAAGATCGTCTGGCGGGCCTCGCGACCCACCGGGGATGCGCTGGTCGAATACCGCGCGCTGCTGGCCGAAGCGCTGGTCCAGCCGAGCCAACTCGAGATCTTTGTCGCGGATTCGGATGGCAGTGATATCGCACAGGTCACCCACAATGGTAAGGCCAACTTTGCCCCGTACCTGCACGCTGACAATCAACGGATCCTGTTCGCGAGCAACCTGGCCGACCCGCGTGGCCGCGATTTCGACATCTATCTGATTCGCACAGACGGTTCTGGGCAAGAGCGGATCACCTTCAACCCGAGCTTCGACGGCTTCCCGATGTGGACCCATGACGGAAAGAAGCTGGTGTTTGCGTCGAACCGCGGCAGCGGCAAGCGAGGCGAAACCAACGTGTTCGTGGCGGACTGGCTCGACTGACGGCATAGCGAGAGCCAAGACTCCATTTTCGCTAGAATCCAACGATTCGATATTTCGACGGCAAAATCGCGCACCGTCAGAGGACCCCCCCAATGCCCCTCAGCCCCGCCGACGATCTGCTGGTTCACCAGACGACCGACACGATCGACTACGTGTTCACCAGCGATCGGAATTTCTACGACCGCTACTACTTCAACATGCACTCGTGCAGTGACGAACTCTTCCTGGTCACTGGCATGGGTCAGTATCCGAACCTCGGTACCACGGACGCGTTTGTGTGTATTTCTCACGGAGACACTCAGTACACTGTGCGCGCATCTCGGGAACTCGGCACCGACCGCCTCGACACGCGAGTCGGACCGTTTTCGGTAGCAGTGATCGAGGGCTTGAAGACGCTACGGCTGGTACTCGATGAGAACGAATGGGGTGTCGCGTTCGATCTGACATTTCGCGGGGTCGTCGAAGCGCTGGAAGAACCGAAGATGCAGATGCGTCAATTTGCCCGCGTGTCGATGGACACGTCGCGTTTCGCACAGATCGGCAGCTACGAGGGCAGCCTCAGCGTTGCCGGCGAGACCTATGAGGTCGTGCCGAACCAGTGGAAGGGTGTCCGGGATCACTCTTGGGGAGTGCGCCAGGTGGGCGAACCGGTGCCGCCCGGGATCACCGTCACCGCACAGCGTGCGGCGGGCTTTTTTCACAACTGGATTCCGGCCCAGTTCGACGACTTCATGGTCAAGCTGATGTTCGATGAAGATGCCGACGGAAAGCGCATGCTCGACGAAGCCGCGAAGGTCTACAACATCGGCATCGACAAGCCGACGGAACGATTCGGTCCCCCGCGCCACGAGTTCGCGTACAAATCGGGTACTCGCGAAATCGAGAAGGCCGTCGTCCGTTTCCGTGATGCCGCCGACCGCGACCTGGTACTCACCACCCAGCCACTGCGCACCGTTTACCTGGCCGCCGGGTCGGGCTACATCCCGATGGACGGCTGGGGGCACGGCTACTACCAGGGACCACTCGTAGTGGAAGGTCACAGCTACGACATGGGTGACCCGGCCGTCCGCAAGAAGTACGCGCTGCTCAACGAAACACTGTGTCGCTTCGAGCTGTCAAGCGGTGAAATCGGCTACGGGATGCACGAGAACATGTGCATGGGTACCTACAAGCCCTACGGATTCAACGCGGCGGATTCGGTGGCGCCATAGAAGTCGCGCGTCGCGCCTACGGGTTCCAAGGCAATCGCTGGCCATAGCCGTGCTCGAGTTTCGAGCCGTCGTCGCCGGCGTTCAGGTGGACGGGCGGCGTGTAAAAGGTGAACTCGGGCGAAACGCGCACCACGACCCGGTCCTCCTTGTTCGCCATGGCCTCTACGACGGGCAGCGCGGCCTCGGGGATGGGGTTGCCCGACATGATCTCGCCGATCTTCATCATGACCGAGCCGGTCTGCTGGAGATCTCGCTCGACGCGGGCTTTGCCGTAGACGACCAGGTAGGTGACGGGCCAGTTTTCGTCGAGCACGCAGATCGACACCTCTCCGAGTCGCTCGACTGCTTTCGCCTTGGCTCGCCCGGCCATCGTCGAGATCAGCAGATCGTCGCCGTCCATCGCGTAGTAGACGATCGACATCGAGGGCGGGCCCTGTTGACGTTCGTAACCGAAGACGCAGGTTCGATGCCGCGCCACGAAGTCGCGTCGCTGTTGCTGATTCAAGGCCTGCTCCTTCAGTCGGGTCGGTACGAGACAACAGCGCGATCGAACGCGGGGCGGTCTGTGACGCGCTTGTGCCAACCGAGTAGATTCGGATAGGCGTCGAGCGCGTACTGGGCCTGGCTGAGTCGCTGCGAATTCACGACCCAGGAGATGTCGGCGAGACCGAAGTCCGCACCCGACAGCCAGGCATGATCCGCGAGAAATGCGTCCAGTTCGGTCAGCACCTCTCGCATTTCGAGGTGCGCTCGCTCGACGCGTGCCGTCCAGGCGGGTCCCTCCTCGGAATAGTCGCGCATGAATTCCACGAGATCGCGATTCGAGTGATGCTCGGCCAGGAATGCGACCTCATCGGGGCCGACTTTTCGGAAATTTCGGAACAGCAACTCGTGCGAGAGAGCTTTGATGGTTCCCTGAATCGCCCCGGCGCGCGCGATCCACTGCACCATCGCAGTTCGATCGCCGGGTGCAGACGCTACGAGCGCCGGCTCCGGAAACTTCTCTTCCAGGTACAGAAGAATGTCGTTTGACTCGATGATCACCTGCCCATCGTGAACCAGCGTCGGCACCACGCCGTTTGGGTTGATGGCCTGGTAGCCGGCCGACACGTGCTCGTTCTGCGCCAGGTTGAGGTGATGACTCGTCCAGTCGAGCCCTTTCTCTTCGAGCGCGATGCGCACCCGCTGCGAGCAGTTCGACATGATGAAGTGATAGAGGTGCAAGCCGCTCAGGTTCCGCACTTCCGCGCTCTGGCTGTCGTACAAACCCATTGGATCACTCTCCCTGTTGCTTCGCCCCGCTGGCCAGCGCGTTCGATAGAGGGCACGGGGCCGCGAATCTCAGCGGGTGAGCCCTCGTCTCGTCGGAGGGGAGCCTAGCGCCTGAAGCGCGGGCCGCGCCGCCTCCCGAGCGCGATCGCTGCAGCGCAGCGTAGGGGGAAACATGTGGGTTTCCGATCCTCTATGCCGACCCACCGTGGCGTTACGATTACGCACAGTCGGACATCAGACCACCGCACACGCGAGTGTGCGGGCGGAAGCCTCGGACGTCGCGAACATCAAGACGAGGGAGGCCAACAGGAGAGCGCACCCGCGGGGCTGCGGAACGGCCAGCGAACCCATCCGGCGGGCAGTGGTTCGTCGCCGAGAGAAGTTCAAGCCATTGCGGTCGACGCCCAATGTTTTGCCTACTATACCTTCCGTTAGGTCGCCGGATCGCAATTTCTCCGAACCAGACACGCGTCGAGACAATCGCCCGACAACCCGATAACCCACCCGATAAGGAGAAAAGCGCATGCCCATCAATCCCGATGCAGTCGGTGAAAAGGGAGAACCCAGTCGCCGTGCTTGGAATTCGAGAGACTCCATGCTCTACGCGCTCGGCGTAGGAGCGGGCGTCGACGAACTTGCGTTCACGACCGAGAACACCAAAGACACACCGCAGCGGGTGCTGCCGACGATGGCGGTCGTGCTCGGTGGTGGTGGCGTTCCATTCAACAAGATCGGGTCGTTCAATGCCGCGTTGATGTTGCACGGAGCGCAGAAGATCGAATTGCTCGGCGAAATTCCGCCGGAAGGAGAGGTGGAGAGCACCGGCTACATCGGCGCGATCTGGGACAAGGGAAAGAGCGCCTCGGTCGACCTGGTCTCGGAGTCGGTGGATGTTTCCACCGGCAAGCCACTATTCAAGACGACGATGACGGCTTTCCTGCGGGGCGAGGGCGGTTTTGGCGGCGAACGCGGCCCGTCTCCCAGCTTCGAACTTCCCGATCGCAAGGCGGACCAGGAAATCCGCTACGAGACGCGAATCGATCAACCGTTGCTGTATCGCCTCTCGGGCGATCGGAACCCGCTGCACTCCGACCCTTCGTTCGCAAAGATGGGCGGCTTCGATCGGCCGATCTTGCACGGTCTGTGCACCTACGGGTTCACTGGGCGCGCGCTGCTTCACACATTGTGCGGCTCCGACCCATCGCGTTTCCGATCGATGGAGGGGCGCTTCTCCAAGCCCGTCATGCCCGGCGACGACCTGACCGTCGCCATCTGGGTCGACGGTAACAGCTGCCTGTTCCAGACAAAGAACCAGGACGGCGATGTGGTCTTCGACCAGGGTGTGATGACATTCGATTGAGTAGCGTGGATCAGGCGGCGGTGCGGTGTTCGATCATCCGGACATAAACGGCGGGCGGGAAGAAAGCGAGGCCGATCCCGCAAATCGAGATGAGACCAAAGATCGACATGGTGTGAAGGCCCATTGGAGTCGCCGCGAGCGGCTGCCCAGACAGGGCCCAGCTCGCGAGGTCCAGAACGATTGGGAACAGCGCTGCGAGGGCCGCAGCGCCCCATAACCAGATCCGGTGCGCGATCAGCGGGTCACCGAGACCTATGGCAGCTCGCTTCCTCAACATCGTGCTGTAGCGCAGGCACTCGTACGCGGCCCACGTCATTCCGACGCCTCGCACCGTCAAGAGCAACATCGAACGCGCCGCGAGCCATTCGCCCGTGCCAATGAATAGCAGCGCCGAAACCATCCAAACGACGGCGAGCCCCGTACCCGCCGAAACGAAGAACAGCGGCCAGCGCTCCTGTGGGCGAAAAATCTTCCAGGTGCCCCCGAATAGCGCTGCGACGTGGATCACGAGCGCAAAGAGCCCGAGTGCGTACCAGAACACAGGTGGCGTTTGCCCAGTCTTCGAACCGACCACACCCAAGACAGTAAGAATCAAGCCTCCGGTCGCTATGGCCAACACATTGGCCCCGATGCAGAGTTCTTGGATCATGCGGGTTCGCCGCCAGATCCAGAGCGTCCGGGCCCCGACACAGATGGCGATCAGACAGGTTGCGATCAGCCCGAGCCGAGCAAGCGATTCCATGATGGTCTTGGCCTCCCAGCATTGTCATCGGCAGGCCGGGGGCTCGATCTGATCTCCCAGATGAGCGAAAGGTCGCGCAATCGGCGAAAGCCCCGAGATGCACGGGGTTCCGCAATAGGCCCAATGATCGAGCAATACTGCAGCCACCACCGGGGGGTGTTAGTCGGCCAGGTTCCGCGGCACGTCGCGAAACGGCTTACCGACATCGACCGCGGGGCTCTTGGGCAAACCCAGTGCGCGCTCCGAGATGATGTTGCGCTGAATTTCGTCTGTACCTCCGGCGATCGAGCCTCCGGGAACCGACACGAGGATCTCGGCGATGATCCCGTCTTCGGCGCCATCGCTACCCGAAAGCATCGAATCTGCACCGGAGATCAGCGTGTGCACTTCGGCCGCCGCGCGCGCGATGTGGCTGCTGCTCAGTTTTCCGAGCGAGCCTTCTGGGCCAGGGGGGCGGCCGAGTACGCGCGCTTCGCGGGCACGCTGTGCGGTCCATTCGGATGCTCGCGCCATCGAGAGTAGTCTTGCGATTTGCTGGCGCACGGTCGGGTCGGTGTTGCGACCGGTATCCTGGGCGCGCTTCACGACGAGGTCCACCCGCCCGGCGCGTTGCGGATACCATTTGTACGGCTCCATCAAGTCGGCTTGCTCTGCACGGTACTCGTCGAGCGCGCGGCCTTCGCCCTTCTCCGTGCGACCGAACAGGGAAACCGCCAGGCGTCGTTCGTGTGCCAGCGTGGTGAGCGCGGCCCCCCACCCCTGGCCGACTTCGCCGATGACATCTGCCGCCGACACGTGTGCGTCGGTCATGAAGACTTCGTTGAACGACGCGTAGCCGTTCATCTGCCGGAGCGGGCGCACCACGATACCGGGTTGTTTCATCTCGATCGCCATATAGGTGATGCCCTGGTGCTTCGGAACATCCCAGTTGGTTCGTGCCAGCAACATGCCGTAGGTGGCGTGGTGGGCACTGGTGTTCCAGACCTTCTGGCCGTTGATGATCCAATCGTCGCCGTCGGGGTCCGCACGCGTGGTCAGCCCGGCCAGGTCGGAACCGCTTCCCGGCTCGCTGAAGAGCTGACACCAGGTGTGCTCACCGGTGACGATCGGTCGCAGCAGGCGCCGCTTCAGTTGGTCCGAGCCGTGCGCCAGGATCGTGACAGCGGCCAGCCCCGGCCCACCGCCGGCAGGGATGCCGACCGCACCGAAGCGCCGAAACTCTTCGGTGACGACCCCTTCGAACGCGACCGGCAGCCCGCGACCGAACCACTCGCTGGGCCAGGTCGGGCATCCCCAGCCCGAGTCGGCCAACAGCTCGCGCCAATCACGCAACTTCATGTCGCGGTCCCAGTGCGCCTCGAGCCACGCACGGACTTCGGCTCGGACACTCTGCTCGGTAGCTTCGCTCACTTTCGTGACCTCGTGGTGGTTCTTGTAGTAGTTCTTGTAGTTGTAGTAGTTCTTGTACTTGTAGTAGCTATTGGAGTTCTCTCAGTCGTTTTAGTGGTTCGGCCGCAGCTCATTGGATCTGCGGTCATGATCGTGTTGCACACTCAGAGCTTCATTCGCTGCGCGAGAAGTTCGCGGTGATAGGTCGGATCGCCCAGCAACACCTCTGAAGTCTTGGCGCGCTTGAAATACAGGTGCGCGTCGTGCTCCCAGGTGAAACCGATCCCGCCATGGATCTGGATGCATTCAGCCGCGGCGCGGCGATACGCGTCAGACGCAAGCGCTTTGGCGAGCGGCGCCAGGGTCGGAAGTTCTTCGTCTCCTTCGCTGGCCGCCGCTGCGGCATAGCAGGCGGCGGATTTCGCGAGTTCGACATCGAGCAGCATGTCGGCGCACTTGTGCTTGATCGCTTGAAACGAACCAATCGGCCGGCCGAACTGCACCCGTGTTTTCGCGTAGTCGACGCTCATTTCCAAAACCATCTGGGCGCCGCCGACCATCTCGTTGGCCAATGCGATGCCAGCCAGGTCGAGCGTGTGCGCGAGCGCGCTTGCGCCGGCCCCCGGTTCGCCGAGCCGCTCGGCGCTGACACTGGAGAATACGAGTTTTGCCTGCTTGCGGGTTTCATCCACGGTTGAGAGTTTCCTTCTTTCGAGACCGTGCGCGTCACCTCGGATAACGAACAGCGAGATTCCGTCTTCGCCGCTGCTTCCCTCGCGACGGGCGACCACTGCGATGAGGTCGGCTGTGTGTCCGTCGAGCACGTATGTCGCGGCCCCGTCGAGTTCGAAGCCGGTACCCAGAGGTCTTGCGATTACCGATACACTCGAGGCATCCCAGCTGCCGTTCGTCTCGCCCAGTGCGAGCGTCGCGATCG
>JAQBGU010000045.1:0-3679 GCA_032128375.1 Deltaproteobacteria bacterium | reverse complement strand
CGAGGCGGCCCCGGTGGTACACCGCAACCGCCGCGCCCCCCTCGCCGTGCTCGCGAACGACCGTGTCGAGACCGGTCGCGACCTCGGCGAACCCGGGTTCCCACACGCCGTGCGCCACGGTGCGGCATCCTACGGGCAGACGATCAACACCATCCCGACAACGAAGGCCGGAGTACGCCGATGGAAGCCCTGCGCACCCCCGACGAACGATTCGTCGGACTCCCCGACTACCCGTTCGAGGCGCACTACCTCGATATCCCGAGCGGTGTCGATAACGACCCACTGCGCGTCCACTACGTCGACGAGGGACCCCGTGACGGTGCCGTCGTCCTGCTCCTCCACGGTGAGCCATCGTGGAGCTACCTCTACCGCCACATGATCCCGATTCTCGCGAGCGCCGGCCTGCGGGTGATCGCGCCAGACCTGGTCGGCTATGGACGCTCGGACAAGCCGGGTGCCCTCGAGAATTACTCGTACAATCGCCAGGTGGATTGGATGACCGCCTGGCTCGTGGCAAACGACATCCAGAACGCAACCTTCTTCGGCCAGGACTGGGGCGGACTCATCGGGCTCCGCATGCTGGCCGAAAATTCGGGCCGCTTCGCGCGTGTCGTGATTTCCAACACGGGCCTTCCCCTTCCCAATGGCGTGTCAGCGGAGCGCAATGAAGCAATCCGCGAGTTTCGGCGAACCGCGCCCACGCCGACGATGCCGGAGATGGCGCAGCAGCTCGGCAACCCGGACCCCGAGCGGCCCGAGCGGACGTTCGCCTACTGGCAGAAGTACACCTGGGACACTGAAGATGCGCCGGTAGGTAGGCTGATCGCCGGGAGCGTCGACGGTCGCACGCTGTCGCCCGATGAGATCGCCGCCTACGACGCCCCGTTCCCCGACGCGTCGTACAAGATGGCGGTCCGCGCGATGCCCTCGCAGGTTCCGACACTTTCGGACGACCCATCGCTGCCCGCACAGGCCCGCGCCTGGGAGGTGTTGTCGAAATGGGAAAAACCCTTCCTCTGCGCCTTTGCGGACAACGATGCGGTCACGCGGGGAGGGGATCGCCCGTTCCGCGAGCGCGTTCCCGGTGCGCAGGGGCAGCCGCACAGAACGATCGAGGGCGGAGGCCACTTCTTGCAGGAAGGACGTGGCGACGTCCTCGCGAAGCTGATCGTCGACTTCGTCAAGGTGTCCTGACTCACGCGTCGATCAATACCACGCCGGAATGAACGGTGACCGCGGGCCTTCCCCGTGTCGCGAGGATTCCGATGGGTCGTGAAGCGTGACACGCAGGAAAATCAGCACGAGGAGCCGGCCAGGGAGTTGGCAGAAAAGCCGCGGGGTGCGCGAATCACGGTGCCCTGTCTATTGAGGCTGATCCCCGCCGAGCCAGCGATACGTAAAAGCCCGCAAGCGTGGCGCCGACAATCGGCGCGACCCAGAACAGCCAGAGCTGTGAGAGCGCCCAGCCGCCGACGACTCCACGCCTCGGCAGTCACAAGACCGGGGATGTGCATCCGCTGACAGGCCGACAGGGTGCCCGCCACTGTGCCCGCGAGCGCTACCGGGTGGCGTCGGTCTGTTGGCCGACAGATCCTCGCCCGGTGAACCGTCGATAGACGATCTCGATCGCGAGTGATGCGCTGATCATCCCGACGAGGATCCACAGGTGGCTTCGGGTCGCGGGGTTTTCGTCCACCTCGATGCACAGGACGACCAGTGCGATGGCCGTGGCAAGGGCAGCCAACCCCGAGATCCAGCGGCTGCTGGCCGTCTCACGCGAGAGACGCATGTTCGCGACGTTCACCGCCATGAATAGCAACAGAAAGCCTGCGCTGCCCATGGTTGCGATCGCGTCGAGTGGCACCAGGATTGCGACGAGGAGCGCGAGCACGGCGGTGATCAGCGTGCCGACGACGTGCTCGCCGCGAATCGTGCGCTCGAGGCTGCCAGGAAGTTCGCCACTGCTAGCGACGATGTAGGTGAGTTTCCCGATGCTGTAGAACGTCGCGTTGATCGCCGAGCTCGTGGCCAGCAGTGCTGCGGCCGCGAGCGCGACATATCCGGGGCGCCCCAGGATGTCCTGAGCCGCCACCGACAGCGCGTAGTCGCTGGCCTTCTCCACCGCGGCGAACCCCATGTGCCCTACCACCACGGTGACAATCAGTACATAGAACACAATCACGAGCAGCACGCCACCTATGTAGGCGATCGGCAACGAGCGCTTCGGGTCGGCGACGTTCTTCGAGGCGTTCGCGATCAACTCGAAACCCTCGTAGTTCAGAAAAATGAGCATCGCTCCGGCGACGATTCCCATCGGCGTCACAAAATTCTCGGGTCCGAGTCGGGACCATTCCATGGGAGTGAGAAGGCCAGCCACCACGAAGCCGGCCAGCAGCAACATCTTCACCGCGTTGAAGAGATTCTCCGAGCGGACGACCAGGCTCGCGGCGAAGACGTTCACGAAGACGAGGGCGAGGATTACGCCGGTGATGAGGACCGGTAGCCAGAAGTCTCTGTCTGCCTCCGGGAAGAGGCTCGAGCCATAGCTGCCGAACGCGTAGGCGTAGACCGAGACAAGGACCACGTAGCTCTGCAGCAACAGGATGTTGGCGGCTCCCGTCAGGATGCCGCCCCCAAACGCACGATTCAGGAAGTCGACGGTGCCTCCCTCACCCGGGAAGCGCAGTGTGAGCTTGAGGTACGAGTAGCTTGTGAGCAGCGCGACGACACCTGCGATCAGGAAAGCGATCGGCGCTGCGCCGCGTGTCATCTGCACCGTGAGCCCGGTGACGGCGAAGATCCCACCGCCGACCATCCCGCCAATGCCGATCGAGAGCGTGGACAGTGTGCCGAGCTTTGCATTCTTGTCAGACATTGCTTCGCGACCTCCTGCAGCGACTTCTCGGTATTGCCGTCCAGCGGGAGCTCGGATCCCCCCGTTGGAGTCTGCGCCGGGCACGCGGCAGCCAGCAGAAGTAGCTCGCTGCGGGTTGGAGCGACAGGGCCCGACGCTTCAGTCGCTCACTCGCGCCTGAGGGCTGCGATGGGCCGAGCCCTTCGCACGAACGCACGAGAGCCACGACTTTTTCCGGACCGGACGCGGTCGTTCATTCAGTCGTTCGTGAAGGCTCGTTCGAGCCGGAAGATCCAGTCGCGATATTCGAGCGCCTCGTCGCGCTTCCAGTCGGGCGATCGACAGCCGACCTGCTGTTCCGATGCGAGTGGCGGTCGCAAGCCGAACGCATTCGCTGCTATCGTCGCATCACGATGGTGAAGTAGGGACGCCAACCCGACATCGGTTACGAGCCCGTGCCGGACTTCGAGTACATGGGACGCAACCTGAAGTACTTCGAGTTCAACGACTGGAGCAACAGTCTCGGGTAGTTGTTGCACGCAACGGGTTCTGCCATCTCGACCTGCGAGAGAGCTTCGTGGCCTGTTCCTTGAAGGATGGTTCCGCGATCGTTCGCGACGACATGCACCCGTCGGCGCTCGGCCACCGCTGCGCCGGCAAGGCGAGCGCGCCTCGAGAGCGCGGTCCTGCGCTGAGCAACCACCGACACGCCGAGCGATACCAGCGCCAGCGCTAGACGCTGCCGATATCCGTCCACTCGTGCGGCCCCGTTTCAGGCTGATCGGGCGTATCCGACAGAATTTCGAGTTACCGGATCTTGCAGAT
>JAQBGU010000044.1:0-8881 GCA_032128375.1 Deltaproteobacteria bacterium | reverse complement strand
CTCGCGAATCGCCTGATAGTACTCCTGTGTGTATAGGTATCCGACGCGAGACACTTTCGGATGAATCGGGTCGGCGGTAATCAGGTCGTAGTGCACATCGGTGGCGCTGAGGTAGCGACGCCCATCGTCGATCCGGACCCGTATCGCGGGATTGGACAAGATGTCGCCGTTCACTTCCTGCAGGGCTACCTGCGCGGCTCGGATTTCCGGAGAGAGCTCGATCACGTCGATCTCTTCGATGCCGGGATGCTTCGCCAGCGAGTGCAGTGTGATCCCCATCCCGAGACCGATTACCAGCGCATTGCGCGGCTTTTCCACGAACATCAGCGGGAGGTGGGCCTTGAGGATGAAGTGCCGGAGTTGGATGTAATCGTTGTTGGCCTCGACGTTCCCACCGATCACCAGTGACGTGATACCCGATGGAGATCGAACGACATCGATGGTGTTCTGGACGCCATCGCCGTGGTAGACGATTTCAGTTCCCGGCTCGAGATGTTGATTGAAGTTCAACGCGACGCGATAGGGGAGCGAGGCGCCGATCGCTGCAAGCACGGTGAGTCCGACGACGGCCCCGCGCAGCAGCGGATCGGCGAAGGGCTGTTTCGGGTCCTCGCGAAAGCGCAGGTACAGGCCAGCGCACGCGAACAACAGCCCGATCCCGATGACGCTGTTGCGCTCGCCGACAGCCGGAATCGCCACGAAAGCCGCGAGCAGCGATCCTGCGATAGCGCCCGCGGTGTTCGCGAAGTAGAGCGTCCCGGTACTGCTCGCGATGTGCCGCACATTGGTTGTGTAGACCCGCAACGCGACCGGAAATGTCGCGCCGATCAAGGTGGTCGGAATCACCAGCAGCAGCAGCGAGACCAGCAGTGTCGAGCCCGCCAGCGCCTGCGTGTTGGGGAGTAGTTGGGACGTCGAAGCGAGAATCTGAGCGAATAGCGGCGGAATCGCATTGATGAGCAGCGCGAGTACCAACACGCTCCCAGACACACCGAGCGCGAGATTGGCAAACAGTCGAATCGGGTTCGGATGTTCGTCGACGATGCGCGAGACCCAGAAGCTTCCGGCCACGATACCGAGCAGAAAACACGCGAGCATCGACGAAAACACGTACACCGTGGCACTGAAGCTCATTACGAGAATTCGAGTCCAGACGACTTCGAGTGCGAATGAACCCGTCCCGCACACGAATACCGCGACCCAGGCTGCCTTCGCGATCTTGGCGAGAGAGACCTCTTGTTTGAGGGACCTGTGCTCTGATCCAATGGCCCTCGGCCGTCTGAACCCAATCGGAACTCGATCGCGTGACGAGGCCCAGCCCGCAATAGCTCCAGAACTGTCCCTTCGTTCGGAGCGATGAGGCGTGATCACAATCGGCACCAGCCGAGCCGCTCTGATCGGCCGGAAGCCCGGTGATGTTTCCAGAACCCGAACAACGGAGTGTTTCTTTGCCTCTTGAAGCAGATCGGATTCGGCCTGTTTCTCTTCGGCCCTCGACTCGTTGTGATCCCAGCAACCACGAGTTCGTCCACGTGAGGATTGAGGGTTTCGCAGAGCCAAGCACTCTGAAGCCCCTCTTCGAACACGAGGTGCTTGTGGCCCGGAATCATCCGTATCGCTTCGACCAGTGCCTGGCCGTTGGTGTCGACCGGGAAGTCCTTGAGCTTCCGGCACTTCTCGGAAATCACAGCCAGTGTGCAGCTTGCGCATGCACATCCATGCGGATGTAACGTTCCATCGGTGCCTCCTCTCGTTGGGGATTGTTGATTCGCCAACTCGAGGATGTCCGACGAGGTCGGGAGGCACCAATCTGTGCGCTCTCGGGGAACTACGTCGCGACTCGCAGACGCCATACCCCTATGATGCTTATCCTCGCCCATGGGACTGCGATTCGGCTCGTAGCCGCCACACGCGCGTACGTCGTGTATGCCAACACCCTTGGCTACTCGTGAATTCCGGCCCCTTGCCACCCTTCTACTTGGCTGGAGATGATGAAACGCAGATTCTTTCAACCATCTGCGACGCTTTTCCATGACCCTTCGCATGCGGCTCTACCGCCTCGGCGGCAACCCGGGATTCATGGGCCGTAAGGCCCAAACTCGTTTCTTCTTGATCACGAGTTTCGCGAATCGAGCCGGTCACTCCATAGGGTCTACTCTACAGACGGAGATTCGTGACCACGCTCGCTAGGGAGGGCTGTTGCCAAGGGGAGGTCAGTCCCGATCCGGGCGGTTTGCCTCGAACCAGTCGCGGATACAGGCCGCCCAGTAAGCGTGCAGTCCAGCGCTTGGGTGGTTGCCGTTTTTGAGCTTTCGGTCGACTCCGTACTTCGGATGCTCACAATTCAGCACGTTCACGCCTCGGTCGCGCAGGCCGGACTCGACCTCCGGCTGCGACTCAGCGAGCAACACGACGAGCAACGTCGATCCATCCTCGATGGCAACTGCCGCCGTTTCGGCCAACAGCTTCACGGTGGCCTCAACGGCCTTCTCCATCGAGGTGTTGTGGCGCGCCATCAGGTACGCGTCGTGGAGAATGGAGACGAGCGCCGAGCTACTCTCCAACGGCCACGCCTCGACTCGCCCGCCCTCGCGAAACTCGAGTGTGTCACCTGCGTATCGAACATACGGCGGTGCACGGTAGTGCCCCGAGCGGCTAATCACGCTTCGGATCCACTCGTAGCTGGCTACGTTGCGCCAGATGTGATGACCGATGAATCCATAGATGACCAGCACCGGCTCCTGGCGATTCTCTGGATTGGCAAGGAACTGCCTCATCGACAAGAATGACTGTACGGTCCCGTAGCCCGGAGTCGCGATGTTCGACACGGCGATGTGAGGATACCAAGCACTCAGAACATCCGCGAAGGTCTCGTGGTCTTCGACGCCGTAGCCGTGTGCGAAGCTCCCCCCAACGACGAGGATCTCCTGCTGATAGGTGGACTTGGGGCTACTCGACCGGCGAATGCCATCCGGTGTGACGGTGAAGGCCCTGTGGCCCGGTTCGAATGAGTGGTGAGTGCCCGGCTTATTCGCCCAGCCGAGTACGGGGTCCGGTGCAAACGTGTCACTTTCATTGAACTGCTCGTCGGAACCGAAATGCTTCGCCTCTCTACCAAGGCTTCGCAGCACGAATTCACTGACCACGACGGACCCGAGCAGACCAAAAAGAGCGAGTACCGCAGTCGTTCCGCGGCGGGACATGCGACTCAGCGGCTCGGGCCCCCCATGCACTCGCGGATCATACTCGATGAAGGAGAGCGGTCGCCGAGGTGTCGCCGCGCGATCGAGTTACTCGGAGACCGATTCGGCTCCCACCTTCTCGGCTTCCGCCTTCTCCGCCGCCACATAGTCCAGATTCGCGAACGGGACCATTGCAGAAGTCGCTAGCAGGTAGCGGTCGATCAGAGCGTTGAGTTTGGCGGTCACCCGTGGTCGTCGACTCGCGACGTCGTGCTGTTCCGCGATGTCTGCTTTGAGGTTGTACAACTCCAACCTGTTCTGCTGATCGTCCGCATCGGCGTAGTACCGAATCAGCTTCCAGTTCCCTCGCCGCACCACAGTACCCGGTGGGCTCAGGTTCAGAAGCATGTAGTGGGGGAAGTGGAGGAAGATCGCCTCTCTGGCCAAAGGACGGCCTTCGAGCGCTGCAACGATGCTGACTCCGTCCAATTGATCTTGCGACTCGGGGTCACTGCGCGCGAGTTCGAGCAAGGTTGG
Organism: Deltaproteobacteria bacterium; assembly: GCA_032128375.1. Lineage (GTDB taxonomy): Bacteria > Myxococcota_A > UBA9160 > UBA9160 > SMWR01 > JAJDAM01. The sequence continues at coordinate 5,162 of JAQBGU010000044.1, read as the reverse complement.
ATGGAGGTCCGTCGTTTGAACGATCTCGTTGCTGACACTGCTCGCTTCGACTTTCCCCGGCCAGCGAACGATCAGCGGAACCCTAATTCCGCCTTCGTGAAGTTGGCCCTTACCGCCGCGAAGCGGCGCGTTGTCGGTCGGCACCGGAAGGCGGGACCCCGGATTGAACTGCCAATCGACGCCACCGTTGTCCGACGTGAAGATCACCAACGTGTCGTTTGTGAGTCCCAGTTCATCGATCGCGGACAGGATCGTCCCGACGCTGTCGTCCATTGTTTCGATCATGGCTCCCATCGGCGCGAAGCGCTGAACTCTTCTGGAATCGGCCTTTCTCTGGTATTTCCGGACGAGTTCCGGCTTCGCCATGTACGGTCGATGGACCGAAAACATCCAGAAGCTGACGAAGAACGGTTGCTCTCGGTTCTGTCGGATGAAACTCACCGCCTCTTTGGCGAGGCGCTCGTCGATGTGTTCTCCCGGCGTACCGTCGTCGAAGCCAGGAATTCCGAACGGGGACAGGGAACTTGGAGGACTATGGTATGAGCCGCCCGGCATGACGTGATCGAATCCCCGCTCGGCTGCCGAATACGGCTCCGAACCCAACTGCCACTTGCCAAAGAACGCTGTCGCGTAACCGCTTTCAGCGAGCGACTCGGCAGTTGTTCGGTATTCGAGCGGCAGTCGCGTTCGAGACGTAGCGGAAACGGCTCGCTCATCGCTCGGGCCGGCGGCGGGCATCACGGGGTCGAGAACGACCTCTGCCAAGTGACCAATCGGCAGCGTGAAGCGCAATCTGCCCGGGTCGAGTCCGGTGATCAAACTCGCTCGGGTTGGCGAACACAGTGGGCTCGCCGCATAGGCGTCGGTAAAACGCATGCCGGAACTCGCGAGGCTGTCGATGTTGGGAGTCTCGAAGAAGCGGTTGCCATACACACCCGTGTCGCGCCAGCCGAGATCGTCGGCCAAGATGACGACGATGTTGGGGCGCTTCGCCGCGTCCGGCGATTCGTGTACATCGCAGCCCAGAATCAACATCGAAGCCAGCAGAAGAGCGAGGGGCGGCATGCGAAATTTTCGTTCCCCTATCGCTGCAGCGGCTTGGCGCACACTGTAAAAACGGTAGCCCACGCCTGCTTCGGCTCCAAGTGACATTGTCGTCGCGCGCGGAACATCGGTTGCGGAGAACGGGGCGGTTCGTTCTTCGACCTAGGGCGCTGTCGACCCCTGTTCAAGCGTAGACTAGTTCCTGTTGCGAGCCCTCTTGCGAGATCCAATCCGGGCAAGAAACCGGCGATTAGAGGGCGAATTCGAGCGAATTTGCACAGCCCCCCCTTGCATTTTGAGTCTTGTACGGCGACAGTCGCCGGTGTCCACAGGATTTCAAAACAAAAAGGGAAACCGCATGCGCGAGAAGATTGTCGCTCAACCCGAGCTCGATTTCGACCCTCGGAAGTTGGAGATTACGCAAGGAATTTCACGCGAAGTACGAACGAATCTCTGAAATTCTCGACCAGACGCCCCTCATCCTGGATCAGGCGCACGCGGATTTGGAGTTGCTTTCGGACGAAGAGAGCCCGGGGCGGTCCCGCTACGCCACCGATACGGTCCTACGCCTGTGTGCGCGTGCTCGAAGGCGAGTCTGTTCCCAACGAGTAAAAGGTGTTCAGCATCTTCGAGCCCCACACGGAGTTGCTCAAGCGAGGCAAGGCCGGCAAGCCGATCGAGTTCGGTCACATGATTCAAATGCAACAGGTCTCCGAGAAGTTCATTACCGACTACGACGTGTTCGAAGATATACCCGCGGAGCCTGCTCTGTTGGACAACGCGCTGTCTTCTCATCACAGATGGTTTGGCGTCGACCCATCCCGCCTCGCAGCCGACAAGGGCTATTTCGACAGAGAGACTGTCAACCGTCTGGAGCAACACATCGCGACCGTTTCGATCGGCAAGAAGGGCAAGCGAAGCGCCGCGGAAGTCGCGCGTGAGCACGACCCGATTTCCCGCCATGCCCTGCGATTTCGGGCGGGTGTGGATTGGGCGATCTCCTTTCTCAAGCGCGTGCTTCGGCTATCGCCCTGCCACACCAAAGGATGGGAGCACTTTCAGGCCACAATCGGCGCCAGTATCTTCGGCCACAACCTGCTCATCCTCTCAAGATGCTGATTCGACCGAGTTTCCGAAGCTTGAAACGGCGCTCATTTGGCGAGCGGGTTGCCGGCGTACGCCTGCGCACTGGCACTGAGCCCAGTTCCGTCCGGATCGCCGTGGAAGTGCAAGAATCGTCTATACTCTATACAGTGTATGATTTCGATGCCAAGAAGATGCTCGAATTGTGCACCCATGCAACAGGAACTAGGCTAGACTAAGCTGCCTCCGTGAGCGCCCGGTTCGCGACCTTTACGGTATTTCTTGCCCTGTTTCAGCTTTCGTGCAGCGTTAAATCCGACCTTGGTTCGCGACCGAGCGTCCTGCTAATCACTGTCGACACGCTGCGCGCAGATCGGCTGTCTGCGTACGGTTACACCGAGAGCCGGTCACCCAATATTGACCGGCTGGCAGCCGATGGCGTCCTGTTCGAGACCGCAGTGTGCGACGTAACGTGGACCACCCCATCGATGGCTTCCGTGATGACGGGTACCTACGCTACCGTTCACGGCTTTCGATCGGGCCACGTCCAGGCGCTCGGCCAGCGCAACATCACGTTGGCCGAGGTTCTTCGAGACGGTGGCTACTCGACCGCAGCGGTGATTGGATCCTTCCCGCTCGACTCGATCTACCAACTCGACCAGGGTTTCTCCCACTACGACGACCACTTCACAAGGCCACTGATCGCAAAGCCTGGACAGAAAATTAGACACGTCGAGAGCGCCCTGTTCGCGGACCCTGCAGAGCGAGAGGCGTTCAAACTGGCCAAACTCGCGAACGACAGCCGGAGATCCGACTCTGAGGTGACAACTGCCGCGCTGGCGCGCCTGGAATCTGGACTCGACCAACCCTTCTTCCTGTGGGTGCACTACTTCGGCCCGCACACCAGACCCACGTGGGGATCGACCGGCGGCGAAGACACTCTCCGCCACCTTGAAAACTACGACGCATACGTTCGCGAGACCGATCTCGAGATCGGCCGTCTCCTTAACGGTGTCTCCTCGCTCGGACTCGATTCGAAAACACTGGTGATCCTACACGCCGACCACGGTGAGGCACTCCTGGAACACGGCATCGTCGGCCACGGCTTCGACCTGTATGAGCCCGTGCTTCGTATCCCTCTCATCATTCGATACCCCAACAAAGCTCGAGTGGGTTCGAGAGTGAGAGAGCTGGCACAAAACGTGGACATTTTCCCTACGGTACTTGAAGCCGTGGGGGTGCAGATCGATCACCCGATTTCGGGAAAGAGCCTGCTACCCCTGCTGAGATACGATCGCGAAGAAGAGCCCCTCGCAACGGACGGTGAACGATTCGCCTACGCGGAGACCTTCTTGACAGCGCTCGACGGCTTCGCCGAGCCTCGAACGCTTCAGGACGGTTCTACCGTCAAGGTGGGGACGGCCTGGCGAGGCATACGGACCCGTAGATGGAAGTACGTAAGGAGGGAGCCCTCTGCAATTCTCAACGCCGCAGAAAGAGGTCCTGAACTACCAATCGAGGTTATGAACTCGGTCCGTACAGAGGAACTCTACGACCTGACCGTCGACCCGGGCGAGCTCAACAACCTGGTGTCGATCCGGCCCGCTATCGCAGCCGACTTGCGCGCGAAGCTCGGCGACTACCTCGCGCAGGATCCCGAAAGCGAGATCTCGCCTCGAATCGAAATTGACGATGAATTGAAGGCTCGGCTCCGAACGCTGGGCTACAGCGGCGACTGAGTTTTCAGATGGCTCCATTGGCTGAGCACGGCATTCCCGCTTTGGACCTGGCCGTGCTATTCCAAAATGAAGAACAACCCATCAGCTTATGGGTCTCTCGCGACGATGCGCACCCCAACGCCCGTGCACATGCGCAGATTTCGCAGTACAGCCAGACCTTTCTATCGGAGGCGACAACCAGCGAACCTTCGAATCTGTGAATCGAAGATCGCAATCCGGCACGCGCGCGGCAACGCCGAACCGTGAAAGTGAGAGTCAGTCGTGGTCGAGTTGATCAAGAAACACAAATGGACGTTGATCGCTGCGTTGGGCATCTACCTCGCCGTGTCGGCTTGGTTATTTTTTGGCGCGGATACACCGCAGGAAGTGCCGTTCGAATACCAGGTGTTCTAGTCGGTTCCCGCTTCGCGATCGGGCGCAAATCGGCTGAACTACGACCCGCCCTTTTTGAAGCGCGCCGCGGCCAATGCCCGAATTTTCTCAGCGCTCGCCTCTGGCAGTCCGCGCACGGTCTGAGCCGGATCTCCTTCTTGCGCGGTCAGCGCGTCCACGTTCTTGTCGATACCGACATAGAGATCGCCGGGAACGAAGTACTCCAGGTACGGGTAGTCGTCGGTGTTCAACGGCACGCCCGGTTCCGCCTCGACGAACTTCGCGATCTCATCGGGACCCAGAATCAACAGACTCAGCAACTCCTCGACGGAGTCGATGTCGATCGAGGCCAGGTCGGCGGCGACAGCCGGGTCCGCGAAACGTCGCTGCATGGCCGCAAAATCCGCCTGGAGCGCATCCTTGCGGGCGATCAGCAACGCGTGGTTCCGAACGTACCAGATCGTTGCGTTGGGAAAGACCGCGAAGAATGTCTTCAACGCCGAGCGCACCCGCGTCGGTGAAATCTGATACAGCGGAAGCCATTGGCAGACGATGCCTCCGTCATTCAAGCGCTCGCGAATCGCCTGATAGTACTCCTGTGTGTATAGGTATCCGACGCGAGACACTTTCGGATGAATCGGGTCGGCGGTAATCAGGTCGTAGTGCACATCGGTGGCGCTGAGGTAGCGACGCCCATCATCGATCCGCACGCGGATCGCGGGATTGGACAAGATGTCGCCGTTCACTTCCTTCAGAGCCACCTGTGCTGCCCGGATTTCAGGGGAGAGTTCGATCACGTCGATCTCTTCGATGCCAGGATGCTTCGAAAGCGAGTGCAGTGTGATCCCCATCCCGAGACCGATCACCAGCGCATTGCGCGGCTTTTCCACGAACATCAGCGGGAGGTGGGCCTTGAGGATGAAG
>JAQBGU010000043.1:0-22120 GCA_032128375.1 Deltaproteobacteria bacterium | reverse complement strand
GGACAGGAGGGCGTCGATGCGGGCGCGCCGGCGGGCGTCGGCGCGCGTAGCTCGGGCATCGGCACGCCCGACGACATGCGCGCCCATCTGATGCAGTTCCAGGATTCGGGCGTCGACCAGGTCATCTTCATGCAGCAGGCTGGCCGCAACAGCCACGCGCACATCTGCGAATCGCTCGAGCTGTTCGCCAGCGAGGTCATGGAACCGTTCGCCAGCAAAGCCGAGGCCCGAGAGCGAGCGAAAGCGGAGGAACTCGCCCCATTCGTCGAGGCAGCGCTCGCACGCAAGCAGTGGATGCAGCCCATCGCCGATGCCGACATCCCAGTGGTCCGCGCGTCGGTCCAGAAAGTGGAAGTGAATCGGGACGCCGCCAGGGACTGAGTCCAGCGCGCCAGCGCCGCCCTCCGGTTCAGCCAGAGCGGGTTTCGCACTCGATTCGCAATACGCATCTTCTTATGCGGCCCTTTATGCAGCCCTGCGAAGCTCGACGGCGATCGATGCCGGAGCCCCGAAGCTGTCCAGCTCAGCGGGGTTGAAATGACAAATCGAGATGCCGTCCAGGTGCTCGAGCAGCGAAGTGATCCGCCCCTCCAAACGCGCGAGCGATGCGCCAACGCAGCTGTGGATCCCAAGGCCGGAGGCGAGATGCGGGTTGGGATTGCGGTCGATCACGAACTCGCTTGCACGCTCGAAGACCCGCTCGTCACGATTGGCCGAGGAGATCAACGGCAGCACCAGATCTCCCTCCGAGATCTTCTGACCGCAGAGTTCGACATCGTGGGCCGCCCGTAGTTCCTGTATGCAAACCGATATGGAAGAGGCATCGCGCCCCATCGCTTGGTCGACTGGTGGACCAATGCCTCGCATTCGAGTTCTCAAACGCCACGTCGAGGCACTGCCTATCGCCGGCTTGACGCTGTGGACAGCGCCGCTCGGGCTGCGTTCGTATCGCGCAGAGGTTGCCGGCGCAGCGCGCCCACTTCCGTGGCGGTGTAAGGGGGCTGCGGCGCGGAACCCGACCACTCGGCCAAGACCCAGTTGAGCAGTGTCGCCAGCTCGGCGTTCGCGACTGGAGCTTGCGCGACACCCGGCACACGCGACAAGTAGGCGCGCCCCTCTGGCGTGGCCAACAGTCCCGCGAGGCCGCGCAAGCTCGGCGTCGAGCCGGGTACACCGCGTGCGTCGAGGCGATGACAACCGGAGCAGTGAAGAACGTAGTGTTCGCGCGGGGGAGTCTCGGCAAGCGGCCCATTCGCTCTCGCAGCACCCGCACCCGCTAGCGCGATCGCGAGTGAGGCGAGCGCGGCGGCGCTGGCCGCCTGCACACCTGCGGCCTTCACTTTTCGGGCTGCGCGTTCGTCGCCTGCCCAATCACGACTGCGATCGAGCAGTTGTACACCTGGGTGCTCGCACCGGCACACCAATTGATATCGTTGTTGCGGTACCAGTGGTACTCGGGGCGCTCGCCTTCGTTGCGGTTGCACAGACATCGACCACAAAAGGTCCTTCCGCAACAATCGTTGTACGAAATCAAGTAATCCTTGCCGTCGGCTGGATTGCGACAGGTGCCTACCCACGTGACCGGCGACACTTCGGTCCCGGGCGGACAAGTCGTCGCGCTACCGCCGCAGCAGGCGCACGCCGAGCCGTCGATCGCACAATGGCGCCAATACTCGCAGTCTTTCGGGTCGCCTTCGGGGCCTTCGATCTTTTCGTCAGGTGCGGCAAGCCGCGCGCTCGCGCTCTGGGCCGCGGCACGCGCCACCGGAAGTAGCGGCAGTGCAGCGCCGCCGACGATCAGGCCGCCGACGCGAGCCAGGAAGCTACGCCGGCTCGTGCGCCGTGCAACCTGACGCGCGCGCTGTTCGATCCAACCATCGACCCAGTTGTCGAAGGAACTCACGAAACCATCCTCTCGCTCCCGCCGGGTTGCCACGATTCGCTGGGACCCTGTTCGCGTCGGAGATAGGTTTGAATCGAATCCACGCCGAGTCGATCTGCTTCGAACAGGCTTTCGACATGTTCGCGCGTATTGACAATGCCCTTTGCGCGAATCATCCCCGCCGCGTCGATGAGCACCGCGTACGGAAGCCTGGCAACTTCGAGGCTCATGCCGAGTTCCTGCGACAGGACATAGCTCTCAGCCTCGAGACCGTGCTCACGGCGAAACGTCACGTGCTCGTCGGGTTCACCATCGCTCGCATACACGACGCGCAGACCCGGCGCCTCTTCGCCGATGATGCGGCCGAGAGTTGGCAGCAGCGTCTCGCAGACCGGGCAGGTGGGCGACAGAAAAAAGAGCAAGGTGCGCCGGCCAAGGGTATCGACACCGCCGAGTGACACCTCGCGGCCGTCGACATCGACGAGTGTCCGCAACGGGAGCGGATCTCCCACCGCGGGCCCCTTGGTGACCGCGAGCGCACCGAGAGGCGCGACCCGTTCATGGAGCACGCCGATCTGTCTTGTGAGTGCGAACACCAGCGCGCCCAGCGCCACGACCAACAGCCAGAGCAGTGCGTTCGAGATGACAAGTGCTTCGGTCATGGGGACCTCCTGAGACGTTGTGAGATTGGGGCCTGGGCGGCCAGCCGGCTCGCGGCCCCGAACAACAACACGGATGCACACACGCCACCACAGACCGAGATTGCGTCTACCCAGCCGAATGCCCGCGTGCTCGGCGGCAACGCTGCAAGCAGCGCCACGGCGATCAGCAGCGCGTTGCGGCCCATCAGCCAGGCCGAGATCGGCTGGCGCCGGCCCGGTCCGAGACAGCCGCAGTCGATGTGCCGGCGGCCGCGCAAAAGGTTCAAGCCGATCGCCGCCGTGTAACTCGATAGAAGGAGCACGGCGGCGAGGCCCGCTGCGATGCCAGGGCCGGGGAACACGAGCGCAACCGCGATCGCGCCTTCAGCACCGATCAGCGCGATCGGCACCGCGGGAGTCCAGCGCTCGGGCACGATCCGGTAATCCTGTACGGTCGCCGCAAAAGCGCGCAGGTCGCGCGCCTTGTGCAGTGCGGCAAGGCCGAACAAACCCGCGAGTCCCACCCGGACGATGGCCGACACAACCGGGTCGAGCGCCATCATGGAACCCTCAGCGTTGGGCCTGCGAGGCCAACCTCGGTGAGCCAGCGCAGCGTCTCACCGGTCGATGCATCCATCACCGCTACCGCGCCGAGTTCGGCGTTGCGCACGAATAGCAGTGGTGCATCGTCCTGGCTGACCGCCAGCGCGTGGACACCGCCCGGCGGAACGATCCAGCCCACCAGCGTTTCGACGAAGCCCTCTCTGGGAAGATCGAGAAACGGCCCCAGAAACGCAGCGGTGAGATTGGGAGATTCGAATCGGTGTAGCCTATTGTGTTCCCGCAGATCCCAGACCCAAATCTCGCTGCCCGGATCTTTGTGGCTGCCGGGACCGCCTTGATGCATGCCCACGAACAGCCGCCCTGTTGGCGCGTGTAGCGCCACGTGCTGCAAGCCGCCCGGCCGCCACTTCTCGCTGCGATCCGCTTCGCCCAGTAGCGACCAGCTGGCAGTCGCTTCGGGTCTGTCACCAGCGAACTCGACGGTGTGTACCTGCCCTGCGAACGAGACGAACGTCCAACGCGTATCGTCGCGCCCTGCAGCCATGAAGACGGGATCAGTCACTACGTCAAAGAACGGCTCGCCGGACGCGAACGCCAACTTGTGTCCGGACTCGTCGAGTTTCACCAGCAGCGCGCTGCCGTTGCCGCACAGCGTCGCAAAGCGTCGCTCGCTGACTGGGTAGATACCCGCGCAGCCGGTGATCACGATCTCCCCGACGAACGCGCGGCGTTCGACATCGACGATCGAGACCGACGCGTTCGGAAACTGGTTGAAGATCGCGACGAAGCGCTCGCCGAGCAGTTCGACGTAGGCGAGTGACGCGTTGCTCTCCGCACTCCGCGTCGGCAGCATGACTTCTCCGGTGACCGACAACGTCGCGGCGTCGTAGATACTGACGAAATCGATTCGCTCTCCGCGCAGTCCTCGCGAGTAGGCGATATCCGCCGAGTAGATCTCGCCACGCCTTCGCGAGAGCAGCGGCGGTTTGGGAGTCAGACTGGACGCCGAATCGATCATCCCGAGCACTTCGCCGGAATCACCGTCGAACAGCATGCTGTGGCTGAGCAATCGGTCGGGAACCCAGAGCCAGTGTGCACTCGGCGCCGACAGCGTTGCGACGCCAGCGGTTTCGAGCGGCGGCTCGGCCGCGATCGCGAGTAGCGCCGCGCCCGCAGCCGTCGCCCCTGCTACGGCGATCGTCCAGCATTGCCTCACGCCCAGCCCCCCTCGAATGCCTCGAACCGGGGAGCTTATCCTCAACTTGTCGATGCGTCCCCCAAAAATGGCGCCGCGAATCGCCTCGTGATCCGAATCGGCCGGATCAACTCTTCAACCCTTCTTCGGTCCGCCGTTCTGGCCGGGCCAGCGCGAGCCGCTGATGGTGTCGGCGAAGGGCTCGAAGGCTTCGCTGTTGAGCTTGCCCGCGAGTGTGATGTCACGGGCAAAGGAACTCGGTGTCCACAGACGCGCAGAGACATCGCTCTCGATCGGGAGCAGCTCGTTGATCGGATCCCACGGGCTATCGCGCAGCGTCAGTGTACCCGCGACGTTCTGGTTGTAGGCCGTTCCGTACTTCGTGTGCACGCGAACCACATGGGGCGGGAAGTCGTAGGTGGCTTCGGGCAGCATGCCGACCCCCGGTGAGACCTTGATCCACCACTCGGTCTCGCTGTGATCTTCCGGGTTTTCCAGTACCTCGGTCGCTTTGCCGTCGAACTCGAGAAACGTGTACCCCTGGTGGGTACAGCGCGCGTGCACGCTGTCGAGCATGCGGTAGTAGGAGACCTCGCAGGGATACTTGGGCTGACCGTTGCGGTCGCGGCTGATGAAGATCGCCGACTCCTGGTCGATCCCGTAGCCGAGTGTGTAGAAGCCCTCCTCGCCCTTGTAGTCGGCTTCGACGTTGATCAGGATGCCGTACTCGGGGACGTCGGGAACCGGGAAGTTGTAGACCGTGAGGTGCACCTTCGGGTTCGCACCCGGCTCGATACCCGGCGGTAGCAGCGCGGCGATCTTCTCGGGGTGGGTTTCGTAGGCGAGCTTCAGCATGGGCCACAGGATGATGTCGCCCGGGTTGATCTTCGGTCCGTCTGTGCTCATGGAAGTCTCCCATTCTTGCGTTGAGGGTTGGGTAGAGTTTCAGCCTGTCGGATCAATCGGTGGCCTGAAACGAGCGCTTCTCTGGCCCGATGCGCGCGACCAGTGGCGCCAGCTTCTCGGTGTCGAGGCCGTAGAACTCGGCCGCGTTGCCGCCGAGCATCTTGGCGATTTCATCTTCAGGCAGGCTATCGAACGTCGTGTGGACCTGGTCCTTTGTATAGGGCCAGCTGCCTTCCGGATGGGGGTAGTCGGTGCCCCACATGATGTTGTCGACGCCAATGTCGTAGCGCATCTCGGCTTCGCGGCGCGGCATGCACGACGCTCCGATCCGGACGTTGCGACGAAAGTAGTCAGCCGGCGACATCGACAGATGGCTGCGGAAATCGCCGAGCTTCATCGCGTAGTGGGATTCGGAGTAGCGCTGCTCGAGGAGTTCGAGGTACTCCGGCACCCACACCGCAGTGCCCTCGACCATTGCGACCTTGAGCCTCGGAAAGCGCTCGAACACTCCGCCCCAGAGCATGAAGGTCAGCGGGCGCGCGAGCCACATCGCCACTTCGGTGATGTAGATCCCCATCGCACCGGACTGGACCACGTGTCCCTCGGGCGCGGGGACGGGTCCGAAGTACTCCTCGATGGGCGCCGGGCCCGAGTGAAAATGGATCGGCATGTCGAGGTCCTGGCAGATTTCCCAGACCGGGTCGTATCGGGTGTGGTGGTAACCGGCGAAACTCCCCCAGCGCGGCGGAAGAATGATACCCCGCAGCCCGTTCTCGCTCGCCCAGCGGACGCCCTCGACGGCGCGATCGATGTCCCACAGGATCGGAATGCAGGCGAGTCCGATGCGTCGCTCGGGCGCGGTCGATACGAACTCTGCCATCCAGCGGTTGTGGGCGATCGAGCCCGCCCACTGCAGATCGGCGGTCACACCGTCGGGACCCATCGAGAAGCCGGCGCCGAACGGCGGTGCATTCATCTCCGTGACGCCGTCGGGGAAGAGAACTTCGGCGGCGACCCCGTCGGCGTCGAGCACCTTGTCGCGCGCCTCGGCGTCCCACGCCCCCGACAGTTCGTACTCGTTGCCCTTGCGCCACTGCTTGTTGATCTCGTCGACGAGGAAGCTCTTCGACGCCGCCTCGGTCATCTGGATCTGGATCGGCAGCGCGATGTCGAACATCGCGCGGAATTCCGGGTCGACGTATTCGCGGTACTCGGACGCGTGGGGACCCGCGTGACCGTCGGAAGAAATCACCAGGTAGCGATCCATGTCAATTGGCCTCCGGCTTCCGGACGTCGCCGACCGGATGAGTGTAGAACTGGCGCGCCCATTTGCGGTAGTCGCCGAGATAGTGGTCGCCCTCGCAGAATACCGGGTTCGCGCGGTGGACCTTGTATTTCCAGATGTCCAGATCCTGCTGGATGCCCGCAGTGATGTTGACCATGAATTCCTCACCCGCGATGTCGATCATGTTCCGGGTCGCGGTGAGAAGCCAGCGCGAGTGCACGCTGTTTGCGTCGATCGGCGTCGTGGCCGCGAACATCCGCAGCCCGACATTCGGGATGCCCTGCATGTCCATGCAGTTGAGCCCGAGCCCCCAGGAATCCCGGTGGAACGTCATTGCGTAGGTGCCGTGGGAGTACACGGCCTCGTGGCAGCTCGTGATTCGATAGTGGGTGCTGTCGGGCGTGAAGCTGATGTCCGAGACGGGAATTTCCGTCGCGCCGTGGACATACAGGAAGTGCACCGGGTCGTTGTTGTTTTCGTGGGTGTCCTGGATGTGCGCATCGAGCACCACTTCGAACGCGCGCGGTTCGCTCCAGTCCTGGTCTTTGCCTTCGAAGACGGGCTCGTCCGGGAAATCCCAGCTCGCCGGTTCGCCTTCGGAGTGATACCAGATCCAGACGAAGCCGTTCTTTTCCTGGACGTCCCAGGCGCGAACCTTCGCGGTGGCGGGGATCCGTTCGCAGTACGGAATGTGCGCGCACACGCCAGTGGTGCCGTCCCATTGCCAGGCGTGAAAGGGGCAGCGAATCGTTTCGGCCATCACGCGCCCGCCGTACCCGAGATGGGCGCCGAGGTGCGGACAGAACGCGTCCAGCACCTTCGCTGCTCCGGAGCGCGTGCGGAACAGTACGAGGTCTTCGCCACAGTAGTGGATCGGCTTCACATCCCCTTCGCGCAGGTCTCGACTGAACGCGACCGCGAACCAGCCGTTCGGGATCGGAAGTTGCACATGCTCTTTTTCACGTCGTGCCATCGGTTTCCTCCGGGTGCGGTGCCAGCGCGTCAGCCAGAATTCGAGCCGCCGCACGACCGCGCTCGCGAACGGGGAAGTCGTCGACGTTCGCGTAGTTGAAAATCAACACGTAGTAGGCACCGAGAATCATTTCGGTCAACGCTTGGGGATCGTGCCGCCGAGTGACGTCGCCGATCGCGAGCCCGTCTTCGACGATGCCCCGGAAGGCCGCTTGCAGCCGACGCACCTGCTCGGAGCGCTCGGCGGCATCGCCGCTGATCAGGTGAACGAGTTCGACGAGCAGTTCGCGATTTCTCGGACCGGCTTCCGCAATGTGTGCAGCCACCGTGTCGAAGAACCGGGCGATCCGCTCGGGGGTTCCGATGCCCGCCTTGCGGGTGTCCTCGATCTCGAACATCAGCTGTTCGACACCCGCGTTTGCGATTTCGCGGAGCAGGTCGAGCTTGGTCGGAAAATGGTTGAAGAACGTCTTTTGCGCGACATCAGCGCGCTCACAGATGTCGACGACGCGGGTCTCCCCGAAGCCCTTTTCCGCGAAGAACTCGCCGGCCGCCTCCAGGATCCGAGCCCGCATCTCGAGCTTCCGGCGGTCCCGCCGTGTGGACCCGGATGCCGGTTCATCGCAGTTTTTCGCGAGACTCGCGGGTTCAGTGCTAGCCATGGCGAGGAAGTCTAGAGTAATAGTACAGTCGAATGCAATAGTATCTTTCGCTATAAAATTGTTCCATCCAGGAGGAAGTCATGGAAGAACTTCGAGATCGTGTGGCGGTGGTGACAGGCGGCGCGAGCGGCATCGGCAAGGCGCTTGCGAAAGCGTTTCTGGCCGAGGGCATGAAGGTAGTGCTGGCCGACGTCGAACAGCCCGCGTTGGATGCGACCGCCGATGAGCTGGGGGCGCTGGGAGAGGTGTCTTCGCTGGTGACCGACGTGCGGCGATTCGAGGCGCTCGAAGCACTCGCGGACCACACCTACGACACCTTCGGAGCGTGCCACTTGCTGTGCAACAACGCGGGTGTGAGTGTCGCGCAGCTCAAAGTCTGGGAGACGACTCCGAACGACTGGACGTGGGTACACGGCGTCAACGTGCGCGGCGTCATGCACGGTATCCAGGCATTCGTGCCGCGCATGATCGCAGCGGGCGACGAGGGCTTCGTGATGAATACGTCGTCGGGCGACGGTGGAATCGCGCCGCTGGCGACCCAGTCCGTCTACGCGGCTAGCAAGGCGGCGGTCTCGATCCTGACAGAATGCCTCGACGCACAGCTCGCCGCCGACACGAAACTGCGCGCGGCGATCTTCTACCCGTCGGGCGGACTGCTCGCCACCGGGATCTGGACCACGCGCCGCAACCGTCCGACCGAGCTCGAGCGCGAGCAACCGGTACCCGCGGGTTCAGAGACGACCTTCGAGGACTTCATGGAAACGATGAAGAAAGTCGGCATCGAGCTGCCCGTCCAAGACCTCGACGAACTCGCGCAGAATGCCGTCGCCGGCATCAAGAAAGGCGACTTCGTGATCATGATCCGTCGCGGGGAAATGGAGCAGCAGCTCGTCGAACGCGCCAAGAAGCTCGCCGCCGGCGAGAACCCAACCGGTGTGATTCCGGGGATGTAGCGTTGAAGCGAACTGGGCATCGCGCAGCTGCTCGAAGAGCCACACCGACAACCGCTACGAGTTCCGCAATCGTGAATCGATCGACCCAAATCGGTTGACTGCTGATCAATCTCGGAACACCGTCGAGCCCTGACGTGCCCGGAGTGCGGCGCTACCTGAGCCAGCTTCTGATGGACGAGCGCCTGCTCGACATTGCCAACGTGGCGCGGACCATTCACCGACGAGGTGTTGACAGAGCAGGCCCGGCTCGGCCGGCGCCGAGTCGTGGTGATCACCGGTTTCGTCGCTGACTGTCTCGAGACCTTCGAGGAGATCCGGATCCGGGGCAGCGAGATCTGGTTGCAACACGGCGGCGAGATCCTCGAAATCGTTCCAGCGCCCGATGCGAGCGCCGCCTGGGTGAAGGCAGTCGTCGAGATCGCCGGCGAACGTCTGCTGGGCGGGGACCAGGCTCATGATGCCCTCTAATCCCGCCCGTCTGGCGACAAACGATTTCACCGCTGGGCTTGGCTTGCATATCGATCAGTCGGTTCTTAGCATCACGCCCGTCGAGTCGTGACCACAGACGTTTGCAAGCGCGGCTCTGATGGCGATGATCGTGCTTCTTCGTCCGTTCCTGGTGGATCGGGTTTTCCGATTGGCGCGCACGTCGGCACACCGAAAGGAGCTCATTGGTGGCGTCTCAAGTGTACGAGCCCTCCCTGATCTCGTGGAACCTGACCCGGATGTGCAACCTGCGATGTCCTCACTGCTACATGGAGGGCGGCCAGAAAGCGGACAATGAACTAACGACAAGAGAGTGTCTCGAGCTGATCGACGAGATGAAAGCTCTTGGCACCGAAATGCTGATCCTGACCGGCGGCGAGCCGCTGATGCGCAAGGATATCTTCGACATCGCAAGCGCGGCATCAGCCCAGGGAATCTGGGTCGTGATGGGAACCAACGGAGTTCTAATTACCGATAAGGTCGTCGGGAAGATGATCGAATGCGGCGTGCAAGGCGTGG
The DNA here is from genome assembly GCA_032128375.1 of Deltaproteobacteria bacterium. GTDB lineage: Bacteria > Myxococcota_A > UBA9160 > UBA9160 > SMWR01 > JAJDAM01. The sequence goes on along the minus strand of JAQBGU010000043.1, from coordinate 12,055 downwards.
CCATCAGCATCGATTCGCTCGAACCGGCGAAACACGATCATTTCCGTGGCGGACCTGATGCGTGGAACCATTCGGTACACGCGCTGGACATCTGCCGCGCCAATGGCCTGCAAGTCCTGGTTCAGACCACGGTCATGGACATGAACTACGACGAGATTCCCCAGATGCTCGCGTTTGCCCGCGAGAAGGGAGCCTGGTCCTTCAATCTGTACTTTCTTGTCCAGACCGGTCGCGGTCAGCTGATGGAGGATCTCTCACCCGAACGAACGGAAGCCATGCTTTCGAACCTGGTGGACTGGCAGGATGAGTACCGTCCCATGCTGGTGCGCTCCAAGTGTGCGCCGCAGTTCAAGCAGATCGCTTACGCCCGCGGCGTGGGTGGTCTGGAAAGCGGCGGCTGTATGGCTGGCACCCAGTATTGCCGGATCACGCCACAAGGCGACGTGACGCCGTGTCCCTACATGACGGTGGTCGCAGGCAACGTGCGGGACCAGAGCTTCGGCGAGATCTGGCGGACTTCGTCCGTATTGAGCGAACTTCGCGACCCCGCGCAGCTCAAGGGACGATGCGGCCGCTGTGAGTTCAACGAGTTGTGCGGCGGCTGCCGGTGCCGGGCTTATGCCGCCCACGGCGACTATCTCCAGGAAGACCCCGCGTGTCGCTACCAGCCTACCGGACGACCGCTGCAATCCGAGGCAGTGTGTTGGAGCCCAGAAGCCCAGACCCGCTTGGACCGCATCCCTCTGGCATTCATCCGCGGGAAGGTAATGCAAGGGTTGGAAACCTACGCAGTCCGCCATGGGATCCAACTGATTACACCCGAGGTCATGAAAGACGCTCTGGCGGGCGAGGAGCGATCCAAGTTCTTCGGCAAGATGCCATTTTCAAAGCCGGACTGAGGGCCTGCTACATCCCGAAGAAATCCTTGGCCTGCTCGAGCACCTGCGCATCGATCTGCGCCAGACCGCGATCCTTCGCGAACTTTTCGATCCCGGTCTTGGCCATCGGGCGAGCGAACTCGGGAATATTGGCCAGCCGCTCGGAGGCCTCGGCGGTCCACGGGAACGCCGCGCTCGAAGCGTCCAGGCTCACGCCCATCTCCTGCATCACGCCGGGGAAGGGGCACTTGGCGTCTCCGTCGGCCTCGGGACCGACCCGGACCCCCAGCGAGCCGACGACCTGTGTCTCATAGGGGTTGGTCAGCATGGCGATCTCGTGGGAGCAGTTTGGACACCGATACACGATGGTGAGTGAGCCGCGATCGGGGGGCTTGGCGTCGGTCAGCTTCATGGCCTCATCGCATGACACGCACAGGAACTTCATGTTTTCTCCTTGGGTGCAATGACAGGTGCAAAGACAGGTGCGCGCTCGGCGACGCGTTGGCAGACCTCGTCCGCGATCCGCCGCACGGGTTGCCAGGAAACCAACGCGGGCATTTCGGATAGGGAGCCGCCCCGGTCGCAGAGTGCTGCCAGGTCGGGGTCGAACGGTATGCTGCCCAGGCAGGCGAGATCGAGCTTCAGCCGCGACGACGCGGGGAATAACGGCTTGATCTTGCCGCAGTCGGAGCAGTAGTAGCCGCTCATGTTCTCGACGTAGCCGAGGATCTGGTTGGGGGTCTTCTTGAGCGCATCGATCGAACGAGCCACGACCCCCGTCGCCAGATCCGAGGGGAGCGTGACCAACACGAACAACGCCGACGGGCCCAGCAATTCGGCGTACTGGACGATCCGCTCGGCGCCCGGGGGGTAGGTCGACCAAAAGGTAATCGAGCTTGCCCCAGTCCATGCACGCCAGCAGCTCGCGCAGAAACGTGAACTCCCGGGTCGCCCGCCAGGTGTGCGACTCCCCGCTCGCCACACTCTCGAACTCGATGGAACGCGGCTCGGGGACCAGGCTACCCATCGAGACCACGCCGATCCCGTTCTGCGTCATCGGGACAGAGGCTCCGCTCTCACCCGGAATCAGCATCCGGTCTTGCACGGCTCCCAGCCGGGCCTGCGAGGGGCCGTTCAGGTCTGCGTCCAGGATCGAGACTGCGTTTCCCCGCTCGCAGAGCGCGAAGGCCAGCTGCATGGTCAGCGTACTCTTTCCGACGCCCCCCTTGCCGGATCCGACCGCCAACAGGTTCCTGACCCCCGACAGACTCGCTGCCACGCTCTGCTGCTGGGCCGCGACCTGCTCGAGGATGTCGGACCCTCCGTCTCCTGCGATGTCGTAGTAGCCCTTCACGCGCGCCACCGAGGCGTCACCACTGTGTGTTCGAGTCCGGGGTCGCCACATAGCGGGTGTAGGTCCGCTCTCGGCTAAAGCCCATCGACTCGAGCCTATCCCACGCGATCTCCTCGCTCGAGACCCTGGGAATCGTCACCGACATGGATCCGGCCTGGCAGGCGACCCGAACCACGGTCTCCAACAGAACCCAGGGGTCGGGTCCTGTATCGCCCCGCTGCATCGATCCGCTGAGCGCAACGATCTCGCGCCGGCGTGACTTTGGAAGGTCGCGAAACAACACGCAAGCCTCTACGCGAGTATCGGATGCGATTGCCAGTCCGTGGATCTGGTCTTTGCGGTTCTGCAGGGTCTCGAGTGCGCGGTCCCAGCTACGGGACACGGACGGATCCAATGCCTCGTAGCGCAACAGATCGTCCAGGCTCGCGACGCCGACGCCGCCAGCGTGCGCAGGGGGAGCGAGCGGCTCGTGCAGTGTGAAGTCGGCAAAGTTCTGTTCCGCCTGATACCCCGCGGCCTCGAACAGACGCCGCACACTGGGCAGGTCGTCAGGCACCTCGGCCAGCAAGCGTGGGGGGCCGAGCACGGCGAGCTTCTGGCTCAGACTCTCGAGCAGGTGCGCGGCGTGGCCTCGTCGCAGAAAATCCGGATGGACGCCGATCCGGTGGATGAGTGTTCCATGCGCGCGCTTGGCGCCGGTGACCACAGCGATGGGATCGAGGTCCGCCGACGCCAGCATGCAGCTGCTACTCCAGATGTTCAGCTCGCGAATTTCTCGCTTGAAGTCGGCGGTGCACAGCGAGTCCTGATCCGCGAAGTGAACGACATAGCACGCGTTCAGCGCGTCGGTCAGCAGCGCGATGTCGTCGGATCTGCAGAAGCGGTAAGCGGGCATTGTCCAGACGCATCCGTTCGACGAGAAACCGATCTAGTTCTCCCCGGGTCCCTCTTGCTGGGCCAGGAGCATTCGAATCGCCGCCAGCTCGTTGACCGGGGTCACCTCGTTCAGTGGCTCCCCACGGTTGCCGCTTCGCCCGGAATCGCGACGGGTCACGACCGGGCATCGCGCCGCCGCGATGCCCTGGACTTCGCGCTCCTGTCCAGACTTGGCGTCGTTCTGGGCGACCATCTCGCTCATCATCTGCAGTCCCAGTTCGATCCCGGCCTCGACGCGCTCGAGGTCGATCAGCCCGCCCCCCTGCTGGCGCGCCAGCTCCTCGATTCGCCCCTGGGTCCGGTCCCGCATGAAGCCGGATGGAACACGCGCGATGCGCGCGGTCGCGTCCGCGGTCCACTCGAATTCTGAAAACAGCGGGGCACCGTGTGCATCGCGACCGATCAACCGCTTCCCATCCGCCTCGCCATCCGCGCTGGACTCGGGCATCGCATGCGAGGGGTCCGCGTCGTGTGCCGGCGCAGCGACGAGCGGCAGGCCGGTCTCCTCCTCGATCAGATTCTGGGCGAACTCGAGCGTCACGACCTTGAGCCGACGCAGCCGGGCCGACTTCTCGATCCGCGCCCGTGTGCGCCGCCGGAGATAGGCCTCGTCGACAGCGCGAAGCGCGTAGCGGGCTTCCTTGGTCCACTGGAGCTTCCGCCCGTCGTAACTGGCCTCTTCGTCGGCCCCTCCCTCGCTCTTGACCAGGCTCTCGACCATCTCGGTCGTCAGGATCTCGAAGCTCGTGGCGCCGCACACGCTACACAGCGCGGGGTCCGGCTCGCGGGCGGTCAGCCCACAGCTGTTGCAAACCGCCACAGCCTGTTCCTGCGACCGTCCGATGGCGACCGCTTCGGCCAGCTTGGTCAGCGGGGCCTGCTTGGGCATGAAACGCGCCATCGCTTCGTCCAGCAACGAACTGGTGACGACGCTGTGACCCTGCTCGAGCGCCAAACGGAGGATCGCAGTACGTGCGATGCCGACGACCAGCTTGGGAATGCGCTCCATTCGCTCCTCGGCTTGTGGGGTCCAGCGGATGCTCTTCTCTGCTCGGACATCGAGTTCCGGGCGGGCAAGTCGCGTGGTCAGCAGAACGTCGCAGTCGGCCAGGCGCAGCAGGTTCTCCGTGGTACTCCCGAGCTCCAGGTCGCCGGGATCGCTGTGAACCCCGATCCGACCCAGCACGAGCAGCCAAGGCTTGGACTTGCGCGCGTGGTCGTGGATCTTCTGAAAAGTCTTGCCGTCCAGGAGGGTCTTAGCGACCTCCATTCCCTCGCTGCCCGCCATCTGCTGTGCGACTTCCAGGTGGGACTGGTAGATCTGCGCGAGGCCAGTGTCGATGATCTCCTCGTGGAGCTGATTCTGCTCTTCGAAGCGGAAGACTTTCGCCGCCTTGTCGGTGAGGGTCCCGACCAAGCTGTTGAACACGTTGTAGTGTAAGTAGGGGTCGTAGACGCCGATGAGTTCCACCCGCTTGTGGAACTCTCGTGCCAGCTCCAGCGCTGTCTCGAGCGCCCCGAAAGACTGCGGGCTGCCGTCGATGCCGACGAGGATCGTGTCGCGTTCCGGCTCTTGTTTCGCCGGCAGGTGCTTGACGACCCAGACGTCCTGGCGACAAGAACGGGTCACACGCTCGCAGACCGAGCCGATCTGGCTGTCGCGCTGGCGTCCGAGGCCCAGCGCTCCCAGCACGACCAGGTCGCAGTCCGACCCCATAAGATCCCGACGAATCTCGACGTGGTGTTTCCCGTCGATCATGCGGCCTTCGAAGCGCAGACCCTCGCATTCGCATAGCTGCTTCATGTTCTCGACGTAACTGTCCGAGATCAACTCCAGCCCGAGAGTAATCAGGCTGTCGTGGATCTTGCGCTGCCGCTCGAGTTCGTTCTCCTCCAGGTACTCCTCTGGGAGCGAGTACTCCATCTGCTTGAAGCGGTAGTCGTGCATCTTCGCCGCGTAGACGTGACAGCCCACCATCTCGCAGCCGAAGGCCTTGCCGACGCGTACCGCGGATTCGATGGCCTGGTTGGAATGAGTCGAGTTGTCGACCGGCACGTAGATCTTCTTGTACATCGATGCCTCCGCGGTCAGGGATTGAGCGAGCTGTCGCCCTTGTAAGGTACTCGTGTACCCGACGAGCTGACAACCCGGTCGGGATGAAGTGATGCGTCGAAATGAGCGTGAGCCGAGCTATCGAGATGTTGGACCACGGCTTCGGCTTGAAGCTCGGCGTCGCGCACCAGGGAATCCATTCCCAATCCCCGCATGCCGTTGCCACCGATGAACAAGCCGGGATGCTGCTGCGAACGGCGTTCTATGTCTTCGACTCGCTTTCCGTGTTCGAGCAGGTACTGAGGCATCGCTTCGGTGTGTCGGTGAACCTCGCACACCATCGGCGTTGCACGAATCCCGAGGGTGCGACGCAGCTCTGCGGCGGCAATGGCGTTCAGGTCAGCGTCGGGCTCGCGCACCCGTGTGGGATGCAGCGCACCTCCGATGAAGAGTCGCAGTTCGCAGCTACCCATTGGAGCTCGCTGGCCTGGATAGATCGAGCTACTCCACTGCACGCCCAGAACGGGTGAATCCTCGCAGCTGGGGATCAGGTAGCCGAATCCGCGCAGGGGGTGGGGCACGTCTTCTCGGCGGTAACCGAGTGAGATCACTGCCACCGATGCGTAGCGGACCTGGGCCAGCTGCCATGCGATGTTCGCATCGAGGGGGGTGAAGAATCGCGAAGCGGCGTTGGCAGGGGCGGCCGACACGAAGGCCCGACAATGAATCTGCTCTGGATGGGCGCCTCCGACGCGAACGCGAAATCCGACTCCGTTGCCATCGGCCCCCCCAACGGCCTCGATGGGCGCGTCGCAGCGGATCGAACCGAACGCGGTCGAGAGGACCCGGAGCTGCAACTTGTCGATCAGCTCCTCGCAACCATCGCGAAACGAGATCAGCGGGTTGACCTTACCGGTGGAACGCAGGAACGTGGACAACAGCAAGCGCTTGCTACTGGCGATGGCTGCCAGCTCGGGCAGCGAGGCCTGCAGGCTCACCTGCGCTGCGTCCGCGGCGTAAATGCCAGACACGATCGGATCGACGAGTACCTGTGCGGCCTCTGAACCCAGTCGGCGAGTCGCGAATGCGTCGACCGTCTCCTCACCCTGCTGTTGGGTCTGGAACGGCTCGAGAAGCATGCGCAACTTGCCGCGTGCGCTCAGTAGATCGCTGCGCAGGAAGCCGCCGACCGAAGACGGAAACCGGTGGAGCCGGCCGCCCCTCTGCACCCATCGAAGCTGCTTCCCAGCATCCGACTGGATGAGCCGGTCTTCCATCCCGAGGGCGGCTGCGAGCCGTCGCATCGCACCCGTCCTGTCGAGGAACCCCGCTGGTCCTGCCTCCATCACGAAGCCATCCCGCCGGATCGTCCGAATGCAGCCGCCGATGCGTTCTCGCGCTTCCAGACACAGAACACGGGTCCGTGGTACACGTCGCAGGATCGCTTCGGCGACGGCCAGACCGCTCAGTCCTCCGCCGGCGACGACCACGTCGAAAAACTTCGTCGAATCGACCACCCTCACGTCAGCGAGACCTCCGTGGGCGCCGCGGGCTCGGACTGCCGGCTTGCCCATTGCCGTCTGAGTCTACTCAGACCCACCACCTCGCCTCCGCCGGTCAGGATCACTACGATGAGCGGCCATACCCATGTCGTCCAGGGGGTTTCGGGCTCGAGCAAGAGATAGTACCAGCGCGAGATTGCTCGCTGCTTGCCCTCTTCTGCATTTTCGCCATCCCACACGTTGAAGGCGATTGGGATCATACGGCCCGCAGCGAACGCGATTTCGTCGTCCTGGCTTGACGCGAGATTCCGACGCAGGGCCACTCGGTACTGCCCGTCGCGATACGAACCCTTCGCCGTTACCGGCGAGGTCCTGGGTGTCACCACGTCCATACCGCGAGCGAGGAACGTCTCGGCTCCGCGGGTCGCACTCCACTGCCAGCTGTCGACCGGACGCCTGCGGTCTCCCATCAGGAAGTACGGCTTCACGGCTTCCTCCAACTGCTGCGCCGGGAACAGCACCGACACACGGTCACCGGGCTCGCCATCCCCGCTGTTCTCGAACCGATCGTCCCAGACCAACAGCAGCCCCAGTTCTTCTGCGTCGAACAGGGCCCGTACCGTCAAGCTCCGGACCGAGGGGTTGAACAAGCGGGGCTCCTGGATGATCTGGCCGGCGAGACGGACGTCGAGCGGCGGGGCCTGGTCCCAGGCTGGGTCGAAGGGATCGTCAGGAATGGAATCGCTGTTTCGGGCCCGGCTGATTTCTCCCCACACGGGCTCGCGACCGATGCTGTGGAGATAGTTCGCGAGATGCCACAGGTCCTCCGAGCTCCAAGCATCCGAGAACGATGGCATCGGCGTCCCGTTCACACCGGTGGCAACCGTTCGATACAAATCTTCGACGGAGCTGCCGCCGCGCAACGTCCAGGGCTGGGTCAGGTTCGCGGGGTAGATTCGAGATTCCCACTCGTCCTCGAGCGTCGCTGCCGAGGGTCCGTTGCCGCGTCCGCGCGCGCCGTGGCACTTGGCACATTCGGCCTTCTCGTAGACGGTCGCACCGCGCGCGATGCTCTCGGGCGTGGAATCGACCACGCCTTCGAGCAGGAACTGTTGCTCGGCGGGGTAGTCGGCAAAATCCTCACTGAAGCTCTTGACATAATCGACGAGCTGCCAGATCTGCGCTTCGCTCAGAAGACCCCGCCACGGCGGCATCGAGGTCCCGGCCATGCCGTTACTCACGATCCGAAACAGATCCTCATCGGTCGGCAGATCGCCTTGCGGAGTTTGGCGGATCTTGTAGATGGCCCGACGAAAGTCACGCGGGCGAGGATCCAGCAGATCGGCCATTGCGCCCCGCCCGTCTCCCTTCGCACCGTGACACTGCGAGCAGTTCTCCGCATACAACTCCTTGCCGGCCGCGACGTCCTGCGGTGTGGATTCGCGCGGCGTCGTCGGCGCGAGCTTGAATCCCTTTGCTGCGAAATCCTGCGCGTGCGCGAGGCCAGGTGACAGAAGCAAGCCGGCCAGCAGCAAGATCCAGCGGCGTGCACTCACCATCAGTGCTCCCAGGTCCGCGGCGTCGAGCCGGAGGCGGCGTAGATGTAGGTGATGACCTGCCAGATCTCCTCTTCGCTCAAGAAGTCCTGCCAGACCGGCATGGCGGAGTTCCAAGGCGTCGCCCCATCTGGCAAACCCGGCCCACCGGTGGCGATCCGCCAGTAGATGTAACCCTCCTCCAATTGGGAGATCGTGCCCTGGTCGCGGAAGTTCGCGGGCAGTGGGTTCAGCGCATCGGCGAAATGACCGGCCCCATTCAAGTAGTCCCCGTGGCAGTGCATGCAATTGCGGTAGTAGAGTCGTTTCCCCGCGGCGAGATTCTCTTCGTTGGCTTCCATTCCAGGCGGTCGTCGGGCACCGAGCACGTCGAAGGCCTTTCCGTTGAGCTTGAATGTGGACGGCGGTTCGGGGTGGATGATCCGCGCTTCGAAGGGCGGGTCGAACTGAGGTCGAACGCGGGTGTACGTGAACCAGCCGAGCAGCAGTGGGAGGGCGATCAGACTCAGGATTCTGGGTACGGCGAGCCGCTTCTCCCGCAGCAGCGCGACGACGGGGGAGAGGAAAGCCTGGAAGCGAGCCTGGTCGGCCACGAGGAAGACGAGAATCGCCACGCTGGTGATCGCCATATAGAGGCCCATCACCTGCCCTGGGATGGGGGGCTGGACGCCGAACCTGAGCGCTGCCCAGACAGCGAGCCAGGTGAGTATCGACAGCGGCAGCACCAATCTACGCATTCGATTGCTCAGTCACGACGGCTTTTCCTCGATGGCAGTTGCGGTCAGTTGCCTATGTTGGTTGCCAATGTTCAGTTGCGGAGCGAGCGAATGAATTGGACGATCGCCATGAGCTCGCCGTCGGTGAGCGCCGGGTTCGCTCCCATAGGTGGCATGGGCACCCCGGTGGTGTTGAGCGGGTCGTCGATCGACCGCCCCTGCTTGATGAACTCCGCCAGCTCCGCGTCGGACTTCGACCCGATGAATGCGCTGGTCGTCATGTTCTTGCCCAACCCGGGCACCCCCTTCGCGTCCGGTCCGTGGCAAGCCGTGCAGGTAACGCCGAACAGCGCCTTCCCGTCCGGTGCGGTCACCGGCTCGATCGGTGCGACCGTCGGCGCGAGCGGCTCGACCGCCGCCGTCGATTCCTCGGCATGCTTTGGAGATCCATCCCGGAGCCCCAGGTAGAGCCCGACACCGATCACGCTGGCGGAAACCAACACGCCGAGCGGGCGCCAGGACCGCTTGCTCGCGGGCCGCGTCGCGACTTGTCCACCGGGCGCGGTCAGCTGATTCGCAGCTGGGGATATCCGAATGGCTGCGTAGATGCCCGCATTGAAAAACAGAATCAAGAAGGCGAGATGGGCCGCCGGGTGGGACAGGCGCTCACGCAGGGAAACCTCTCCGGACAGATAGCTGACGAGCTGGTCCAGCTGCTCAGAGTTCAGCTTGTCGGCGAAGTCCTGCAGCATCAGGTTTGGCTGGAAGCCCTCCGCGATCACCGCGTTTGGATCGAGGATCGACTGACGGATCTCTGCGGGCGTTAGTCGCTCACGAACGTTGGTCAGCGGCGGTCCCACGAGCCGCGCAGTTCCGATCACGTCGTGGCATGCCCTGCAGCCCTGCGCGGTGAGCACGGCGAATCCCGGGTGGCTGATCACCGGGTCGGAGGGCGCCCGCCGCTTCTGGGTTTCGGCCGCCTTGACATCCTGTGCGGTGATCTCGACCGTGACCTCTCCACTCATCGACTGGAGAAACGCGATCAAAGCCTTGAGCTCGGTCGCGCTCATGTCGGCCGGCGGCAGATTCGCCGCAGGCATGATGCTCGCCCCTCCGGCCGTGGCGAATTCTTCGACGACGTACGCCCCAGGCTCGACAAGCGACTCCATCAGATAGGCCTCCGCGCTCAGGCCGGGTTTTCGCTTCGCGGCGCGGCCCCCGACCCCTCGGAGGTCCGGCCCGCGCGTGTTTCCCTGCTCGCTGATCTTGTGGCACAGCAAGCATCCGCCCTTTGTCTTGACCAGCGTCTCGCCCATCCCCACCAGCGTGTCGGTGTCGGTCTCAACCGTGATCGTCAGCTCGGGCGCTGGGTGTTCTTCTGACTGGGTCAACCACAACCCACCGATTCCCCCGTAGAACCCGGCGATCAGCATCACGAAACCCAGGATTCTGAGAAATACCCCCGTCAATTCGCCCGTCGCTCCTTCAGCTCAGAGCGCATCGCCAACGCAAACACCATCGACACAAGCAGGAAGAACACGATCACGATGATCGAGACGACCATCGTCGCGAACCCGTGAGAGGGGATGAAGGCCGTATCGCTCGTGTCCCGCATCACCTGATACACATGCCAATGTTGGCGAATGCCGGAACGGATGTAGCCCATCAATCCCATCAGCCAGGTGAAGGTGACGGCCAGGAAGAACAGCACGTACTGCGACACGCGCGGCATCTGTCCCCAGCGGATCTCGCCCAGGCTCGTCGCCCCGCGGTAGACTGCGACCTCGAGGGCCAGAAACAGCATCATGAACGCCGCGACCATCATCGGCTGATACTTCGAGAGCCCGACCCGAATCGCGGCGGGGACGAAGTAGCCATACACGCCGATCCAGACGATCCCCACTCCGACCGCCAGCAGGGCCAGCGCCTGGATCGCCTTGCCCGCGGTGGCGAACGACGACGTCGCTTCCTTGTTGCCCCTCCGGTAGAGCATGAACGTCAGAAACGTGGCGAGAATCATCAAGTTCACGGCAGTGTTCTTCGCCGACATGACGCCCAGGAAGCCGAGCTTCGGGTGATGGGCGGCGCCCATGGCCTTCATCTCGGCGAACGTGGCGATGATGGTGTGGGGTGTCGCCCAAACCGCGAGGCCCGTCGCCAGCATTGCCAACACCGGCGCCTGGTACTTGCGATAACGCTCGCCGCCTGGGATGCGGCCCATGGCCAGCCACAGGTAGAGATTGATTCCCAGAAACAGCGAACCGATCAGGATGGCTTGCAGGATCCACAACTGGGCGAAGGAGCCGCCCATCATCGACACGCCCATCTGCTGGCTGTACGAGTAGATCTCGAGGCCCAGGTAGTAACCCGCGAACGGCAGCGGGATGAAGGCAGCCACGGCGATGAAGCTGCCGACATAGCCCATCCAGTCGTAGCGTTCCCGCTCGTCGTCGCTGGTGGCGGACAGAAAGCGGAAGCCAGCATAGGCGCCTACGATCGCCCCGCCGAAGCACACGTTGGCCAGGATCCGGTGGATGTTCAGCGGCATCCAGGCGAAGTTCGCAAAGGCGTCGTACAGACTCGTGACCGTAACGTCGGTACCGGTTCCCTCTACACCGCTCGGAGTCATCATGTAGCCCGCCCAGGCGTCGGTGATGAACAGAATGGCGATCCCTCCCAAGTTGACGAGCACGCCGAGGAAGATGTGCCAACCCTTGCGCGCCCCCTGCAGAAGGTCCCAGGTATACCAGTAGAGATACGCGACCAGCGCCTCACTGAAGATGGCCAGGACATAGAACGACCAGGTGGGGTCGAACACTTTTTCCATGTGGGCGACGAACCGGGGGTAGAGCGTAACCAGCGCCACCAGCAGCAGACCGCCTAACGTTGCAGTGATCGTGTAGCTCATGGCCAGCAGGCGGGTGAACTCCTTGGCCAACCCGTCGTAGCGCTGGTCCTCGAGGAAGAAGCCCATCAGCTCGGCGATCAGCGCGAAGATCGGCACTCCCAGCACGAAGGCGGCGAACATCAGATGCGCCTGCGCCAGGCACCACACGAGGA
>JAQBGU010000042.1:0-5760 GCA_032128375.1 Deltaproteobacteria bacterium | reverse complement strand
TGATCATGACCGTCTACGAGGGGACGAGTGAGATCCAGGCGTCCTTCGCACTGCGCGAGATCGGCAAGGGCGGCCTCGCAGTCGTCTTCACCGAGATCCGATCAGAACTGGCAGCGATGGCAGACGACCCGCTGCGCGCAGATCTCGCCAAACGCGTCGAAGGCATGGCGAGGCTCGTCGAGGAAGCGATGGGTGTGATGTTTTCGGACATATCCTACGCACTGCTGCGCGCGAAGCTCCTCACCGAGATGGTGATCGACGTCATCGCGAGCTGTGAACTGCTCGCGCAGGTCGTGGCGGATCGCGACAGACTCGACATCGCTGACTCCTTCATCGCGCGCCACGCCATCAAGGCCGACTACCTGAATCGGCGGATCGCCGATCACACTGACGGCCTGCTCGAACGCAATGCGCGCTTGATCTCACGGGCGGCGAGCCAGGCCTGAATGACGGCACTCGAACTGCCGCGCTGAATCTTGGAGGCCCTCGATCTCGCCATCCTCTGTGCGACGGGCCTGCTGACCGCGATGCTCTCGGCGGTCGTCGGGATGGCCGGCGGCATCACGCTGCTCTCCGTGATGCTGCTCTTCTTCGAACCGCTCGTCGCGATTCCGATCCACGGAGTCGTGCAACTCGTCTCCAACGGCACACGCACGTTCGTCCAGCGCAAGCACGTCGACTGGACGATCCTCTGGCGCTACTCGGCGATGTTGGTGCCGATGGGCTTCGTGGGCATAGCGGTCGCGCAGTCGCTGCCGCCGACCGTGACACGCTCGCTGATCGGCGTCTTCGTGTTGATCGCCACCTGGAAGCCGGGTTGGCTCTTGATCGGCACGCACCCCGAGCGCGCGGACATCCAGCGCCGATTTTTCTTTTTGGGAGCCGTGGTTGGTGTGCTGAACATGACGATCGGCGCAGCGGGCCCGCTGATTGCGCCGTTCTTCTTGAGAATCGGACTCACCCGCCAGGCGCTGATCGGGACCAAGGCCGCCTGCCAGGCGGCAGGTCACCTAGTCAAGATTGCGATCTTCGGGATCGCGGGCTTCGTGTTCGCCGAATACGCGATCCTGCTCGCGCTGCTCTCGCTGTCCGTGATTTTGGGTACCTGGATCGGCAGCCAGTTGCTCGAAAGCGTAAACGAACGCTGGTTCAAACGGCTGTACCAGGGCGTGCTCACGCTGATCGCACTCCGCCTCGTGATCTGGGAGGGAATGGCGTGGCTCGGCGTGCGCTGATCCGCGGCAACGGGGTAGATCAGTAGATCAAGACGCTCCGGATCACCTCGCCCTTGTGCATCTTCTCGAACGCGTCGTTGATCTCTTCGAGCGGCATGGTCGCGTTGACCATCTCGTCGAGCTTGATGCGACCCGACAGGTAGCGATCGACGAACTGGGGTAGCTGGGTGCGGCCGCGCACGCCGCCAAAAGCCGACCCGCGCCAGTTTCGGCCGGTCACCAGCAGGAACGGACGCGCGTGGATCTCCTGGCCCGCACCCGCGACGCCGATGATGATTGCCTCTCCCCAGCCGCGATGCGTGCACGCAAGCGCCTGGCCCATCAGGTCGACGTTGCCCACGCATTCGAACGAGTAGTCGACGCCGCCGTCGGTCATCTCGACGATCGCTGCGGCGACGTCGCCGGTCTCCCTGGGGTTCACGAAGTCGGTCGCGCCGAACTGGCCGGCCAGTATGAATTTTTCGGGATTCGTATCGACGGCAATGATGCGATCTGCGCCCGCAATCACGGCGCCCTGGATCACCGACAGTCCGACTCCGCCGAGGCCGAATACCGCGACCGTCGAACCCGGTTTCACCTTCGCGGTGTAGAGCGCCGCGCCGATCCCGGTGGTCACCGCGCAACCGAAGAGGCAGACCTTGTCGAGCGGCGCGTCTGAGCGGATCTTCGCGAGCGCGATCTCCGGAACGACCGTGTACTCGGCAAACGTCGAGGTGCCCATGAAGTGGTGGAGCATCTTGCCCTTGTGGGAGAGCCTACTGGTGCCGTCGGGCATCAGCCCGCGACCCTGGGTTTCGCGCAACTTGAAGCAGAGATTGGTGCGGCCCGAGACACAGAATTTGCACTCGCGGCACTCGGGGATGTAGAGCGGAATCACGTGGTCACCGACCGCCAGGGAACGCACGCCGGGGCCGACTTCTTCAACGACGCCCGCGCCTTCGTGACCGAGTACGACCGGAAACCGACCCTCGGGATCTTCGCCGCTTTGCGTGAACGCGTCGGTGTGGCATACGCCAGACGCCGCGAGCCGCACCAGGCACTCGCCTTGCTTCGGTCCCTCGAGATCGATCTCTTCCACTTCGAAGGGAGCCTTGGGCTCCCAGCAAATTGCAGCCTTCATCTTCATCGTGGCATCTCCCTGTCATTGCGCACGCCGCCGACGTGGCGTGGCGCGCCAGTATAGCGACCCAAAAAGCTGGGACGAAAACGAAGTGGGGGCGTTGTCGAATCGCTGCCCCCAAAAACCTGCGATTCGGGGAGTTCAGCGATTCAACGACATCCCCGTCTTACCACTCGAAGCTCAGGGTGATGCTTCCGACGTGTTGCACGAGGTCTTCGTTCAGGACCGCGTCGTAGCTGCCGATGACGCTCCAAGCCGAGTTCACGATCACACTCCACGCCAACCCAACGCTGCCGGCGTCGCGAGGAAGTTCAGCACCCTGGATCTGGAATGCGCTCGCGCCGACCGGAGCGCTCACGAGCCGCGCCTCGATGAGCCGGTCGGTGTCGAGAAACTCGTGCAGCCAGCGACCGTGCAACTCCGGCACGATCCAGATCTGCTTCCCCATCACCCAACGGCCGCGGACGCGCATTCCAACGCCCGTGACCAGAGAGTCGAGGTCGGAGTCCTCGAGCGCGAGGTTGAGCGACATCGCGCCGCTCTCGGTGACGTCGTCCTGGGTGAGACGGTTGTAGTTCACCGAGGCGGTGGGCTCGAATACGATGCCACCGATATCGAACAGATTGACCCCGCTCTCGAATCGCGCCCCGTAGTCGTCGCCGTCCAGATCGGCGTTGGCCTTGCGATTGATGGCGCCGAAGCGAATCTCCCGCTTTCCGTCCATGTCGTTGTGCGCGTAGCGCCCGGAGACGCCGACGTGAAATCGCGGATCGACATAGCCGGCATAGAGGGCACCCTGGTAGGTGTCGACCTCACCTTCACCCGGGCGCGACGAGAAGTCGAGATCGGTCGCCGCGTAGCCACCGGCCAACCCGAGAACCCAATGCTCGGCCAGCCGCACGTCGGCACCGAGCGATCCGCCCCAGATGTCGTAGTCGAAGTCGCTTACATCCGAGTTTCCATCGACGTCGCCGTAGATCGCAGATCCATCGATCCAGGCCCGGATCCACGATTGCGCTTTGGCGTCGATTTCAACGCCCGGGGCGCCCATCGGCCCGACCCCGAGCATCGCCACCCCAAGAACCGGACTGCTCTCGAGGCGCATTGGATCGGCTGACAAATGACTCGCCTCGCCCGCCCCAGTGCCCGCCGTGATGAACGCGCGGTTGGTGTCCCACTGGTAATCGCGGATTCGCGCGTCGAGCGAGCGCCCGAAGCGCTCCGCGGTCGCGAGCCGCGTGGTGGCGAACTGGGTGAGGGATTCTCCGGTCATCGAATCGAGTGCGACGGGAACTTGTTTTTCGGTGAGCTGGTTAAAACTGTTGAACACGGTGTTGATATCCGGATCCGTTCCCGCCGTCTGCGCCGCCTCGAGCGCGGTCGCAATCGTCGACTGATTTGGAGTCTGTGCGAAGTCCGAAAGCGTCAATCCGTTGCTGACGACGGTGAGGTCTATCGTGGTGGCTGTCTTGATGTACGAGATGTCGAGGAACGCGAATTGCGGGTCAAATGACTCAAAGTCGTTGGAGATTGAACCCGCGGTCAGGATCGTGACGTCAACCGGCGTCACGTAGCTTCCCGCTCCGGGTACGATCTGGAGCGACGCGCCGCCGATGTCTGCATTTCCGGTAACGATGAGATGGTCTGCCATTCCCGACGGCTCATCCACCTCGACTTGGAACGCCGATCCGGCCTCGAAGGTGATCGGACCGACGCTGAGGCTTCCGATCGAGCTACCCGGTGCGACGGTTCCGTCCACCGTAACCGCCCCGCCGATACTGCCCACGCCCCCCAGCACCGCAGAAGCACCCACATTGACGTTCGCGACGAGTGAGCCATCGACATTGAGGCGGCCAGCCGTGACTGAGGTGAGTCCGGTGAAAGTGTGGTCGGCCGTTAAGCTCAGGATTCCGCTACCGCTCTTCGTGAGATTTCCGCCGCCGCTGATCACCCCCTGATAGGTGCCGGTCCCACTCGCGTTGAAGATCAAGGCAGCGTTGTTCACGATGCTGCTGGTCGTCTGATTGGGCAGTCTCAGCGGGTTGGCGCTAAGCGTCCCGGCACCGACGGTGGTCACCCCCTCGTAGGTATGGGTACCCGTGAGTGTGAGCGTACCCGTGCCCAGCTTCGTGACGGCCCCCTCCCCGGTGATCGCGCCGGCGTAAGTCCCATCGGTATCGTGGTCGAAGGTCACCAGGGTGCTCGCCGCCGCCCTGAGTTTCTGCGGAATGCTCGCGAAGCTACCCTCGAGAGCACCCACGTTGAGGTTCGTTTGACCCGAGATGGTGTTCGTTCCAGTGAGCGTCAGCGTGCCGAGGCCGTTTTTGTTGAAACGCCCGGCCCCGGTCAGGTTGCCCGCGTAGGTGCCATCGACCGTCTGCCTGAAGATCACGGTTCCACCGCTTTCGACCGCGATGTTCCCCTTGAGGCTGTCCGTATCGCCGCGAAGGGAACCCGCGCTGATCGTCGTCCCGCCCGCATAGGTGTTCGCACCCGTAAAGTCGACCACACCCGTGCCGGTCTTCTGCACCGCGCCGGTGCCGGTGATGGCGCCCGCGTACTCGCCATCGGTGTTCTGATCGAATGCCACGATCGCGCTGTTCGTGATGTTGCCCTGCAGGCTCGTCGTGTCTCCGCGCAGGGTTCCTTTGCGGACCCGGGTGCCCCCCGTGTAGTCGTTCGCACCGCGCAGCGTGAGCGTGGCGTCGCCATCCTTGATGAGCTCCCCAGCATCGGTGATCACGTCGTCAAACTGCTGATCGGCGCTGATATTGAACGATAGTGACGCGCCACCCGCGATTTCGAGCGGCGCCCCTTTGAGCCCGAGATCTCGTACCGTCGTCGTATCGGCTCCGATGCGGAAGATTCGGGTAGTCCCAGCCGCACTGCCATCGACTGTGAGATTCACCGCGGTGCTACCGTCGATCGTCACACCGTCATCGATGTCGGGAAGGTCTGATAAGAGATTGATGGTTCCGTTGTCGGGAACCGCGAAGGTGATGGTCTTCGTAACGGCCGTCGAAGCGTTCGCGTCATCGATCGCCGCGCGCAGGGACCCGGGCCCAGTGTTGAGTGTGTTGGTCACCTGGAAGATTTCGGCTCCCTGGGCCCCAGCCTCCGCGGCGGTGAATGCCAATCCGGCAAAGATGCCAACGAACAACAATGCGAATCGGATCCGGTCCACGAACGATCGAAGGATCTCCACAGAACACCTCGGCTGTTGTTGGCGCGTTGGCTGGAGCGTTGGTGACTTTTCACTCCCAATCGAGTTCAGGGGCAAATCATCAGAGTTCAGGGGCAAATCATCAGAGTTCAGGGGCAAATCATCACCAACGTCCCCGCCGCTCGTCTCCGCCCCTCACCGCCTTACAGGGCCAGAACCGCCAGCCTCAAGATAACCGCTGT
>JAQBGU010000041.1:0-4363 GCA_032128375.1 Deltaproteobacteria bacterium | reverse complement strand
ACCGCCGAACAGGAGCTCGTCGGCTTCGCAGTAGTACGCCTCGGTCTGAGGGCCCGTGTTCGGCACCCACACCCAAGCCTTGGTAGCCTCGATCGCACTCTCGATGACAGCCTTCTGCTGCTCTGCAGGGAGAGAGCGGATGCGCTCCATCACCTCATCGAGGGCGCCCATCTAATCTCCTGCCACCTTGAGTTTCGGCTGAAGCGAGTGCGTGGGCTGGGTCGCCGCTGCATTGGTCTGAGCGCCCCATTCCTTCATCACCTCTTGCACGCGCGGATCACGATCTGAGACCCAGGTGTTCATCGACCACGTCAGGTCATCGATCGCGCCGTTCACGAAATGCTCTTCCATGATGGCCTGGTCTCGAGCAGCGCGAGCGTGGTTCACGCGGTTCATCAACTCATTCCTGCGCGCAAGCAACTTGATCATCATCGGCGATGATTCGCTGATGCCGTACAGCGCCGGCGGTTGCAGGAGGTCCGACTCCGCAGGGACCGTGATCTTGATCCCCGACTTGCGAGCGAGCGTGATGAAGTAGTGGCACCCGGCACGCTGGTAGCCGTACTCCTCGGTCGCGCTCATGTCCACGCCCCACAGCCCGATCTCCTCGAGGTCTTCGATCTGCAGCGCAGCGGCGAACATCCACGATAGGGACGAGGTGAAGAAGTACGGGCCGTAGGTACTGAGCACCTCCTCGACCGGAGAGGCCTTGCCGTTCGGGATGTCGGGTGTTTCTTCGTTCAGCCACACTGTCCCAGGGAATCTCCGCAGCCACTCCACGTATTCCGGAGTGAACCACGGCTTTTGACGTTGTGCGTCGCCGATGACGGGCGGTTCCCAGCGATGAAGCTCGAACCATGCGTCAGCGCGCTTGACCACCGGGTAGGCCCCGGGCGAGCAGCCCCAGATATCCCAACTTTGGTCGTGGAATGGAGCAAGCGCAACTGACGATGGTGCCGAGCCGATTAGAGCGATTCTCCTCCGCCCCATGTTACGAGCTCACCGCGCCGTTGGTCGTGCTCGAGCGGGCAACAACGAGCCACACCGCTGTCGACAGGCCCATCAGGGTGACGAACCCACCAGGGCCGACCAGTGTCGCCGTACTGCCCGCAATGCCGTTGGTCGAGTACGCGACCGCTGGACTGAAGGCGACCGAATGCGTGCCAGTCGAGGACGATCCGGTGAAGAGCGTGACCTGGCACCCCGGGACGGGTGAGGTCAGTGTCCACCCGTCGTTCGTGGTGGTCGTCACACTCACGTAGCCGTGGTTCGGTAGGGCGGTGCCGGTCGTGTCGGATGTCGCATCGACGATCGGACGACGCGAGTCGTGCGGGCCGACGAGGAACCCATCCGGATCCAGGCCAAGCCGGCGCCCGAAGATCGAGGTGAGGATCTTGCTGCGGAGTTGCTCTACGGTGAATGCCATGTGAATCTCCTTTGGAGTTGCGTAATGTCGGAGGTCCGGTCGTCCCGGCCGGCAGGGTTACCCAACGCGATGGTAGAAGAGCGTGCCAGATGCGGCGGCGGTGCAGATCGCGCTGAGATACTGGTTGACGAACACGACGCGCGGACGCGCGCTCGTCGAGAGGTTGTAACCATTCGAGGTCGTGGCCCCGGTCGAGCCGACCTTGATCCAGCACTCTTTCGTCGTCCAGAGCTCGTAGATCCCGGTCGCAAGACCAGCAGTTGTTGCCGCGACCGTCGATGATGGGGCGATGCTTCCGAGCGATGCTCCGGAAAGGACGAGTGCGTCATTGAGCGGTGCGGCCATTCGTTTCTCCTATGCGACTGTCGAGCGCGGGCGTTGCGGCATCCTACCCGAAAGGGAGCGCCGCTCAACGCCTTTGATGGTTCCTTTGTTTGCCGAGGCGTAGAACACGCGCTCGCCCTTCTTGCCGCCATATTCCTTCTTCATGGCAGCTTTGATCTTCCGACCCTTGCTTGTCAGAGGCATCGCGCCCCCTCAATGCTGTGTTGCTCCGGGTGATCCTCCTGCATTGACCTTCTCGTTCAGCCTTGCGCCCTGCTCGAGGACGAACACGATGCGCCGTGCGGTTTCGTAGGTGAGCTCCGGAGAGATCGGAACATCCTCGCTCGTGATGTCGATCGACTGCTTCGAGCGCCCTTGGATCCTGTCGCCAAACTCTCGCAAGGCGCCGAGATCGCCATCAAGGCACAGGTCGATGAGTTTCTCCGCCAGGTCGTCGATGGTTCCCAACCTCTTCAGCGCGGAGCGTTGCTTGAGAGCGCGTTCGATCGCGTGGGTCCAGATATTGGCCCTGACTTTGCCCGCGGCGTTCTTGTTACCGAGCGGCGGACCGAATTTCCCATCAGCCATAGACTTGGTACTACTCTACCAAATTGAATTGCCGAAGATATTAGACTGGATCCAGACAAAAAGAAACCCCACGTCTGAGGTGGGGTGAAGACGGCTTCCCGCCGTCGCGTGCGGGCAGGGGGAGAAGCCTGATGCCCCGCACGAAGTCAGATGCTGATGTCATCCCACGAAACGGGATTCCCTGCGGTGACGGGCCTGGAAAGCTTTGCGCCAATGATGCCCGAAAGGGCGCGAGGCGGAAGTCCGGTCGCTGGCCTTGAGCATTGGAGATCTTCGCGAGTGATGATCTGGCCTGCTTCGCAGTCTTTGGCGAACCAGAGGGAGCGTCTCATGGCCTCGTGTTCGAGGGGTTTTGTGGTGCCATGAGTTGCTGCTGCGGCATCCTTGCAGGCCTCGACCATGTCGCTGAACTCGGCAGGCTCGAGCGAGAAGTCCGCATCCGGACCGCCGTCAGAGCGGGACAGGGTCAGGTGTTTTTCAATCATCGATGCGCCCATGAGCGTTGCAGCGACCGCGACCCCGACGCCAAGCGAATGATCCGAGAGTCCGACTGGATAGTTCCACTGCTGCATCATGCGCTTCATCCGGGCGAGGTTGGCTTCCTCCGCCCTGCAAGGATAGGCCGAGACGCAGTGCAGCAGGGTGATGTCTTTGAGGCCTTCGTAGGTACATTTCCCCACCGCGCGCACGATGTCGTTGAGGTCAGCCATCCCAGTGGAGAGGATCAGGGGCTTGCCGGTCGCCGCCGCGGCTTGGACGAGCTCGAGGTCGACCAGCTCGAAGCTTGAGATCTTGTGCCGCGTCACCCCGAGATGCTCGAGGAAATCCAGGGCGCGGAGGTCGAACGCAGTCGAGAAGAAGTCAAGCCCGATCGCCTCGCAATGCAGCATGATCGTCTCGTGCCACTCCCATGGGGTGAAGGCTTCGGCGTAGAGCTCGATCATCTTCCGGCCGGCCCACGGGCCTGACTCGATCACGAGGTTGGGATTGCCGACCATGAGGGCGGGGGTCCAGGTCTGAAGTTTCAGCGCGTCCGCCCCGGCCTGCTTTGCTGCATCAGCGATCTTGAGCGCACGCGTGATCGACCCGAGGTGATTTGCCGACATCTCCGCCACGAAGTACGGGCTACTTGGCATAGGTCATCTGCAGGAGGTTGAACCCGAGCCGCTCGAAAAAGGCCATCGAAGGCTCATTCTCCGGGGAGATGTTCGCGAGGAACGGGCCAGGGTGTCGGAGCATGAGTTCGCGCACGGCCTTGCTCCCATACCCCCTCCCTTGAGCCGCGCGCAGGATGAAGATCCCGATCTCATTTCGATGTGTGAGATAGGTCGCCCCGACACTGTATCCACCCGCCTCGATCAGGTACCAGAACGGGTAAGGCCTTGAGAAAACAAACTTTCTGTGCTGTTCGTAGGTCGGCATCCGCTTGTGCGAGATCGACTGCTCCGGGGTTCTCTCCCTGAGGAGTTGGTACAGAACGTCGACCGCTCCCGGGGTCTCGTAGACGTCGAGCAAGTTCACGTTCTCACCTCCACGCCGTTCTGTCCGAGCCAGCGCGCTGCCCCACGAGGAGTTGCGTCAGTGAACTGGAAGAGAGCCCCAGCGGCGACTCCCGAGGCTCCCGCGCGAATCGCTGACAGCATGTCCGAATACCCGGCACAGCCCCCATGGGCAACGACCGGAATCCCCACCGCTCCGGCCACCTCTCGGACCATGTCCAGGTCATACCCCTGCAGCGTCCCCTCCCGGTCGACCGAGGTGAGGAGGATCTCGCCCGCCCCTTCGCGCTCGAGGAGCTTCGCCATGGCAACCGGTGAGGACTCGGCCGGAACGTGGCCTGGCAGGATCCAGACCGAGCCGGATTGAACGTCCAAGGCCGCGACAATGGCTTGGCGCCCGAACCTAGCCGACAGCGTATGGAGCGTTTCTGGGGCTTCCAGAGCGATCGTCCCGATCAGGACTTTGTCGGCCCCCGCGGCAAGCAGGCCTCGCACATCCTCGAGCGTCCGGACCCCGCCGCCCACG
>JAQBGU010000040.1:0-29791 GCA_032128375.1 Deltaproteobacteria bacterium | reverse complement strand
CATTCTGGCGTCGGGGCTTCGGTGGCATAGCGTTGACGGTCAGTGCTGTCTGTTGCAGCTGAAGCCCGATCCGTTGGGCGGCGTGGGCAGGCAGGCTCACGTGGTTCAAAATCGAGGTGAGCCGTAAGGGAGGAAACCATGAAGCCGCCTGCAGACATGGCCCAGATCGTTCCCTATCTGTACTACGAGGATGCTGGACCTGCGCTCGAGTTCATGGAGAAGGCGTTTGCATTCGAGATCGAATCGGCATTTCGTAATCCCACAGACGACAAAGTCCTCACCGCCAAGGTAAGGACCCGGACGGGCGTCATACTCGTCGGCCCAGGGATGAAGGCCTTCGGAACTCGTGCTGTTCCCGATCCCGAGCTTGTGTCCGCCATGATCTACGTGTACGTCAATAATCTCGACGAGCACTACGCCCGAGCCAAGGCAGCCGGCGCGCGCATCTGGGAAGAACCCCACTCGCACTTTGGAGGCAATCGGCAGTACACCGCGAGTGATCCCGGCGGCCATCGCTGGACGTTCGCGGAGCCTGGGGAGCCGTCGTAGTTCGCACGCCGCCCAACAAGCCGTTGCAGCGGACCAGCAACAGCATGCTTCGATTGACCTTCGCTGCCGTCTGGCGGCATACTTTCTCGGCAGGATCGGAAACGGTCAGCGCTGTTGCTGGCCGCTGAACGCCGATCCGTTAGACGGCGACGCCGTAAGCGAAGGAACTTGCCATGTCCGAAGAGTCAAAGCCGATCGACGTCCTCGAAGCGCAGATTACAGCGATCTCCGATATGCATAAGAATCTCGCCGGCCTGATCGAAAAAACCGCTCGCGTCCAATCAGAGCTGCTATCCGCAGGATTTCAGAACTTCTCTGATGCCCTCGGTGAACCGTTCTCGGCGATGTCGACTACCGCCGAGAACCTGCGGGAGCTCCTTCACAGCATGGAGATCGAAAGGAATCGAATCAGGAACGAGGAGTGATGTGGCCGCCGTCCAACGAAGAGGGTCTCTTCCGCGAGCCGCAGGACGAGCTCGATCGAAAGATCACCGTAATGGCCGATCGGGACACGCCGCGTTTCCGCCATGGCAGCTTGCAGCTGTACGGCGCAATCGAGGACGATCTGCTCGAGCAGGCAGAGGCGCTGTTGGCCGAGGTTCCCTCCGGAGCCGCGAAACGGCGAAAGGCGACATGGTCGATGCACGTGCCTTTTGCAGCACGCGCTGACGAGGAGATCACGCACCTGCGTGGAGAGGTCGGGGGCCTCCCGGCAACCGTGCGTGTCCGCAGCGACGTCAGCAGCCTGATGTTCTCGCGCAGTCATCGCTCGTTCCGTCGGGAGCTTCGATTCCCGCCGGGCGCGTAGATGCACTTCTGCAGCACGAAATCTTTCGGGAACTGGACCGCGACTGCGACTCTTCGCTCAGAGAACCGCATACGTCATCACGATGCGTGTGTTCCGGGGGGGTGGGCAAGCGAAGGATGCCGTCTACCTGCGCGGGCTCGGGGCGCTCCTCGACTACCTGGGTCGCGGCGGGAGCCTCGAGCCCCTGCTGGTGGGGAAGATCGGACTTCAACACCTGGACGTCGTCCGCGATCTCCAGTCGCGCGGCGTCCTCGTACCGCCCCCGTTTCGACCCGCTACCTTCCGCGACCGGAGGCGACGGATCGCCTCGAGAAGCTGGGGAAGGGGCGCCCAACTCATGGATCTCACGAAACTAGAGGAGAGGAGAACGCAATGAGAATCGGTTTTTTCGTAAACGATCTCAAGACTGAAGAATCGGGCTACACGACGACGCGACTGGCGATGGCCGCGATCAACCGGGGTCACGAGGCCTGGCTCATCGATGCCCAATCCTTCGCCTATGACCCGGACGAGAAGATCCGCGCTCGGGCCCGATCGGCGCCGAAAACCCAGTACAAGGATTCGGACAAGTATCTCGCGGATCTCAGAGGGAAGAGCGCGAAAATCGAGCGGATCACCGTCGACGATCTCGACGTCCTGATGTTGCGGAACGATCCCTCGACAGACTCCGGGCTGCGTTCCTGGGCGCAGACGGTGGGGATCAACTTCGGGCGCATCGCCATGCGGCACGGTGTCATCGTCGTCAACGACCCCAACGGCCTCGCGAAGGCGATGACCAAGATGTACTTCCAGCTCTTTCCCGATGAAGTTCGGCCGAGGACGCTGATCACGATGGATCGGGACGAGATCAAGGCGTTCGTGAAGGCCGAGGGCGGCAAAGCGGTGCTGAAACCCCTGCAGGGATCCGGAGGGCAAGGCGTCTTTCTGGTCGACGAGGGATCTGCCTCCAATGTCAACCAGATGATCGAGAGCCTGACGCGAGACGGCTACGTGATCGCGCAGGAATATCTCCCTGCGGCACACGAAGGCGATACTCGGATGTTCGTGATGAACGGTGAACCCATGCGACACAAGGGGAAAGTCGCGGCTTTCCGTCGACTCCGATCGGGTTCGGATATGCGGAGCAATATCCACGCAGGCGGAAAATTGGGCGTAGCGGCACTCACAGACACCCACTTCAAAATCGCCGATATCGTGCGCCCCAAGCTCGTGGAGGACGGCATGTTCTTCGTCGGGCTTGACATCGTGGGCGACAAGCTGATGGAGATCAACGTGTTCAGTCCGGGAGGCCTGGGCAGCGTGCAGAAGCTCATCAACGTGAACTTTGCTCATTTGGTGATCGAGAGTCTCGAGCGCAAGGTGCACTACATGGAGTACTACGATCGTTCCTTCAACAATGCAGGCATGGCCACCCTGTAGCGATGGTTTGACGAGGTCAATCGCGACCAATGGCAAGGGACCGGCATTCCTGCGCAGTGGAGAATAGGTAGAAGACGGGGATTCGTGACCACTCTCGGTATGGAGGGATTGCACCCATTTGGGCGAGATCGAGTGAATAATACGTTTGTTTGATTGGTCTGTTGACGCGGCGGGTTCACAGTCCCCACTACCCGTTTCGCGAAGCAGCGACACCCACTATTTCAAGACCCGGGGGACTCGGCTGCGCTCAGGGGCACGACCTGCGGGGCGAGCCTTTTGGCGCGCCCCACGAGGTTCCTGCCGCGCTCCAGGTCCCCGAGACGAATGAGGGCGCGACCGGTGTAGAAAAGCTCAGTCGCATCGTCTGGATCGAGTATCGCCGCGCGTTGATACGCCGCGAGCGCGGGCGCGAGTTGCCCCTTCCTTTCTCGGAGTGCGCCGATATTCACCCACGCCTCGACGTTCGGACGCAGCAGGACACTGCGCTCGAACTGCTCGAGCGCCTCTTCCGCATTGCCTTCCTCAGCGAGCAGGACGCCGAGGATGGTGCGACGTTTCGCACTGTCGCGTCCCATCCAGGTGAGACGCTCGAGCGACGCTCCGTATGCTGCCGTATCGCGCGCGCGCTGCGCCGGTGCGAGACGAAACATGGACTCGAGCGGAACGAAGATGCTGATAGCGACTGCCAACGCTCCCGAGGCATACACCAAATAGCGCCATTGTGAACGTCGTGGCATGATCGCAACACCCGACAGCTTCGCCTCTCCGCCAAACAGGACCGAGGCGATGCGGGAATTTCGCAGCTTCCAGATCGCGCTGTCCAGCAACACGTGATGGAGGTTCAGCGCCCCAGCCACCATCAAATAGAGTCCGCCGGTGTACGAGAGACTACCGAGCAAGGCAGGTGTCATTACCAACAACGGCAAGCCGTAGATTGCAGACCCCGCGAACAGCGCCTTTGCGAGATAGAGCGAGGTAGCCGTTTCCGGCTGTTGCCGCTTCGCGTAGTAGGTCGTGACCCACAGGTACTGAATGCCGTGGGTCATCGAAATCCAGACGAATGTGTAGGCGGCGCGAGAGCCCGAAAGCGGCCCCATTTGCGCGTCATCGTAGATGAATCGTCCCAGCACGGGAGCCGCGAACCACAACCCCTGGATGAGCAGCAGCACAAGCGCCGGAAACGCAGCTCGAATCACGCCACGGCTTGCAAGACGCACCGCGCATTCTCCGAGCACGTACAAGTAAGCGCCGAAGGCTATCCCCATCAATGGTGCCTGGACGAATCCCGGGATTTGCAGCGATATAAACTCGTAGGCGGTGCCGATCGTACTGAGAGGTGCGTAACCGATCAGGCCCTGTTGCTCGCCGTGAATGGTCAGGATCCACAACGCGAACGGCAGCGAACACGCGAGGTAGACGAAACGGCGAAGTGCGGGGGAAACCTCGATGCCACTGCGACGCAGGAAGATCAGCGCAATGCCGAAATTCTGTCCGGTGAAGTGCCAGGGCACCACCGTGAAATACAGCGTAATCATGATCGAGCCTACGAGGGGTACATAGAGGCCCACCCCGAATGCCGTCGCGATCGCGATCGTCGCATACACAGTGAAGAATCGATATGCGCGGCGATCCTCGTCCCGTTCGTAGGCGCGTAGCAACGTGGCACCGATATGTGGGGTCGAGAAAGCGAGGACGACCAACGGTAGGAATCGAGCCGGAACTTTCGGAAAGAGGCCGACGGCCAAGAGCAGAAATACCGGGAGATAGACGAGCCCGGCTCCGAACACGAGATCGGAAAAACGTCCGTGTAGCCAGCGGTCTTCCGTGCCTTCGGGCATGAGTACGTGCTGCCCCCTCGAGCCTATCGGTCTCACGTTCGAGCCCTAGAATGCACGAAATCCTATCGGCCGAGCAACCAAAATAACCTACGCAACGGCTTCCGCTGGCGTAGCACCCAGCTGCGCTCCAGAGATTCTGGACTCGATGCGTTGCAACTGCATCGCCTTGCTTCCGAGCTGGCTACCGCGCTCACTATGGCTCGAGATGAGCGAGTAAAGCAAATCGGATGGCGAAGTGCGGCGTATGTGTCGGGAATACAGATTCGGGGGCGTTGCTGTCGCGGTCCAGAATGTCATGAGACACCGCAGCGGAAAATCTCGGACCGATACGAGTCCGATTCCGAGAGCGAACGTGGCATATCATCGATCGTTGATCGACCGGTCGCGGTACCGAGAAAGATCAGTCATGCCGGCGCAGACGGATATTGGGAACGCACAGGCGCCCTACCCCTTCGGCGATCGCTACCCGTCACATACTCGTGGAGTCCGTTTGTCGTCTCAAGTGAGTCATGATGGCATCGACCACGCGATCGGGTTGTTCTTCGATGAGCCAGTGGCCGGCAGACAGTTCGATGCTTTCGAAGGGCCCCAACAGGAAGTTCGGATGAGCGGCTTGGACCTTGGGGTTGACGAAGACCGGCATGTCTCGGTTCCCCCAGATATAGAGAACCGGTTGGCGGATCTTTCCCGGCCAGTAGTCCGGTCGCGTAACGCGATACCAATTGAATGCAGCGGTCAGCGCGCCCGGTTCTGTGAAAACGTCCAGGTACTCGTCGACGTGTGCTGGATCGATTCCAGAAAAAGCCACACGCTTCAGGAACAATTGATCGAACGCCAGTAGAAGCGTTTCCGGGATCCCCGGCTGCTGAAAGAACTTGATGTACGCGGGCGTCGTCGGATTTTCCTGAGAGGAGATGACCGCTCCCAAATGGGGAATGCTGAGCGAAGTCCACGACAACACGCGGTCCGGCTCGCGCGAGGTGAGATTCCAGCCAACGACGGACCCCCAATCGTGTCCGGCCAGATGAAAGCGCTCGAAGCCGAAGCGATCGGCAACCGCGCGGGCGTCATCGACGAGCTCGGGCAGCGCGTAGTCCTCGACGGATTCAGGCCGCGCGTCTGGGCTGTAGCCGCGCTGATCGAACGCGACGACGCGAAAACCCGATTCGGATGCCGCTGCGATCAGCCGATCCCACATGATCGACGTCTCGGGGAAGCCGTGAAGCAACAACAAGTTAGGTCCCAGATTCTCCAATCCCGCGACGCGTGCGCGAAACACGAGCCCTTTGACGCGCACCTGGACCAACCCGTCGGGTTGCTGACTCGGATCTTCTGTCAGAAACGGCAGCGTGCGCGTCTTGTAAGCGTGCGGAAGGTCGGGGTTCAGCGACATTCGCGCGCTCACGAACGTGACGGCCAGAACGCCGACCAGAACGAGTGCGAGAATCAACGACAACTTGCGCAAAGGAGATCCCCTGTTTGTGCGGTTCCCCATGAGACGTAGACCGCTGTACCCGATGCTCCTATCGTAGCGGTCCCGTAGTACAATCCGGCGCTCGTTCCGGGTCTGGTCAAGCGCGGTCTTCTATGCGGCAACGCAACCCATCCACGTCAACATCGCCGACATCGTGGCCCGTCCGCCCAAGGCACTCCATCTGGCTTGAGCCCACTCGCGGCTGGTGACGCCTGAGCGGATCGAGGGTCTCCTCGTTGCCCGCTCGGGCAGCCCTGCCCTCCCCCAGCTCGAGATGCCGACGGCACAGGGCTCCAGGACACGAGCGGAATCATCGACCACTGCGAACACGCTCACCCTCAGTAGTCGTCGTGCCCGACGCTGCTACACGCCCGAAGCAACGACTCGCTGCCTACCTGATCGGGCTGCTTGCCGACGAATGGTCGTAGGCCGCGAGGTGACGAACCCGGATCGGGCTGGCCTCCCCCCTCGCAGCAACCCTCCGTACCGAGCGTGGTCACGAATCCAAGTCTTCGTTTGCCTACACTCGATTGCTGTCCATTCTCGAGGAACCCGATGACACTGTTCGAGTACCTGGCAATCGCGTTCTCCCTCGTCTTCTCGTATTCGGGGCTGCGTCTCATAGGCGGGCTTCCCAGTGCAACCCGCAGCCCACAGCGCTACTGGGTTCATCTGTGCTTCGTCTTTTTTCAGCTCACGGTGACGCTCAGCGCATTTTGGGGATTCTGGAATTTCCGTGACGTCGAGTGGACCTTCCTGTCGTTCGCTTTCGCACTCATGAGTCCCCCCACCATCTACTACGGCGCATGCGTCATCGTTCCCGAGAATCCGGCCGAGATCGAGTCCTGGCACGACTACTACTTCTCTGTTCGGAAGACGTACTTCGTTGGGCTGTGCTGCTGGCTGGTGGTGCTCATAGGGCTTTCGACGGTCATTCTCGATATGCCCCTCGCGGATCCGTTGCGGGCGATTCAGGCGATTTTTCTTTCTGCCGTGACACTGGGTCTGGTTTCCGCGAACGAGCGGGTTCACGGTGTTCTCGCGGTGTTCTTGCTTGCATTCGTTGTCATCCTCGTATCTTCAATGGGTCTCCAGCCCGGAGCTCTGGCTGCACGGTAGAGACGACCAGCCCGGCGTGAATGAGCATCATCTTCGGCGAGGGCCAGCTGCCGCTTCGATTCGGAACATCCGTATTGGTCGGTCCGTGCTGGTGCCGAGACGGCGTAGAATCGGGCCATGCGACATGGCACACGATCGCGCGACGCGCCGGCTTTGCGCCCCAGACCTTGTATCGCTGGTTCAAGGACAAGACGGACGTCTTTATGGCGGTCTACCGAGAATCGGAACTCGAAGAGAAGCGCAGCCTCGATGCTCTTTCCGCGGTGCGGGCGTCTTCGCCTCGCCTGGTCGACGCGATCGTCGGGCAGCATCGTGCCTATCGGATCTTGCGTCGCAGCCTGCCCGGACTCTCGCTATCGGATCCTCGAGTCCGCAGCGCTCGCGCGCAGAGTCGCTTGCACCAGATCGCATCGTCAGGATCACGGAACTCTTCGGCGCGAAAGGGACACTGGGTACGAGATCGGGGACACGCTGGGCTGCAGCGCCGCCGCCGGCTTCATCGATGGCGATGCCGCCTGGACCTGATCACGGACGAGATAGTCGGGGACGGCCACGACGGTACGCCCGAAGACGTCGGCAACCTCGTCGTCGTTTCCGGAGCACTGCCCGCACCGGAGCCTCCGGCCACGCTGCTCGCCGCGGTGGCGCTGCTGGCCGTCGCGTCGTTGAAGCGTTGGATGCGTCGCTGAGTCCGCAGCGGGGCTCAGCGTGGAGCCATCTCGCGCAATCCAAGCCACATCGGGATCTGGTCCGATGATGATGTTCATTGCGACGCCGGCGCGCCGTCCGATGGTATCAAACGGGTGGGAAGATTGCCCTTTTCTCTTTCCGCCCGCTCGAGACGATACTGCCGGTGCAGCGCGGCCAGGTCCTCCTGGATGGGGCCCCCCGTTCGAATCGCATCGTACAGAACGCCGATCGCCTCATCGAGTTCGTCGCGCACGAAGTGTGCCTGCGCGAGCGTGTACGCATCTTGGTGGGTGCGAATGCCTTGGCGCCGCTGCCAATCGATCATGATGCCCGCATAACGGCTCATCACCTCCCAGTACCCGGGCTCCGAATGCAATTCCCGTAGCAACGGTTGGTTGGGCCACCCGAATACGATGAATCCACCCCGACGACCAGACGCCTCCAAGTGGGCGATCGCCTGTTCGGTTTCACCGTTCGACAGCGAGTCGAAGACGCCGAGGTAATGCGAAATCAAGCCGTCCGGATACTGCTCGGCCGCATTCAACAGCAGCCGTTCCTCCGACTCCCACAGCATTGCGCGATCGCGCGCGACGATCCCGAACCAAACGATCAGCGCGACCGCGGCCACCGCCGAAATCGGGCGTCCGAGGCGCGCGATCGGATCGCCTCGGGGTCGACCCCCCAGCCATCCGAACCCGTCGATACCCGCGAGGACCGCCCCGCCAAGCAGACCCGGAATCATGAAGTACAGGTAGCGGTCCGCCATCGGAAAAAAGAACGGAACGACCTGCGAGATCGGCGCGAAGCCCGCCGCAGCCGCCAACCACCAGGCGGCCTCCGGGCTCCCGCGTCGGAGCGTGACGATCACACGCCACAGCAAAAGCGGTGACACGACCAGCGCGGCGATCCACCACAGGTCGAGATTCGAATCGGCGCGCGCGGGCTCATGAAAGGCCGATGCGCCGAATCCAGTCGTTGCCATCGCCAGGTAGCGCGCACCGTAGGCCGCGATGCTGCGGACGTGCGTGAATGCATCCGGATAACCGGACAACTCCACAGGCGCCGCTCCCGAACCGCCGCCGAATCCCCGGATCTCGATCACGGCGAAACACGCGAAGACCACCACCCAGGCGGCGAGTGCGGTCCAGCGCGCCCGATCACCCCTCCGGTGTCGCGTCCAACACCATGCCGCGGCAGCCGGTAGCGCAAACGCCGCGACCGCTTTGGAGCACAGTGCCAGGGCGAACAGCGGCACACTGAGCACCGGAAACCGTCGGACGGCGAGCAGCGCCGACAACCCGAACAACATCGCCAGCAACGTCCGAAGCTGCGAGATCCATGCGACCGCTTCGACGTTGGCTGGATGCAGCAGAAACACCGATGCCGCAAGCAGCGACGCAACCGACGGGATCCCGGAACCGAACAGCAACACGGCCAACAGGGCTGAGTTCAACACATGGATGAAGACGTTCACCAGGTGATATCCGCGCGTCGTGTCGTCGAAGAAGCGTTTTTCCAACGCCAGCATCAGATACGGAATCGGTTGGAAGCTACCGCCGACGTACGAGTAGGCCTCCGACGCGGGATCCATCAGAACACGCAGGTCGGAAACTGTTCCCTGGAGGTAGGGGTTGCGGACGAGGATCGGGTTGTCGTCCGAGACGAACGCCCCGTCGAGAGCCGGACGATATGCCGCGAACACGACGACGCCAAACACAGCGACGCCCACGAGGAACACGCGCAAACCAGATTCGATCCGGAACCGACCGACATTCGATTCGCCGACCCGTCC
Organism: Deltaproteobacteria bacterium; assembly: GCA_032128375.1. Classification (GTDB taxonomy): domain Bacteria; phylum Myxococcota_A; class UBA9160; order UBA9160; family SMWR01; genus JAJDAM01. The sequence continues at coordinate 20,102 of JAQBGU010000040.1, read as the reverse complement.
GGTCCGAGCGAGCAAGGGATTCTCCAACGTTCAACCGACCATCGCCGCGCATCGGGCAGCACGGCTCGTCAACGGATTTCGGTTCGCCAGTTCGAAAGCCTAGCCAAACGCCGGACGACCGAGCGCGCCGGGTAGCAGAGCGAGAACAGCGTAGCTGGCCGGCAAGAGCGTGCGCACTTCAGCATGGCAGCCATCCACAGTGCTCGCTTGTGGTGGTGCTGCTGGCTGGCACCTGTGTGAGATTCGGATTTGTCGCTGAGTCTGGGGCGGGGCTCTCCGCGGAGGCCCGGAGGCCACACCGCAAACGCGTTAGGCGAGCTGGTCGAGCAGTTGCCGCGCGTCGCGCAATCGCTTGGTCTCGAAACCTTCAGAAAACCGCGCGTACAGCGCCTGTAAACGCCCCCGCGCCTCCTTCTTGCGTCCCGTACGCAGCGCGAGCCGCCCGAGCAGCAACACCGAACGCAATTCCATCCACACCGAACCGAACGCGTGCCAGCGTTCCAGCGACTCGAGCAGTAGGGTCTCGATTTTGGAATCGGTCCCCTGCTCGGAGTTGAACAGAATCTCCGCCCGAAACATGGGCAGCTGCGGCTCGAAGGCTGCTCGCTCCTGGGTTCGTTCGATGGTGGCGGCCGCGCGATCGATCAACTCGCCCGCGCGCTCGAAGCGATGCAACGGAATCATCGTGTCCGCTGCGGTCAGGTAGAGCTGCACGAGGCCGCCCATGGGTTCAGGTACGACCGCGACATGGGTACGAAAGCCAAGGTCCCCGGAAGTGTTCGTTGCCCACGCTGTCGCTGGAGGTTGGAGCAAGAAAAGTTGTCGCCACACGCCGATTCTTCGACGGACTCGCTCGAACGCGTCTACGTTAGGCTCGGAAGATCCGGCCCGGAAGCGACACTCGCCGTCGCGGATCGCTCCTCGAGACGGAACTACATGCCGATCAGGCGGCAGCCTCCCTCCCCGATTCCACGGGCGTCACAGCCGGAGTCACATCACCCGTCGCACGGATCGAGTCGCAGGGCCACAGCGCTCTCCCGCGCCTCACGGGGGTAGAGTCCGATCGCAGCCGAGGCACGGGCCACCGCGTACTTCTCGACCTTGAGGGCGTGAACGGTCTTGACGGTCGGGCGGTCCTCGTAGAGCACCGGCATCACGCACCGAGTCTCTCCAACCCGAAGTAGATCGACGCGCGCGCCATCCAGGGAGTGTTCGATCGCCTTCGCACGCGACATCCCCACCCACTCGCCATCGTCGCGGTCAACGATCCAGAGCCGCAGTTCTGCCGGCTGGCCGGCGCTATTCGTGGCGTAGAGGGACACCACCTCCTCGAGCTCCGACATCGTGGCGTAGAGCCCGAAGAAGAGCACAACGGGGCTCGCCGCCAGTGCCAGCCAACCGACCACGCGCGGTGCGGCCGACCAGACCAGCATACCGCCGAGCAGCAGCGCACCCAGCCCACCGAACAGGTTCCCGCCGCGGGGCACTGCGTACGCGCCCTGGTGTAGGAAGCGCACTGCGAAAACGGCGATGCCGGCGGCCAGCAACCCGCAGCCGACCACGGTCTGAAGCTTCGATGATGCGTTCGACTCTCTCAGGGTGCACCTCCTTGGATCCGGAAGCTACCGCACACAGCCGAAGCGCTTCGCTCACAGGTCGCGCCTTTGAAGCGCTCGGGACACGAGGGGCGGCATGCCTGAAACGAGGACGTCGTGCGCCGCAGCGACTTCAAGCCTTCCGCGCCGGCAACAAGCCAATCCGAATCGCGTATTCGGCTGTTGATTTGGTGGAGGCGGCGGGAATCGAATCCGCGGGAAAAAGGAGAAAAACGAAGAAGGATCAGATAGTTAGGTTTTCGGATCGAGGCGCCACGGAGGCGCCAGGGGCTGGGACGGGAGAACCTATTGCAGGATTCGTGCGGGCTTCCCGGGCTCGATCTCGAGGCCAGCGAGGCGAAGGCCCTCCAGAAGGCGCTGCACGACGACCTCGCGGCGGTAAGTGCGCTGCAGCCAATCCATCGGATCCGCTGCGAAGTCGGGGTCCAATTCCAAAAACTGCTCCAACGCGGAACGGGCCTCGGCTATGCGGCCGAGACGAGCATGGCTCGCCGCGCGGACGGGTGCCGCGGACGAGCTCCCCGGGCCGGCTAGAGCAACCTCAGCGAGAGCCTGCTCGAAGTCTCCTCTGCGGTAGTGGTCCATCACCCGCGTGTTGTGAATCCACCCGCTGTGGATGGGATTGAGCTCCTCGACCTCGTCAGTGAGCTCGATGGCGCGCTCCCAGTAACCCGCGTAAGCAAGGTAGATCGAGAGCCCTGCCGCTGTTGCGGTGTCGTTGGGATTCAGCCCGATCGCTCGCTCCGCGGCCGCTCTGAACTGTTCGAACTGAAGCTCGTCGAACAAGGTGAGCGACAGCGAGTAGTAGGCCATGGAGCTGGTGTTATCGAGATCGATGGCGCGCCTTGCGGCAGCCGCGGCCCGCGCCAGCGAATCAGGCTTGGGGTTGTACCGGTGCCGGACCTCCTCTCGGTAAAGGTGGGCCAGATGCGCCCAGGCTTCCGCGTAGTCGGGATCGATCTCCACCGCGCGCTCGAGGCAGTCGCGCGCCCGCGCGTGAACCTCGGCGGTGTGCACCTTGAAGTAGGACATGCCGAGTAGCACGCAGTCGTACGCCTCGAGGCTGTCCGTTCCGCGGCGGCGCGCCTCGGTCTGGCCCAGCTGGGCCAGCACACCGAAGGTGTCGGCGATCGTCGAGGCGACTCGGCGCGCGATCCGATTCTGGGTGGCGAGCAGCTCCGAGGGTTCGAGGGCGGCGTCATAGCTCTCCCCCCAGAGCTGGCTCCCGGTAGACGCCTCGAGCAGCTGCGCTGCAATGCGGGCCCGGGTGGGCTCGCGGCGAACGCTGCCGCGCAGCAGGTAACGGACACCCAACTCGTCGTCGATCTGCGAGAGATCTTCATTCGCTGCGTCGAAGTAGGAGGTCGCCCTCGGAGAGATCACACGAATCCCCGGGAAGCGGGAGAGATCCGTGCTGATCTCCTCGCTTAGGCCGGCCGCGAAGTAGCCGTACTCGTCGGATCCGCTCATGTCGGTAAAGCGCAGGACGGCTACCGCCGGGGCGCGCCCGCCGCCCGGCGCTGCAGCTGGTTCGGTGATCGACGGTGGCCGCGACTCGGCTCCCCAGACGAGACCCATGCCGATACCCAGGGCGACCAGCACTGCGGAGGTCGCGAGCGTGGCGGGTGAGAACCAGCTTCTCATCTGTCCGCTATCGCGCTCCGCGCGGACCTCGATCACCCATGAAGCAATCAACGCCAGCGGGAACCCAGCAAGACCGACCCAGAGGACGACGTTCACCGCACCGTCGGGGAGGCCCAGCCGCGGGAACGCGATGTCAGCGAACTCGAGTAGAGCAAATGCGCCGGCCGCGTAAAGGAGCCCGGTGCGTATGACGCCGCGCTTTCGCAGCTCATCGAGAAACCCGCTGCTTCCCCTCATCGGCACATCCTAGGCCGGGCCATGGTGAGAGCGATGCACGTTGATCATCGACGCCCGTCTTTGGTTGATGCTCCGTTTGCGTGATGGCGCCACCGTCTAGACGCCCGAACCCGATCGGGAGGCGCCAGCGTTTCGCCCCCACTCCCAACGAATTGTTTCCCAAGAAGAAATCGAATGCGGACGCGGGATCGGGGTTTCCCGCATCTTACGCTGCCAACTATCTGATTTATTCCGAAATGGTGGAGGCGGCGGGAATCGAACCCGCGTCCGCATAGGTTCCAACAAGCGCGTCTACGTGTGTAGTCTCCAATTCATCTCGGATTGCGCCGCCTCGGAGACCCGGCAACGCGAACCTAGCTCCAGTTGATCTCGCCTCCGGCTCGTAGGAGCAGCGTTCCGGAAGCCAGCCTTCTGATGACACTCGCGACCCGACAGAAGGCGTCCCGGACGAGTGTCGCTAACCTAGTTTCAGCTAGGCAGCGAGTGCGTAATTATCGTCGGCAATTGTAATCACCAAACGTGCCACTTGTTTTACGACAGCTGTGACGATGTCGACACGCAGCACTCGCCTTCGACTACCCGTCGAAACCGATCGCCCCCATGACACGGGTGGACTTGTTGCTGGCTGCCATGGTAGCGAGTCGGATCCCGATAGGCTCCTGGTCTGCGCGGGAAGCCGCCACAAGGGTCGTTCCCGCGACCCATCCCGCCCGATCTGCCCGTTTCCCCCCGCTATCCGAACGGATCCAGGTACACGGGTACAGCCTCCGAGCGGTCCTCGACCTTCGCAAGCAGCCATTCCGCCCAACCGTAGGTCTCCGCCATGGTCGCGTTGACTCGATCGCGTCGCTGCGTGCTTGGGGTGGCCTTGTAGCTCTTCAGGATCTTGCCGCGGCGCAACTCGACATCCGGGTGATTGATGATGCGGTCGAGCCAGGGACTCGTTGGGGTCGTCGCGCGAATCCACACATTCGATTCTTCGCCGACCACCCACACGCTGGTTTGATACGCGTGTCCGTAGCTGTCGGTCGTGTAGAGGACCGCGACTTCACCGCCGTAGTTGCGCGTCGCGTACAACCCCGCTCCGGCAACCAGCAGAAGCAAAATGGCCTTCGTGATCAGATTTTTCATCGCACGCACTCATCGCGGTTCAGACCAGATCTCGAGGGATGCCAGTGCGGCCTCGAACCAGTCCTGGTACTCACCCAATGCCTCGAGCGGACAGTCCGCGATCACCGCGATGACCCGACCATCCCCCACCTCGATCAACGTAATCTGATCGGCAGAACGGCCATCGAAGTTCAATACCACCGCTCGAAAAGCCCGTTTCCCGGCGACTTCCGTGAATCCGGTGTCGACCACTTCGCCTTGGGACAGGTGGAAGGCGCCGAATCGCTCCAGATAGCTTTCCAGCGTGGGGTAGCGGTGCACGATCACCTGAAACGAGGCCGTGTAGTCCCAGGCCACGCCGTCGATCGCGACCATCCCCTGGGCGGTTTCCATGCGCGTCCATCCCTCCGGGAGATGCACGTCGAAGCCGAGCCTCGAATCCACATACGGTGCCAGTGAGAGCACAGGCGGCCCTTTGGGCGGAAGTGGACCCGGGTCGGTATCGCGACCGCCTGGCGGCACATGTCCGAAGATCGTCCCGTTCTCCAGCTGGTAGAGCGCGACGAACGAATTGACGTCTTGCTGCGACAATTGCGGTACCGCCCGGTCGCGCATGATCTCGTACATCAGATCTGCCGGGATAGGGCTGTGGGAGCGCATCCCGAGCGCGTGTCCGATCTCGTGCAGCGCGATGGATTCGACCTGGCCGGGGTTCAGCAGACCGTAGCGATCGGCCAGGTATACGCGCAGACGATCGACCCGGTAGCGCACGATCAACCGCTCGCTGTCGGGATCCTTCCCATCGACCCGGCAGGCGTCTGAAAATGAGACTCCACCCAGCTTGCGTTTGTCGCGTTCTTCCGGTGCCAGCTGTGCGACCAGGATCAGTTCGATATCGGCGCCGTGCGGGTCGGGAACCCGCTCGAAAGTCACGAACCCTTCGAGTTCTCGTTCCCACTTCGCGATCGCTGCCTCGACCGCTTCGACGTATCGAACGGGGTCGATCGGGTCGAACTCGTCCTGGAGTGACTCGGGGATCAGCGGTGAATCGATGTAGAGCCGCAGCGGCATCGCGGACGCCGGCCATCGACACAGAACAAGGTAGTCTCCCAGCGGGCCATCAGCGGATAGCCGATGGGCCATGAAGGGCAGATAATTGGGTTCGTGCAGCTCGGGATGTGCAGACCGAAACGCTGCGTAGTCGCGACGGCTGGGCCAGTAATTGCGCGGGGCGGTCGTTGTCGGTTCCGCGCTGTCTTCGAACCGAAGCGCAGCGCAGCCGGCGAACAAAAAAACCACCGCCAAAAACGGCGCCGTACTGAACGCCGAATTCACGAACTCCGATTCCGGTTTCTCATCACACGAGCCAAATCGCGCTGGTTTTCCCGGTTGCGGATCGACTGGCGCTTGTCGTAGCGACGCTTGCCGCGCACGAGCGCCAACTCGACCTTTGCTCGTCCACCGATGAAGTACAGCGAAAGCGGGATCATGGTGAGCCCGCGCTCATCGACCCGGCCTTCCAATCGCGAAATCTCGCGTCTGTGCAGCAGCAGCTTGCGCTCGCGCAGCGGCGCCGCGTTTGCGCGGCCCGCCTGCTCGTAGGCGCCGATATGCGCATTGATCAGGTAGACCTGACCCCGCCGAATATCCGCGTAGGCATCGACGAGGCTCGCCTTGCCCTCGCGCAGCGCCTTCACCTCGGTACCGAGCAGCGCCATCCCCGCCTCGATGGTGTCGAGTATTTCATACTCGAATCGCGCCTTGCGGTTGCTCGCGATGATCTTCTTTTTTTCGCCGTCTTCCCGCATCGGTGCCAATGGTACCGCTCCAAAACCCGGATGCTCTGGCAGTTGTAGTCGGACTCCCCGAACGGGTTCCCACGCTCCGATGGGGTTGCGGTCGCCTTTGGCCGAAGTCTCCCCGAATCTGCGCGCTCGGTGCTAGGCGAATGACGACTGCACCGCTCGACGGGTTGCGCATTCTGGAACTGGCAACCTGGGTGGCGGGCCCCTACGCCGGGCGGCTACTCGCGATGCTCGGTGCCAGCGGGGTCAAACGCGAGCCGAAAGGCGGTGGCCCTGTGCTCCGACAATCGGTCGACTTCGCGGTGCGCAAGGGCACGAGTCCGCTCGTCGTTCACTTGAACGCCGGCAAACGACCGGTCTCGGGCCTCCCGCTCGAAAAGGCGCTGCCATGGGCCGACGTCGTGCCCGAGAGCCGGGTCGCACACGAACTCGCAGATACGCCGGCGGCACCTGAAGCGCTGGCCGGCAACCGGCCGGTGCTCAACACGTCTTCACGCTGGGGCCAGGCTTCGTCACGCCCGGGCCGCGTATTGGACGAGCTTCTGGTTCCCGAACCCGAACGCCTGCGCCAGTTCTACCTCGATGTCGGCCGGGGCCAGAAGCCCTGGCCGTGTACCGGGCGGTGCCCGGTTAGCGGCTCGTGTCGCCGGTCCGTGGGTGCAAGACGCGATTGTCGATCAGTCGGACGATGGCGCCGCCCTGCCCGACCGGAGCCGCAAACAGGATCGCCAGCGCAAGCAGCGCCGGCGCTGTGAGCTTTTCCGGACTGGGTTCCAGCGTGTCCGGGTCAAGCAGTTCCGCGTAGTCGATCGTCGCGAGCGGCGCCCTGGCAATCTCGGTCGTCACACGCTTCAGGATCTCGCGGCGATCGCATTCACCCGTGTCGACGGCCGCGTCGGCCGCTTCGAGTGCCGCGATCAGCGCAGTCGCCTGTCGGCGGGCCTCGGGGTGGAGGTTCACGTTTCGGCTGGACATCGCGAGTCCGTCGCTTTCGCGGACGATCGGCGCGCCGACGATCTCCACACCGAACCCCAGGTCGGCGACCATGCGCCGAATCACCGCCAGCTGCTGGGCGTCCTTCTCGCCAAACACCGCCACGTGTGGCTTCGCTGCCAACAGCAGCTTTGCGACGATGGTCGTGACACCGCGGAAGTGTCCAGGACGGCTTCGGCCGCACAGCGGCAGTGTGAGCTCACTGACTTCGACCGAGGTCTGGCTCGCAGGTGGATACATCTCGTCGGGACCGGGCGCGAACACCACGTCGACGCCCCGTACATTACACAGTTTGAGGTCAGCCTCGAGTGTGCGCGGATACTGATCCAGGTCGCGTGCGTCGTTGAACTGCGTCGGGTTCACGAAGATCGTCAGGAAAACCCGGTCCGCGCGACTGCGCGCCTCGTCGATCAACGACAGGTGTCCCTCGTGAAGTGCGCCCATCGTCGGAACCAGCGCAATCCGGCGACCCGCTGCGCGCTCGCGGTCGGCCTCGGCCTGCAACTGTGCAACGGTCTCGATCAATCGCATTGGCGCAAACGAGCGCGCAAACGAGGGCGCAAACCAAGGGCTCCCAGTGTCCTATCCCGGAAGGTCAGCGGTACGAGTGCGCCTCATCGGGAAATTTCGAATTGGCGACTTCTTCCGCGAAATTGCGCGCAGCCTGCGATGCGAGTGAGCCCAGGTTCGCGTATTGCTTCACAAAGCTCGGCGACCAATCGGTCAGGCCGAGCATGTCGTGCATCACCAGCACCTGCCCGTCGCAATGCACGCCAGCACCGATGCCGATCGTCGGGATCGACAACAGGTCCGTAATCTCACGAGCAAGGTCTTCGGGAACGCCCTCGAGTACGACCGAAAACGCTCCGGCGTCTTCGACGGCTCTCGCATCTGCGATCACCCGGGCGCGCCCCTTGGCGCCGCGTCCCTGGACACGGTGTCCACCCATCCGATGGACGGCCTGTGGGGTCAATCCGACGTGTCCCATCACCGGAATTTCGGCGGCGACAATGCGCTCGATCGTGGCGGAAACGCGTTGGCCCCCTTCGAGCTTCACGGCTTGCGCGCCACCGTCTTTGACCAGACGAAACGCGTTACGCACCGATTCTTCGGGCGAAATCTGGTAGCTGCCAAAAGGCATGTCGCCAATCACCAACGCCCGGCGTGCGGCACGGGCGACCATCCGCGTGTGGTAGACGACCTCGTCGAGCGTGACCGGAAGCGTGGAATCCAAGCCCTGTACGACGTTTCCGAGCGAATCGCCGACCAGCAAGATGTCGATCTCGGCTGCGTCGAAGATGCTCGCAAAGGAGAAGTCGTACGCGGTGAGCATCGTGATTTTCTCGGCTCGCTTCTTACGTCGGTCGAGCGATGGGACGGTCACGCGATGTTCGCGTGCGGCTTTTCTGGTAACGGTTGACATGGGGGCGTCTCCCTCTGGATCTGCATGCTCAGAGGCGCCGCGGAAACAAAAACGCGCCGCCCGGAGGATCCGGAGAGCGCGGTGTTGGCCAGGTGAATCCCAGTGGCTTGCTCGAGATTGGCCTCGAGCGGTTCGGGACACACGGTCCACGAACTCAGTCCAAGAGTTCGATCCAGCCACAATTCCCACTCTCCCGTCTCGGTCCCTATTCGTGATCCGGGATCCGAGCGTTGCTATGGGCGTTGCTAGGCGTGTCTATGTCTGCCGTGGCGCTTGGCGCACAGGGCGTTTTGTCAGCGTTGCAAACCCTCGATCCGAACTACCGGTTCTCGTCTTGATGGAGATCGCACGGTGCGAGACCCCTCGTGACCGTGCAAATTTCGTCCAGCGATTATGCAGTGTCAACCCGAAGCGATTTCTTTGGGGTATTCGCCGCGGGCTTTGGGCTGTCTCAGACCCCCAACCGCGCACGCACCGCAGGCGGCAAGTAGCGGTCTTCCAACAGAGAACTCGCGTGCGCGGTCAGTGCCTCAACCAGCACATCGCTGCGCTCTTCGAGTGACTCGGACGCAGAAAGGACCACCCAGATCGACCCGCGCACGCGGCACACACCACTTGCGACCGGCAGGTCCGAGTCTCTGCCCGCCTTCCCGGAAGATTTCCGCAGATCGAAACCGGCGCTACGAGCGAGTGCGAGCAACTCAGCGTAGATCTGTTCCGGGCTCATCTTCCGCTCGCGAGCGCGCGAGCCAGCGCGAGGTGTTGTTCTGGCTCCACGCGTTCAGCCCGAACCCGTGGGTCGATCGACAACTCGAATAACAGCTTGCGGATCGCGTCCGCTGTGACGGAATCCCCCAACCCGCCGCTTCGCAGCGAGTTGACGAGCGTTTTGCGTCGTTTTCCGAACGCGGCTCGAACGATGCGCTCGACGTTCTCGAACTCGCCCGCCTGCAGCGACGATTCACGATGCGGTGTGAGTCGAAGGAATGTCGAATCCACATTCGGGACCGGAAAGAAACAGTTCGGTGATAGTTCCATCGCCCTCGAAACCGACACAGTCAAGCGATGCAGGACCGACAGCGACCCGTAGTCGCTCGTTCCAGTCCCGGCCAGCAAACGACCTGCAACCTCGCTCTGCAACATGACCGACCAGCCTTCGAGCCGTTCTCGTAAGTCGAGCAATCTGCGCAGCAGCGGAGCCGACACGCTGTAGGGTAAGTTCGCAACGAGGCGAACCGGGCCCGGCGCTTCCGATACGAGCGCGGCCAGGTCGAGCTCGAGCGCGTCGCCGTGAATCAACTCCACGTTGTCGGGCAGATTGCGCTCGGCCCGCAGCGCACGAACCAGACCCGAGTCGATTTCCAACGTCACCACTCGCGCTGCGCGCGCGGCCAGCGCGCGCGTCAGCGCACCGAGACCGGTTCCGATCTCGATCACCCAATCGCGTTCTCCAACGCCAGACAGTTCTACCAGACGCTCTGCGACCCGATCGTCGACGAGAAAATTCTGCCCCAGATCGCGGTGGGCCCGCAGGCCGTGAGCCGAGAGCAACGCTCGTACCGAGCCCGCACTCACAACGCGCCTTCTCCGCGCGAAAACGAATTGAGCGAAAGGCCGTGTTCCTTTCCCTGCGCGAGCAGCCGCGCGCCGCTGGCGGCTATCATGGCCGCATTGTCGGTGCACAACGCCGGCGGCGGGAAGACCACGACGAAACCGTCGGCCTCGCCGGCCGCAGCCATCCGCTCGCGCAGATGCTGGTTCGCCGCAACCCCACCGACAACCGCGATGCTGCGTGCCTGCTCGGTCGACATCGCGCGCCGCGCCTTCGCGACCAGCACATCGATCGCAGCGGCTTCGAATGACGCAGCCACATCGCAGACGTCCAGCTCCTTCAGAGCGCCGCGCAAGCGACGGCGTTCCACCTCCATTGCGACGGCGGTCTTCAAACCTGAGAACGAGAAATCGAGCTCGTGCGAATTCAACATCGGTCGGGGAAACGCGATCGCATTGCGATCGCCGCGTGACGCCGCTTGCGAGACTGCAGGCCCGCCGGGGAAGCCGAGATCCAACAATTTCGCGACCTTGTCGAAGGCTTCTCCGACTGCATCATCACGAGTCTCCCCGAGCCGCTCCGGCGGCCGATCGGGTTCGATTCGATACAACGCGGTGTGGCCACCGGAAGTGAGCAGGCCGATGTACGGCGGGCGCAGCGAAGGGTCGGCTAGTTCCGCCGAGACGAGGTGCCCCATCAAATGGTCGACACCGATGATGGGAACGCGCAGCCGGTAAGCGAGCGCCTTGCCAAACGACAGCCCTACCAGCAGCGATCCAACCAGCCCAGGTCCGGCGGTAACCGCGATGGCGTCGAGCTGTTCGAGCGCGATCGCGGCGTCGGCTATGGCCGCCGAGACCACCTCCGAAACGGTTCGGACATGGTCGCGCGAGGCCAACTCGGGGACGACACCGCCATAGGGTGCATGCACCTCGGCTTGGCCGCGCACGATGCTCGACACGATCTCGTGCCCATTGCGCACCACCGCGGCGGCCATTTCGTCGCACGAACTCTCAATGCCAAGGACGAGGTCGGAACTCAGCCGGCTTGTCGTTCCATCTTTTCCTGTTCGGATTTGCAATCGATGCACAGTTCAGCGACCGAACGGGCTCGGAGTCGCTTGATGCCGATATCCTCTCCGCAGTTCATGCATTCGCCGTAGTCGCCGTTTTCGATCTTCTGGAGCGCAACATCGATCTTCGCGAGCAGACCCTGTTCCCGTTCGCGAAGCCGCCCGGTGAACTGAAGATTGATCTCGGAAGACGCCGTATCGATCTCGTCGGGGAAATCATCCGGGTCGAGATGTATATCTCCGCCCGCGATCGACCGCTGTTGATTTCCCTGCAGCTGGGCTCGTTGTTCCAGAAGCAGCTTCTTGAATTTCTCACGATCTCGCTTATTCAATCCATTCCCCTACGGCGTCCAGTCTGCGCGGACGCCCCTGCTTGGTTCCGTTTCCATCGGTTGTCGTGGTGGTTTCCAAAAGACCGGCGGAGGAGTCTAGCGTGCGCGAAGCAATTCGAGTTGGCTCTTGGCCTCTGCGGCACGGGCCGATTGGGGATATTCTTTGACTACCCGCTCGAACGCCTTGCCAGCTGCCTTTCCAAAGCCTGGCCCCAACCGCAGCAGACTTTCCCCCTGACGGTAAAGCGCTTCTGAGGCCTTATTCCCTTGTGGGTAGGTCGTCACGACATCATCGAATCGCAAAATTGCCGTCTTGTAGTCTCCCTGCCTGAAATAACTGTCCGCCAGCCAATACGCCGCGTCATCGGCATACGCGGAGGACGGATAAGTTTGCAGAAAGTCGCGAAAGTGGTCAATGCAGCTGCTCCAATCTCCTCGCCGCCAATCCGCGTAGCCAACCCGGTAGGCAGCGACCTCCGCGGAGACGGCCAGGCTTGCGGAGGACGCCGAATCGTCGGGCGGCAGAGCTGCACCGGTGGAGCCGTCCGAGCCAGCATGGCCCTGCCCATCGGCCTCCTGTCGTGCCAAACGCGCTTCAGCCAGCGCTTGCTGGGCGCGATGCTCCGCGACTTCGACGCGGCCCCCGAGCTGTTCAGCCTGTTGCTCGAGCGTTTCCAAGCGCGTCGCGAGCTCCGCGAGCCGCTCGTTCCCCCCACCAAGGCCGCCCTTCGAACGGGCGCGCCTCATGTCGATCACTTCATTTTCCAGCTTGCGAAACTCGGCCACGGTAACGCAGCCAGTCAGCATCGGAAGCAAGAGCAACACGATTCCCCACCTCATCCGATCCCCCCCAATTGCCGTTGCCGGCAACCATAAAGCCCTCTCCATACTGCCTTTTTCGTTCGCAAAGATCGCAGTGGCCGCGGGACCTTAGCCTCTGGCTGTCTTCGCGGTAGAGCGATGATTCTGCGGCGCACACGAGGGCCGTGAAGCATTCGAAGCATTCGCCGCCCTACCGCGGATATGGCCCCCAAGACGGGCTCGTATCCGGGCCCGGCGCGCGCGTCAACTGCTTGATGTTTCCGCCATTCGAATCGGACACATAGATCTCTGCATTTCCGCGACGGGTGGAGCTGAACGCAATCATGCGCGAATCGGGTGACCAACTCGGAGACTCATCGTCACGGGGGTGGGTGATGATCGGGAGATTCACACTTCCGTCCGGATCGATCAACCAGATGTCGAACTGACCCGATACGCGGTTTTGGTATGCGATCCACTGACCGTCCGGAGACCAGGCCGGGTTCGTGTTGTAGTTGCCGTCGAACGTCAGGCGCCGGACGTTGGAGCCGTTGGCGTCCATGACGTAGACCTGGGGGTCTCCCGAGCGATCGGAGGAAAAGGCGATCCGGTCGCCGTCTGGCGACCAAGTCGGCGATATATCGATCGAACGGTTGTCGGTCAGTCGCTGCAGCGACTGACCGTTGAGCCCGACCCGGTAGATTTCGGTGCTTCCCTTCGGGCTCATCACGATCCCAACTTCTTTGCCGTTGGGTGCAAAGACTGCGCGATACTGCGCCATTTCGCTGAGCCGGCCGAGAATCCGACCCGGTTTCCCCTGACCACGGGTCGAGAGGTAGAGCATCGGTCTAGTCTGGGTGCGGTACGACGTGTAGACGATCGCGTCCCCGCTGGGAGACCATGACGGAAAGTTGTTGATCGATCGATTTGCGGTCGCGGCACGCTGATTGGCTCCATCTGCGTCCATCACAAAAATCTCGGAATTTCCGGAACGATTCGAGACAAATGCGAGTTCCGTCGACGAAGTTCCGCGGATCCCGGTGAACAGTTCGATGATGTCGTCGGCCATGCGTTTGGCGAGAATGCTCGAATCGGCCGCAGCGGCCTGGGCGAAGCGCTTGCGCAGCTTTCTTTCACAGCCTGCAAGGTCCCAAACCCGAAACTCAGCTCTGAAGTCGACGCCTTCGGTGCTCAGCCCGCCCTCAACGAATACGTCGGCGCCAATTTGGCTCCACTCGGAGCAATCCAACCGGTCGCTGGCACCGAGAAATGTCGTTGTCGTTGGACCGAGAAACGCCTTTTCGTCAATCAGTTGAAAGATGTTCGAGAACTCGAGCGCCTCTCCGAGCACGCGCTGGTACTCATCCGCACCCGGACCCCCTGCGAAGCGCTGCAGCGCCACTTTCAGCCGCTGGCTGGAACCCGGGGTCACGATCACAGTCGGTCGCTCGGCCGCTGCCGCCACCCCAACGGCTGCCAGCGTGAGCCATGCGCTCGTGATCAGCAAACCAGAAGACAATCGATGCGACATCAGAAGCTGTCCTCAGGCATGAACACGAATGTCCACTTACCCGCTTCCGGTGGCGCCGGCAGCGGGCTCGATTTCTGGATTGCGCGGACGACGCCCTCGTCGTACCACGGGTTACCCGACTTGCGCGTAATCACTGGTACACCTCGGACTGCTCCGGTGGGGCCGAGGTCTACTCGGACCTCCGCTTCTAATTGCTGAGTCTTGAAACCGGCTTGAAGCACCCAGTTCCGTCGCACATGGATTTTCGCCTGCTTGAGCCACACAGCGACTTCGGGAGAGATCGGGACACCCGTGGGGATGCCGGCGGGACCGGTATCGGCGGCGGCGGCCGTAACGACGGGTTGCTGGCTTTCCCCACTTTCGGCTCGAAGTTGCGCGAGCACATCATCGAGTTCCTGCTGCGGTGGTGCAACGGCGGGCTTCGGCGGCGCGGGCTTTGGCTTCGGTTGGGGCGTCGGCTTCGGTTTGGGCGTCGGTTTGGGCGTCGGTTTGGGCTTGGGTTTCGGCTTCGGCGCAGTCGGCTCGGCCGGCAACACGACCGTCTTGGGTTTTGGCCTGGGTGCGGGCTGTGTGGTTGGGGCGGTTGGAGCAACCGGAGCTGGCGGAGCCGGCGACGGCGACTGCCGGGGCATGGCCACGAGTTCCACCGCTACCACTCCCCTTGGCGCGCGGATCGTCTGGTTGGGCGAATACAGAAACAGCCCCAACAGCAACAGATGCGCTGCCGCCGAAATGGCCACTGCACGGCGCAACTCGGTGCGCCTGAACCGCTGGAAGTCGATTGCGATGTCTTGGGACACGACCGCGCACTCCTGCCCAATTCAGCTCTCGGGCTCGGTCACCATGCCCAGCTTCGTTGCTCCGGCCTGTCGGGCCGACGCGAGAGCTAGAACCACATGCCGGTATGCCACGTTTTCGTCTGCTCGCAAGAAAATTTCCTTGCTGTCTCGACCTTCGAAAATCGCTTCCAACTTTGCGGTCAGCTCCGCAGGAGCGATCTCCCGCTTTCCCAGGAAATATTTTCCCTTCGCGGTAACGGACAGGACCAACGGTTCGTCGCGGATCCGCAGCGCTTGCGTGGTGGTTTCTGGCAGGTCGACCTCTATGCCCTGCTGCATCATGGGCGCCGTCACCATGAAGATGATCAACAGAACCAACATCACATCGACAAACGGAGTGACGTTGATCTCGGCGATCTGCCGTCGCGCTGAGCCGGGCTGAAGTAGTGCCAATCGGGGTTAGTCCCGCATGGAGGGCGGCTTGTCCTTCTTCGCGTTCGCCATGCGCCGAAGGTCACCTTCGTACTCGGCTGCGAACAAGTCGACAGACGCCATCAGAGTGCGGAGTGAACCGATGAAGGAGTTGTAGAAGATCGTCGCGGGAATCGCTGCAAACAGGCCAACTGCGGTGGCAATCAACGCCTCAGCGATTCCCGGCGCCACAACCGCGAGACTGGCAGAGCCGGTTCGGCCGATGCCTTGGAAGGCGTTGATGATTCCGATCACGGTCCCGAACAAGCCGATGAATGGCGCCGCGCTACCCGTCGTCGCCAAGAAAGTCATTCCTCGCTCCAGCCGCGTGGCTTCGCGCGACCCGGTCCACGCAATCTGCCGTGCGAGCGCCTGAAGATGAATGTCCTCGAGCGCGCCGACGCCCGACTTCCCGCTGAAGCGGGCCATCCGATTGACCTCGCCATAGATGTCGAGAAAGATCACCGACAGCGGGCTACGGTCGAGGTCGCGCGCTGCTTCGTATGCGGCATCGAACGAGCCCTCGTGATAGACCTCGAGAAATGCCTCGCTATCCTGCGCGGCACGGCGCATTTCCCGCACCTTGAAAGCGATGATTGTCCATGAAACTACGGACATGAGTACGAGTAGAAGGAGGACGAGCTGAACGACCCAGCTGGCCTGCCAGACCAGTGCAAGTGCATCGAGGCTCGCGAGACGTCCCCCCAAGGCCGTCCCGACGATCAAATTCATCTGATGAGATTCGTCCTTTGTTCGATCGTGTGTTCGGTCGAGTCTAGGTAACACACCGATCGACTTCAACGCACTGACTCTTGAGCACACCAGACTGTCTTTTCTGATTGGGCCGCAAAAAAGGCCCGCTGAAAGACCCTCCGAAACCAGACCTCCAAGCAGACCCTCCAAAAAGACCCTCCAAAGAGACCCTCGAAATTTGAAGAGAAAGAGAAGGAGAACAGATGCGGGTAACCGTCGCCACCCAGAAGCCCTCCGCGGTGACTGCGGACGTGCTCGTCATTGCGGTACCGGAGCTGAAAGCGAAGCGGTGGCTGCCTACGGCTCGCGTCAGGGCGATCGATAACGCGCTCGCAGGACAGCTCTCGGGCGTGGTCAAGAGTGGGGATTTCCACGGCAAGAGCAACGAGTCAGTGCTGCTCTACACCAGCGGCGCGATTGGCGCCAAGCGGATCCTGCTGTGCGGCCTCGGCGCTTTCGCGGATATCGAAGCGGAAACTCTGCGTAGCGTCGCGGGTAGGGCAATCAATTCCGCCCGTGCGAAGGGCGCTCGCACGGTGACGATGTGCTTGGACCCGAGCGCTGACGTCGATATCATCGCCGGCGCGCAGGCCGCCAGCGAAGGCGCGATCCTGGCCAATTACCGCTTCGATACCTACCGCACGAAGACGGCGGGCAAGCCGGCCGGAGTCGCATCCTTCTCGCTATTGATCGAAACCTCATCGCGGCTGCTGGCCGCCCGCGCCGCGGCGAAAACCGGCAGCATACTGGCCGACTCGCAGAACCTGGCCCGGCAGCTATCGAACGAACCCGGCAACTTGCTGCCGCCGCTCGAGCTCGCGCGCGCCGCTGTGCGGGTTGGCCGCGAGGTGGGACTGAGCGTTCGGGTCATGAAGGAACCCGAACTCAAGCGCCGAGCGATGGGAGCGATCCTGGCAGTCGGCGCCGGCAGCTCGAGGCCCCCGTGCATGATCGTGATGGAGTACGACCCGCGATCGAAAAAAAAGCTCGCGAAAAAGGGCAAATCGAAGGGCGGCAAGCGCAAGAAGGCACGCCGCCAGCCGACGATTTGCCTGGTGGGCAAGGGGATCACTTTCGATTCGGGTGGCATCTCGATCAAACCGGCCGCCGCGATGGATGAAATGAAACACGACATGTCGGGCGCTGCCGCCGTTATTGGGGCGATGCGGGCGATCGCACTGCTGAAGTTGCCGATTCGCGTGATCGGTGTCATCGCGGCCGCTGAGAACCTGCCGAGCGCTACCGCCTACCGACCCGGCGACATCATCACCACGATGTCGAAAAAGACCATCGAAGTCCTGAATACCGACGCCGAAGGGCGCGTCGTACTGGCCGATGCGCTCCACTTTGCCCGAACAGAATTCGAGCCCGATGCGATGGTCGACCTGGCGACCCTCACAGGCGCCGTCGTGGTCGCTCTCGGAAAGTCGGCTACAGGTCTGTTTGGCAACAACGACAAACTCATCGACGGACTGCGCGAGGCCGGCGAGGCCTGCGCCGAGCGCGCCTGGCCGATGCCGCTCTGGGACGTGCATCGACACGCGGTTCGCAGCGATGTGGCCGACATCAAGAACACCGCTGGTCGAGACGCGTCCTCATCGACCGCCGCCGCGTTTTTGGAGAACTTTGTCGGGGATACACCCTGGGCCCACCTGGACATCGCAGGAACGGCCTGGGGGAACAGCCGGGCGGCCTATCAGCGAAAAGGTGCAACCGGCGTCGGTGTACGCATGCTGCTGGAATTGCTGCGCAATTGGAAGGAGCGCCGCATCGTTTGACGGACTTCGCGCGGCTGGTAATCTCCCGCCCCTGCAAGCCCGCGGGCGGTTGGAGAACCCCAACCATTCACTTCAGATCCTCATTGATCATCCCAGATCATCACAGACGGAGAACCCAACCTCATGAACCACTCCAATCGAAATCGATTTTTCTGTGTCGTCGCGCTCAGCGCGATGCTCGTGGCAATGGCACCGATCTCGTCGTTCGCCGCCGATGTCGAAAAGGGCAAGGCGCTCTACACCGCGAACTGCAGCTCCTGCCACGGCGAGACCGGCAAGGGCGACGGCCCTGTCGGACTCGTGCTGCAACCGCCGCCGCGCGACTTTTCGGTAGGTGAATTCAAATTCGACACCGACGCCGACGGCTCGAAGGGAACGGATGCCGACTTGAAAGCCGTGATCAGCAAGGGCGCGGCAGAATTCGACGGCAACCAGATGATGGCTGCTTGGGGCGGCATGCTCTCGGACACAGATATTGACGACATCATCGCCTATATCCGCACGTTGAAGAGCTAAGCGACACCACGACACAGATCGAACGAGGAGGCCCGGTCCAGGCTCCTCGGACGCGGGGTTGGCACACGCCGATCCCGCGTTTGCGTCTTTGCTACGCTCGACCCGACCCTCCCTCCCACAACGAAAGCCGGATTCGGGTGTGACTCCTCGGAAACTCGCCTCATTATGCGACGACAGCGACGCAGACGAAACTGCGGCGATCATCGATGCGACCGACGTCGTCGACGCAGACGACGTGTTGGATCCGGCCGACGACGCAGACGAGCCGGACGAGATACCGCCGGCACGATTCGACTCGGCAGGCCCTGGGGCGAGTCCGACAACTCGGCTGCCGGTCGTTTCGACCTCGGATCGCTCGCTCGAACCGGTCGACGCGCTAACCGCCTATATGAACCAGCTATCGCATCACGCGCCGATTTCGCGCGAAGCGGAACACGAACTCGCTGTCCGCTGGGTCGAAGACGCCGACGCCGACGCTGCTCGCCAACTCGTGCTGGCGAATCTGCGGCTGGTGGTAAAAATCGCCATGGAGTACCGGCGCGCCTGGACCAATGTTCTCGATTTGATTCAAAGCGGCAACGTTGGTCTGCTCGAGGCCGTTCAGCGGTTCGACCCCTACCGGGGCGTGAAACTCACCTCGTACGCTGTGTACTGGATCCGCGCATACATCCTCAAGTACATCATGGACAACTACCGGACGGTTCGCCTGGGACGCTCGCGCGCCCAGCGCAAACTGTTTTTCCGACTCAACAAGGAAAAGCGTCAGCTGGAGCGGGAAGGCTTCGAGGTGGACCCGAAGCTGCTGGCGGAGCGACTGGACGTAAGCGAAGCGGATATCATCGACATGGATCAGCGGATGTCGCAGGGAGACCTGTCGTTGAACGCGCCGGCGCGCCGCAACGACGCGAGCGCTGAGTTTGGTGACTTCGTTGCTACCGGTGAACAAAATGCCGAACAGAACTTCGGTGACTCCGAATTGCGACGGGTGTTCCTCGAACACATGGCCAATTTCGTGGCGGAACTCGGTGATCGCGACAAGCAGATCGTCGATGAGCGAATCCTCCGAGATGAGCCGCGCACGCTGCAGGAGTTGGCCGACGATTTCAGCATCTCGCGCGAACGTGTCCGGCAACTCGAAGCGCGCTTGATGGCGCGTCTGCGTGATTACCTCAAAGAGAACCTGGTCGACTTCGAATTCTACGCCTCCGCGGACTGAGCCTGAGCGACGAGGTCCCGAAGCGAATCTGCAGACGCGTGGTGGTGACCGGCCGCGTCCAGGGCGTGTATTTCCGCGGATCGACCGAAGCCTTCGCTCGATCCGAGCACCTGGTCGGCTGGGTGCGAAACCTGCCAGACGGGTGCGTGGAGGCGGTATTCGAAGGCCCCCGCGACGCGGTCGAGCGGGCGATCGCGTTCTGCCGTGTGGGGCCTCGTTGGGCGAGCGTCGAACGAATCGACGTACGAGAACAGCCACTGGAAGATTTCAGCGGTTTCCAGATACGCTGACCGCTCCCTGGCCCCCGGGGGGCGGTATGGTAAAGCCTACAGCCCCCTATGCCGACTCACAGCGGAGATGCCGAAGATCCGAAAACCCATGCTCTTTTGTCCGCCCGATGCCCCGCTTCAGCTTCGGCCGGGGAGTACGGTAGTGCTGGGTCGCAGCCGCGGCTGCGGCCTTCGGATTGGCGT
>JAQBGU010000039.1:0-32047 GCA_032128375.1 Deltaproteobacteria bacterium | reverse complement strand
TTCGCTGCCTTCACACCCTCAACGGTCACGCCAGATAGACGCAGGAATATCGGAGGAGTATGCTGGGAATCAGGCGTTAATTCTTGAGTGGGCCCTAAGTCGGCGGCACGGCGTAACTTCTGGGGGGTCGGCATCTCCGTCGGTCCGCACGACTGAACATTTGCCGCCCGTGTTCACGCGAGCCAAGCGGCACCACCGTGAGGGCGTGAGGGCTCAAATACTGCGCGTGCTTGCGAGGCGGCCACCCAACAATCGGTTGCAATCCGTTGCAACGCAAAGCGCTGCATGCCGTGGCTGAACCGGAGCGTTGCGTCAAGAGTGGAGGTCCGACTATGAAGGTTGAAATGGAGTGGCTGAATTTCGGGAATGGATCGTTGAAATGGCGACGCTTCCGGGTCGTGAAATCATTGCGTTTCGAGACAGATCCAGCGGCGGTGTCGCTGGAATGGGAACTTGCTTGAATTTTCGTCCAAGCCATGCTGCAATCGAAATGGGATATATCTGGTCTGTGACGCCGTCTGAGTACGCGATGGTCTTGGTTTCCTGCATCAACGAGCGAATGGAGGGGAAACGGGCCCCGCCCGAGACGCATTTGACTTCGACTCCACCGACACCAGCATTTGTAAGAAGAGACCGCAGCACGGGGTGGCGCGGAGGCCGAAGCGGCCGCCGGTATGCGCGATCTATTGGGGCATCGCCGCGATCATGTGAGGTGCCAGTCCTCGCCGTAGAGCCGCGCCGAGAGACGGCGTGCGATTGCTTGCGAAGCCTTGTTCTCCCACGAGGTGCTGTACAGGGCAAGGCGGCCCGTGCGCTGAACCGCGCGCGCCCAGCATGCGACGGCCGCAGTCGCGAGGCCGCGGCCCCGGAAAGGTTCGAGTGTCTCGACGCCGGCCTCGGCTGCAAGAGCCGTGCTGCCTCGCGGGGAGTGGCAGACCGCAGCGGCTTGCCCGGCCTCGAACGCGATGACCACAGGTGACAGAGCGTCGAATTGATCCGCCAGCCAGGGGAATGCTTCGAGCCACTCTGCGCTTCCCACAGCAGCGACTTCGCGCGCGCGGTCGTCATACGGGAGTTCGTCGGGCAGCGCGAAGGCGGGGCCGCGATACTCGAATTCGATGGGCGCGAGTAGCTCGACTGCGAGTTCGCGACACGCGGGGCGCAATCCGGCTTCTGGTGTTTCGATCTTCGGTTCGGCGCGGCAATGGCGATCGAGTTCGGCCATCGTCGCCTGGTCGACATCTTGTCGCACGGCCCAAGCGTTGACCTTGCCGGATCGACCCAGGAACAAACGCGGGGCCGGCCGTGGGGCGGGGTCGCGTGTAGCCGTGAGCCGTCCGTGTGTATCCCGTGCGAGCAACACGTCGAGCTGGATCTCGATCAGCGAAGGCATCACGAGCACCCTAACCGAAAATGCGCGCATGGGCCGATCGGAGTAGGCTTTTCGGGTTCGGGCCGTGGTGCGAGGTACTGGAGTAGCTTTTTGGGCCCCCACTGCGGATGGGCTCGTCGGGCCCCACACAGCAGCGCGGCGAGCGCCGCTGGGAGCTGGTGAGCGCTAACGCCGGATGGCTTTCGCAATGCGGTCCTGCAATCTGCGCTGCACGCGCGTCGCGATGCGGCCCGCTCGGGTGTGTCGCAGCGTTCGACGGGGTCGCCAGCCCGCCCAGGCGGTGCGATCGAGGGACTCGAAGAAGAGTGCGCGCAGCGGATGGGAGCACTCGAATTTCCAGGGCTTCGAAGGCGACGCGAAGTGGACGATCCAGGGCGCTTCGGGGGTTGCGGTTACGCGGTCCGGCGCGTCGGTGGTGACGATCCTTGGCTGTGCGTTCCAGCGCGGATCGAGTTCGCGGAAGTCGCCCGCCAGTACGGCATTGAGGACGTCCTGATCCCAGAGGCGCAGCTGATGGCGATGCTCCGCGAGGTGCGTGAGCGCGCGATCCGCAATTCCGTCCCGCCGCCAGCGCGCGAGGTCGAGTACGAGGACGCCCGCGTTGAAGTAGGGGAGACCGATCGGAAGACCCAGCTCGCGGTAATTGTGCAGGCCAAACGACCCGGAGATTGTCTTCACCGTGGTGTCGATCGCTGCCGCCAACGGGTGGCCCGCGAGGTCGGTTTCAAACAGGCGTCCAAGGTCCTCGCGCACGACGAGGTCCGAGTCGAGATAGATGACCCGCGAGAGTTCCGGCGGAAGCAGGTCGGCGGCAAGGATGCGGTAGTAGGTCGCCTCGCTGATGTGGCCCGGACTGACGGGAGCCTTCCGGAACAGTCGCCGGTCCGGCAGGACCCAGTGGACGCGAACCCGGCCCGGGTCGAGTGACGCGAGTACCTTCTCTTTCTGCCATCGGCGGAGACCGCCGTCGATCACGTAAGCATCGAAGCTCCTACCTTCAGCGAGGTGGTCGAGCGCCGACCGTATCATCACCGCCAGCGGCATGGCGTAGTGGCTGTCTGCAGCGCAAACGACTGCGGGATCCGGTTCTCTGCTCATCCTCCCAGTCGATCGGTGCGCTTCAGTGGGACCTTGAGCCGTGTGAAGGTAGACGACGTGAGTGCCTTTTCCTGCTGGTGAATTCCTCGCTCAAGGGGACCGGTAGCGGGGCCGATGCTGCCCTGGGGGATCCTCTGCGGATCAAGGGGGCGGAACACGGATGCTGGAGGAAGCGCTGCAGGAGGCGCGAGCCATGCGGCATCGCACGGCTGCGTGGCATCCGTCGGAGCTGCTCTGGCGCACCTGGATGCGTCTCAATGCTTCCGAGCGGATGGATGCGCTCGATCCATCGGGACTTTTCGACCCCGCACGGCAGCAACTGCACGTGTTTCGCTACCAGCTCGCCGCGAGATGGGCTGCAGGTCGCCGCGTGGCGGATGTCGCCTCTGGAACGGGCTACGGCTCCTCGATTCTCAGCGCTGCAGGAGCCGCCGAGGGGGCAGGCTTCGACCTCAGCCCGATGGCAGTGCGCTACGCCCGGCGCCGCTACGGGCACCGCAGCCTGCGCTTCGAAGTTGCATCCGCCGAGAGAACGCCACTGGGGGAAGGGTCGCGGGATCTCATCGTCAGCCTCGAGACCCTCGAGCACATCCCGGATCCACACCGTGCGCTCGCCGAATTCGACCGCGTGCTCGCCCCCGATGGACACGTAGTAGTGTCGGCTCCCAATGACACGGGCCTGACCGATCATCACCTGCACACCTGGACGCCATTCGAGTTCGAGTGCGTGGTGGCCGAGCACTTCGAAGTTAAGGAAACCTGGGAAATCCACCTCGACGCCAGCCCGGGAGGCAATCCAGGGTCGCGGGCCCTGGCTGTCGCGCCAGGCGAGCGAGATGCTGGCTTGGCCGAGAGCATCGTTTTGGTGGCTGCAAAGGTAGAGCGATGAGCGAGCAGAGGCCCCGAGTGTGTGTACTCCTGCATCCGGGCACGCGGCAGAGTCTCGTGTCGCCGTGGCTCGATTCGTTATCGACCCCGGTCGAGGTCGTAGAGCAATACGATGAGGACTGGTCGCCGCCTGACACGGCTGCACTCGTCGTCACCTGCAACCACTACCAGGTGCGCGATCGTCAGCTACTCCGCCGCCTTCAACAAGAAGGCCGGGTCGCAGTCCTGATCCTGGCCGACGGGATTCTCGAGTACCGCAACACCTGGGATCACCCAGCGCTTCCGCCCGGCGCACTCTTCCAGCCGGTCCTCGGTCACAAGATGGCCTGCCTGGGTCGCAGTCAGATTCGGACTCTCGAGGCCTGGGGAAATATCGGACGCTGCGAGCTGGTGGGACTTCCCTGCCTCGACGCGCTGCAGGGACGGCGCCCCCGTGTGCGGCCCAAGGGCGATCCCTTTCGGATCCTGGTCGCCACTGCGAGAACGCCGGGCTTCACGGAGCGTCAGCGCTCGCTCGTGCGGCGCTCGCTCGCCGATCTCCGCTACTGGCACCGCCTGCATCCGCGCAGCGGCGACCAGCCCATCGAGCTCGTCTGGCGACTCACCGGCGAGATCGAAGCATCGCTCGGACTCCCCAATGCAGGAAAGCTCGCTGCGAGTCGACCCCTTGCCGGGGTCCTCGAGAGTGTGGACGCCGTCGTGACCACGCCCTCCTCACTTCAGCTGGAGGCGATGTTACATGGCCTCCCGCTCGCGCTGCTCGACTACACCAACTCCCCCGCTTACGTCCCTGCGGCCTGGTCGATCACGGCGCCGCGGCATCTGGAGGCAGTCCTGCCGGAGCTCGTGAACCCGCCGGCCCCTCGGCGGCTCTACCAGGACACGATCCTGCACGACGCGCTCGAGTGTCGCTCACCCGCAGCAGACCGAATGTGTGAGCTCGTCGAGGCGATGTGTACAGCGGTCGAGATCTCGCGGAGCAGCGGTACGGAGTTGCGATTTCCAGCTCGCATCTTGGCACCACAAGACGCAGGCGGTGCCCCGCCGGACTCATCCCATGATCTCGCCGCTCTGTTCCCCGAGGCCTCGGCGCTGCGCGAGAGCGATCTCACCCGCCTGCAGCAGCGCGTCGCAGATCTGGAGCACCTGTCAAAGCAGATGCCGGAGGTGGAAGCGGCCCGGGCGCGCTTCGAGGCGGAGGCCCGTGATTGGCGCCGCCGCTACCAGCGGTTGGCGGGCATTCCCCCGCTGCAACAGTTGCTCTGGGTGCGTCAGTGGCTCGAGGCACGTCGTGCGCACTGAAACCGTGCTGGACCTCACGCTGATCCTCAACGCTCATCGCGAGGGCACGCTCGTCCACCGCACCGTGCGCAACGCGCGGAACGCGGTCGAATTCGCGCGTGGCGCGGGCTACCACGTCGAGCTGCGCGCAGTGCTCGACCGCCCGTGCGAAGAGACAGCCGCCTACTTCGAGCGGTGGAGTGGGGCCTTTGACGCTGTGATGATCGTGGACGAAGGCGACCCCGGCTGCGCGCGCAACCACGGTGTCCGTAGCGCGCGTGGCGACTTGATCGCCTTCCTCGACGGTGATGATCTGATCAGCCGCGAGTGGCTCCTTGCCGCGGTGCGGGCCCTCGAGCGGGCGGGACCCGACACGATCGTGCATCCCGAATACGTGATCTCCTTCGGTGCAACGCATGTCGTCTGGCGCATGCTCTCCCAATCCGATCCGGACTTCCGCTACGAAGACCTGCTCGAGACGAATCACTGGGTCTCGACCTCGATGGCCCGGCGCGAGGTGTACCTCGAAGTCCCCTACGCGCGCGGCCCTCGGGGCTCGGGCTTCGGGTACGAGGACCACTACTGGAACTGCGAGACGATTGGGCGCGGTTACCGCCACATCACGGTGCCGGAGACTGTGCTCTTCAAGCGCTCGAAGCTCGGGGGCTCGCAGCTCAACAACTCCATCGCGTCGGCTGACGTGGCGCCTGCATCGCGCTTCTTCGATGTCGATGTGCTGGCCCGCCTGGTCGAGAATTCTGGCAATCGCGCTCGACGGCCGCGCGCGATGACGCGCCCGGGCTGGCGGCTACGCCGGATCGTCGCTGCGGTGGCAGGCCGCACACGGCTCGGCAGGCGGGCGCTGCCCCTGCTGAAAGCCTCCCTCAGCCCTTGGATCCGCGCCCTACGCGCTGCGCGGACCCGTCGCGAGGCATTGCCGGCCTGGCTCGAGCGAGAGTGGGCAGAGCTTCGCGTCGTCGAGCCGGGCTGCGCACTCTCACCCCTTTCGCGTGCGACGCGTCGTCGACCCGTGCGTGGCCACGCCGGAGCGCGCTACCTCGCGCTGGCTCGGGCCTTCGGTCCCGCTGCGAGCCACGTGATCCTGGTACCCCACCTCGCGACGGGCGGCGCGGATCTCGAGACACTTCACTACGCCAACGCCCTGCAGCGGGAGAACCTCGCCCGGGGTGTGGTGGTGATCGCAACCGACGGCAGGGACTCGCCCTGGCGCGATCGTCTCGACGACGCTGTGCGCTTCGTCGATTTCGCCGAGGCTGCACAGGGCCTGGAAGCAGCGGAGCGGCGAGCGCTGCTCGTCCGGCTTCTGCTCCAGATGCAGCCCGATGTCGTGCATAACATGAACAGCGCCCTCGGTTGGGAGCTCTTTGCCCTGCACGGTCGGGCGCTGGGAAGCGGGTCGCGGCTCTACGCATCCGTCTTCTGTGAGCACCAGGCCCCCGACGGGCGCCAAGCCGGCTACGTCTTCGAGGATCTTCCCGGCTGCTATCCCGAGCTCCGCGGCGTGCTGGCCGACAACCAGCGCATTCTCGACCGGCTGGAGGCGGAGTTCGGACTCGACCCAGCGCGCCTTCACTTTCACCCGCAGCCCGCCCCGGCTCCCGTCCGTCGTGCCGCGACGCCCGACCCGGAGCGCCCGCTCGAAGTCCTATGGGCGGGGCGGCTCGATCGACAAAAGCGTGTGGATCTGCTGGCCGCGGTCGCGGCCCGCTGTGTCGACCAGAACATTCGCTTCCACGTCTTCGGATGTTCTGTGATCGACGCCGATCCTGCGATCGGGCAACTCGAGCAACTACCCAACGTCGAACTGCGCGGTGCCTTCCAGTCCTTCGAGACGCTGCCCATCGAGGACTTCCACGCACTGCTCTACACATCGGCATTCGACGGGATGCCAAACGTGCTGCTCGAGGCCGCTGCAGCGGGTCTTCCCCTCGTCGCGTCGGGTGTCGGTGGCGTGGCCGAGCTGGTCAAGCAGGGCGAGACGGGCTGGCTCGTGGATCCCGCCGACGACGTCGAGGCCTACGTCGAGGCGCTGCGCGCGATTCATCTCGATCCGAAACTCGCGCACTTGCGAGCCGACTGCGCGGCGGCGTTGCTCGCCGAGCGCTACGCCTACAAGGCCTTCGTGGCGAGCCTGCAGCGTCTGCCCGGCTACACGACCCCGGGCCGCGCCGCCGTCGTCGCCTCGACGCTCGAGTCGCTCCGCGGGTCTGAGTCCTGATGGCCTGGGGGGGCGCCGCGGATCGGACGAGCCTGCGCGTATACAGCGCAGACGGCGCCCATGAGGGCTGGCGCGTGATGGTGCGCGATCTCTGGCAGGGCCGCGAGCTCGTGTGGCGGCTGCTGGTCCGTGATGTGTCGGCACGCTACCGGCAGTCCTACCTTGGCTACGCATGGGCGTTGATGCCCGCTATCGCGACGGCTCTCGTCTTCGGCTACCTGCGCAGTCGAAACGTACTCGCAGGGGGCGAGTTCGGGATTCCCTATGCGGCCTATGTGCTGCTAGGGATGATGACCTGGCAGGTGTTCTCGGGTGGGCTCACGGCCGCGGCCCACAGCTTGACGACCGCAGGCAATCTCGTCTCGAAAGTGCGCTTTCCGCGAGAGACGTTGGTGCTCGCTGCCGTCGGTGGGGCGCTCTTCGACGCGGGCGTTCGCGCGCTGCTCGTCGCCTTCACGTTCGCGTACTACGGCGTCGTGCCCGCGGCAACCGCATGGCTATTGCCCCTGGTCTGGCTGCCTCTTGTGTTGCTGGTGACCGGTCTCGGCTTCGTGGTGGCACTCGCAAACGCACTGGTCCGCGACGTTGGCAACGGCCTCGCCGTGCTGCTCAACCTCTTCTTCTTCCTAGTCCCCATCGTGAGTCTTCCGGCCGCGGGACTCCTCACCGACGCAAACCCGGTGGCGGCGCTGCTGATCGCTGCCCACGATGTGGTGCTGGTCGGGACGCTCTCGCATCCGGTGTCCTTCGCATGGGCGTGTGGCGTCTCACCGCTGGCCTTTTTCGGCGGCTGGTGGCTCTTCCGCGCCGCGCAGCCGCTGATTGCCGAGCGAATCTGATGACGCCGCCGGTGCTCCTCGTCGAAGGCCTGGGTAAGCGCTTCTGCGGAAATCTGCGCCGCTCGATGGCCTACGGGCTGCGGGATCTGATGGCCTCGCTGCGAGCCGGCAGGCGCACTCCCACGCAGACCTGTCGACCCGGCGAGTACTGGTCGTTGCGCGACATCGACTTCGAGCTGGCGCCGGGGGAATGCCTGGCCGTGTTGGGCGCCAACGGCGCAGGCAAGAGCACCTTGCTGAAGATCCTGGCTGGCATTCTCGCTCCCGATACCGGTCGGGTAGAGGTCCGGGGGCGCGTGGGCTCGCTGATCGAGATCGGCGCCGGCTTTCACCCGCTGCTGACGGGCCGAGAGAACATCTACATCAACGGATCCATCCTGGGCATGGGGCGGGCCGAGATCGACCGCAAGTTCGACTCGATCGTCGACTTTGCGGGGATCGGAGACTTCCTGGACTCGCCGGTGAAGTTCTATTCGAGCGGGATGTACGTCCGCCTCGGCTTTGCGGTTGCGGCCCATACGGAGCCCCATCTGCTGCTCGTCGACGAAGTGCTCGCGGTGGGGGATCTCGCCTTTCGCATGCGCTGCCTTCAACGAGTGCGGGAGCTGCGAGAGTCTGGCACGTCGATTCTCGTCGTCTCCCACAACCACCTCGACCTCGCCCGGGTCGCCCAACGCGGGCTGGTGCTCGACCGGGGCACGGCCTGCTATCAGGGCAACCTGCGAGATTCGGTGACGCGCTACCACGAAATTCTGCAGAAGCACAGCCCCGACGAGCAACGACCGAAGAGCTGCGCACGGATCGAGTGTGTGCGCCTCGTCGATTCGGAGGGGAACGCCAGGAACGGCTTTCAAACCGGTGAGGAGCTCTCCGTCGAGATCGAGCTCTCGACCGACGAAGACGTGAAGGACGCGCGCCTGATCGCGGCGGTCGAGAGCCCTGACCTCGGCGTTCTCGGCTCTGTGGCCAGCCCTCATACGAGATTCGCGCTCGACCTCGACGCGCCTGGCGCATCGATTCGGCTGGCCCTGCAAGACGTACCGCTGCTGGCTGGTTCCTACGCGATCAACCTGAGTCTCTACGGAGCAAGAGACGAAGACGTGCTCGACCGGGTGGTGCACGCGGTGCGCTTCCGCATCGAGGGACCCGACCTCGGACGCGTCGGCTTCGGGCTCACCGGGAACGTCCGCTTCCGACACCGTTGGGAGCGAATAGAGGATCCCGCATGCTGAGACGTCTTGCCAGGCGACTGACGCGCGAGCCACGTCCCTACCAGGTCGCGTTCGTGGTCTCCGCACCGCGCTCGGGGTCGACCTGGTTGCGCACCGCGCTCTCCCATCACCCCGAGGTGCTGTGCACCGAGAACCGGCTCTTCGGTGATTTCTTCGAGGTGTGGAACGACCCGCACGGTAGCGCGCCGCGCATGACCCTCGACTACTACGCGGGCTACCTGGCTGACGTACAGAATGGGCAAGCCATGGGCCTCAGACGGGATGTGCTGGTCCATGAGCTCGTGCAGCGTCTGGCCGACCAGACCTTCTCGCTGTTATCGGAGCTCACGGGGAAGTGCATGATCGTCGACAAGGTGACGCCCTACCTCGGCACCTCGGAGGCGGTGCTCGAGGGCATCGAGCGCTACTTCCCCGAGGCGCCAACGGTGCAACTCGTTCGGGACGGTCGCGACGTGGCGACGAGCGGGATCTTCGACTGGCTCCTCAAGGACGGAGAGGGGAGCGACCGCCACGCTTTGTTCGTCGAGCGACGCGCGGAGATGACACTCAAGCGCTTCTTCGACGAACAGACCCTGACGAGGTGGATCCGATACTGGGTCGAGCCGATCCGCGCCTTCGAGCGCCACGCACGGTCGTCTCCGATGATTCGCTATGAGGAGATGAAGGGCGACCAGGCGGTGGTGCTCCGAGACTTCTTCTCCCGTCTTGCGTTGGACACATCGGATGCGGTCGTCAACGCATGTGTCGATGGCGCTCGCTTCGAGGTGATGTCGGGGGGCCGGAGTGCGGGCACGGCGAGCCCGACGGCCAAGGTTCGTCGCGGCGTGTCCGGGGACTGGCGCAACTACTTCACCCGCGCCGATGGCGAACTCTTCGCGCGCCTCGCGGGTCGAGAGTTGTGCGCGCTCGGCTACGAGAAGGACGACACCTGGGTCGACGAACTACCGGCCGAGCTGCATCTCGTGGCACCCGAGTGAGGAGCGCCGCGAGCTACGCGCTGCTAGCTACGCCGCCACCGACACGCGCATGCTGAGTCTGAGCGAGAGCACGCTGCGCACGACCATCGACAGCGATCTCGCCGTCGCCGCCCACCTGCTTCTCAATCTCTCGAATGCCCGGCCCACGAACCGCCCCCCGCCGACGGAACCGGGCGCGACTCCCCCGGCGACACCGCAGCCGGAGTCGACTGGATCGTCCGGGTCCGCCTGCGGACCTCGGCCGCACTCGCCGGTCTCGCCTCCGGCGTCTTCTCCAGCAGCTCGAGGAGACCAGTGCCTCGAGATCGGGGCGCCCGTCCGGGTTGTGCCACGACGGAGCCACGGGGCGCGTGTTCAGATGCTGGCTGATGACCGCGACGGCATCGTCGCCCACGAAAGGCGGTCGGCCGGTCAACATCTCGTACATCAAACCACGTCGGGCACGCCGACCGGTGGCAGACGGGTGTGGCAACATCCTCGGCGTGGTGCAGAACGCAGCTCCGGCGGCTTTTACTCCCGTCCTGGATGCCGGCCAACGGCGGATCGTTCGGCGTTGCCTCTCGGCCATCGGGTTGCTCAGCAGCCTGTCGATGTTCGGCGTCGCGTTCTCGCTGTATCTGGTGAACCACGCCCCGCTGCTGCTCGTGGCCCTCGCTCCCCTCGGCCGCCACATCTGGCTGGTCGCGCCGATCGTCAACCCGTTTGCCTTCGTCGCGGTGGTGACCCTGCGGCGGATCTCCTTCTACGTGGCGAGCTTCTTTCTCGGCCGCGCCCTCGGAGACGACGGCATCCCGTGGATCGAGGATCGCGCGGCGTGGTTCGGGCGCTTCGTGCGCTGGCTCGAACGACTCTTCGGCCGGGCGCCCCGCAGCGTGGTGCTCGGTCTCAATGGTCCGACGGTGAGCGCCCTGGCCGGAATCTCCGCGATGCCCTTTCCTGTGTTCGGCGCGCTGGCGACGACGGGGATGGTGATCCGCCTCGTGATCATCCTGCAGTTCGCCGAGCAGATCCGGCCGTGGATCGAAGCCGTGCTCGCCTGGATCGACCGCTACTGGCTGCCGGGAACCGCGATGATGATCCTGGGAGTCCTGCTCTATCGCTGGAAGGGGCGCCGGCGGCTGCCGCGCTTCGAGGTGTAGGCCGCTACTAGTCCTTGAGTAGGTGCGGATGGCTCATCAGGTGTCGTGTGATAGGCCCATCAAACGAGGAACGGGAGCGCGCTTCCTGGTGTAATCCGGATTTTTCAATAACACCAGATCCTCCAGAAAGCGACGCTTCCAAGTGAAGAAATCTGCTGCGTCTGTACGTGCAAGTCACCACAGGCACGGGGATACCAGAGGAAGAACTCGCCTGGCACCAGACGTCAGGCCGTGTGACCCGGCTGCCGCGGCTGCATCTGGACGTCGATGAACGTTCCACAGTCACTTGTACGGTGGCGTGGCCTTGTCCGCGGAATTTTTCAAGCTCTTTCGGGTGACCTAGGAGAGATACTCGAATTCGATGGGCGCGAGCAGCTCGACTGCTTCGCGACAGCGGGGCGCAATCCGGCTCGTGGTGTCGTGAGCCGTCCGTGCATATCCCGTGCGGGCAACACCGATCTGGATCTCGATCAGCGAAGGCATCAAGAGCAGCCCAACCGAAAATGCGGGCAGGCGCAGAACGGAGTACGTTTTTCGGGTTCGGGGGCGCCGGCCGCGCGATTCAGCGACGCTCGTCGCCGATTCAGTTGGGCAGAATCGAAATGTGGGAAGCGCGCAAACAGCTGATTCTTTCAGGAGTCCGCTACGAACTCTTCGAAGACGATTCGCCGCTCTCCTTTCGCAAGATCTTCAGTCTGCTCGAAACCAACCTTGGTTTTGTCCAGTGGTACTCCGACACGCTTGCGGCGTCCCCGTTCGCGGCGTTCTTCTGGGAACATCCACCGCTCACGAGCGAACGCTTCGACGGCGACGCAGAGTTCGTGCTCATCGAATCGGCTTCGCTCGCCAAAATGGAGCCAGACTCTGGACCGTTCGAGCAGCACTTCGCAGGCCAGCTCGAATCGGACGTGATTACGTTTCCGAACCTTCTCGGCGATGCGGTGCTGGTCGTTCCCCGACCCATTGCAGCCATCGGCGCCTACCCGCATCTCGCCACCTTCGTCCGAAACGCACCTAACAGCCAAGTCGCAGCTCTGTGGAATGCCACCGGGAAGGCTCTGCGCGAGACATTGAACCCCCGGCCAACGTGGCTCAGCACCGCGGGGCTGGGCGTGTCGTGGCTCCACCTGCGCTTGGACGCGTACCCCAAGTACTACAGGTATGAGCCGTACAAGGCGCCCCCGGCAACGTGAAAGAGTCGGACGCCGCCGCGTGCTTCGAAAATGACATGCAAAGCCCAAAACGCCATTCGGCAGGACGATCTTCGCGAAGCAGCGCGTACATGAAAAAGTTGCAGACCTCGTCATCCCTGTAGATCTGCCGCCCGCACAGGTGTTGCCCGCCTGCCGGTAGAGGGTCCTGACCGCCCTGGACGAGCATGGCTCCGTGAGGGTGAGGTTCGCCCTGCCATGCCCTGCGCTGGGCGCGTCCTCGATTTTACAGTCATTGCATTGATGTATCGAAAATGTTACATGATGTCAACATATGTCAATCCAAGACAATCAGACGACTGATCGGTCGGCGCCTGGTGCGAAGAGTCCCAGCCGTCCGGCGTGGGACGGGAACCCGCCCCACACCGCCGCGGCCAAACGGCGGCTCGTCGAGGCAGCTTCTCGGTGCATCGCGCGTGAAGGCCTCGCCGCGACGACCGTTGCAGCGATTGCCGCCGAGGCGGGCGTGAGCCGCCAGACGATCTACCGGTATTTCGCCGGTCGCGACGAAATCGCGGGCGGAGCGATGCTCGCCGCCGCCGACCGCGTTCGCGCCAGCATCGGCAGGCACATCCGTGTGCTTGCTGATCCCGCCGACATGATCGTCGAAGCCCTGGTGCTCGGTCTGGCCGAGGTCCGCAGCGATCCGGTCCTGCTCGCGATTTGGGACTCGTCCCCGCTCGACGGTTTCTTTGCCACGCGGTTCACCGGGCCGTCGGGAATCGCATGGGTTCGGGAGACCCTGGCTCCGGCGGTCGAGGCAGCCGGGTGGAACGAAACCGATGCGAATGCGGGGCTGGAGTTGGTCCTACGCATCTATCTGTCTCTGATCATCAGTCCATCGCCGGAGCGCGGTCCCGAAGAACTTCGCGCCTTTCTTTACCGCCACCTCGTCCCCGGCCTCGGCCTCGCGGTGGCCGAGGAGATGTGAGGGAAGGAGACAGCCCGTGAACGAACAGACGACTCGAGACCTGACGGTTCGGATACACGCCTTGGCGAATGAGAAGGCCACCGAGATGGCCTCATCATCGATGAAGGTTCCGATCGCTTACTATCGCGATCGCTCGCTATCGGATTGGGAACGCAACGAGTTCCTGCGATCCACGCCCATCGTCGCCGCGCCGAGTGCCCAGGTTGCCCGCCCGGGTGACTATCACGTTCGCAATCTACTGGGCAGGTCCGTCCTGGTAACTCGCGACCGCGATGGGCGACCGCATGTGCTCATGAATTACTGCAGCCATCGAGGCGCACGCATCGCCGACGGCAGCGGCAACCGGTGCAGCTTCGTATGCCCCTACCACAATTGGACCTACGGCTGCGACGGGAAGCTTACGGGACGGCCTCGCGCAGAGGGTTTCGACGATCTTCCAGCGGATGATCATGGGTTGATCGAGCTGCCTTCGGAAGAGCGGCATGGTTTGATCTGGTGCGTAGTCGATCCGGAAGGGACGATCGATCTCGATGAACACCTGGAGGTCCTCGCACTCGAACTGGCGCAGTGGGACTACGCTCGTTGCACCTACTTCGATCATCGCGACGTCGAGATCGGCATCAACTGGAAGGCGGGCCTCGAAAACTTCGCCGACTTCTACCACGTTCCCTACATCCACAAGCTGGTAGAGGGCTCGCACGTAGACGACTCGGCTGCGTTCGATCTCTTTGGCCGCCACCATCGCCTGGTCTCGGGGATGAGCAGTCTCCACGATTTGTCCGAGCAAGCTGCGAAGCAGGTTCACAACGATGCGCACATCGTGGTTGCCTACTGGATCTATCCGAACCTCGTGGTGATCCACTCGAGCCCAACGATCGATCTCATTCAGTTCCAACCCAGCGTCGACCCCGGCTCGTGCATCATGCGACACACTTCGCTGGCTCGACGCACGTCGCTCACAGAGGCCGAGCGCAAAGCCTACATGGGGATCTGGGAGATTCTCAGCGCTGTGTTCACGGGCGAGGACGTTGCCGCACTCGAGCGTGCGGGCGACGGAATCGCGCACTCCGCCCGGGACTACCTTCTGATCGGCAAGAACGAGCCGGGGGTCCAGAACATCATCCGCACCTTGCGAGCGGCAGCCGAACGGGCTGAGAGATTAGGCGGCACCGCGAAACGTGGTGCTCAGATGTCGCGCGCGGGTCGGTAGATGCTCATCACCGCCCCCGATGAGCAAGACTCCGAGCGAACGAGGTTCAGACCGGTCCGCAGCGTACCCCCACCAAACAGGCATTTCCCAGAACCCACGATGACGGGAAATGTCCAGAGTCGGTAT
This sequence comes from Deltaproteobacteria bacterium, assembly GCA_032128375.1. Taxonomy (GTDB): domain Bacteria; phylum Myxococcota_A; class UBA9160; order UBA9160; family SMWR01; genus JAJDAM01. Next base: position 17,483 of record JAQBGU010000039.1, on the reverse strand, counting down.
TCGTCAATGAGTCGATAGGCGAGCAGCGTCTGGATCAACTCCCAGCTGCCGTGAACTTGGAGCAATGGACCATCTCGTCGGGCAACGTGGGCGCCCGCATCACTCCATCGAGAGTCTGGAAGGTCAAAACAGCGGGTTCTCTCATGGGATCTCCTTCAGTTCCCTTTCGGGGACTGCCAAGCGCCGATTCGGTGGGCGATTGGCGTCGAATCGCGCGCATTTCCTCGGGAATTGGAATGCGGTCGACACTCCGAGTACGCTGTTTGAACGATACGGGAATCATCCGAACGCATTCGATTCGTGTCCTATCCAGAAGGGGTGCGGTCTGCGAGCGGTACTCGACTCTACAATCGCCGGTGATGTTGCTTCTGGTGGCACTCCAGCTGGATTCGAGCTTGAAGTGAAACGCGAGCGCTGATCGGCTCGTCAAGAGCGCCAGGGGGCTAATCGTATTCATGCGGGTTCTCGTCACAGGAAGTGCAGGCCATCTGGGCGAGGCTCTCGTCCGGACACTCCAGGCGGAACGGTACGAGGTGGCTGGGCTCGATCTGCTCGATTCGTCGTTTACGACGCACATCGGTTCGGTCTCCGACCCCGACTTCGTCCGCAGCAGCATGCGCGGGGTTGACGTTGTTATGCATGCGGCGACTCTGCACAAGCCCCATGTGGCTACGCACCTGCGACAAGCCTTCGTGGAGACGAATATCACCGGAACGCTCAACATTCTGGAAGCCGCCCTGGCGACCGGCGTATCCGGCGTTGTCTTCACGAGTACGTCGAGTGTGTTTGGCGGGGCACTGATTCCGGCCGACGGCCAGCCGGCCGCCTGGATCACCGAAGAAGTGCAGCCCGTTCCGAAAAACATCTATGGCGTTACCAAGAGGGCTGCGGAAGATCTCTGCCAGCTCTTCTACCGGACCAAGGGGCTGCCATCCATCGTCTTGCGTACTTCGCGTTTCTTCCCGGAGCCAGACGACGACCCGAATCGCAGACGGCGCTACGACGATCTGAACCTCAAGGCCAACGAGTACCTGCATCGCCGCCTCGATCTCGCCGACGCCGTCGATGCACACCTGCTCGCAGCCGAACGCGCTCCCGCCATCGGCTTCGGCCGATATCTGGTCAGCGCTACAACCCCCTTTGCGCCGGAACATCTCCCGCGCCTTCGCTCTGACGCTCCGGGCATCCTTCGAAGTCTATTTCCCGACATGGAGCAGGAATACCTCCGCCGCAACTGGACGATGCCTTCGGGTATCGATCGCGTCTACGTCAACAGGCGTGCGCGCGACGAACTCGGCTGGAAGCCGCGCTTCGATTTCCGACACGTGCTCGATTGCCTGCAACGCGACGAAGATGTCTTCAGCCCGCTTGCCCGAGCAGTTGGAATCAAGGGCTATCACGCGCAAGAATTCGCCAACGGACTCTATCCCGTCGAGAGTGGCTAGGAGACCGGTCGGGCACGGGCGCGCGAAGTCGGTGCAGAGTTCCTCAACACGAACGTGCACGTCAGGAATGCTCGGATGCGCCAAATCAACAGCGAGGCCGGGTGCGAAGCGTTCGGTCGCAAGATGCCAGAAAAATTTCGATGACTACCCCTATCATCCGGGTCGAGCACTCGTGGGTCGCCATGCAAACCGTTGCGGCCTATGGCTCATGTCTGCGAAAGTCGGCTCGTAGGTCCGCGTGGTCCAGCATCGAATGGCGCGCTTTCTCATCAGGCTCATGATTCATCACCTCGGTTTGTTCGCCTCCAATTTCTCCACAAGCCTCACGTTCTTCAGTGCGGCGCTCGAACCCTTGGGAATCGTGATTGGGTACCGGGCAGAGAATGTCTGCGAGTACTGGCACGCTCGATCCGACACGCCCTCAATTTCCATTCACCCCGCTACGACCGAGCCGACTCGGGGCCTCCACCTGGCATTTCATGCCGAAAGCCGCGAAGCGGTTGATGCCTTCTTTGCGGCCGCCGTAATCCATGGCGGATTGGAGCGCCACGCTACAAGGCACTGGCCGCCATACCGCGCCTACTGTGCGTTCGTTACCGATCCAGACGGCAACAATATTGAAGCTGTCCACCAGGAGCCGTCAGCGGGTTGAAATCGCTGGCCGCAAAGAATCTGGAACCTCACGCAATGAAGCCCGCGTACTTTCAGATCATTCGCGATTTCACGCTGGTGGCGCCACGCCTGTTCTACGCGTGGCTCGAAGTGTTGATGCTGCGGATGTTCGCCAAGCCGTCGCGTCGACTTCGAAAATTCACTTGCGTCCACTGGTTCGCCAGGCTGTTGGATCTCGATCCTCAGCGCATAGAAAGTGTCATGATAGAAGAGGTTCACAGCGGCACCGCCACTCGATCGCGTCTACATATTCGCTACGCCGAGCGCCCGGACGAAGCACCCGGACCCGTCTCGCTATTCGTCAAGTCCACACCACCGGGCCTCGGAGCTGCGCTATTCGGCGTTCTGTTCGACCTCGGTGGCAATGAAGTTTCCTTCTACCGACATATCAGGCCCGACTTGCCGGTCCAGTCACCGCGGGTGTATCACTGCGTAGGCAATTCACTGAACTATGTGATGCTGCTGGAGGACCTGACGGACCAGGGTTGCAGTTTCCGTGACCTCGCTTCGAAGTGTTCGTTCGAGGAATCGCGAAGCATCGTCACCACCTTGGCGCAGCTGCATGCGCGCTTCTGGCAAAGCGAACGATTCGATACCGATCTTGCTTGGGTAAAGCGCTTCGAAACCAACCGCGACTTCCGACTGTTGAATCTGGTAAGACAGCTGAGCGTCCCGATTTGCTTTCAGAAATTCGGCCACGCCATACCCGAAGGCCTCCGTGACGTGATTCCGCAGTTGATGAAGAACTATCACTTACTGGAACAACAGTGGGCACGGGAGCCGCGCACGCTGATTCACGGCGATGCGCACTTGGGGAATATGTATTTTCAAGATGGCCGAGCGTGCCTGCTGGACTGGCAGGTCCATCAATTGGGTCAGGGCATGCGCGATGTCAGCTACTTCCTGGTCAACTCGATGCCCGAAGAGTTGCGCCTGGAACATCAAGAGGAGCTGATTGAGTACTACCTCGCGACTCTGCACAATCTGGGGGTCTCGTTGGATTTCGATACCGCATGGCGGCAGTACCGTCTACAAAGTGTGTATGCTTGGATTGCTGCAGTCGTGACCGCCCCAAGCAATTTTCAGGAGCAGCGAGTCGTCATTGCGGGCCTGACCCGTGCGAGTAGGGCGGTTGTAGATCTGGAAGCCATCGAGTTGATCCGAGAATTGTGAAACAAGCGGCTATCCTTCAGGCCAAACTCGGGTTGTGGCCGGCGTATTTCGCCTCCTTCCTCGCTACAAGCTCCTGTACCTGTTCGCCTTCGGAGCGCTAGGCGGATGCGCTCGCCCGTGCATCGTATTGCTTGGTGAGGTTGACCATTTCTCGGCCGGCCACTGTGTAGGGCGGCGCCGACGCAGCGAATCCTCTGTGTTCCATGAACCCGAGGAGTGCGCGGTCGCCCGTCAATTCTCGCATCCAAGCTTGTGTTGCGCCCAATTCGCGCAACATCTCTTCGGCTCGAGTGAACAGTTCTTCATGAACCTCAGAGATTCTTTGGTTCCAATCAGCAACCAGGAACATACGATAGGTGCTACTCGCCTCGTCCGAATATCGCTCGACGGAGCAGTATCCGACGATTGAACCGTCGACTTCGGCGACGGCCTGCTTGCGGACTCCGATGAACGAGCGACGGTTCTCGAGCCAGAAATGCTCGAGCCCGCGGTGGTCGCCTTGCTGGAACTCGTTCGAGGCCAAGATCGCGATCATCGGCCAATCACGCTCATCCACAGCCCTGAGTTGAAGCACCGCATACTCCACTGCCTACGATCCAGAGGATGCTAACACCGACGCGTGCGCGCGCCAGCAGCGCTTGCAATCGATCCCGCGCAGGAGCAAGCTCGTTGCTGGATCCCCGCTCATGCGACCCTTCCGCGGAGTTCGGCTCCCCCGAAAAGGAGAATGCGATGACGACTTCCGAAAAACCTGCTCTCCAATACAACACTTCCAACAAGTCTTCCAAGAACAAGGGCCTACACCACATCGGGCTCGCAACCCACGATATGGAACAGACGCTCGCATTCTACGAGGACGTGCTGGGCTTTCGCGCCGTTGTTTGTGAGATGATCGAACCCGAGACCGGCGGTGCGATTCGGCACGCGTTCTTCGACACCGGTAGCGGAGAGCTCTTTGCGTTCATGGAGCCGAACGACATCGCGGGGATGCCGGACGACTTCGACGCTGGCATCAACCGCGGCCTGGGTATCAGCGGTGGGATGTTTCACTTTGCGTTTCACGTCGATGACGAAAGGGAACTCGAAGCAAGAAGGGGGCACCTGATTGCCAAGGGTGTCAAGGTGCGGGGTGTGGTCGATCACGGCTGGTGTAAGTCGATCTACTTCCGCGACCCGAACTACCTGCAGCTCGAGTACTGCTGCATGACCGGGGAACTCGGCGATCAGCATACAGCCGGGCGGTTCAGCGATGCTTGGACTCGGCTCGCGCGCCGCTGATTCTCGATGGCAATCGAGTTCGACAAAGACCAGCGGGCCCAGGCGATCAAATCGATCCAGACCTACTTCGCCCAGAAGCGCGACGAAGAGCTCGGAAACCTCGAGGCCGGGTTTCTGCTCGATTTCTTTCTCGAGCAAATCGGCCCCTCGATCTACAACCGAGCTGTCGGGGACGCACAAGCGCTGATGCAGGACAAACTGATCGACATCGACGGAGAGCTCTTCGAAGCTACCGACCTCTCGGGGGCTGAGTAGCAGGTCGAAGTAAGCAGCTCGAAGTAAGCAGGTAGATGGAATCAACGGCTGATGGATTGCGCGTCACGCGGCGCGTCCGTGGCTTCGCGGTCAATCGACGAAGATCGGGCTCGACCACGCGGTCCCCTGGTCGACTTGCACGGCGCGCACATACAGGTACTCGCCAGACTGCAATGCTTCGATCGAGCGTTGCAGCGTGATTTCAAGCAGATTTTCGGCCGGCATCGAGTCGACGACCTGGCCGCTGCGAATCAGGTCGATCCTGTCGATGGGCCCCGTGCCGAATACCTGGATGAACAGGTCTCCGGAGTAGCCCTTGCTGCCAGGCGCCGGGATCGTGCTTCCCATTCGATACTGGTCGAGTGCCGTCCGCAAAAAGATGCGCGGACCGCTTGTCGCATAGACACGGCGCGCCGTGATGGCTTCGAGCACCGATTCGCGCGTAAGGTTCTCGCTCAATATCGCGGCCACTCCACCGGTCGGTCCGCCGATGTGGGCGAGTCCGGGGTGGCCGTCGTGGCTGTCGCCGCTGCCGACGAACCCCAACCGGAAGCCACGGTCGAGCGCGTCTCGTACGAAATTGCCCGGTTGCGGCGAATAGATCGGGACGGGCGAGTCGGCTGCCTCACTGCTGCCGTGGACGGATACGACTTCCGTCACCGGCTCCAGGATCGGGTCTGGCGGGAAGTTCCAATTGGTTGCGATCGGACCGCCTGCTGAGTGGTGGGCAAACGTCAATGCCGGTTTGCCGCGCAGCGCATTCCACAGCTGTGCCGGGGTTTCGTAGTCTGGATCGAGGGAGCTGAATACAGCTCCCTCGTCTTCGAAGTACAACACGTGTCGGTGACCGTGTAGCCAGCTCGTCCACTCGTAGCCGAGCAGTGTGACGAAGCTCCCGGGGGCATGGAAGCGGCGGGTCTGCTGGCGGATCTCGTCCCAGAATTCGGCGTGGCTATCGAGGGGTAGGATGCCCCAATGGTCGTGGTCGGTGAGTGCGACCACATCGAGCGCCGCGACGTCGCGGGCGTACAGGAAGTAGTCCTCGGGCGTCCCGGTTCCGTCGGAAAGACTCGAATGACCGTGCAAGTCGGCCCACAGGATCCGTGGCGCATCAGCCGAGACCAGCATCGGGTTGCTCTGTGTGGTCAGGCCTTCGGGTGTCGTTGCGCGCAGCCGAAACACCCCGGGCGTGTCGATCTGCGCCTCGATGGCCTTGCTACCGCGGTCTCCAGCTTCGAATCGGATTTCGCCTGCCAGCTCCATCCCGTCCGGCACCTCTTCGAACGCGACTGAGCCCTGGTACGGGTATCCCGCGCTTCCAAAACCGTCGACCAGCGCCACCACGATGCGTACGGGTTGGCCGGGCCGAGCGACGCTGGGCAGCGTGACGATGAGCTGTGCCGGTGGGCGAGACTGAACATCGATTCCCGGTGAATCTTCGAGAAAGGTTCGCGCGCCGTCGCCGTCCCCGTCGACCGCGAACCAGAAGCGCGAGTTGCGTTCTCCGAGTCGGTCCGCGACGGCGCCGGCTTCGCCAGCTCCGAATACGATCCGAATCCGATCCCCTGCGACCAATGGCCGATCCCCGACCTTCATCCCGAGCAGCTGTTGATCGAGCGTGGCGACGTCGAGTTCGATGTCGTCCGCGCTTGGTGTCACGGTCGTGTACCCCAGAGCCTGCGCGACTTCGACCTGCGGCGTGCTCCAGCCCCAAAATGGCGAAACCTGGAACGAGATGGATCCACCGGCTGCGATTCCCTCGGGCCCCACCTCGTAGACCAATGTGAAGCGTCCCGGAGTTCCGGCGACGGCGTACGCTGGGTCTCCTTCGGCCTGCTCGAGCCACGCCCGTCCGCCTCCGTCGGAAGCATGGCGGGGCTGTGCAACGCTCTCGCGCAGCATCTCGGTGAGTTCTGGCCTCGCGTCGGGAGAGAGATTCGCCCGTTCGATCGAGGGCGCTGGGTCGAATAACCCGTCAGATTCAGGCTGCGATTCGGCACCGCACGCCGCCAGCGACCCGATCAACGAAAGTGCAACAAGGCGCCGCCCACAAACGTCCAATTCCGATCCCCCGCTGCCGCGAAACCGCATGTACCGTGCGCGCTTCCTACGTGGAAAAAGCAGTCGACAACGATTTCGAGAACGCTTTCGAAAACGTCTCGAAAACGATCTGGAAAACGATCTGGAAAACGATAGCCATTTCACAACCTCGCGACGCCGACCGCGCGCTTGCGAGAGCTCACTGATCCGCTCCGCCAAACCACTCCCAAGAACCGAGATCCCATCAGAAATGCGGTTTTGATCCCTAATCCAAGGATAGATCCCCTGCGGCACGTGGGCCCACTATCACAAATCCAACTACGGCCGGATCGAATGGCTCCGCGGGCCGACTTGTTCGTGCAGCAATGGCTGGATCCAGTCGATCCAATCGCAGAGTATTGGCCGGGTTCGCCGCGGATCGATCATGTCGTTGACGCCGAACGACTCGGCGCGCGCAAACGGAGTCTTCGCGGCCGCCATCGACTCTTCCAGTTCTCGACGCCGCGCGGCCGGGTCGGGAGCGTTTGCGATCTCGCGCCGGAAGGCGATCGCGACCCCGCCCTCCAATGGAAGTGCTCCCCCTTCTGCGGATGGCCAGCACAGATTGTAGCCATTGGGGGCGAAGTGGGCGGCCGCCGCGACCCCATAGGTCTTTCGCACCGTCACGCTCACCCACGGAACGGTCGACTGCACCACCGCAAACATCGCCTCTGCGCCGAAGCGGATCGTTCCCGCCCTCTCCGACTCGCTGCCGATCATGAAACCGGGTTCGTCGACGAGGCTCACGACCGGCAGGTGAAAGCTGTCGCACAGGTCGACGAACCGTCGAACCTTGCGCGAGCCATTGGCGGTCATCGCGCCCGCGTAGAATTTCGTGTCGTTGGCCAACACACCAACGGGCTGACCGTTCATCCGCGCCAGACCGGTAATCTGTGCGCGTCCGTACCCAGGACTCATCTCGAAGAACGAGCCGCGATCGACCAGCATCTCGATGATGCGCCTCATCTTGTAGATTTTTCTTCGCTCGCGGGGAACGATCGACAGCAGCTCCTCTTCCATCCGGTTTCGATCGTCTGCGCAATCCTGGCGTGGGGCGAGCTCCCAGACATTGGTCGGCAGGTAGCTCAGGAAACGACGCATCGAGTCGATGGCTTCGTGTTCATCCTCGACCACGTTGTCCACGACGCCATTGCGTCCGTGTACTTTGGCGCTGCCGAGTTCTTCCTTGTCGATCGATTCGCCGATCGCGCGCTCGACGACCGCCGGTCCTGCGATCAGAATCTGCGAAGTGTGTCGGGTCATGACAGAATAGTGCGAGGCGACCAGCCGCGCCGCCGGAAAGCCGGCCACGGCTCCGACGGCGGCGGACACGACCGGGGCCGTTGCCATGGCTTTCATGATCGAACTGAATCGATGCGGCGCATAGACCGGATCTCCCGCGAGCCGCGGACGCTTGTCACCTGAAGGGCCGGCAACGCTACCGCCGCCACCTTGCAGGAAACGGACGAGCGGGAGCCTGAATCGACAGGCCAGTTCTTCGGCGTAGACGCTCTTGCGCAGCCCAGCCGGCGAGGGCGACCCGCCGCGTTGCGTGAAATCTTCACCGCCCACGACGCAGGGTCGGCCGTCGATCTGCCCCATTCCGAGCACGTAGTTGGCCGGAGTAAACGAACTCAGTCGGCCGTCGTCGTCGTATTCCGAATGCCCGGCGATCGGACCCTGCTCGCGAAACGACGCCTCATCCAGAATCGCGTCGATGCGCTCGCGGATCGTCATCCGACCGAGCGCGTGTTGCTTCTCGACCGCTTCGGCACCGCCGAGCTCCTGTGCAAGCTGCTTGCGCTGGTCGATTCCATCCACTTCGTCTTTCCATGTCATGCTGGCATGGTACTCGAAGCGACCGGAAGCGCTGAGATCGGGTCGAGGCTCTCACGTTTCTGGTGCCCAAGCGGCCACGACGGGGGCATGCAAGCCGGCGAGCGGGTGGTGCCGTTCATGCACGGTCGGGCCGGTCGTGGAATCAGTCGGGTACTCGGGTCGTCGCCGATGTCCAGGGTGCGACGCCAGTCCGCGGCCAATGCGTCTCGATTCCCATCAGGTCAGCGAGTACCACCGATACACCGCGCAGTGCTGGGCTACCCGGCGCCCGGCCCGTCGGGACTCCCGCCCCGGTGGCTACGAAGAACGCGTGACGAGAGTGCTCCATCGATGTTCGAATGCCGTGGTCTGACATCACGATCAGGACATCGTCTTCGTCGAGCAGGTTGTGGGTATCGGCGACTCGCGCGTCAACGTATCGGTAGAGTTCGTATAGGAAGCCGTCCCCATCATCTTGTCTTGTCGCGGTGGTGTGCGCAAAGAACGCGTGCGTCAGGACGTCGAAACCTTCGATACGAAGCGCCAGGAAGTCGACGTCGCCCGCTGCAATGATCTTCTCCGCGTTGTCGAATTCGGCTGCGATGGATCTCAGATGGACCGCATCGCGTTCTGCCTTTGCCGCATCGAGCCCCGGCCAGCGGGCTCGCTCGTCGGGTAAGAGATCGCGCCCACTGGTTTCGATCGGTAGACGTCGACGCGTTCCGTTTGGGCCGGTCAACTCGCTATGGCGCCCCGCGTCGATCCCGCCGTGGGAAAACAGCAAGTTGGCCGCGACGTGTTCGCCCGCACCAATCGCGTCGAACAAGTCGGTCTGCTCGGGAAGAACCCACGAGAGTGCATCGAACGGGTTTTCTCCGATCGATGCGAGTCCGGCGAGTTCGACGCCGAGTTGGTGGACGAGGCCGACAAACGAGGTCGCCGCCGCGTGCTCTGGTCGGACGAGCGCTTCGAGCGCGGCCGCGGTCATCGGTGGGTCGCTGTCGAGTACGGCGTGGAAACCGGTCCGCACCAGCTGGTCGAGCGTTGGGAGCTCGCCCCGAGCTCGCAGGTATTGAATCAAGCGCCAGTCCCCGCAATCCACGATCAAGACCAGAAGCTTGCGTTGTCCGTCGGCGGGTTGACGCGTCAGCACGATTCGCGCCGCTGGCTGCGGGTCGCGGGGCTCGATCGAAATCGCAATCGGCAGACCGATCTTTGGAACCGCAGTGCCCGAAGCCAGCACCTGCTGCTGAGCATCTCGATACACCCAACGCAGCGGAGCGCCGCCGACTTTGCGCGTTATCTCGAGAGAACCATTCGCAGGGACGGCAACGCGTTGATAGTCAGAATCGACCGGGATCCCGTGCTCGGGAGACAGCATCAGCTCAGCGCCTGGAGCCGGGTCGGCAATTGTCAAACGCACGATGCCGGGCTGAGGAGCAAGCTGTCCCGATGCCAGCTCCTTTTGTACTTGCGAGCGTTCGAGTTCTTCTCGAACCAGACCCGACATCTCGAGTCGGCCCCGATAGCGGTCGTAGACAGCCAACGCTTCGTTCTGCTCACCGGATTGGACCAGGGTCAAGACCAGTCGCGTCACCACGGCTTCCAGCAACTCGTCGGGCGCGACACCATCGGCAGCGTTCGCTGCCCGCGTCAGCAGCTCGATCGAGGAATCATCTGGATCGATCAAATTCGAGATGCTCAACGTCAACGCGTAGCGTGCTTGGAGTTCAACCGCGTTGCCGCCGGCCGCGCGCCAGGCCGCATAGGTGCGTCGCACACCGGGCAGATCCCGAGCGCTCGCGAGTGTGATTCCCATTGTGTCGTACCAGCGTTCGACCTCGTCGCGGCTGCCTCCCGGCGGGCCGGCGCCGAGAACCGCCAGGGCCTGCTCGGGTTGCCCACGAATCAGGTATCGCGTCGCAAGGCTCACGCGCATTCGGGTCGCATGAGGTCCGGCCGGATCGATCCGAGCGGTGAGCTCCTGCAGCACCTGCTCTTCATTCTCGACTGCGACGCGGGTTGTCAGTTCGAGATAGAAAAGGTCGCCGTCTTCTGGATACTGCTGGGTACTGCGTTTCGCGAGCGCGGCGGCCCGTTCAGCCTGCCCGTGGGACCGGCGCGTCTGGATCATGTGGACAGACAACATGGGGCTCGGGACCCAGTTCGGCGCCCCCGGATCGCTGAGTAACTCCTCCATCAGCCCTTCGCACTCTGCGATTTGTCCGGTCGCGATCAACGCCATGCAGCGACACTCGGATACGCTTCTTCTCGCCGAAGTGTGCAGCGTGAGATCTTCCGTGAGGCTGAGCACGCTAGACCAATCTCCGGTTTCCACCGCGCCGCACGCTTCCATCGCGGCACCGAGTTCCCCGGTTCGACGCGTCGAGATAACACCCACACTGATCGCGATTGCCAAGGCCACCAGCAGCCCCACAGTGCGCGGCGGCATTCGCTTCGATATTTGCGGCAGCATTCTTTTCGGAAAGGCGTCGGTCAAGACTGCGGACCCGTCTGAAGCCGCACGAACAACTGGAAGCCGCTGTCGTTGGGACGTCCGGTAGCCACCAACCGGCGCCACGGGAAACCGCCCGAAAAGCTCCCGGTCGGGGCCGCGAGCGCGCGTGATAGGATCTCGTCCGCTTGTACGAACCGAGCCAGATCGATCGTTACTCCCCCGAGGTCGCCCAGCTCCGCGAACGAGTCCGTCGGGTCTCCAAGCGATTTTCGCAGACTCGTCGGGTTCCAACCGATGACGAGTGCAACATCGGATGCGACATAGCATGGGGCCAATTCCGGCAAGAGTCTCAATCCGAGCAGGCATGCACCCTCGGCTTCGCCTACGCGAAACGGACTGCGGACAACGGGCCAGGTTTGTTCCAGTTTTTCGATGAATGAATCCATCGCGGCGATCGCGGCGCTGCGAAATTCAAAGCCCAACGCGATCGCCATGCGTGGCATTCGGCTGCCCTCATCGGGCATGTAGATCGCCAACTCCCATGAGCCCTCGAGTACGACTCCGGCGAATAGCTCCGTGTCGAGTCGGAACATCTGGGCGCCCTGGCTGTCGGCGGCAATCAGCGAAGCCAGGTTCAGCCCCGCAGATGGGCGGATTCGCGTATGCAGCAGCGTATCGCGGCCGCTGAGAAGAGATGTACCCGGTGGTTTCGACCCCGGAAGCAACAGTCCGAATCCCCCATCGGAAAACGACTGCGGGATCGAGAGGTCGAGTGAGATGTCGCCGTCGGCTGCCACATCCACCAGGCCCACGATATTCTCGCTGGCAGCATCCCGTACCGATGCGAACGCCATATCGTGTTTGCCTAGCGAGACCTCGAGCCCGGTCGCGGCGCTGTTGCAGGCGAGCGTGGGCCAAAGGTCGACCAGACGACCACTGGGCGCGTGCCCTGTAATCAGCGGGCAAGCCGGCAGCGATTGGTGTACGCCCCGCGCCCAGCGTGCCAGCGGCGTCTGCTCGATCTCCATGATCCGTTCGAGTGAACGCTTCAGCGCAGCCGTTTTCGTCAGCAACGTCGTGCCTTCAGGCAATCGCGCAACCGGCGATTCGGACTGGGTGCATTCGCCCGCTAGCAGCGAGACACAAACGCATGCGAGTCCCAACGTGCGTCTCATCGTTCCAGCTCATCCTCCGGCAATCCACAGGCACCATCGGAGGGGAACTCCCGAGCCTTGAGAGCGTCCCCGGCGCAAGTCAGTAGTGAGGGCTTTGCCACCCGTGCCTCAATCGGGTCGCCCCTCGTGCCGATGAGACCCGACAATGAGCAGCGTACAACCCGCGATGGATCGACTGTGCGACCGCCCTGCGCTGGTCGCGAAATCTCACCCGCCCCTCGCCGGCGTGTCAGGCGGCATGTCTCGCGAGATTCTCGGCATGCGGATCGATGCGACGAGTTACCGCGAGACCGCGGAGACGATTGCTCTTCTCGCAGCCGATGGTGTCGCGGCAACGGTGTGCGTAGCCAACGTCCACATGGTGATGGAGGCCTTCGATGACCCGGAATTCCGCTCGATCGTGAACGCAGCGGATCGGGTAACGCCTGATGGTGTTCCACTGGTCTGGGCGTTGCGTTTGCTCGGGGTTCCCGCACAGCGTGTCTACGGGCCGACGCTTCTCCCGTACGTGTGCGAACTCGCAGCGCAGCGCGGGCTTTCTGTGGGCTTCTACGGCGGGTCGCCTGAAGTGCTCGATGAGATGACGCGGCGACTGACCGAGCGAATTCCACAGCTCGCCATCGCGTTTCGCCACACACCACCCTTTCGGCCGCTGACCTCGGAAGAAGATATGCGGGTGATCGAAGAGATTCGGGCGTCGGGAACGCAGATTCTGTTCGTCGGGTTGGGGTGTCCAAAACAGGAGCGTTGGATCGCACAACACACGCGGTCCCTATCGTGTGTGATGGTGGGTGTCGGCGCGGCATTCGATTTCCTGGCCGGCGCGAAGCCTCAGGCGGCTCGATGGATCCAGCGTTCGGGATTCGAATGGCTGTTTCGGCTCGCTACTGAACCGCGAAGGCTGTGGCGCCGCTACCTCTATCACAATCCGCGCTTTCTCTTCCTGCTGGGTCGAGAGCTCGTTACAAGGCAGCAAGCACAAACAGACCAAGCCGACCACGCAGGCAGAATCGGAAGTTGAAAGCTCATGAGCGACGATCTCGCGTGGGTTCCGCGCACGAGCCCAGGAGCGTGGAATCGAAAGAACTGCCGGCGGATTCATGCCGGGATCGCCGCACGTACAACGGCCGACGATGTTTCTTGCTGACCTGATCGCGATCCGACGCCTGCACATCGTCACCGATGCCGTTCTCGTCACATTCGGTTGGCTGGGTGCCTATGCGCTTCGGGAACTCCTCAACGCTCCGTTGGGCAAGGAAATCAACCCCGCCTCGGTCTATCTGGAATCGATCCCGATGATCGTATTGCCGTGGATCGCGTCGTGTTGGATCTTCGGCATCTACCAAAGCGGCCGAATGACGACGTTGGTCGACGAATTCCAGACTCTGCTTCGCGGTGCGGCACTCGGGTTGCTGGTGGTGGCGTCGATCAGCTTCTTCTTTCGCGAGCTGCAATTCGGCCGATTCGTGGTGATCGCATGTGCCGGACTCAACCTGGTCCTGCAGGGGATCAGTCGCGTCGCATTCCATCGCATCGAGGGGCGAATGCGGCGTTCGGGTGAGCACGATGTTCCGGTATTGATCGCCGGTACCGGCGTCGCGGCGATTCGATTGTTGCAAAAACTCCAGGACAATCCGGAAATCGGCTACCACGTCGTCGGTTTCGTCGACGACTCGCGCAGCGACGAGCGCAAGGACGTCGCGAATCGACCGGTGCTCGGACATGTGGATGACATTCGGGAAATCGCGGCATTACACCGAGTCCAAGAAGTCTTCGTCGCGATGCCCTCCATGGGTCACACGCGCATGCTGTCGATGGTGCTCGATTGCGAGGAACTGGGTTTGACATTTCGTGTTGTGACGAACCTGTTCGAAGTTCTGACGGCGAGCACGCCGATCGATCTCGTGGACGATCTGCCGCTGGTCCGCTTGGGCCGTCAGCGGGTGCACCCGCTGTATGAACCAGCCAAACGGCTGATCGATATCGTCGGGGCGGTGACCGGGCTGGTACTCCTGGCTCCGCTGATGTGGTGGTGTGCGATGCGAATCCGGCGCGAGAGTCCGGGCCCCGCTGTGTTTCGCCAACAGCGGGTCGGTCGCGACGGAGCGCAATTTTGCATCCACAAGTTTCGAACCATGTACAGCGACGCCGATCCGTACCGGGTCGCGCCGCGCGAGAGTGCCGATGTACGCATCACCGAATTCGGCCGCTGGCTGCGCTCGACCAGCATCGATGAACTTCCACAGCTACTCGATGTGCTGAAGGGCGACATGTCGTTGGTGGGGCCGCGACCCGAGATGCCATTCATCGTCGAGGATTACGATGAATGGCAAAAACGACGCCTTTCGGTGAAGCCCGGCTTGACCGGGCTCTGGCAGATCCTGGGTCGCAAGGACCTTCCGATGCACCAGAACCTTCAGTACGACTTCTATTACATCCGCAATCGCTCGCTCGCGCATGACCTGTCGATTCTGATCCGAACCGTCGGAGTGGTTCTGTCGCGACGCGGCGCGTTCTGAAGCGCAATGACGAACAATTCGATCGCAGAGAATCCGATTCGCGCTGAGTGCGAAGTGCGCTGCCCGATCTGCGATTGTGAAGCCGTGGACGCGTTCACCTCGTGGCGAGGCCACGCGATCAATCAATGCGCGGAAGCCGGGTGCAGACATCTGTTCGTGGCCAATCCACAGGCGCGTCAGGGTGTCGAACTCGAGGAGTCTTCCCAGGCACAGGTCGCGAATTCAGCGGATTCGCTGAAGACAGAATTCTCCGAGCGAAACGCAGCCCTGATCGAGTACTGGGAGCAGCGGGGTTTCCTACCCACCGGCGCGAAGGTGCTGGACTTCGGCAGCTCTGTCGGGCATGTCGTGCAGAGCCTCGTCACGCGGCGTCCGGATTTGGAGATTCAGTGCATCGAAGCCAGCGCGCCGAGCCGCGACTACCTCGCGAGCGTGGGGCTGCGCGTCGCTTGCAGTGTCGAGGAGGTAACTGAGCGGTTCGACGCCGTGTTGATGATCGAAGTGATCGAACACGTCCCCGAACCGGTTGCCGTCCTGACCGCGCTGCGCCAGAAATTGAAACCTGGGGGACGAATTTTCGTCACCACCCCGTGTGGCCAGCTGCGCTCGGGCAACCGGAACACGCGCGCATACGACCCCGTGGAGCACATCCACTTTTTCACCGAACGATCACTGCAGAACGCCTGTCGAAGAGCACGCCTGCAGGCGATCGATTTCGAATTCGTGCCAGCGATGTATCCAATGCCCGCGGGCGCCCTGAATCAGATGGCGACTCGCGCAAGACACGGCGCTTCTCGCCTGCGTGCGGCCTTGGAGGGTCACCGTCACCTGGTCGGATTTACTTCAAGCTGATCGGGCGGGCATTCTCCTGGATTCCTCCGCGGCTCGCAATATCGCCTGTGCGGCAACCTCGCAGGTGTACCCATCGAGCGCTTCGCGAAGCTGCGAAATCGGCGTGCTCAACCATTGACGATCGCGGACCAACGCGAGCAGTGCAGCATCCAGCGAACTCGGTATCAGGGGGTCGACCAGTGTTCCCAGCTCGCTACGCGTCAGGAGTTCTTCGGCGGCTCCGGAATATTTCGAGCCAACTACCGGAATTCCCGCTGCGAGGGCTTCGTTGACCACCATCCCCCAGCAATCGCGAAGCGTCGGAAATACCAGTGCGTCGCTCGCTGCGAAAACACGCGGCAGCTCGTTCGGAGATAGCTTGCCGAGAAATCGAATCGCGCCGCCGAACTCCTCGCTGGCCTCCCCACAGGCCTTGGCCAGGTACTCGGATTCCGGACCCTCTCCAGCGAACAACGCCGTGAACGAACCCTCCGGCACAACCTCTCGGAGTCGCCGCAGGCTGTCGAGATACTGGGAGATCCCCTTGTGCGGCAGCAAACGACTCAGACACAGTATCGAGACGCCACTGACCCCGAACTCGTCGCGCAGCTGTTTGCGCTGCGCGCGCCAGCGGTCGGTCTCGGTCGCAATCTGGACGTTGGCTACGGCCTGGGGGACGAAATGGATGGGTGTCTTCTCGCTGGCGATCTCTTTGAGGTAATCGACGCTGCCCCGACCGAAACCCAACAACCCCGCAGACACTCGGGCGAGCCCACGGCGAACCCAGGTGCGAAGCAGGCCCAGGTGTCGCTCGGTGAAGCGAGTCCCCTCCCACCACACGAGCAACGGAATTCCCAATAAGAGGGCGTATGTCGCCGCATTCAATGTGCGCCATCCAAACTCTGCCGAGACGATCACGTCCGGGCGGTAGCTGGCGAGCCTTGGCAAGTAGGAAAGCGCGAATCGCCTACCGATGTGCTCGGCGAACCAAGGCTCATCCTGGTAGTAGCGGCTCCGGACCGAGAAGCCTGCGGTCAGAAATTCGTGCGCGTAGGTGAGATTGCGGCCCACGACCTGCGGCTCTGGCACCGAATCGAAAAAGACGCGCACATCGACGCCCGGCGATGCGGCCAGGTGCTCGAAAATAGGAGCGCGATAGGGGGTCGGCGTATTCGTCAGAATCGCGATGCGCATTCCAGCCCCCTAACCCGGTCCCAAACTATTTCCACGAGTTCATCACCAGCTCATGACGTGCTGCTGGGATTGCATGGCTGCAGCCGCCTTCATGCTGAGGACGGGCCCTATCTTTCATACGCGTTTGCTGCGCGGGCCGGGGAGGTAGCCGGACGCGGTGCTGAGGAAGTTCTCGAACATGGATGTCCCCCGCCGGTTCTCGGGTTGATGGGATCGACAGAACTCGACCGTCGCTTCGACTCTACGTCGGTTCGGCCTACGAAGAGAGTGTGAAAGAGTTCAACTTTCTCGGCACTCGACCTTGAGGGGTGCGAAATCCCCTGCCGTGCTACTTCCGAGCCCAACGTGGTCAATTGACTCCGGAGTGCCGACGATCGTTTCTCTGACTCGATGCGAGCCAACTCGATTTCGGCGAGGCGAGTCTCTTCTCGGGAGATGCGCCCGATCAGCAAGTCGCGGTCGTCTTCAGCGTCGCCCATAACGGCAAGGATACCGGCCTTCACACCGATTCTTGGGCGGGCGCTCTCAGAAGGTCCGGGCCCACTCCGGGAGTCGCAGGTTCGGGCAGCCGATAGGGGCCCCTGGG
>JAQBGU010000038.1:0-4448 GCA_032128375.1 Deltaproteobacteria bacterium | reverse complement strand
TCGAGCCGATGGAGTCCGAGTACAACGGCCAGATCTGCGAGGAGACCTTCGAGGTGCTGATGCGTGGCGGAACATTTGGTCCGCCGGGGAACATGCCCAAAGCCCTGCAGGGGCAGGACATCGAGTTCTCGTTCGAGTCTCCCTTGCATGACGTGATCGAAGCCCAGAAGGGCCAGAAGTGGCTGGAGACGAAGGTGATGATCGCGGATGCGATGGCGCTCGAGCCTTCTGCAAGGCACGTCGTGGACATCACCAAAGCCCTTCGCGACGCACTCAACGGGCTGCGTGTGCCGGCCGCGTGGCAGCGGTCCGAGATCGAGGTCGAGGAGCTTTCGCAGGCCGACGCCGACGCGGCAAAGGCGCAGCAGGCGCTGCAGTCCCTCGAGACCGCATCAAAGGCTGCGGGCAACCTCGGCATCGGTGGAGAAGCCTTGTCTGGCATGGGGCAGGCTGAAGCCACCATCTGATGGCGACGAAGAAAGTCGAGGCATGGACTCCGCCGGAGTACGAACTGGCGGACGTCTCTGCTATTCAGGCCCTGCTGGCTGGGGAGGCAAACGCCGACCAACAGGCGCGCGCGCTGAAGTGGATCATCGAGGCCGCAGCGGGCACCTATGACATGAGCTTCAGGCCGGGGCCGAGCGGTGAACGGGACACGAGTTTTGCAGAAGGGCGAAGATTCGTCGGACTGCAGATCGTGAAATTGATGAAGTTGGACAAGGGAATCCTCAGGAGGAAAGATGGCTGAAGAAACGACGATCGACACGACGGACGACACCACAACCACCACGGACGACACCACGACGTCGACCACGACGCAGACGGTCTGGCCCGACCAGTGGCGCCAGCAGATGGCTGGGGACGACGCGAAAGCCCTCAAGCAACTCGAGCGGTACGAGTCCCCGGCGGCTATCTGGAAGAAGGCCAGGGCGCTCGAGCAACGGCTGTCGAGCGGCGAGCTCCGCTCCACCCTTCCAAATGACGCCAACGAGGAGCAGGTCAAGGCCTGGCGCGCGGAGAATGGGATCCCCGAGGCGCCGGAGAAGTACGACCTGACCTTCCCTGACGGGCTGGTCATCGGCGAGGAGGACAAGCCCGCGATCGACGATTTCCTGAAGGCCGCGCACAAGGCGAACTACAGCCCGGACCAGGTCAAGGAATCGGTGCGCTGGTACTACGACTTCCAGGAGAGGCAGACCGAGGTCAGAGCCCAAGCCGACGAGCGCATCAAGCAGGAGTCCGAAGACGCCCTAAGGGGCGAGTGGGGGCAGGACTATCGCGGGAATCTGCAGCGGGTCCACAACCTGCTGGACGCGGCGCCTGGTGGGCTGAAGGAGCAACTGCTCAACGGCCGGCTGGCTGACGGAACTCCGATCGGGAGTTCTCCGGATGCGCTGCGCTGGATCGTTCAAGTCGCACGGGAGTTGAACCCGACGGGCGTCATCGCGCCCAACGCCGGCGGGAACGTCGGTCAGGCGATCGACGACGAGATCGCGAAGTTCGAGAAGATGATGGGCGACCGCACCTCGGACTACTGGAAGGGGCCGATGGCGGACAAGAACCAGGCGAGGCTTCGCGACCTGTACGCCGCGCGCGAGCGGTCGAAGGCACGGGCGGCGTAGTTTTGCCTTTCCCCGAGAATGGGTCTAATATCGCGCGCAAGGGCTGGTACCCGCGAAAGCGCCCAGCCCGTAATAGGCACCACAGCCCGGCCCCGGAAAGCTGATCGCCGGCCCCGAAAGGGCACCCCGGTCCGCCAGCCGTGACGGTCACCCCGAGCGACGGTCATCATTGACGTAGCTTAAGGAGGCCACAATGGCCGACGTAGCATATCAAACCCAGTATCGGCAGGAGTTCATCGCCGGTTTCGAGCAGCGCCAGTCGCTGCTTCGGGACACGGTGACGACCGAAGCCGTGATCAAGGGGAATCAGGCTGTGTTCCTCGTTGCCGATTCGGGATCCGCGGAGGCCGTGACACGCGGCGTCAACGGACTGATTCCGGCGCGGGCGGACAACCTGACCCAGAACACCGCAACTCTGCGTGAATGGCACGACCTGGTTCGCAAGACAGGCTTCAACGTCTTCGCGTCCCAGGGCGATCAGCGCCGGATCATGCAGGAAACCACGATGGGAGTGATCAACCGCAAGATCGACGACCAGATCAGCACGACCCTGAACACCGGGACCGTGACGGTCGGGAGCTCTTCGACGATCCCAAGTGTCGATCTCTTCCAGAACAGCCGTGTGAAGCTCTCCAATGCGAGCGTGCCGTGGGACTCGAACATCACGCTTCTGTGCCAGCCGGCGTTCATCGCCTACCTGGAACAGGCGCCCGAGTTCGCGAACGCTCAGTACGTCAACCTGCGTCCCTACGCCGGGCAAGATGCCGCGTGGCGGGATGCGCCGATGGCGTATCGCTGGAGAAACTCGCTGATCATGGAACACCCGAACCTTCCCGGCAAGGGTACGAGTTCCGAGATCTCGTTCCTCTATCACAAGTCTTCCGTCGGCCACGCCGCGAACACCGCGGGCATGGATTCGATGGTGGGCTACGACGAGGAGCAGGACTACTCGTGGGCTCGCTGTTCCATGTTCATGGGCTCCGTTCTCATGCAGAACGCCGGCGTGGTTGTCATCACCGCCGACGGCTCGGCATACGCGTAAGGAGAACTGACCATGGCATATCTTGGAAGCACTCAAGCGAGCTCGCTCGCCAACCCGCCCCGGAACATCGTCTCGCGTTTTGCCGGCGCTCCGGGCTCCACTCAACTGTCCACTGCCGTCCCGGCCGACGGGGCGCGCAGCGCATACGCGACGCAAGGCGGGGGGCTGTGGCTGTATTCTTCGAGCCACGGATCCACCGCGTGCATGGACACCAACTTCTTCTCGGATGCGTGGGACATCGGTATGCGTCCGGGGGACGTGCTGATCGGAGTCCAGTGGACGACCCTCGGGTCATCGCTGGTGACGTTCATTGGCACCATCGGCGCGGTATCAACCTCGGGGGCAGCTTTGTCCACCGGCGGCACCATGACCTCGACCTTCGGGTAAGGCTTGGTCAGAACGTGAGGGGCGGGGAGCATTTCGTTCCCTGCCCCTTTTTACAACTGGAGGAAGCATGGCAGAAGTGAAAGACAGGCCGAAAGTCGAAGAGAAAGCGGTTCTCGAGCAACCCAAAGAGGCCGTGAGGAAGGTCGAGCAGATCATCCCGGCTCGCGTGAAAGAGGCGTCCTATGCCCGCACGCACTGGAGTTGCACGGTGGCGAGCGGAACGGTTCCCGAGGATCTGCTGAAGCCCGAGTACTGGTCGCACATCGCGGTGAAGATGCGCCCTCGAGATCATGTCGAGGCCTGGTCCGACGATGGCACCTGGTACGCCGAGTACGTGGTTCGTGCCTGCGATCGCAGCTGGGCGATGCTCGCGCCGAAGATGAAGCTCAACTTCAACAGCGCGGAGATCCCGGTCGAGGATTCCCCGTATGCGGTTTCTCACCGCGGAGCTCACGACCAGTGGAGCGTGACGCGCAAGTCCGACGGCGCGGTTCTCTTCAAGGAAGGGCGGACGCGCGAAGAAGCCGACGCCTGGATGCGCCAGTACATCCGCACGGTGACCTAAATGGCGACGACGAGGCTTTTGATCTACAACGGGGCGCTTTCCTATTTCCTTGGAGAGCGGAAGCTTGCTTCCCTGACGGAGGACCGAAAGCCTCGGCATCTGCTGGACGATGTCTGGACCGACGGTGGCATCAACTACTGCCTCGAGCAGGGCGACTGGAACTTCGCGACGCGAACGATCCAGCTCGACTACACGCCGTCGATCGAGCCGGACTTCGGATACCTGCGCGCGTTCACGAAGCCGACCGACTGGGTGTCGACCTCCGCGATGTGCAGCGACGAGTTCTTTCGTTCACCTCTTCTCTTCTACGACGACGAGGTAGAACACTGGTTCTCGGATCTGGACACGATCTACGTGAGGTACGTGTCGAACGATGCGGCCTACGGTACCAACTACGCAGCGTGGCCGGTGTCGTTCACTGACTACGTGAAGTGCGTCTTCGCGCGGAAGGTCGTGATGGGGCTGACCGGTGACGAGAACAAGCTCGGGAGCATGATGAAGCTCGAGGCGAGGCTTCTATCCGTCGCGAAGAACAAGGATGCGAAGGGCCAGCCGACGAAGTTCCCGCCGCAGGGAGCGTGGAACAGTTCTCGTGAGGGGAACAGCGGAACCCGACGCGAACGCGGGAACCGCGGGAACCTGATCGGGTAGCCATGGCGCAGGAGTCCGTCCCGCTCCAGGCATTCAACAGGGGGCTCGTTTCACGCCTTGCCCTCGCGCGCACCGACATTGCGCGGGTAGGGCTGTCCGCCGAGACGCACATCAACTTCGTCCCTCGCGTGCTGGGGTCGATGATGCTTCGCCCCGGCCTCGGCTACCTTGGCAGCACGAA
>JAQBGU010000037.1:0-54574 GCA_032128375.1 Deltaproteobacteria bacterium | reverse complement strand
CCAGGTCCAACTCGACCCGAACAAGCTGAATGCTCTCGGCATCTCCACCCCGTCCGTCATCGCAGCGATACGCGAATCGAACGAGGACGTTGGCGGGCGCACGCTCGAGTTGGCCGGGCACGAATTCGTCATTCGCGGTCGCGGCTACATCGAAAGCCTGGACGACCTGCGGAACATCGTGGTCCGAGCTACGGCGACGGGGACACCCGTCTACGTAAAGGACGTCTCGACCGTCGCATTCGGTCCCGACATGAGACGCGGGCTCGTCGAACTCGACGGAGACGGAGAAGTCGTCGGCGGCATCGTCGTGATGCGCTACGGCGAAAACGCCCTTCGCGTGATCGAGTCGGTCAAGCAGCGACTGGCGGAACTCGCCTCGGGGCTCCCGGAGGGTGTCGAAGTCGTTGCGACCTACGACCGTTCCACGTTGATTCGGGAGTCCATCCAAACCCTTCGATCGACGCTGATCGAGGAGATGGTCATCGTCTCGATCGTCATCTTCGTGTTTTTGCTTCACGCCCGCAGTGCACTGATTCCGATCCTGACCATTCCCGTCGGGATTTTGCTGGCATTCGTCCCGATGTTCTACCAGGGGTTGACGGCCAATATCATGTCGCTCGGCGGGATTGCAGTCGCCATCGGAGCCATGGTCGACGCATCGATCATCGTCGTCGAGAACATCCACAAGCGCGTCGAAGAGTGGGAGGACAGCGACCGATCCGGCTCGCGGCAAGCTGTCGTGATTGGCGCCATGCAGGAGGTCGGGCCGAGCGTGTTCTTTGCGCTGCTCGTCATCACCATCTCATTTCTTCCGATATTCACCCTCGAATCGACCGAGGGCCGCCTATTCAAACCGTTGGCCTTCACCAAGACCTATGCGATGGGGTTCGCTGCGTTGTTGACCGTGACACTGACGCCGGCCCTCGCGGTGCTGTTCATCCGTGGGCGCATGCGCAAAGAGCACGAGAACCCCATCAACCGCGTGCTCGTTGCCGCCTATGCGCCCACCGTTCGATTCGTCGTTCGCCGGCGCCGCTGGGTGTTGGCCACGGCAGTTCTTCTGATGGCGCTGTCGGTGCCCCCCTTTCTTCAACTGGGCTCGGAATTCATGCCGCCGCTGAACGAGGGAAGCATTCTCTACATGCCAACGGCGCCGCCGGGTATGTCGATCACTGAGGCCTCGCGCGTCCTTCAGCAGATGGATCGCGAACTCAAGCAATTTCCCGAAGTCGAGCGCGTCTTCGGCAAGATCGGTCGGGCGAGGACCCCCACCGACCCCGCGCCACTTTCGATGGTCGAGACGGTGATCACGCTCAAGCCGCGCTCCGAGTGGCGAGCGGGCATGACCTGGAATGGCCTGATCCGCGAGATGAACCAGACGCTGCGCTACCCGGGTATGCCGAACAACTGGTGGATGCCGATTCAAACGCGGACCGAAATGCTCGCTACAGGCATCCGCAGCCAACTCGGCGTCAAGGTGTTCGGCGATGACCTGGAGAGCATCGAGCGGACCGCGCTCGAAATCGAGAAGGTGCTGTTGGAAGTACCGGGCACACGCAGCGCGATTGCCGAGCGACTCACCGGCGGTTTCTTCCTCGATTTCCACACCAAGCGCGAACAGGCTGCCCGGCTCGGACTCCGCGTCGCCGACGTCAACGCAATCGTAGAGTCGGCGATTGGCGGCCTGAACATTTCGCAAAGCGTCGAGGGGCGGGCCCGCTACCCGATCAACGTCCGCTATGGGCGCGACTATCGCGAGGACCTCGATGCACTCGGCCGGGTACTCGTGACGACTCCGACCGGAGTTCAGGTGCCGATAGCGCAGGTCGCGGACATCGCGTTCGCGATGGGTCCACCGTTCGTGCGCAGCGAGTCGGGTCAGATGGTCGGATTCGTGTTCGTCGATATCGCGGAGCGTGCCGTCGTGGATTACGTCGCCGATGCGAGGCAAGCGGTCTCGGAGAGTGCAATCCTGGCACCGGGTACACGCCTCGAATGGGCCGGCCAGTTTCAGTACTTCGAACGCGCCAAGGAACGTCTCTATCTCGTCGTTCCGATCACACTTTTTCTGGTGGCGCTGCTTCTCTATCTCAACACCGGGTCCGCGGTCGAGACCGCGATCGTGCTGCTGGCGGTCCCGTTCTCGCTGGTCGGCGCCGTCTGGCTGCTGTGGTTTCTCGAGTACAACCTCAGTATCGCGGTCTGGGTGGGCATCATCGCTCTCGCCGGACTCGATGCACAGACCGGGGTGGTCATGCTGCTCTACCTCACACTCGCGCACCGCAAGAGACAGATAGCCGGAACCCTGCGCGGCGTGGCGGACCTCGAAGAGGTCATCGTGGAAGGTGCCGCCCGCCGGATTCGCCCCAAACTCATGACGGTGTTGGCGCTGGGAGCCGGCCTGCTGCCCCTGCTGTGGAGCACCGGTACCGGCTCCGACGTCATGAAGCGGGTGGCTGCTCCAATGGTTGGAGGGCTTGCGAGTTCTTTCGCGCTCGAACTCCTGGTCTATCCCGCGCTGTTCGCGATCTGGAAGGGACGCGAATTCATCCGAATCGGGCCCAAGACCGGAGCATCGGTGCCCGAGCCGTAGATGGCTGGACCCACCCGTTGGTGCATGACAGGTGCATTCCAGGTGGTCCATGGCAGGTGCATTCCAGGTGGTGCATGGCAGGTGCATGGCGGATTTAATTTATTGAATGTAAAATAAATTAATGTCTGAACGCGGCCCGGGACGCCCTGCTGGCTCGGGTAGTCAACAATTGGGCCGAGAGGCGATTCTCACTGCCGCGCGCGAACTGCTGGCCGAGCGCGGAACCGCCCGCGTCACCTTGCGGATGGTCGCCGAGCGCGCCGGCGTGCGAGCGCCGCTGGTCAACTACTACTTCGGAAGCAAGGCGGAATTGTTTGACGCGGTGATCGATGAAGTGGGCTCTCGCCTTCGCGCCCGACTGCGGGCCGTTGCCACACACAGCGAATCGCCCGAAGCGCGCTTTCGGGAGTACATAGCGGGTGTGATTCACACGATGGCGGCCGATCCGTTTGCTCCGCGGCTGATCGCCGAGCTGGTCTTCTTCCCAGACGACGAGCGCACAGATCGATTTGTCCGCGACGTCGGCGAGCCCAACCTGGCCTCGCTTCGTCAGGTGTTGGAAGATGGAATCACGTCCGGCGCGTTCGGCCCGATTGATCCCCAACTGCTGGCACCGGCTTTGCTCGGCTGCTGTTTCTTCTATTTCCTCGGCGCGCCCGCGCTGCGAAGAATCATGGACTCCGACCCGCTCGATCCGAAAGCGGTGGAACGCTACGCGGCGTACGTCGGCGAGCTGTTGCTGCACGGGGTCTCGGCTCGGCCTTCTCGAGAAACATTGGAAGAGTCATCCCAGGAGAATTGATGCGCGAACGGATCGAAGACCTGTTCGAAAGACATGGCCGTTTCGTCATCGCCAACCGCTACGCGGCGATCGCGATCTGTCTCGCGATCGCGGTGGGCTTCGGGACTCAACTGCCCAAGATGCGTATCGATACGGCGGTCGAAAATTTCCTGCCAGAGGACTCCCCCGCTCGTATCGCGTACATGCACTTCCGCGAGCAGTTCGGCCGCGAAGAGCTGATCATCCTCGCGATCGATCCACCGGCAGTATTCGACCTCGGCTTTCTGGCGAAACTCCGCGATCTCCACGCGGAGCTCGAGTCGAAGGTTCCGCACCTCGACGAAGTGCAGAGCCTGATCAACGTCCGCGCCACGTACGGATCCGACGACGAACTGATCGTCGAAGATCTGCTCGAAAACTTCCCCGAGACGGAGCAGGCGCTCGAGGCGATGCGCGGACGGGTGATGTCGACGCCCTTGTACCTGAACACAGTCATCTCCGAGAGCGCATCGTTCACATCGCTGGTCATCACGCTGAGCCTGTACTCGAGCGACGCAGACGGCGGGGAGGAACTCGACGGTTTCGACGATCTCGACGCTGACAGCGTCGAAGTACAGCCTGTGTTGTTGACCGGCGCAGAGATCGCGGAGAGCTTGGCGGTGATCGCCGAAATTGCCGAAAAATACCGCGCAGACGATTTCTCGATCTACTTCGCCGGCGCGCCCCCGCTGCAGCAAGCCGTCGCAGGCAAGATGGGGCGAGACATGCCGCGCTTTATTGCGATGATGCTCGCAACCGTTGCAATCGTGCTGTTTGCGATGTTCCGGCGACTGTCGGGCGTCTTGCTCCCGATGCTGATGGTGGTGCTCTCGTTGGTCTCGACGATGGGTGCCTTCGCGGCCAGCGGAGCCATGTTGACACCCCCCACACAGGTTCTGCCGACGCTGCTGCTCGCTGCCGGAACCGGTGCAGCGGTGCATATCCTGAAAATTTTCTATCTCCAGTTCGATACGGGTGATTCGGCGCAAGACGCGGTCGTATACGCGATACGCCACTCTGGGCTGGCGGTGTTGATGACCAGCCTGACGACCGCAGGGGGGCTGCTGTCGTTTCTCTCGGCCGGGCTGATGCCAATCGTTCACCTGGGCATGTTCGCGCCGTTCGGAATCTTGTTGTCGCTGATGTACTGCCTGGTGCTGCTGCCGGCACTGGTGTCGGTGCTTCCGCTTCGGCGCGTGCCCGAGCACGCACAGTCCGAACGCGGCGGCGTCCTGGAGCGCTCGATAGTAGCGGGTGGTGATTTCGCGGCTACGCATCCGTGGCGGATGGTCTGCGTTGCCGTGCTGCTGATCGTCGGGTCGATCGATGGCATTCGCAGGCTGAGCTTCAGCAACGATGTCATGAGCTGGCTGGCAGACGGCGATCCGCTGGTAACCGCGACGGAAATCATCGACCGCGAACTGCGCGGTTCGATGACACTCGAACTCATCGCCGACACGGGATCCGATGACGCGGTCAAGGCTGCGGCGTTCCTGAACAGGTTGGAGACGTTTCGCGAGCGTTCCGCCGCCATCACACTCGGCGAAGACTTGTACGTGGGCAAGACGATCGCGATATCGGACATCCTGAAGGAGATCCACAAGGCGCTCAATGAGAACCGGCCGGACTTCTACGCAATCCCGCAAGACGACCGATTGGTGTCACAGGAATTGCTGCTGTTCGAAAACACCGGAACCGATGATCTAGAGGAGGTGGTCGACAGCCAGTTCCGGTTGACCCGCTTCACGCTGAAGGTCCCCTATGCGGACCCCATTCGTTATCCCGAGTTCATCGACAAGGTGGAGGCGGAATTCCATAGCGTTTTCGGAGACGAAGTTGCGGTCGTCACGACCGGATTCATGGGCATGATGGGCCAGACGATCAAGCAGGTGATCATCGGATTGGCGAACAGCTACATGCTCGCGCTGGCGATCATCACGCCGTTGATGATCCTGCTGATCGGCAACCTGCGCGGCGGACTCGTCAGTATGGTGCCGAACCTGACGCCGATCATGGTCACATTGGCGATGATGGGCTGGCTTGGTGTTTCGATGGACATGTTCACGATGATGATCGGAAGTATCGCGATCGGTCTCTCCGTCGACGATACGATCCACTTCATTCACAGCTTCCAGCGGGACTTCGCTAGGCTGGGCGACACCCGGGCAGCGGTGAGAGCGACGCTGGAAACCACCGGTCGAGCCCTGCTGGTCACGTCCGTCGTACTCGCCAGCGGTTTTGCCGTTTTCACGCTGTCGGACATGGACAATCTCTTCTATTTCGGATTGCTGACGAGCTTCACGATCGTCGACGCATTCCTGATCGACATCCTGATCACACCCGCGCTGTTGGTGTTGCTGTCGAAGCAACGCCCGGCGCCAGCCGGTTGAGGGACACCCGCGAGTGATCAATCGAACGCGCCCCAAGCAGCCCGAGCCAACATGGGTCGGGCGACGACGTGGACGATCCCGGGAAGCGGGATCGCAAACTAGCCCATAACGCTCGCCGGCTGCAGGCGGAAGATCGGCCCGCGCATTGCGCGTTGCGGCCATTTCGCAGCGCGAATGCTATCTAATCGCGGATCCCGGCTTCGGCTCCATTCGAAGCCCCGTTGGGACATCGCCCAGGCGCCTTTCGCAACCCCGCAGTACCCGCGCGCCTGGCGCGAACTCAACCGCACGCAGAACACGGTCGATACACGCGGGCAGACGCGTCTCACGGAGAACAGCATGAAGAGCCTGAAGCCGGGTCAGCCGATCCTGACAGTGAACCATCTCAAACGAAAATTCGGCGAGCGCGTGATTCTCAAAGACATCAGTTTCAGTCTGCAGCCGGGCGACCGCGTGGGCGTGCTGGGGGTAAACGGCGCGGGCAAATCGTCGCTGATGCGCATCGTCGCCGGCCACGATCCGGATTTCGAGGGCGTCTGCGTCCCCGCCAAGGGCGCGACTGTCGGATACGTCCCCCAGGAACCCGTGCTCGATCTCGACAACACGGTGCGGGAGAACGTCGAACTCGCGGTGGCCGAAACCCGCGCCTGCATCGCGCGCTACGAAGAGATCCTGATTCGCTGGGAAGACCCCGAGGTCCTCGAAAACGAGGAGAAGATGAATGCGTTGCTCGAGGAACAAGGCGAGGTGCAGGAAATTCTCGACCATCGCGATGCAATGGACCCGTCGAAACTCGATGCGAAGATCGAGATGGCCATGCAGGCCTTGCGCTTGCCTCCGGGCGACAAACTGACCGCGCATCTTTCGGGCGGCGAGCGGCGGCGCGTTTCACTATGCAAGGAACTTCTGGCTCAACCCGACCTGCTGATCCTGGACGAACCCACGAACCATCTCGATGCCGACACCATCACCTGGCTCGAGAATTTCCTTTCGAACTACTCCGGTACGTACATGCTGGTCACGCACGATCGCTACTTTCTCGATCGCGTGGCGAACCGCATGATCGAGGTGCACAACGGACTCATGAAGTCCTACGTGGGCAACTACTCGAGCTTTCTCGAAGCCAAGGAAAAGCAGCAGGGCGTACAGGACCGCACCGAGGCCAACCTGCTGAAGACGGTCGCGCGCGAGCTCGAATGGATGCGCTCGACCCCGCAGGCTCGCCGCACCAAATCCAAGGCGCGCATCGAGGCCTACGACAAGCTCGTCGAAGAGGCGTCGAAGATCATTCCGACAGAGGAAATCGACCTGCGCATTCCCTTCGGCCCCCGGCTGGGTAGCAAGGTCGTTTCGCTCCGCGGAGTCAGCAAGGCCTACGACGGCAAGACGCTATTCGAAAACCTGGACTGGGATATGCCACCCGGCGCAATCGTCGGGATCACCGGGGCCAACGGCCTCGGCAAGACGACCCTGATCAATCTGATTACCGGTCGCGACAGCGCTGACGCCGGCGTAGTCGATGTCGGTAGGAACACGAAATTTTGTTACGTGGACCAGAATCGACAGGAACTCAAGCCCGAGAGTACGGTGTACGAAGAGGTTTCCGGCGGCTCGGAAATCATCGAGTACGGAGACAAGGAGCTGTCCGTCCGCCTCTATCTCGCGCGTTTTCTGTTTTCGGGCAGCATCCAACAGACGCCCGTCGGCAGGCTCTCGGGGGGCGAGCGCGCTCGGGTCCAATTGGCCAAGAGTCTGCGCAGTTCTTCGAATTTCATCATTCTGGACGAACCCACCAACGATCTCGATCTCACCACCCTGCGCATTCTCGAAGAAGCGCTTGGCGCATTTCCCGGTTGCGCGATCGTGATCACTCATGACCGGTATTTCTTGGATCGGGTCGCGACCCACATCCTCGGTTTCGAGGGCGACGGACGCATCGAGTACTGCCCCGGATCCTGGGAGGCCTATGCGGAGCAGCGCGCCAGGCGCGAAGAAGGCGGTCAGGGTGCTTCCAAGGCATTCAAGCACCGAAAAATCGAACGCGCGCACTGAGCACCTCGGTCTGGCCGGCCAAGGCTCGCCGCCCTGGGCTGAGCCCTGGCAAGGCGATCGCCATCACGGGCCGGGTGGCGCTCGGGCGCCCGCGCTCGTAGGCTTTTGGCATGCCCGAAAGTCCGACTTCGCTTCCGCCGATCTTCATCGACTGCGTGCTCGACGACCCGAGCATCTTTCGAGATCTGATCGAACGGCACTCCCCCTACTGGCCGGTACAGCGCTACTTCGCGAGTGACGCCGAGTACCGCGCGAGTTCCGGCAGCGGCCAGAAGATGATCGTCGCGCCGAACTTTCGCGGCGATTGGGCGTACGACACCCCCCTCGTCGATGGGGTCGGGCCCCTTCTCGCGCACGACGGGTTCGCGCAAGCCGCCGCCCAGATGTTCGGGACTCCACTGGTTCGCCCCCAGATCGTTTACACGAACCTCACCTGGCAGCTTCCATTCGATCAAGGGGGTGGACACACCGACGTCCCGGCCTTCCGCGGTGTGGAGCGCACCGAATACCCGATCTGGATCCTGAACGCGATGGGTCACTCGCGGTTGTTTGAAGCCGAGCGCGTGCAGATCGCGACTGCGGTTGCCTGGTTCTACCGCGGAACCGACGGCGGCTTTACCTACTGGCCCGATGGGCCGGATCAACCCCCGAAGATCCACGAAGGCGAAATCTTCAATACGGCAGTCGTCGGTGACAACGATCGGATGTACCACCGGGTGCGCCCGGTCGGGGCGCGCGACAAGGGCTTGTTGATGGGAATGACGCTCGATACGCGCCTCGAACACCAGGGCGGTGACGATTGGGTCATCGCCGATGGAGACGAGCGTCGCGCCGAACTCGGCTACGACGAGTTGCGGATCAGCGTGTCGTGGAAGGCGCAAGTCTTTCGAGACGAACGCGAACGCAAACTGTACGACGAACACCTCGAAGACCTCAGCATCGACGAAGTCTTCGAGCGCTTCTACACCGATCTCGATGCGCGCGGCGTGCCATTTGCTCGATCGGATACGCCGATAGACGATCCCGAACTCGTCGACGTGCTCGCACGCACCTACGTCAGCGAGCCCACGGTCTTCGAAGCAAAGGGCTAGCGTCGGACAACCAAGAGTTCCAGCGCCGCAACGTCAGTCGACGATCGCCGGGTAGATGATCGACTTCAACTGGCCCCGGAAGTTGAACGTCGCTGACGGCATGAACTGGGTCATGAAGATGACGATCAACTCCTCGACGGGGTCGATCCAAAACGCCGTGCTCGCCGCGCCCCCCCAAGCGAATTCACCGGGCGACCCGATGAGTTGTGCGCGCGAGGTGTCGAGCATCACGGAGAACCCGAGACCGAAACCGATGCCGTCGTAAGTCGTCTCGCTGAATCCGCCCGCCGAGACCGAGCTGATGTCGCGTCCGTCTTCGATGTGATTTTGCGCCATCCATTCGATCGTCTTGGGTCCGAGCAGACGGGCGCCGTCCAATTCTCCGCCATGGAGCAACATCCGGCAGAACTGCAAGTAGTCCGACGCGGTCGAAACCAGGCCACCGCCGCCGGAGAAGAACTTCGGCTCTTTCGAGTAGGGGCTCTTGTGCGGATCGTCTTGAAGTCGCAGCTCCTTTTTGCGATTGCGTTCGTAGCAGGCGGCAAAGCGATCCAGCTTCGCGCCCGGGACGACGAAGCCCGTGTCGATCATTCCCAGCGGCTCGAAGATGTGACGCCTGAGGTATTCGTCGAAACGCTCACCGCTGATCAACTCGACGAGGTGACCGACTACATCGGTCGACACCGAATAATTCCAGGCCGTGCCGGGCGAGAACTCGAGCGGCAGCGACGCCAGCTCTTGCATCGTCGCGGCCAGATCCCGATCGAACCGGCTGCCGATATCCCGCTTTCGGTACGCGGCGTCGACGTTGGTCCGCTCCATGAATCCGTACGTCAGTCCCGACTGGTGGCTGAGCAGGTCGCGAATCGTCATCGGCCGATCGCACGGTTTCGTCAAGAAGCTGGGATCGTTGCCAGCTTCGAACACCCCCAGATCGCGCCAGGCGGGAATCCAACGGTGTACGGGGTCGTTGAGTTGAAAGTGTCCATGCTCGTACAACATCATCAGCGCCACCGATGTAATGGGTTTCGACATCGAATAGATGCGAAAGATCGTATCCTCGGCCATCGGAACGCCGCGCTCTAGATCCATCAGGCCGACCGGGGAGAAGTAGGCGAGTTCGTCGCGTCGATACACCAGCGTCAGCGCGCCGGCGATCTTCCCAGAATCCAGATAACGGTTCTTGAGGTGCTCATCGATTCGCGCGAGGCGTTCGGGCAACAGCCCTGATTGGGTGGTCATGAGATTCTCCTTGGAGTGCAATCAAAACCGGGTCACATGACTATGCGGGACTAACCGTGTGGGAATAACCGTGCCGGCGGAACCTTGAATGAGCTACCAGGGCGTCTTGACCGGCGGCTCTTCCATGCCGGGGACCACTTCACTCTGGCCGTACATCGCGATGGCGATCACCTGCAACAGCAGGCTGCCGAGAAGCGGAATGGTGCAGACGCCGAGGGCCCGCCACGGACTGGAATACGACAGCGCGTGGCGCACCGCGGTGATCATCGCCACCAGGCTCCAGATCCAAGCGACGATGAGCACCACCTCGCGAATCGGCGTGAGAACGCCGAATAGTCGCAGGATGCCCGGCGCATTCGCGAAGCCCACCGCGCGCAAGATCGCCATAAAATTCGTGTTGGTGCTGGGTTCGGGAAGCAACCGGGCGCCGACCCAAAAAACCACATAGGAAAACAGGTACCAGCCGCCGAGCCCCAGCAGCGCACCGAGAATGACCTCGAGCGGCTGCGCACCGCTGCTGATTCCCCCCGCGAGCGACGCCAGAAATACCACCGCAGCCGCTTGCTGGGTGGCAGTCGTATCCGCCTCGACCTCGGCATACAAGTCCGTTTCCAGCCGAGCCGCCCGAATCATGCGGCCGACCAGGGTGTGATCGGCAGGAGGTCGCTCGAGATACCCGGACACCGCTCGACTCTAGCAGCCTGTTGAGAAACCGCGTCGAAACGCCCCAGCCAGCCAGCCGTGCCGGTTGAATCGCGTTCGCATCCGGAACCCAGGCACCTCTGGCCCGATCCGGGCTTTTCGCTGCTGACACGAAATGTCAACAGCGCATCGCGGCTGCGGACGTGCTGATGACGAGAACCTGCCAAACTCGTTTTCGAACCGGTTCCCCCGCGTCTCGCCAAATTCGGATCAAAGCACTGAAACGGTTATGATTTCTTGCCGATCGGAGGCTTCGAGCCAGCTGATTGCTGGTTGAACTGACGCCAAGCTGCTGACATCTCGAGAGTTGCCAACTCCTCTCAACCCTCTCAACCCTCTCAACCCCTCAACCCTCTCAACCCCTCAACCTCAGAGGTCCCCCAATGCGCCGAGCCGACCGACTATTCCAAATCGTTCGAATGCTTCGCTCTCGACCGGTCACCACCGGTGGTCACCTGGCGAAAGATCTGGGTGTTTCGAAACGGACCATCTACCGCGACGTCCAGGATCTGCAGCATTCAGGCGTGCCGATTCGCGGCGAGGCCGGTGTTGGCTATGCACTCGATAAACGCTTCGACCTGCCCCCGATGACATTCAGCAGCGTCGAGCTGGAGGGACTCGCGCTCGGCGCGCGTATCGTCGCGGCCTGGGGTGACCCGGAATTGGCTTCGGCTGTGAGTAGTGCGATGAACCGAATCGAAGCCGTGCTGCCGCTACCCCTGCGAAAAATCTTGCTCGACACACCGCTATTCGCTCCCGACTTTCCGCGCCAGGCCGTCATGGCACGCGAGGTCGCGGTGATTCGACGGGCAATCAGCGGGCACAGGCTGTTGCAATTTGCCTATACGCGTGCAGATGGGGAAGCGACCGAACGCCGCGTACGCGCGCTCGGGTTGTTCTTCTGGGGCGACAAGTGGACGTTGGCCACCTGGTGCGAGATGCGCCGCGACTACCGCAGTTTCCGGCCCGATCGAATGTCGAACGTTCGGCTCCTCGATCACAAGTTCGATGTCGACGGCGATATCAACCTGGCCGAGTTCCTGCGCGATTCCGCGCAGCGCGATCAGTACCGTAAATCCGCGTAGGGATCGCGCGCGTCGTAGCCATCTGGGTTGCCTGAGCTGACTGGACTGTGTCTGAGTTCTCGATCCGACCCATCAAACCTGAGAGCTCGCCGAGCGTGGCCGAACGATGCTCGCGATTTCCACAGCCAGCTTCCGGGCATCCTGTGGTCGAAGCGATGCGACGCAGACCCGAATCGCCGGCTGACTGTCGATACGGAACCGCTGCCCGGCCGTAACCGCCCAGCCGCGATCGAGCAGCAGACTCACTGTCTCTGCTTCATCGGGAACTGGCACCCAGACGTTCAGCCCCGAACGGCCGTGTGCGGCGATCCCGAACGACGCCAGTGCGTCCAGCAGCGCCTTACGCCGGCTCGAGTAGGTGCGCGACGCATTTCGCAGCATTGCGTTCATGCCGGTTTCCGACAGCAGCGCGACCACCAGGCGCTGCAGTACGTGCGACACCCAGCGCATCCCGATGATCGTTCCGCCTTCGACGCGCGCGACCGTCGTAGCATCGC
Organism: Deltaproteobacteria bacterium; assembly: GCA_032128375.1. Classification (GTDB taxonomy): domain Bacteria; phylum Myxococcota_A; class UBA9160; order UBA9160; family SMWR01; genus JAJDAM01. The sequence goes on along the minus strand of JAQBGU010000037.1, from coordinate 42,102 downwards.
CGGTCAGTACGGCGACCCGCAGGTCCGGCCCCAGCGATTTGGAGACGGATCGCACCACAGCCCACGCGGAACGCTTCGCATCACACAGCGTGTGCACATCGACACCGGCGACCGGACCGGCATGGTCGTCTTCGAGAATCAATACGTCGGGGTAGTCGCGCAACACTTTCCGAAGTGCTCGGACCCGCGGTGCATCGAGCGCAGCCCCGGTGGGATTCTGGGCGCGCGGGGTCACGATGACAGCGGCAGCACCGCGCTCCAATGCGGTCCGCATCGCGTCGGGTTCCGGCCCCGAGTCGTCGATTGCGATCGGTACCGGAGTCATCCCCATCGCCTGCAGCAAGTCGAGAACACCGATGAATGCCGGATCCTCGACGGCCACTTTGGCGCCCGGACGCAGGTGCACCTTCAGCGCGCGCTCGAGGCCGTCGAGCGCACCGCTGACGACGATCAGATGCTCGGCGGGAATGCCGTCTGCTTCGAAGGCCCGCACGAAAGCCTGCTTCAGCGGTCCGTAACTGACCGGCTCTCCGTACAATCGCTTGCCCGGATCGGCCTGCGTTAGCGCGCCGGCGAGGCCTGGAAGCAATTGCGGGTCCGGATTGCCATCGGCCAGGTCGAGCACACCGCTGGGCAACGCGGCCGGAGCTCGGGCTGCGAGCGGTGGGCGCCCTGCCACCTGCGTGCCGCGGCGGCCACGGGTCACGATCAAACCGCGCTCGCGCAGGGTTCGGTAGGCCGAAGACACCGTGGCCGGACTCACGCTCAACGCCCCAGCCAGCACGCGCACCGTGGGAAGCGCGTCGCCGGGCGCAAGGCGCTCGTGATGGATGGCACGCTCGACGCTGGAACAGATCTCGACAGCGCTCGATCCCTGGATATACTTCCGATTCTCACTATGTACTAATACAGCCATACTTTTGTACTGTAACAAACATCGTCTTGATCACAATCCCGATCACAGCTGACAGTTCGAGAAACGCAAGCCAATTCAAAGACAACTCGCAGCCCATACACAGCCCCTACACAGCCCATACGGAGCCAAATCATGTCACAACTCGAACCCACCCCCCGAACCACACTCAAGCGGGGCAAAGATCGCGGCAGCTACCAGGTCGACGACATTCAGACGATTCTCGATGAGGGCCTGATCTGCCAACTCGCGTTCGTCGAAAATGATTCCCCGCACGTCATACCGACCGCGTACGCCAGAATAGGCTCGACGCTGTACGTCCACGGTGCCGCCGCCAACAGGGCATTGCGCGCGCTGTGTAACGGTGAACCTGCGTGCCTCTCGGTGACTCACATCGATGGACTGGTGCTGGCCCGATCGGCGTTCCACCACTCGATGAACTACCGATCGGTCGTCCTGTACGGAGCGATGCGCGAAGTGACCGACCACAAGGAGTGGCTCGCCGGATTACGCGCCATCATCGAACACATGGTGCCTGGCCGCTGGGATGACGTGCGAGCCCCAAATGCAACGGAGGCGAAGCGCACGCTCGTTCTGGCACTTTCGATCGACGAGGGTTCGGCCAAGGTTCGCAGCGGTCCCCCGGTCGATGACGAGGCGGACTATGAGATCGCTTGCTGGGCTGGCGTGATTCCGACACAGACCCGATTCGAGGCACCTGTCGACGACCCGCGTCTCGCGCCCGGCATTGCCGTCCCGAGCTACGTCCGAGACTATCAACGAGGGTACGCCAAAAACGGAGACGCGAGATGAGCCGCACCATCGGAATACTCTTGTTCGACGACGTGGAAGAACTCGACTTCGCGGGCCCGTGGGAGGTCTTCGCCTCCACGCGTGAGGTCGACGCGGAGCTTCGCGTCGTGACGATCTCCCAAAGTGGCGACACCGTCCGCTGCGCAAAGGGACTGCGTGTCGTGCCCGATCACTCGTTTGCAAACGCCCCCGACCTCGAAATCCTGCTCGTACCCGGGGGCCAGGGAACGCGGCGTGAAGTCGACAACCCGGAACTGATCGCTTGGCTGCGCAAGGTTGCCGATGGCTGCGAATGGGTAACGAGCGTATGCACCGGATCGCTGCTGCTCCACGAAGCCGGTATCGCGCGGGGCAAGCGGATCACCACACACCACGCGTTCATCGAAACCCTACGTGCGCGCGGCGACGCCGAGGTCCTGAAGCACGTGCGCTACGTGCGAGACGGCAACCTCGTGACTTCCGCCGGAGTCTCCGCTGGCATCGACATGGCTCTGTGGTTGGTCGGTCAGCTCTACTCTCCGAAGATCGCTCGAGCGGTGCAACACGGAATCGAGTACGACCCGGCACCGCCCTACAGCGCGGAAGTCTGACGGGCTCGGCTTCGCAACGGGGATAGCAAGACCGGACATGCCACGGTGATTCCCGCGATCGAATACAGCAGCAGACGGCTCGCACCCGGTCGTGCTAATCGACTGGGAATTTGAAGTAAGTTGAGGTGAATTGAGGTGAATTGAAGTGGATTGCCCTACTTCGGGCACTCCGCCGTGCCGGGCGTGGTACCAGAGGGTCCCGCCGTCTGACCGAAGCGGCCCGAAAATGCACCGAAATCGGGGAAGCCGACGGGGCCCGTTACCGGTTCAGTGTGGTCCTTGTCCAGGTCGAACGTGCCGAATGCCGAAGTGAGTGCGCCGAAGTCGGGGAAACCGACAATGCCGTCGCCGTCGTAGCTCAGGTCGCAGACGTTCCCGCAAAAGTCACCATCCGTGTCGTCCTGTGCCGGGTTGAACTTGTCGATGCAGTTGTCCAAGCAATCCCCAATAGTGTCGCCGTCCGAATCCGGACACAGCTGGCGCCCCAACCGAAATCCGAGACTCGGCTCCTGTGCTGTCGTGTGCAGGCCGTCGTAGGTAAAGCTAGATGCGTTGAAGTCGACTCCCTTGGACCAGGATCCGCCGCGGGCCTCACGTTCTCCGATCGTGGCGATCGTCTCGCTCCACTCGAGCGCATTGCCGCCCATGTCGAAGATCCCGTACAGACCCGGCTCGCCGCTGTAGGAGCCCACATCGCTCGGTCCGTCGACCGAGAAATCACAGTTGGCCGTCCCCGGAATCGCAGACGGCAGCCCACAAGCCGTCACGGTGTCGGAGTCCTCTGGGTAGTCGCGCCAGGTGTCGGTGGACCCATCGTAGTAGGCCGCCTTGTACCACTCGTTCTCGCTCGGCACGAAGAATCGGGCACCCGTGTTGCGCACGACCGTATTCGCATTGCCCGGAAAACCTCCCCCGCCTGTCAGTGTGTAGGCCCCGTCTTGCACATCGCCGCTGCCTTGGCCGTTGTGCATCCAGTTCGCAAAGCGCACCGCTCCCCAGAACGTCACCGGAATCGCCGGCCAGCTGGCAGCGATCGGGTCTGTCACAAATTTCGAACCGACCGGGTTTGTCGGGACGCGGTCGATACCAGCCCACGGCTCGAATGCCATTTCGGAGGGGTAGAGTCCCAGCAGGTTCGCCCCGGTCGGGTCGACCGCATTCAAGAACTCCGCGTACTGGGCGTTCGTGACCTCTTTCGTGGCCAATTCGTACACGTAGGGGACAGCCCCGAAGCCAGTCGTACCGATCGCGTCATCACAGCAGGCCATGACTTCGGTGTCCGGCGCGTTGTTCGGGTAACCCACGGTCGCCCAATCGAAGCTGACTTCAGCCCGCGCGACACTGCCAACGCTGACCAGGACGCTGGCCAGGACGCTAGCCAACAAGACGGCCGCGCGGGCGGTGCGGGAACCTATCGGCAGCGCACCGCGAAGGGGCTTGAACCCGGAAAACGCCCTGAACATGCGAACTCCATCGCATCTGCCCTTCCCAGGTGGCGGCTCGGAACGTACCATATTATTTCGCGTTCGCTTGTTGCCAGACGGCGAGTCGAAGTTCCTTTTTTTGGACGCCAACAGGCTCTCAGGGCTCCCGACCGGCGTCCCATTGAGCTCTGGCGCTGCTGAGTTGCCCCGGGGTCTTCAGCAGCGGCGCCTCGTTGTAGGATGAAGCCATGTGCTGGTGTTGGTGGGTGCGGTTTCTAGCTGGAGCGATGTAGCGATGTCACGTCTGCCGGCGCGACGGCCGCGACGAGGAGTGTCCCGCCTCCTATTCGCTTTTCGGGTATTCGCTTTTCTGGTATTCGCCTTGCTGGCCTTTTTCGCACTGGCTGGCCCAGCAGAGGCGCGTTCCAGCAGGCAGCTGGTTCGGATCGATGAGGTGTTCGCTGGGGGAAACGGCGACTCGCGCGTCCAGTTCATTGAGCTGCGCGTGCGCCGCATTCGCGGCGCCAGGTGGGGCCCTCAGAAAACCGACCCCGATTTCCCCGAGCCTCGCATGTTGCTCACTTTCCACGACGCGACCGGACTGCCCACCGGCATCTTCGGGTTTCCCGCCGATCCGCCGCAGATCCCGCGCTACGGCGGCGCGAACCGATCGATCCTGCTCGCGACGATCGCCTTCGAAGACCAGACCGGTCTGGGCGCCGATTACCTGATGCCGCCGGACCTCCAATCGGTCGATGGGATGGTCTGTTTCCGCAACAATCCCGCTAACCAAAGAGCGACGCCGACCCATGTCTGCCTCTCCTACGGAAACTACCATGGACCGGAACAGCCGGACGCTTGTGGCCATACCAACGGGTCACCAGCGCCTGCGCTTGCGGTAGCGGGCTTGTTACCGGTCAGCCTGAGTCGGTTTCAAAACGCGGGTACCACGGACCAATTCGGCTGTTTCTCTCTCGGACCCAACAACGCCGATTTCGAACTGGCCCCGCCGTCGCCCGTCAATCGCTTCGACGAGACGGCGGTCCTCACCGAGCTGTCCATCGAGCGACAGGGTGCAAACCTGTTCCGGCACGAGCTGTTCAACGGCAACGGACGCACCTGCGTCACCTGTCACATCGACGCTGACGGCTTCGGGCTCACGCCGGCGGGCATTGCGGATCGCTTCGCCGCTTCACCGCACGAGGTGTTATTCGCTGCCGAATTCGACCCCGCGCTCAGCGGGCTCGAAAATGCGTGTCTGATGCGCGGCGGAGACGAGCGCGGCCTGTTTCTGGAGAACATCGACGGCTTCTCGACGGCGCCCGTGTTCAGGAGCGCTCCGCATCTGCTGAATATCCGGCGGACCGCACCGTATGGACTGAGTGGGAACGTGACGGATCTCCGCGCCTTCAGTCGGGGCGCTGTGGAGCAACACCTCCCGAAGACGCTGGCTCGCAACTCCGACCCCGTGGACGGCCCGCCGGACTTCCGAATTCCCAGCGACTTCGAGCTACAGGCCTTGCAGGCGTTCATGGACGACATCGAGTTCCCCGCCGACGGCAACCTCAGCCAGAATCGCATGATGGACTTCGCGGTCGAGCAGGGGGGAAACAAGGAGTCGATCGATCGCGGCCGTCTGCTCGTCGGTGGAACCCTCGGAAAGGGGCATTGTTTCCGGTGTCACGGCGGGCCGACGCGATCCAAGGCGGACGGGTCGCTCGGGACGGGTGCCGGCAATCTCACCTTCAACACCGGCGTGTCGCAGCTTGCGCAAAACGATGACGATGGATGTGTCGGGGGTTCGGGAGATCCGACACTGGCGCTTCCAGCAGAGGCCGACGGCGCGCGCGAGTTCGAAACGCCCCCGCTGGTCGGAGCCGCCCGTACAGCGCCCTTTTTCCACGACAACTCGGTCGCGGAACTGCGGGACGCGGTGGCCTTCTATACCAGCGATGAGTTCGCAGCGTCACCCGCCGGACAGCTGCTGCCGTCTCCAGTGGAGATGACGGACCAGGATATCGACGACATCGTCTCATTCTTGGAGGCCATCTCGCTGGACCCGAGCGTGTTGCCGGGTTGCGACGACGGCCTCGACAACGATGGCGACGGAACGATCGACGCACCCGGCGATCTCGGTTGCAACGGGCCCATGGACGACTCCGAGCGCGAACTCGGCCTGCCCTGCGACGACGGAATCGATAACGATGGCGATCGCCTGGTCGACTTCGGCGAAGATCCGGGCTGTGAGAGTGCAACCGACGTCTCCGAAGCGATGCGAAGCGACATCGTCATCGTCATCGACATCCACGGCGAAACGCGGAAAGGCAGGAACCGGCAGCGACCCTCCGGAATGCTGCGACGGATACAGGTCACGCTGCTCGGTTCCGCGAATCTCGACCTGGACGAGATCGAGGTCTTGTCGCTGCGCCTGGAGACCGGGACAGCCAGGCCGCTGCACGAACCACCGAAGCTCGTGGGCAGAAATCACCGAACCGACTGGAACGGCGACGGCTTCGAGGACCTGGTGCTGCACTTCGAGTCAGCCGAGACCCGCCTCGCCGGGCCGGGCAGCCTCGCTTGCTTGGAAGGCACGGTACGCCGCCAAGCGTTTTCGGCTTGCGATGAACTTTAGTGTCGGCTTCACCCGGTGCGACAGGATTGCATGCCGGCATCGACACCTCCGGCTTCGCGCTCATCGTGTTGCACGCACTAGTGTCGCCCGCGGCATGGCTGGACACAACATCGCGTTCGCCACCCCTACCCTGCAGTCGCCCCTTTGCTGTGGCCAGCCTCAGCGATGCGTCCGAGTAGCTTCTGTCCCGGGCGAACTGCATCCGACAGGGCTTCGGCTTCCTGATCGCGGAGATCTTGAAATCGCGTTGCCGGCATTTCATGGATCAGCGCACTCGCACGCTCGATCCATCCACCGCGCGCTGAATCGATCTCGAAAAATTCGGCGATCCTCTCCAGCTCCGCTCGAGGATCACGCACGAGATCCTCGAATCGCAGCTCCTGGTATCGACCCGGCCCCATCCTCGCCCGTGCCGCATCGCCGCGCAGGATCTGGTCGTTCCAATACTGGCCGAAGTAGTGCGCCGAGGGCCGCGACTTCAGGACCAGCGAAATCGGATCCTCACCGGACGGCTCCGCGTGCAGATCCAGTGGCCCCAGTTCGGCGAGCGCTACGCCCGCGTCCGTGGGCGCCCCATACATCAGCGAAATTGGCAGCCGATAGGCGTGATGTTCGCGCATGGACAATGCCGCCTCGCGTCCGTCGCGATGAATGTGCACGAAGCGCGCCTCGGGGAACTGCTCAGCGAGCTCTCCGAGATAATCGATCGACGACCCCGAGCGCTCGATCCAGAACTTGCGTTCGAATCGCGCGACCAGCCAATCAAATAGTGCGCGATGCTGCGCGATCATCGGCGCCGGTCGAAGCGACCGTGCGAATGCAATCGCCTCGTCAAAAAGCCCGTCTGGCGCGTCTGATAGGCGGGGCAATGTCGACACCAGAATCCATGGCAGCGGCGCTGCTCGGAGGTAGCGCGCCGAAGGGCCGAATGGATAGGTGATTTCGGCCACCTCGTAGCCGCGGCGCAACACCGCCGTGACGAAAGGCTGCTCGGCCGAAATCAGCTGCGCGAAGGCGTCGCCAGTCACCCCTTCGCCAGCGAACCGGGTGCCGATGTCGAGACCGTTGAAATACTCGAACACACTGAGCGTGTCCGGGTTCTCTGCGAGCATCCGCGACAGCAGTGTCGAGCCACAGCGTCCGCTTCCAACAATGATTCGATCCAACACACACCTCAGTGATGAGCGGGTGACTGGCCGGTGAATGGAGGGTGAATGGAGGGTGAATGGAGGGTGAAATTCGACGGCCATGATACGCTGTCCGACTGCGCGATTGGAGCCCCCATGTTTGACCCCAACAGCGAAGGCGATCCCGGAGAAACTCGCCTGGTGTCCGGACAAGCGTGGGACCACTTTTGCGACAGCCTGAAGAACGCGGGTCGTCTGGTTCTGGGAGACGGGGTTCCCGACACCGCGCGAGATCGGGCCGAAGGTTTCCGATACCTCTCACGCTTTCTGGCATCGGGCAACGCCCAATGTGTCACGCACGGCGACCCCGACTACCCGATCTTCGTCCGAATGATCGATTACTCGACGCCGTGGGGCCTGGACAACCCCGATTGCCTGTATCACTTCGCTGCGATTCGCGGCGATTGCAGCTACCGCATCAGCGGCAATCGCGGCAGCGCGAACCACATCGACATTCAGGCGAATTTCGGACATTTCGCCAACGGCGACATCTCCTCTTGGGGAACCCTGGCATCGATCGACGGTTTCGATCTCGTCACCGAGCACGACGGTTCGTTCGAACTCACGCTATCCCCCGATGGCGCCGGCAGTGGAAATCAGCAATTACAACTCGAAGCGAACGCCGAGTTCGTGCTGGTCCGACAATACTTCAATGACTGGGAGAACGAGCGGCCCGCGGAACTCTACATCGAGCGCATCGACGCACCCTACCCGATCCCGCCACCCCGCACAGGGCAGGTCGCCGAGCGTCTCGACCGACTGGCTCGTTGGTTCGACAAGGCTGGCACGCTCTGGGAGACGATGAGCCGCGGCATGCTCGGAATGCCGCCCAACACGCTCGTCGTTCACAAGCCCGAGGGCGCCGGCGAACGCGCAGGGATGAGCGGTCAGGCCTATGGGATGGGGAACTTCGCCTGCGAAGCGGGTCGGGCGGTCATCCTCGAGGTTGAGCTTCCGCAGTGTCACCACTGGAGTGTCGGACTCGCGAACTACTACTGGGAGGCCATCGAATACGCGTCCCGACAGAGTTCGATCAATGGACACCAGGGGGTGATCGATAGCGACGGCGTGTTTCGCGCGGTCATCTCGGAGATCGACCCGGGCGTTCCCAACTGGCTCGACACCGCCGGGCATCGCAGTGGGACATTGACCGCGCGGTTCCTGCGTGCGGATGTCGCACCGGTCCCGTCGTTGCGTGTAGTTGCGATCGATCATGTGCTCGGTGAACTTCCGGCCGACACACCTCGGATCGACCCCGCGACACGCGCGGAACAGCTGGCTCGGCGCCGTTGGGCAGTATGGAGGCGTTTCCGGGTTTGACTGGCCCGGGCGATCGAGCCGAAACTTGATTCGAATGCTACGACTCGCGTTTTTCGCTCTGGCCGGTGCTCTCGTTGGCGCCATCCTCATCATCATCGCGGCTCCGGAAACCGACCGTTCGGCGGGGCTCATTCAGGGTGGGCCTCGATCGACCGACAGCGTGGAAGCCATCCGTTCAGCGCGAGAAGTCGCGCGGCTCGCCATCGAAGATCAGTCCAGTTGGGAACCCGAAGCTGACGCGCGCCAGATCCTGTTCGGCGATCTCCACGTACATTCGACTTTCTCCATCGACGCGTTCGTGTACGCGCTGCCGATGTTTGCGGGCGAGGGCGCGCACCCGCCCGCCGACGCGTGCGACTTCGCGCGCTACTGCGCGGGTTTGGACTTCTTTTCGATCAATGATCACGCCGAGGGCCTCACTCGACACAACTGGCAGGAGACGCGCGAAAGCATTCGCGAGTGCAATGAGCGGGCCGGCGACCCGAAGAATCCGGACCTGGTCGCATTCACGGGTTTCGAGTGGACGCAAACCGGACCGACGCCCGAGACCCACTATGGACACCGAAATGTCATATTCCCCGGTCTCGAGGACACGGAACTTCCCACGCGACCCATCACGGCGCTTCCTCCCGGTGTCACGCAGCGGGCGCGCGCGATGGGTGTTGTCCGCGTGTTGGAAAAAACGGGACCACTCGGCCTGGGGGAATACGCGGACTTTCTGGCGCTGACGCGCCAAATCGCGGAGCTTCCCGATTGCCCGACCCACGCCTCAGGTCCCGCGCTTCCCGATGATTGCCGAGAAAACGCGTCCACGCCTGCAGAGCTCTACGCGAAACTCTCTGCGTGGGGCTTCGAGAACCTGGTCATTCCACACGGCATGGCCTGGGGGATTCACGCACCCCCCGGAGCGAGCCTCGACTCTCTGCTCGAAGGGGGCAACCACGAGCCCGAGACCGAGCGACTGCTCGAAATCATGTCGGGCCATGGCAACAGCGAGGAGTTTCGCAGCGGCGTCGGCCTTGCAACCGACGCGGCGGGACAGGCCATTTGTCAGGCGCCGACGCGCGACTTCTATCCGTGCTGTTGGCGCGCCGGCGAAATCGTGCGCGAGCGCTGCGGCGATATTCCGGAACACGAGTGCAACGCGCGCGTGCGCGACGCCCGGCGCTTTGCGCTGGAGGCGGGAACTTCTCCCCACCTGGTGCTGCCCGACACCACTCCGGAAGACTGGCTCGACTGCGACCAATGTCGCGACTGCTTCAAGCCGGCGATGAACTACCGGCCGCAACAAACCGCGCAGTACGCACTTACGCGCTCGGACGAGCTGCGCTTCGGATTCATCGCGTCGACCGACAACCACGCGTCGCGTCCGGGCACAGGCTACAAGCAGGATCAGCGGCGACTGATGACCGATGCCCGTGGCATCGCCAGCCCCACCATCGAGAATTGGCTACGCCCCTTCGTGATGGGGCGACAGCAGCAGCCCGATCGCGCGCAACCGGCCGATCGCGAACCCCGTAGCTTCGCCGGATTGCTCGATGTCGAGCGCGGCGGGAGTTTCCTGTATCCAGGCGGCATCGTCGGCGTTCACGCGACCGGTCGAGATCGGCGCTCGATCTGGGACGCGTTGATGCGACGCGAGGTCTACGGAACCAGTGGGCCGCGGATGCTGTTGTGGTTCGACTTGCTGAATGCGCCCGGAGGGCGTGCCCCGATGGGAAGTGAAGTCGAGATGGGGACGATTCCCAGATTCGAAGTGCGCGCAGTCGGCTCGCTGATCCAGGAGCCCGGCTGTAGCGACGAGTCGATCGCGGCTTTGTCGCCCGATCGCCACGAACGACTGTGCCGCGGCGAATGCTACAACCCGAGCGACCAGCGCGAGCGGATCGAGACAATCGAAATCGTTCGAGTGCGTTCGCAACCGGCGGATATGCGCGGGGCCGCCCCCGAGGTGCTAGCGGCACTGATCGACGACCCATGGCGTCGGATCCAATGCCCGCCCCACCCTGCCGGCTGTGCGTTCACTTTCGACGACCCCGAATTCCCGATCTCTGCACGCGACGGCCGTTCTGGCTCAGCTTCCAGTGTCAGCTACTACGCACGCGCGATTCAAACCGCGAGGCCGGCGATCAACGCCGACAACTTGCGAACCGTCTTCGACGACGCCGGCAACCCGCTGCAAACGACACCTTGTCACGGCGATTTCCGTACGGCAATCGACGATGACTGCCTGGCACCGGCCCGCGAGCGCGCCTGGTCATCACCGATCTATCTGGATCCGATCGTCCAGTAGGCAAATCTTGTTTCGAGGTCGCTCTGGCAACGGACGACGAACAGCGCGATGTGGTTGCCAGCGGGCAGACCCTCGACTGATCCGCCGGGACCAAAGTCCATCGAGGCGATCTCGACTTCCGACGAGATGTGGACGACGAAAATGCCCTGGCTCGCCTCGAGCGCGACAGCTCCGCCCGGCTCGACGGGAAGAACACCGGTGCATCCGAGAAGAAGGACCAACGCCGCCGAAGCAATCGCGGATGCGACTCCGCGCCAATGACTCATGACCACGTGGTGACAACACGGAGCGTCATCCCTGTCATCAGTCTACTCAGACCGGAGTACCCAGTGCAAGAGACTTCGGACGCTGGGGTTCGGAAGAAACGCGGCCTACTCCCGGAACGTGACCGGGCGGTCGTCGCGCTGAGCCAGCAGTGCCCTGATACGCGATCGATTCAGCTCTCCGCCCCGCTCGATCAGCACGTTGTCGCCGGTCGTGAGGTTCTCGTTTCGGCCGATCCGGCTCCAGATCGCAATCGCTCGCCGAGAGGCCTGCACACGCTGCGCGGGCTCCCAGAGAGCGTCGTACGCAAAGTCTTCGAAGCCCGGTTGGCGGCGCAGCGCGCGGTGGGCGACCAAGCGCACGGCATCGTAAGGATCCAACAGCAGATGGCCGAGATATGGGGCCAACCAGTCGCCGCCGCCGGTTTGGCGCGCCGGCTCCCAGCCCATCGTCCAAGCCGCCAGTGCGCGCTGGCCCGCGTGGCCGCGAAGTAACCACAACAACGACGCGGCCACCGTCCTTTCGTCTTCAGACAGAACCGGCTGAGCGATCCCGTAGTCCGCCTCCAGATGCTCGGCCGCCCACGCCAGCGTCTTGTCGAGGTGACATTGATTGCATGCGTTCGGGCGTCGCGATGTGGCGCTCCCCTCCACCGACGGACTGTCTATGGTATGGCTGCGGATCGCCTTCAGCAGACCGTAGGTGGTGTACGGCATATGACAGTTCTGGCACTCGCTGCCGCTCGAGCCAGCAGAGTGATTCGAGTGCGCGGTCAGACTCTGCTCGCTCTCGAAGCGTTCGTGGCACTGTACGCACGCGCGGTTTCCGCGCATGCCGGGTTTCAACTGGTCGTCGGCCCACTCGGCAACCGGCCGCGGATCGTCCGCTTGCTGGTGCATCGAGTGACAGGAAAGGCAGGACATCTCGCCGCGCTGGTAGCAGGGTGTTTCGAGCAGCCCGTTGTATTCGCGCCCCGCAATACGCACGGCGCCATCGGGCCAGAAGCTGTCCTCGATGAAATCCGGCAGCTCTGACAGATGCGCCTGCATCTGCGGCGAATTTCGATCCATGACGCCGCGAACAATGGCGCGGGTATCGGCGAGCACATCGCCCGGACGGAACGCATAGCCGTTGTGGGCCCATTGGTTGAACTCATCGCGGTTCGGGAAGCGCGAAATCGCGTGGCACTGACCGCAGATCTCCGATGCGCGCCGCGCATCGACTCGCTCGGGTTGCACGATCGACGGGTCGCCGTCCGCGGCCCAGTGTTGCGCGTAGCGACGCGACGGATCTCGATTCGCGCGCACGTGCTCTTGCCCAGGGCCGTGACACGCCTCGCACGAGATCCCCAGTTCTGCGGTCTGCGTATCCGTCTTCGGCCGAATCGGACGCCACTTCGCATCCAGCGAATGGCACTTCGCGCACCCGTTGTTCCAGCGCGCCTGCTCTTCGTGCCGAGGGCCAGTGGGCGGCGACAGGAACGCTGCTTTGCGCGGAATCCATTTCTGCTCATCGAGCAGAAACGCGAACGGAAATGCACGCAACACGCCCTTCTTGGTATCGGGAAGCCAATACACCTGGTAGTGATGCGATCCCGTCGTCAGCACGATGGGCTTCTCGACTACCCGCGGGCCCGCGCCCTCGCCGCTGGGGTTATCTGGCCTTTCGATGATCGCCCAGAATTCGTCGCCTCGGCGCTCGAGGTGATAGCTCCAGTCTCCCGCGGTGAGCGTCACGTCATCGAATTTCCCCGCGACCGACCCGACGACCGCCTCCTGCGTCATGCTCTGGTGGTAGGAGTGATCCCAACTCGCATATTCTGACGGATGACACGAGCGACAGCGCGACGACGATACGTAGTCCTGATGGGGTGCGACCGTTGGCCGGTCGAGTACCGCTGGGTCGATCGCAGTCGGCGACAAATACGCCTGGCGAGCGAACGTCACGACAGGCAGCGAGACGCCGAACACGAGCACGGTCGCAATCGCCGCACGCCCCGCACCCGTCAACCCGATCACCAGCAGCGGGAACATGGCCAGCGCGAGCGCCGTTGAAATCAGTATCGGCTCGAACTCCATCCCGGCGGGACCGATTCAGTCCGACCCGTCCACGACGTGGTCGAAGTACTCGATCAATTCGATCAGATTGCCGTCCGGGTCTCGGCCATAGCAGCACTTGATATAAGCCTTTGGTACCGGCATCACCACGCGCCCGGCCGTCTCCGGCTCGGCGTGAGTCCGCTTGAAGCTCTCATGGCCGGCGTCCCACGAAAAGTCGAAGGCCGTCTCGAAACCGAACAGGTCGCGATAGAACGTCGCGCAGCGATCGAGATCGGGAGTCGAAATCGCGGTGCGGTGAATCCCAACGAGCATGGGTCGTACCTCCTTCCTTCGAATCAGAGCGTAGATCAGATCGGGGGGTTCCGACGATTGACCCGACTGGACCCTTTGGTCCAAGATGGGAAATCAGGTGTACCGAAAGGAAGTCCCTCACTGAGGAGGTCAACATGAAAGCTGCAGTACTCCGGGGCGTGAACGAGCCCCTCGCAATCGAAGACATCCAGATCAGCAAGCCGCAGCGCAAGGAGGTGCTGATCCGCACCGCAGCGGCTGGCGTCTGCCACAGCGATCTGCACTTTCAGACTGGCGCATATTTCCATCCCATGCCCACCGTGCTCGGTCACGAATCCGCCGGGGTCGTGGAGCAGATCGGCCCGGACGTGACGCACGTTGTGCCGGGCGACCACGTCATCACCTGTTTGTCGGCCTTCTGCGGCCAGTGTGAGTACTGCTTGTCGGGTCGGCCGTCGCTGTGTGCCAAGCATGGCTTGCGTCGCGGGCCGGATGCTCCGCCGCGCTTGACCAAAGCTGACGAAACGATCAACCAGTTTCTCGAGCTGTCCTCGTACGCTGAGCAGATGCTCGTGCACGAGAACGCCGTCGTGAAGATCCGAAAGGACATGCCGCTCGATTGTGCGGCCCTGATCGGCTGCGGTGTGACGACGGGTGTGGGGGCGGTTTTCAACACCGCTCGGATCCATGCCGGTTCGACGGTCGCGGTGGTTGGTTGTGGCGGCGTCGGGCTGAACTGCGTGCAGGGGGCGCAGATGGCCGGCGCCAGCCGGGTGATTGCCGTCGACAGGGTGCCGAACAAGCTCGAGTTGGCCAAGAAGTTCGGCGCGACAGATGTCGTCAACGCGAGCGAGGGCGACCCCGTCGAGCAGGTCCGCGAACTGACCAGCGGCGGTGTCGAGTATTCTTTCGAAGCGATCGGCCTGAAGGTCTCGACCGAACAGGCCTGGCGGATGCTGCGCTCGGGCGGCACGGCGACCATCATCGGCATGATCCCGATCGGCACGAAGATCGAGATCCACGGCGTCGATTTTCTGTCCGAAAGGAAGATCCAGGGCTCGGCGATGGGATCGAACCGATTCCGGACCGATATGCCTCGCTACGTCGACATGTACCTCTCCGGCAGGCTCAACCTCGACGATCTCGTCTCGCAGCGCATCGCACTCGACCAGGTCCAAGAGGGCTTCGAAGCCCTGAAGAAGGGCGAATTGGCTCGCAGCGTCATCATCATGGACCAGTAGACGCGTACCGGGTGACAACCCAATCGATCGAAACCGGTGTGAAGCGCGCGGGTTCCGTATGATCCGACCATGAATGTACGCAACCAACACGTCGTCATCACCGGGGGCGCTGGCGGCATCGGCCGCGCATTGGCCATTCGATTCGCCGCAGAGGGTGCACGCGGGATCGTCGTCTCGGATCTCAACGGAATCGGCGCGCGGGCCGTCGCGGCGGAAGTTGGCGGACTCGGGGTCGGATGCGACGTCTCATCACAAGGTAGTGTCCGGCAGCTCGTCGCCGCGGCGATCGAGAAGTACGGTCCGATCGATCTGTTCTGCTCGAACGCCGGTATCGGAATGGCTGGCGGCGCCGAAGTATCCGACGACAACTGGCAGAAAATCTGGGATGTCAATGTGATGGCGCACGTCCACGCAGCGCGCGCCGTCTTGCCCGCGATGCTCGAGCGGGGCCGCGGCTACCTATTGAACACCGCTTCTGCCGCGGGTTTGTTGACCCAGCTGGGCTCAGCACCGTATGCGGTCACCAAGCACGCTGCCGTGGCATTTGCGGAGTGGCTGGCGATCACACACGGCGACCAGGGCCTGAAAGTGTCGGTGCTATGTCCTCAAGCCGTGCGCACTGCGATGACGGCGGGTAGCAAGCAGGGCGGCGTGGCCGGGGTCGACGGAATGATCGAACCCGAGCAGGTCGCCGAATCGGTCATCCAGGGACTAGCCGAAGAGAAGTTCCTGATCCTGCCGCATCCCGAAGTACTGACTTATCTGCAGCGCAAGGCGGGCGACTACGACCGCTGGCTCAGTGGAATGCGCAGGCTGCAGAAGCGCTTCGTCGGCGCGCTCGTTCCGGATGGGCGGACGAGCGACTGACGATGCGTGCGATTCTCGGCGCGGCCATTGCCCTCGTCGCAATGATGACCGTCTCGGTAGCCCCGGCAACGGCCGCTCCGAAGACGGCGGGCTGGACACATACCGAAGGCGCAGCCGGCGGCGGTCGCTACTCACCACTGGACGACATCCACCGCGGAAATGTCGCGTCGCTCGAAGTCGCGTGGACCTACCGCCACGGCGACTTCCACGAGGGAAGGTTCCCGCTTCGCGTCAATACGGGCACGGCGATGGAGACTACACCGCTCGTCGTCGACGGCCGGCTGATATTCACGACGCCGTACAACCGCGTCATCGCGCTCGATCCCGAAACCGGCGGCGAACTCTGGACGTTCGATCCCGAAATCGACCTCGACCGGACGTTTGCAAACATGATCATCAATCGCGGGGTCGCGTACTGGCGCTCGAGCGATAGCGGCCCGCCTGTGAGCTGCAGGCCGCGGGTGTTCCTCGCGACCCTGGATGCCCGCCTGATCGCCCTCGATGCGGCCACCGGCCAGTACTGCCCGGGTTTTGGACACGACGGGAGCGTCGATCTGTTCGACGGCCTGACGGGTATCGTGGACCGCTGGGAGTACAACGTGACCTCTCCTGTCACGGTCGTCGGCGACGTGGTCGTGGTCGGCTCGTCGATTGCAGATACGATCCGTCGCGCAGCGCCACCCGGCGACGTGCGCGCCTACGACGCGCGCAGCGGTGCATTGCGCTGGACCTTCCACACGATCCCACACGAAGGTGAAACGGGATACGAAACCTGGGAAGACGGCAGCGCGGTGCATTCCGGCGGCGCCAACGTATGGTCGACGATCACCGCCGACCCCGATCGCGGCCTGGTCTTCCTACCGGTCAGCACCGCGACACCCGACTTCTATGGCGGCGACAGGCCGGGCAACAACTGGTTCTCGGATTCGGTCGTCGCGCTCGACGTGCAAACCGGCCGGCGCAAATGGCACTTCCAGACGGTCCATCACGACCTGTGGGACTACGATCTGGCCGCTCCCCCTGTGCTGGTAACGGTCGAGCGCGACGGCAAGTCCATCGACGCCGTCACCCAGGCAACCAAGTCGGGCTTCCTGTTCGTGTTGGACCGCGACACCGGTGCGCCGCTGTTCCCCGTCGAGGAGCGACCCGTACCACAGGCTGGTGTCCCGGGCGAAAGAACGTCGCTGACTCAGCCCATGCCGACCCGTCCGCCGCCGTTCGTGCCTCAACGATTGACCGAAGACGACGTCGCGATGTTCAGCCATGCACATCACAAAGCCTGCATCAAAAAGCTGAAAAACCTGCGCAACGACGGGCTATTTACACCTCCGAACGAAAAAGGTTCGATCCTGTATCCGTTCACCGCAGGGGGCGCGAACTGGTCCGGATCGGCCTACGATCCCCGCAGCGGGCGGCTGTTCATCCCGGCAGCGAACCTCGCACATGTGATCCGGTTGAAGAAGCTTCCGGACTCGAACTTCGATGTGAACCACGTGCGGCCACTGCGAATCGGGCTGCGCGCCGCGTGGTACGTGCTGCGCGGCCGCGGCACCGGGTTGCGCTACTTCCTGTCGCCGCTCAACGGACGCACGACCTTCGCCGAAGACGGCGTCCCGTGCAACAAGCCACCGTGGGGAAGCCTCGTCGCCATCGATGTCAGCGCGGGCGAAATCGCCTGGAGTGTTCCGACCGGCGAATCGGATGACGGCATGGTCGAAGGGCTGATGAGTTTTGGCTCACCACTGGTCACCGCCGGCGGATTGGTTTTCCACGCGGGCAACGAAGATCTGAGAATGCGCGCTCACGATGTCGACACCGGTCGCGTCATCAGCCATTTCGCTCTGCCAGCCGGGCTGCACGCCGGTCCAGTCACCTACAAACTTCGCTCCGACGGCAAGCAGTACCTGGTCATTGCACCTGGAGGGCATGTGGGAATCGGCAGCAAGCTGGGTGACTACGTGATCGCTTACACGCTGCCGACATCTGACCACGAGGATTGACTCTCGCGCGTCGCGCGTCGCGAGTCGCGCTTTCGCCTCTTCGCGAAAGCTTCACGCCGTTCTCTTCCAGTCTCCAGTCCGAACGCTATTTTCGGGATTGCGTTCAGACGTCCGGCACCGCACCCGCCAGTTCGAGCCATTGTTCCGGCGAAACGCGGCCCACATACACGGGCGCGCCATATTCTGCGGGTCGGAACACATGAGCGATACCCTCTGGCCGGGTCTGCAGGCCGAACGTGTACAGCAGCGCACCCGTGTGCGTAATGAGCACGTCGTTCGTATTCGTTTCGGGCGGCTTGTTGAGCAGGCCCCGAACCAATTTGGCGCGGTCTTCCTTAGCCGACCCCGTCAACCCGGCGAACACTCCGAGGTCGTCCGTCTGGGTCGCCTTACCGAACACCAGCATGCCGGTGTCGACACACCGGCAGTACGGGCTGGTCATGACTGTGTCGATCGGGATTCCGAGCGATTTGATCGCCTCGCCGACAGAGGTCGCCTGCTGCCGGCCGTGCGCATCGAGGTTGCGCTGCGTCGCGCAATCCGTGTCTTCATGGGTGCCCTCTTCTGGAGCGACGCTGTCAGTCGACATGTGTCGCATCAAGATCACGAGGCCACCGTTCTTCAGCGCAGCGACTAGTTCCGGCCCTGACAATTGCGGTTCGACCGCCTGTGCGCCGGCCATGGGCGCGATGAACAGAATCAACCCGATCAACAGCGTCAACAGCGTCAACAGCGTCCGCAACAGCATCGATGTCATCGATGTCATCGAACAAGAAATCCCATCCATCAGCCGGCTCCCATTCATCTGCATGCATCAATTCTACATGCGATTCGAGCCAGCTCGAGGATGATCGAGAATCATTCCGGAGGTTCGATCCCTAGAGCCAACTACAGACGTCTGCGGCCGCGGATCAAGATCGCCACCACCCGTAGTTGGGATGGCGTCGCACGAGTTCGGGATCGCGAAAGAACAGAACCAGTACGGCACCGGCAGCGAATCCACCGATGTGTGCCCAGAATGCGGTTCCCACCTGAACGCCGATGCTCGAGTACCCACCCAGGACCTGGATCAGGAACCAATAACCCAACATGAAGAACGCTGGGACCACGATTCGAAAGAAGAAAAAGCCAAAAAACAGCACCATGTGTACCCGGACGCGCGGATACAGCATGATGTAGGCACCCATCACGCCGCCGATCGCGCCCGAAGCACCGACCACAGGCACGCCGGAATTCGGATCTGAAGCGACCTGTACAGCGGTCGCAGCGAGGCCGCACACCAGATAGAAAACTGCGAAGCGGAAATGACCCATCGAATCCTCGACATTGTTTGCGAAGATCCACATGAACCACATGTTGCCGAGCAAGTGCAGCCAGCCGCCGTGGAGAAAGATCGAAGTCAGCGGCATGAACCACGTTTGCGAGGCACCGATAATACAAAACGAACCCGGACCGAGCGGCACCTCCAGCCCGGCTGGCAGTCGATGCAGGAATTCTCCCGGTATCATTCCCATCTCGCACAGCGAGTCGATCATCGCCGGATGCGTTCCGAGACCCTGCCAGAAGTACCAGGCTGCGATATTGGCAGCGATGATTCCATAGCTGACGATCGGCGTGAGAAAGTGCGGATTTTCATCGCGAATGGGAAACATCGAAGCCTCGTCGTAGCGTAGCAACCGGCGGGTCGACAGCTTTCGAGCGCCTAGTCGATACCTGCCTGATCTCTACCTGATCTCTACGTAAGCCATCGGAATCGCGGTCCCGAAGCAGTACCCTGATTCGAATCCGGAACCCATCATCGAGTTTCGGAACGCATGCGAGGAACTGCCGATGCACCGCGTCGCGGCGATGCTCGAGAAGCTGACCCTGGAAGAGAAAGTGGCGATGGTGGCAGGGTCCGGGCCCTGGCATTCGACAGGTATCGAAAGGCTGGGAATCCCCGCGTTCAAGATGACCGACGGGCCAAACGCTGCCCGCGGGGATGCCAGCAGCGGAGAGCGCGCCTGCTGCTTTCCGGTTGGGGTTGCGCTCGGCGCGAGTTGGAACGTCGAGTTGCTCGAGGCGGTCGGCGCGGCCCTCGGAGACGAAGCGCGCTCGAAGGGCGCCCAGGTACTTCTGGGTCCGACCATCAATCTCCAGCGAACCCCCATCGGCGGGCGCGGCTTCGAGTGCTATTCGGA
The DNA here is from genome assembly GCA_032128375.1 of Deltaproteobacteria bacterium. Lineage (GTDB taxonomy): Bacteria > Myxococcota_A > UBA9160 > UBA9160 > SMWR01 > JAJDAM01. The sequence continues at coordinate 22,027 of JAQBGU010000037.1, read as the reverse complement.
AGATCCGCTGCTCACCGGACTGCTCGCGGCCGCGTTCACGGCGGGCGTTCAATCGAAGCAGGTCGCAGCCTGCCTGAAGCATTTCGTCTGCAATGACACGGAATACAAACGCCACGTCGTGAGCTCCGAAGTTGACGAGCGAACGCTGCGCGAGGTCTATTTGCGCCCGTTCGAAATCGCCGTGAAGCAGAGCGGTGCGTGGTCGGTGATGTCGGCCTACAACCGAATCAACGGTGTGTTCGCGAGCAGTCACCGAAAACTGCTCATCGACATTTTGAAACAGCAGTGGGGCTTCGACGGCGTGGTGATCAGCGACTGGGGCGCATCGCTGCACACCGTGGAGAATGCGAACGGGGGCCTGGATCTCGAAATGCCCGGCCCCGCGCGAAGCATGGGCGACAAACTGCTCGAGGCCGTCCGCAGCAAACGCGTCAGCGAAACCGAACTGGATGACAAGGTCAGCCGGCTGCTGCGACTGCTGGTCCGCACCGGGCGCTTCGATGCACCCGGCGAGCCAGTCGAGCGCACCGACGACAAGCCCGAGAATCGGGCCCTCGCGCGTCGCGCCGCCATCGAAGGATGCGTGCTGCTCAAAAACGATGCGGCAGCCGATTCGGCCACAGCGCTGCTGCCACTCGATATCAACTCGCTTCGCAGAGTCGCGGTGATCGGTCCCAATGCGAAAATCGGTCGGCTCCAGGGTGGCGGCAGTTCGGCGGCGCTACCGCAACACCAGGTTCACCCGCTGGCCGCAATCGAAACACGGCTGGCAGGCCGTGCCGAGGTTGTGTTCGAAGTCGGTTGTCTGATCCACAAGTACCTGCCGGCATTCGACTCTCGCCAACTCGTTCCAAACCAAGCACCCGACCCGATCGATCGCCCCGGCCTCGCGATCGAGTATTTCGACAACCCGGATTTCGCCGGCACGCCGGTGCGCAGACGCGTTTCAACACGCTCGAAGATGACCTGGTTCGACGGCTTCGGTGCCGACTTTCTGACGACCCGCCAGTTCTCAGTGCGAGTATCCGGCAGCTTCACAGCCGAAACGTCCGGTCGGCACACGTTCGGGCTGATGAGTGCCGGCAAGAGCCGGATGCACTTCGACGGAAAGCCGCTGATCGACAACTGGAGTTCGCAGACGCCTGGCGAGTCGTTCTATGCAAACGGTTCTACGGAGCAGCGCGCCGATGTCGACCTCGAGGCCGGCGACGATTACCCGATCCAGTTCGACTTTCAACGACCGGCGGATCCCCAGATGGCCGGGATTCAATTCGGCGTGCTTCCCCCGATGTCCGCCGACCCGCTCGCCGATGCGGTTCGCGCCGCGGAGACGGCCGATACGGTCGTGTTGGTCGTCGGGACCAACGACGATTGGGAGACCGAGGGCAACGACCGCGAAAGCATGGCGCTGCCCGGAGCGCAATCCGAACTCATCGAGAAAGTCGCCCGCGCAAATCCCAACACCATCGTTGTCGTCAACGCGGGTAGCCCCGTCAATACAGAGTGGCTGGATTCGGTACCCGCCGCGCTCCAGGTCTGGTTCGCCGGCCAAGAGTTCGGCGACGCGCTTTGCGACGTGCTGTTCGGCGACGCGAATCCCTCTGGCAAGCTCCCGATCACGATTCCGAGAGCACTCGAGGATACGCCCGCTCATGCCTACTACCCGGGCCGAGACAATGAGCTTCGCTACGGTGAAGGCGTGTTCGTCGGCTACCGGGGCTACGCTGCTGGCTCCGCTTCAGGCTCTTTTCGAGGGAGGGAAACCCGCCAGATCGAGCCGCGACTGCCGTTCGGGCACGGCCTTTCGTACACGACGTTTGCCTACGGCGAATTACTTGCGACTTCGATTCCGCGAATCGGGGCGGATTTCGGCATCGAAATCGACGTGACCAACACAGGCCAGCGCGCCGGTGCCGAAGTCGTTCAGCTGTATTTGCGCGAAATCCATCCACGCGTGCCACGGCCCGACCGCGAACTCGCGGCCTTTGCGAAAATCTTCCTCGAAGCGGGCGAAACCCGCCGCGTTGCGTTGACGGTCCCCGAACGCGCTTTCGCATGGTGGGACGTGCAGCGACATGACTGGAACGCGCAGCCGGGGGCATTCGAAATACTGGCGGGCTCCTCGTCTCGCGATATCCGCAATCGACTTCTGTTCCAACGGCTCGCCTATCCATATTAATAGTTGCGCTTTCGCCGCTGCGCGGCGAAAGCTTCCACGTCGCCGCCCGATCCATCTTGGGTCGGACGCCTGGCTGCGGCCCGGCCGCAAGGTCTGACTCCGGGTCGATCCGGGTTCCGGCTACCAACGACGGGAACTTGCGCATTGCGTCGCTGGAGGCTGGCGTGCCGTGGGCCTGTGCGCTGCCTGCAGACCGGCTCGGCCTTCGCGTGTTCAGCAACGCCGACGAGAACCGGCGCTTCACCGACGAATCCGCGCCGAGCCATCAACGCGTCGGCCTTGCCAGTCAGCGCGCCAGCGCGTTAGTATCGATTCGGTTTTGGGTGTCCGCTCCATTCCGGCTTGCCGGCGGGAGAGGACCAAAAGGGAAGTGTGGTACCCCGTCGGTTGCACCGTCGGGAATTCCACCGCGGACGCGCCGCCGTAATGGGTCCGCGGATCGAATCTTCGGTTCGCGACACTCTCGGTCATCGGCCACTGCTCGGCTCCCAGCCGGGCGGGAAGGCGATCGGAGTGAAGGCCCCAGCCGGAAGACCTGCCCAACGCCGGGCCCAACTTGGGCCAATGGGCGGAGTTCCTCGCGAAAGGGAACCGGGACGGGCCGCTGGCCCCGATCAAAGTGGCGCCTTCGAGCGCAGATTCTCCCGAATGCGAGAGCTCCAAAATGGCAGGTCACGCACCCCGCGTACGGGTGCATGGAAGGAATCGCATGCTGCGTAACAAAAAGGGAGAAGAATCAACCATTGGATCGCGGGTCGCCGTCACAGCCTTGCGGTCGTTTTTGTCCTTGTTGTCCCTGTTGATCGCATCGATCGCATCGATCGCATCGGCGACACCCACTTCGGGTAGCTACAACGTCAGTTTCATCCCAACCTCGGGTCCCGCGGCTGGAGATGTACTCGAGGTTGGCGGGGCCGTGTTTGCGGCGGTCGGCAGTTTCGGCGCGCAGTCGATCGTCCGAATCGATGGCGGTGGTGAGACTGTATTGGCCGACGGGTTCAGCGCTCTCGGCGGATTCGCATACGACGCCGTCAACGACCGACTACTCGTCGGCGACAACTTTCTGGGCGCCAGTACCGGCGACACGCTCTACGAGGTCCCCAATCCGTTCGGGAGCCCGGGCAGCCCGGCCGCCGCGCTGGGACTCGAGCTGTTGGCCGCCGGGTCGGTGCCCGGCTACGCGGATATCGTCCTCGACCCGAGCGACCCCACCGGTGACACGGTGTTCGTCAGCGACGCATCGGGGTTCTTTCCGCCACTGGGTGTCGTACTGCAGGTCGTCCTCTCGACCCAGGTCGTGACGACGATTCAGACCGGGCTCGAGTTCTCAGCGGGCCTCGCGACCGATGGCACATCGCTGTTCATCGGAAACGCGCTCTTGGCTGGCGGCGGCGATCTCAGTTCGGTGCCGGTCGGGTCTCCGACCGATGTTGCCAGCTTCATCGGGAGTTACGCCGGCGGCCTGTTCGACGCCGAATACGCGCCCGATGGTTCGCTGCTGATCAGCAGCGGTGGCTCGATCCTGCGCGTCGACCCGATCACCGGAACCAGCTCTCTCGTGGCCAGTGGCTTCGGTTTCGCGGCGGGACTGTTCGCGGCCGCTGACGGAACCATTTACGCGATCGACGGTTTCGCAGCGCTGGGTGAGGAGAACCGGATCTGGGTGCTTTCGGCAATTCCCGAACCGGGCACCGCACTCCTGCTTGCCGGGGGCGTGGTAGGACTGGCGCTACGGCGCCGACGCCAACCGCTCCGTCAGTCCGATTCACGCAGCGTGAACCGGACCGGAACAGTGACCCGACCATAGACCCACGGCAACACACCGGCGCGTTCGACCGCTTGCAGCGCGGCGCGGTCGAGCGCGCCATGGCCGGACGATTCCACCGTGACGATGTCGTGCGGCGCGCCGGATCGATCAATCTCGAACGCGACACTGGTTTGACCCTCGACTCCACGTTTGCGTGCAATCGACGGGTAAGTCTTCGCTCGCTGGACGCGCTGTCGGATTTCGGCGAGACGCTGCGAGAGGCTCGGTCCGCGCAGACTCGCATCCTCGATACCAGAGGGGTGCGCCGATACATCGGGCAAATTGTCGGCACGCGCCGGCACCACCCAGCACATCGATCCGAGCGAAATCATCGCCCACGCGAGCAAACTGCACAGCTGACTGCGATTCATCACAGCCCTCGAGTTCCGCGCAGACAAACTCTGCCGACTGCGATGAAAGCGACCGCCAACAAACACAGCGCCGGCGCCGCCATCGCGGGAACCGGGGCCGAAACCGCCGAGTTCACGGCAACCACCGCATCGAGGTCGAACCCGGAATTGCCGCTGCCGACAACGTTCACATCGAAATCCGCGGCTTCGATCCGCACATAACGCGCCCAACCCAAGCCCACGTCCGCCAGATCGAACGAATCCCCGCCGGAACCCGGCGGCGCTTCGATCGTGAAGACCGATACGCCGACCAGATCTTCGATCGGTAGCGAGGTCGGAATCGTTGCATCGGGTGTAGCGAGCGTCCCATCTGACAACACCGGGTACACACCGGCGCAGCCCGGCCAGTAGGGAGCGGCCAGGGGTTCCAGCGTACAGGGGAACGCGAACCACTCGGTTCCATCCTGGCTGACACTGATACGACCGGGTTCGGCAAAGGGTGGGACGGTGAGGTTACCCGCACCGATCTCGAGAAATGCGTTTTCGAAGACCGTGAAATCGACGCCCGGACCATCGACGATGACGTTGTCGTCGAAACGCAAGTCGATGCGGCCCGAGCGTCCGAGCGACACCACATCGAGCCCGCCCAGAAACAGTCCATTGCCAGCGGGGCTGCCGAGTACGATCCCCGGAAGCGCGCCGGCGTTGAATCCGCCGTTGGCGCCTTGGATGTAGCTGACCACCGAGTCCACGTATGGGTCCGCCGCGGCCTGGGCGGCTCCAATCGCTCCACTGATTCCGAGCAGCACTACCCATGCCGCCACACCGCTGATTGTCATTTCGCGCATTCCGACCTCCAGTTGGCCCAGTTCAGCCACGCCCGCCTGCGTCTGCCCTGGCTCGCCTCAAATCGCGTCCACTCCGCATAACTCGCCATCGGGGTCTCCGACCAGGAACACAATTTCGGGACCCGGGCCCGGCGGCCCCGGGCGAACGGCGATCGCACCCGGCTGGCGTCGATCGCCAAACGTCGACGCCGTTACCGGTGACGCGAAGGGAACCAACTCCACCGCGGTGAACCGATCGGCGGGGACAGGCACCGGCGGGTTGCCGTCCAGATCGACATCGATCACGGCGATCGTGCCATCGCACGCCTCCGTCGCGTAGATCGTGCCGCCATCGAACGCCACGTCGGAAACGAACCCAGGGCACGCGGACACAGGTGCGCCACCCGCGCGCGCAGGAATCGGGAAGCCCTCGTCCGCATCGAAGATCACCGCACCGGCGAGATCGACCGGCTGCGCAACCGAGCCGGGCAGCGACTCGAGCGGTGACAGATCGATCGCCAGCAGCGCGCGACCGATCAAGCTACCCACGACGCCGATGCGACCGGTCGGGTCGACCGTCACTCCCGATGTACTCGGTGAAGACAACCCGAGCGGATAGCTGGCGACCAGTTCGAGTGTATCCGCATCGATCACGTCGATGGCGGCTTGTGTCAGCGGGAGCCCGAACGCCTCGACCTCGTCGGTGTCCGGATCGTCTCGAACGATTCCGAGTGCGCCAGTGATGGTGATCAATGCGAACCGACGCGATCCGACCTCGTAGCGCGTCACGTGAGTCGCGTTGAAACCGGTCGTCAGAATCACCGGGACGAACTCATTGGGCTCCACTGTCGGTGGATTCGACGCCGGGTCGATGTCGTAGACCTCGACAGAGGCCGGCAGGAATTGCGTGTTCAGGGTGCCCGGGTCGTCACCCAGGTTCGATGACGACACGAACAAGCGATCACCGACGATCTGCGCACCGGACGTAAACGACGATCGGTAACTGGGTGTCGCGGGGTCGCAGTAGCCGGCTGCCGGAACCGACATCGCGATCGGATCGCCGCGCGAATCGAGTGCGCCGGCGGGTGGACGCACACAAGCGAATGTCGACAATCCGGTTCTCGATTCCAGCGTTCCGGGATCGGGCAACAACGGGTTGTCGGCCTTCTCGAACGAAGCCGCGACGGATACGTCGAAGGGGATCAGCGCTCCGGTGTCCGGCCGAAAGAACAGCACTTCTTCGTAAGAGCTCGCCGTGACCAGTGCGAGTTCGGGCGAATCGATCTCGATGTCGTCCAACACGGGCCGAAGCGGAAAATCGGCGCGCCCGTCCGAATCGCTGTCGACCGGCAGCGCGAACGGAGCGAGTCCGATGGGCGCCTGGGGGGTCTTTGCGCTGACGTCGAACGGGACCAGCGTCGCGGGGAAATCGACGACCCACAGCAGCGCACCGATGCCTGCGAACGCGAAGCCCGGCGGAAAGGCGTCGCCGACCGCCGTACAGCGATCGTCGGGGCTCTCGATGACGATCGTCGCTTTCCCGCCGCCTCCCCCACTGCCGCCTCCGCACTTGCTGCCCAGACAAAGCGCGGCGGCCACGCCGATCGCTGCGAACAGAGGGAATTTGCTGACGCTGTTGTGGCTCATCTATCTCTCCCATTCCGCGCGAAACGCGAGCGTTCGTCCCGGTTGCGGGAAGAACTGCGCGTCGCGCACGCTTTCGTCTGTCAGATTCGTCACCGCGGCCGACAGGCGCAGATGACTACCGGGGATCAGCGCGGCCAGGCCGGGGATCTGCACCACGTCAACGACGAGACTCAATCCATAGGTCGTGTTCGAACCCGACTCCAAGCTCGTATTGCCCGACGCGCTGACGGGAACCGCGCTCCTGTAGGCGACTTCGCCAACCAGTTTGAACAGTGGGTCCGCTGGACCGATCTCGGTCCGCACGAAATACTCGGTACGCGCGCGCCCCTGAAGCGGACGTCCAGAGGGCCTCAATTCGGCGTCGAGGGTTGTCCAATTCGCCCCGACACCGACCCAGTCGAATAGCCGAAAGCCACCGGCCAACTCGATTCCGTCCGCTCGGGCCCGGCCGGTATTTTCGGCGATCACCACGCCGAGCGGTCGAACGCCGAAGATGATCGAATCGTCTATCTCGTTGCGAAACGCTGCAAACTCCAGCCACATGTCGGTAGCGGGGCCGAGCTTTTCGAAACGGAGCTCGAAACCGACGTCCGCGTTGAAGGCGTCCTCGGGGTCGAGGTTCGGGTTCCCGCGAATGCCGCCTTCGTTGAAATACAGCTCGTCGAAGTTTGGAACGCGATACGACCTTTCCACGTTTCCCTTGAATTCGAGCCACGCCAGCGGACGAACGATCACCCCGAGGCGCGGGATCCACTCTGTACCGAACCCCTGCGTGTCGTCGATACGCAGCGCAGGAATCAAACGAATCGCTGCGTCGAACAGGCTGACGTCGTCCTGCACGACCAGGCCAAGCGTGCGACGATTCCGGTCACGCTGCGAATCTGCGAACAGCAGGTCGTTGCGGAGCTCTCCGTCGACCGACAGAACCTGCTCGGCAAAGCCGATCGTCGAGCCCCCACTCAAACCTGCGCGAATACCGATCGAGTGGTTGCGGTCGTCACTGTCGATTGCAGGTCCGAGGATCGGGTTTCTGTCCGTGAATCGACTCCGATCGAATCGGTGAAAGACCCGAAAATCGCCGTCGAGTTCGAGCGGTGTCACCTTGGCGGCTTCGACCCGCAGGCTGGCCACGTTGCGCGTGCGACGCTGGTGCGCCGTTCGGTTCTGCTCCAGGATGTCCGTCCCAGGTTGGCCGGCGCTTCTGAAGAAGAAGTTGTCGATCAGACCGACATGTCCCCAACTGCCGAGGTCACCCCCAAGCTGAAGTTGGGCCGCGTGGGATTCGCTGTCGTTGTTCACTCGTTTGATGTCGCCGTCGGGCCCCGGCAAGTCGAAACCGCCAGCGCCGGACCGGATCTCTCGATCCACCGCCTGAAATTCCCAGTCACCGTCGGTGGTGAAGCCGGTGTACCCGAGCGCGAATTCCGTCCCGAGCGCGCTACCCGATTGGCTCGCAGAACCTGTCCAGGTTCCGAATGACTCGCCGGAAAATGCGGCGGTCGTACGCGGCGGGCCACCCGGCCGTTTCGTGATGATGTGAACGACACCGCCAATCGCGTCGCTTCCCGCCTGCGCCGAGCCGCCGCCGCGGGAGATTTCGATGCGCTCGACCAGATCGACCGGCACCGTCGAAAGATCGACACCGCCGGACTGGGCGGAATTCAGCCGCACGCCATCGAGCAGGATCACGACCTGGCTCGATGTGGAACCTCGAATCGAAATTTCGGAGCGATCGCTCGTGCCCCCGAAGCGCCGCACCTGCACGCCAACGCTGTTGCCGAGAATCTCCGCGAGATCCTTCGACTCGCCTTCGTAGGCTTTCATTTCGATCACCGTGGTAAACGCAGACGGATCGTCGGGCAGATCCACGGGCCGGATCGCGTCGAACACCACCGGATCGGTCGTCAAGCTGCTGGGCATGGCTTCGATTCCGGCTTCGACCGTGACCTCGGTCGTTTCTTCGACATGCGGTTCGCGATCCGCCTCCAGTTCGGAATCGATGGGCTCCGCGGACGCCGAGCCGATCGCAAGCCAGACGGCCGGCACGATGCAGGTCACGAGTACCCGCAGCCGATCGCACGTCCGACCCAAGCCTTCCGCCGTTTCCACGCGGCGGGGCGCAAATTTGTGAAGCATCGAAGCTCCAACGCCTGTCAATTGCCGTCCGCGGACGAAGCGCTGGAGCGGTCGGTTCACCTGCCCCGAATGGCGGGCCAGTCGAATGATCGAAACGCCGCTGCACCGCTCCATTTCCGCGAAGAGCTGATTGCGTAGCGGCCGGGCAGGTTTCCTGGCTCACGGTTCTCCGCGAAGCGCGCCGTTCTTTGCGACTAACGAACTGTTCGTCAAGAACAGTTGCTTCGAACGACCGATTCGCGATCGCCCCACCCGCGCCTTCCCAAACCCTCGTTCAGTGACATGTTGCGGGTGGTGCTACCGATTCACAGTGGCGGGACCGCGGCCGATTTTCACGGCCTTCCCTTTTGCGCTGCGTAGTACAAGAAAGAGTTCCGAAAATTCATTCTCCGGCCCACGCAGAGCACCCGGCTGCATTTCCATATTTAGTTGTCTGGTTCGTATACACGGGCTGGACGCTCGGGTCAAACGCGCTTCGTTGGCGCGTCGCGTCAGCCTCCGTCCGGCGTTCCCAGCTCGATTTCCCGCCAATCCGACCTGCGGCCATCCGCGAGCACGTGCGCGACGAGTACGTGGGTGTCATCGGCGAGCAGGCCGAGCGTCACATCCAGCACCCGGCTCGACGCGATGGGGGTGTTGGGAACCGCGTACTGTGCGAACACCCGACCCTCCGCATCTGCGAGCCAAATCTCGCCGGTCGCCTCGCTGGGAACGATGCGTACCGCGTACTCGGAGCCGTACGCATCCAAGACCACCGCATCGGGCGCCGACGGAAGCAATCCATTCGAGCGTCGCGCTGACGAAGCGCCCGGATTTTCCGGCTTGCTGTCGGCTGCGGTCACCACAATCACCAGCCCATTGCGAGGCGCCACCAGTTCCGGAAAGTGGATCTCACCGGCCCGGTCGCTCGAGCCGCGCGCAATGATCGCACGCCGGCCATTCTTGAGTCTCCATGCAACGAGATCGCGCGGACCCAGTGGGTCGAAGCCAGACAATTCGATGCTGGGGCTGCCGGATGCGATCGAGAGCCTGTTCAAGACGATCGCGTTCGCGCCGCCAAGCTCGTCGGCATCCGATTGCTTGCGCTCCGGTAGCTCGAAGGAGTCGGGGCGGTCGATTGGGCCGACTCGGTCTGCGCGCGAGTCAACGGCCATGCCAGCTACGTGAGTCAGTTGCGCGAGCCGATCATCCGAAGCGGCGGAGTCGAGCAGCGTCGCGCGTCGCGCGGGCCCGCGCTCGGCATCGACGATCTGGCCAGGATCGCTGGGCGAAACCGGAACTGAATCAGAATCACTTCCACGAAGTATGAAAAACGCGGCGGCGGCCGCGACCGCACCCAGCCCAAACCCCAGTCCCAGACGATATCGCCCGCGCACTTCAGCCCTTCCGGTCGTCGGGCTCACACGAACACGGCCGCTTCGTTGTCAGCGCTCATCCAGTCCGGCGCAGCTCCAGGCGCGACCGACCGCGAATGATGAACGAATCGAGAAATTCGCGTTCCGGACGCAGCCGGGTCAGTTGGCCGAGCTCCGGAATCAAAGCCTCCAGTGCAACTCGCGCTTCGAGCCGCGCGAGCGACGCTCCCAGACAAAAATGCTTGCCCACTGCGAATGCCAGGTGGCCCCGGGTATCACGACCCAGGTCGAAGCGATCCGGGTCCGCGAAGAAACGTTCGTCGCGGTTCGCCGAACCGATCAACACAATGACCTTCGCGTTCGCGGGAATCTGGGTGCCAGCCAATTCGACGTCGCGTTCAGTGCGCCGGGTGATGGACTGGACGGGCGAATCCCAACGCAGCGTCTCTTCGATGACTGCCGGAACCAGACCCGGATCGGCGAGTACTTTCGCGAGCATATCGGGATGGTCGAGCAGCGCATCGACTGCGTTGCCGAGCAGGTTCGTGGTCGTTTCGTTACCCGCCACGAGCAACAGCACGAAGAAGAAGAAGACCTCGAAATCGCTCAGGGCGCCCTCCCCGTCCGTCATGACCAGGGTGCTGATCAGGTCATCGGTGGGATTCGCGCGCCGCGCATCGACGATCGGCTGCAGGTAGCCGCGCATCTCGACCATCGTGTCGATCATCTGCTTGCTGAGCGCTTGATCGGGATTGGATGCCCCCTGGATCAAATTGTCGCTCCAGGTCTTGAATTGTTCGCGGCGCTCGGGCTCGACGCCGAGCATCTCGGCGATCACCGTGACGGGCAAAGGGACATTCAGTTCGGTCACCAGGTCGAACGAATCGCGACCGCGCATATCGTCCATACACGTCGCAACGATCTCGGCGATGCGCTTTTCGAGTCGAGCGATGTTGCGAGGTGTAAAGCCACGATTCACGAACGCGCGCATCGCGGCGTGAATATCCCCGTCTTCCTGGATCAACATTCGCGAGTCGCGCATCGTCCGGGGGCCAACCTTCATCTGCCACATGAATCGAGCCGCCTGGCGAAGACCCGTGATCAGATTTCGGCCTTCCATCGGCATCAGGAATTGCTGCGTTTTCGATGAGAAGAGCTCGGGGTGCCGAAACACGTACGCGACGTCTTCGTGGCGCGAGACGCACCAGCTCTTGGAATCGGCCGCGTAGTGGACGCGACGCTCGTCGCGCAATGCGCGAAACACCGGATAGGGGTCGGCCCTCCAGGTGTCATCGTAGGGATCATATTCTTCGTACACGTAGAACTCCTCGGTTCGTAGCGCGCGGCTTTTTTCGCGGCAAACCGCGACAGTTTCCGAAACTACAGCGTCGACGCCGGTTGGGCACCTCTCAGCAATCGGCCGGGCATCGCACCGGTCGGCTCCCCATCACACATCACGGCTTCGCCGCGGACAATCTTGCTGCGGTAGCCGTTCGCCCATCACGTATGCGCGGACGGCGCCGTGCGGGACGTGGGTTCCGATATCGAACGCATGCGGGCAACGCTCGAGCGCATCGAGATACTCGGGAAAGGTCTCCCACGACCACTCGATGCCCTCAGAAAGCGCAGAACCTGGAATGTCCTCGACGCCCTCCATCAAACCGATCAGCCAATCGCGACGTTCTGGACGCGCCGGCGCGAAGCCGACGCCACAGTTGCGGTCGTGACCCCGTGCCAACCGGTCGGCAACAGGTGCGGATCCCAGGTGGCCTGCGCGTCGTAGTGGGTGTGGATATCGACGAAGCCGGGCGTCACCAACAAGCCATCCGCATCGATGGTCTCACGGGAGGCGCCGGCGACCCGACCCTCGACGATCACCCCGTCGCGGACCGCAATGTCTCCAGAGAAACTCGGCGCTTGGGTTCCGTCTGCGATCTTGCCGCCGCGAATCACCAGGTCTTGCATGGGCGTGATACCTCGGTTCCAGTCGCGTGAATCTATCACAGGGGCCGGGCAGCGGGTCGCCATGCGGCCATCACCGCGCGATCCAGGGCTCGCGCAAGCGTCGGGGTGTGCGTCTTCATGTCAATCTATAATATATTGCGTAAGTTATTACATGAATTTCCAGAAGCAGAGTCGGAAAATCAACCGCATCAGAAACATCGGAAGCAATCGAAGCCGGAGGCTCGATGGATACTCTTCAGTCACTGGGATCGCTCGCTCTCGGCAGCCGACTGCGCAGGCTGACCGATCGGATGTTTCCAGACGGCGCACGCGTCTACCGCGAACAGGCCTTCGACTTCGAACCGCGCTGGTTCACCCTCTTCTACCTGCTGAGCTACCGCTCGCCGCTGTCCGTCCGCGAGGCGGCCGATGCGCTCGGCGTCAGCCACGCGGCCGTGAGCCAACTGGTCCGCGAGCTGCAGCGAAAGCGCCTGGTGTCGTCGACCCGAGACCCGCGCGACGAACGACGCCGCAGACTGCGCTTGACCGAGCCCGCGCGCGCGATGCTTCCGGCGCTGCGACCGGTCTGGAACGATTTCGAGACCGCCACACAAGCCTTGATCGACGACTCCGGGCACGACCTGCTTTCGGCCATCGCTGCCTTCGAGCGCGCTCTCGACCAGCAAGGCCTCGCAGACCGGGTGCTGGCGCGTACGCGAACGCGAAATGATGTGCCGCTCGAAATCGTCGACTTCGAGCCCGAACACCAGACCGACTTCACGCGGCTGAACGTGGCCTGGCTCGAGCGCTGGTTTTCAGTCGACGCCCTCGATCGCAAGATCCTGGACGATCCCCAGCGCGAGATCATCGACCCGGGCGGGGCTGTCTTGATGGCCCGCCAACTCGGCCGAATCGTCGGCTGTTGCGGCTTGGTGCCGCGAGGGGCCGGTCAAATGGAGCTGGTCAAAATGGCTGTTGATGAGCACAGCCGCGGCACGGGGATCGGAGCTCATCTGGGACGCGTCGCTCTGCGCCGCGCACGCCAGCTGGGAGCGAGCCGCGTCGTGTTGGAGACCCACAGCGGCCTCGCCCCCGCGCTACGGCTGTATAAACGCCTGGGATTTCGCCAATCCCCGAATGCGGCGTTCGTCCACGAACGAGCCGACGTGTGGATGCAGATTGAACTCGACACAGAACACAGCCGCGGCCGGCGCGAGGCTGCGTTCGATGGACCGGTTCGGATCGTGGCGTTCGAGCCCGCTCACCAACCGCAGGTCGTCCATTTGATTCTGGGCATTCAGGCGGGCGAGTTCAGCATTCCGATCACGGCCGCCGACCAGCCCGATCTCGACGATATCCCGCGCGCATACCAGAAACAGGGCTGCTTCTTCGTGGCGCTCGACGCAACGCGCGTGGTGGGCACGATCGGAATGATTCGTTTCGCGCCACACGCGGGTGCGATCCGCAAAATGTTCGTGCAGCGCGACTACCGCGGTACCCAGCTGGCCGGACGCCTACTCGACGCGGTCTCGGTTCACGCACGCGCAACAGGCATCGATTCGATCACCCTCGGAACGCTCTCGATCTTGCGCGCCGCACACCGCTTCTACGAAAAATCCGGCTTCGAACGCATCGATGCAGGCGAGCTTCCACCCGACTTCCCGCGGATGGCGGTCGACGATCGCTTCTACCAGCGGAAGCTGTAGGACGGCGAGCACGGCGTTGCTCCGGTTATCCAGCGCCCGTCGCGCTTGTATCACATCGCGACAAGTCAGCTACCACCACTCCCCAGCTCCCGGTCGCAACGAGAGATTCTGGCTGACAGCTCACATCCCAAAGGAACAGTATCCGGCAGCACGGGGCGGGATAATCTCGATGACACTGGCAGTTGGCTACGAACGAGTTGGGCAGCGGGATCCGAGTCACGGCCTACACTCGGGGAGCCAAGCCCTAGAGAACAGAGGAATCCGCATGCGTCTTCGCAGGATGATCGTATTGATCTGCAGCGCCGCGACCCTGTGGTCCGGCAGCGCCGTCGCCCAGACGGCGGATATCGAGGGCCACGTCTTCAATAAGCGAAGCGGTGTTCCCATCGAAGGAGCCGTCGTTGTAATCTACGAGAACGTTACCGTCGGTCCTGTACCGTTCTTGCTGGGAGAGGACGTCACCGACGGCAACGGGTTCTACCAGGTGAGAATTCCAACGCCGACTTTTCCTGTCGGGGTCATCGAGGTCCTCTGCCGCACGCCGATTGGTGTGGTAGTGCGCGGAGGCAGCCGGGCACCTCTTCAGGAGAACGTGATCCGGAGACGGGATATCCATCTGGATACACCTCGGCGTCTGCTCGAGTGCCTAGACCCGGAGCCCGGAGACATTCCCGGGTTCATCAGGAACTGAGCGGCACTGAATGCGCCCGCTGCCCGACACCGATCAGCTCCTCGCGCGTCTTCGGTGCCCATGAGATCCTCGCTCGATGCGGTTTGACCTTACTGCTGCTGTTCGCTCATCATCGTTGTGCAGCCTATCGCTGGTGTTGGGTAGCCACCGCTCGACCCATCCGTGCGTACCGACTGGAGATGTGGAGGCGATCTTCTGCCACCCACGCGGCGCCCTGCCGCCTCAGCGCAGAATTGGCGAATAACCTGCGACGCATCGGCCGATCGGCGCAAAAGGGGGTGCCATAGCAGATATTTCCAGAGCGGTTCGGCCCGCCAGTCGACCTCGCGTCCGGTATCGTGGGCACTCGAATCACTCTCACGGAGAAACCCATGGGCAGGTTGGAAGGGAAAGTCGCAATCGTAACCGGCGCCGCATCCGGGATCGGCTTCGCATGCGCAAAGCGCTACGCGCAGGAGGGTGCAGCGGTGGTCGGAAGCGATCTGGCTGTGTGTGCAGACTGGGACGCCGTTGCCACTGCCGCCAAGGGGTCACAGTTTCACGAAGTCGACGTTCGCGACGAAGCGGCCCAGCAGGCGATGGTCGCCGCTGCCGTCGCAGCGTTTGGTCGGATCGACATTCTGGTCACCGCAGCCGGTGTCGCCGGCGGCGGTCCGGTCCATCTGCTTTCGCTCGAGGCATGGCAACACGTGCAGGACGTGAACCTGAAGGGGACGTTCCTGTCCGCCAAAGCGGTACTTCCGACGATGATGGAGCAGCGTTCCGGCAGCATCATCACGATCGCGAGCATCGAAGGACTCGAGGGGGGCGAAGGGGCCAGCACCTACAACGCGTCGAAGGGCGGCGTGGTCATCCTGACCAAAAACCTGGCGCTCGACTACGGACGCATGGGGATCCGCGCAAATGCGATCTGTCCGGGCTTCATCGAGACACCGATGTTCGCTTCGGTGATGAATGCCGAAGGCTTCGCGGAAATCAAGGATCGCATTCGAGCGCAGCACAAGCTGGGTCGATTCGGTCGACCGGAAGAAATTGCTGGAGCCGCGTTCTTCCTGGCGTCCGACGATGCGTCTTTTGTCAGCGGCCAGTCGCTCGCTGTCGACGGTGGGTTCACCGCCGGCCATTGGGTCGGCATCACGGACATGATGGGCTTGAAATAGTCGGGCTCTACACCGATCCCGAATGGTGCCGGTACTGTTTCGGTGCTGTTTCGGTGCTCTTTCGGTGCTCTCTCGGTGCTCTCTCGGTACTCTCTCGGTACTGTTTCGGTACTGTTTCGGTACTACACGACCTCCCACTGCGGGACGAGCATTCGTTCGCGATCGTCGGTCGGCTCGATCTCTTCGAATACGGCACGGACGCGCTGGCCGATTTCGATGTCTTGGGGATCGCAATTGACGACGTTACCAATCGCGTTGATGCCGGGCGCATCGTCGAGTGAAACGACGACGACCGCGTACGGAACCGATATTTTGAATGCCGGATGCACGGCCTGGTGGACCACTGCGACGCTCTCCACGCGACCTCCACCCGCACATTCGCGCCAGTGCAAATCGGACCCCTGACACGCGCCGCAATGCTCGTCGGGCGGATGCTGGAGCGCCTCACAATCGGAACAGCGCTGGATCGTGATCACTCCGCGCGTGAACCACTCGCGGTTCAGCGGGTCCAACACCGGCAGCAGCGCCGATTCACCCAGGGTACGTGTGGTTCTGATCGTCATCGATTCACTTCTCACTCCGATTTGATTCCCGGTACATCACCGCGCACCGCTACGCATCCTTGCCAAACAAGATGGCACTCCCGGGCGCATAGCCGGGGCCGGCCACCGCCAGCGAGGTCGACACGTCAGTGACCTGGCACGTCGAGTCACCGCGCACCTGGCGCACGGCTTCGACCACCAACTCGAAGCCGTGGATGTAAGCCTCTCCGATGTTTCCGCCGCTGGTATTGAATGGGAAGCGCGCGTCTGGTCCGACCAGCGCGCCGTCGGCGACGAACGCTTCGACATCGCCGGGTTCGCAAAACCCCATCTCGCACAACGCGATCAAGACCGGTCCGGTGAAGTTTTCATACATCTGTACGACATCGACATCGCTCGGCCGCACCCCTGCCCTTTCCCAGATCGCCTCACCCACGTTCTGGTAGAACATCTTCCCCAGCCAGCGTGGCTGAAATGCCGGCGATCCGTACTTCGGACCGAGCCCTTGCGCGGCGGACAGGATGGGCACCGCTCCGCTCTTCAGGTCACGAGCGCGTTCCAGCGTCGTCAACACCAGAGCAGCCGCCCCGTCGTTTTCCGGACAGCAATCGTAGAGGTGAAACGGCTCGACGATCCAGCGCGACGCGTGATACTTCTCCCGGGTGAGTGGCTTGCCATAGCGGGTCGCCCGCGGATTGCGCTGCGCGTTCGCATAACAGGCCATCGAGATGTCACACAGTGCCTCTTGCGAGATACCGTAATCGTGCATGAAACGGGCCGTGTGAAGTGCGCACTCCTGTGCCGGAGAGAGCAGCCCGTAGGGTGCCTTCCATGCCATGTCGCCGGGTAGAGCGGCCCCCCGGGCCTGGCCGAAACGGCCGAATTGTCCCTGTGCCAGCGCGCGAAACACGACCACATGTTTCGCGTACCCCGCGCACACGGCGGCATCTGCAATCTGTACCGCTGCGGCCGCGTTGTTGCCCCCGCCCGCCCAGGTCTGTGCCGCCCAGCGAAGCTCGCGGATCCCCAGCGTGTGAGCCAGCCGCAGCGGGTCGTTGCGCTGGTCCATATACGACACGAACCCGTCGATGTCCGCGAGTTCCAGACCCGCATCGGCTACAGCCGCCCGAATCGCCGCAATACACAGCTTGAATTCGCTGTCGGGAGACCGGCCGCGTACGTAGTACGCCGACTCTCCGACCCCTGCTACTGCGGCACCCCGTCGCATGGCTTCTCCTCGCCCGGTCCGAACCGCCGACGATAACACGGCAGGTTCTGACGCGTGGTCGAGACACCGAATGCCGATTCTGGACCCGGGCTTTCGCAATCCCGCTCTTGCAGGCAAACTCGCGGGCGTGAAAGAAGAGCGCGAAATCGACAGCGTTGATACCCAGACCCCGTGGTACCGAGACGGACTCCGGTTCGAGTGCACGCGCTGCGGCAATTGTTGCTCGGGAACCCCGGGCACGGTGCGGGTCAGCGATTCCGAAATCGAAGCGCTGGCTCGACATGTCTCACTCGGTGTCGACGAGTTTCGGGCGGTATACACGCGACCTCTGCGCAAGGGCGGTATCAGCCTGCGCGAAAAGCGCAACCAGGAGTGCGTGTTCTTCGATCGAAAGCGGGGTTGCACGGTCTACGAACAGCGACCGCGTCAATGTCGGACCTGGCCGTTTTGGCACGGAGTCGTGGAGACACCAGACCGTTGGAGCGAAGAAGCAGAGGAATGCCCGGGCATGAACCGCGGTAAACTGCATCAGGCCGCGGAAATTGCACGCACGGCCAGCGCGGATGGCACCAGCGAGTTCGTTGCGATCACCTCGGACGCGGAGCCGGCCAGCGGGTCGACCGCCGAAATACTCACACGCTAGAAAGATCACGCGTCGGTGTGTGGGTTGGGTCGGGACGTGTGAATCTGCGGTCTGGGCAGGCGATCTCGGCTGACGCCGGGCGTTGACGGCGCGCTGCGGTGTGCGCTGATGGTGTGCGCTGTGGTGTGCGCTGTGGTGTGCGCTGATGGTGGTTGGGTGCCGAGGGTGAGACGGTCAGACCTCGAAACTACACGGCGAGCCCGATACTCGGATGCGCTCGCCGATCAGGCTGGTGCTGGGAAGCTTCGCGAGCGTCGCCGCATCGGCCTTCGCGACCACGCGACGACCATCATCGAGCGTTGCGATCACCGGGACCGCGCTGCGGGCACCGTCGCGCTCATAGACCACCGTTGACGCCACGACCGTCGCATCGCCGCTGCCATCCAGTACCGCGGTGATCGCCGACGCATCGATTTCGGCTTGTTGCCGCGTGGTGTCGGCCTGCACGAATCCGGCGGGCGGGGGCTCGGCGCCGTAGACGCCGATCGCGTGTTTGGATAACAATCCGCCATTGGCTCCGATGTATCCAAGCCCACCACGCTCTGGCAGCCGCTCGAACAGCGTCGCGATTGCGTGCATCGAGTAGTTGTTGCCCGGACCGCCGAAAAAGGGCAACCCGCCGGTGAGTGTCAGTCCGCGTGGGTCATCGAGTTCGATTCCCAGCCCCTTCGCGGCGATCTCGACTGCGATCGGAAAACAGGAGTACAGATCGATCAGACCCAGATCGTCGGCAACGATACCCGCCGCTTCGAGCGCAGCCGCACTCGCGACGCGCATCGCCGGAGCGTCCGCGAGGTTCGGCCGCGTGGCCGGCGTGGGCTCGGTGTTGTTGGCGCCCGACCAGACAAACACACAGCGATCTTCCAACCCCAACTCGCGCGCAACCGCCAGCGAGGCCACAACCACCGCGCAGCCCTGATCGACATTGGGAAACGCGTTCATCCTCTTCGGGTATGGCTCTGCGACCAGTCTGTTCGTGGCGCTCACCTCGCTGATCTGCTGAGCGGTCTGTGCGTCGCCGAACCACGCGAAGGGGTGATCGGCCGCCACCTGCGAAAAGCGTGACATCAGCGGCCCCAGAAACTCGCGTTGTTCAGCGAAACTGCGCCCTTCGGCGTGCGCGAGTGCGCTCTCGAACAGTGGGTACACTTCAGTAGGTTTGTACAAGCGCACCGCGAGTTCGACTTCTCCCAGTGTGCCGCTGATCGACGGACCGACGACCGGGTCCGGGTTCGCGTCACCCGGGTTGCTTCGGTTTTTCATGATGGCTGCACTCGGATCCACGGCGCGCATCGAGCGCGTGGCCTCCGCTCCAGCGATCAACGTGACGTCGAGCTGGCCCGCCGCGATCTGCGCCGCAGCGCGCGTTACGAGCCATTGCGGCAGGTTCCCGCCCGGCGTCGTGACCTCCCGGTCTACGTCTTTCAGCCCGAGCCGCTCGGCCAGCTGGGTCGCTGGGTTGGCCGAGACCGGCGAGAACACCACGGAGACCATGCTGAGCCGCTGGATCTTGTCACGCAGACCGCTGGCGGCTGCAAGTGCGCTTTGCGACGCACGCGCGGCGAGTTCGATCACATCGACGACTTCTTCTCTTGCGATGGAATGGCCGGCCGCCAAGATGACGGGGGTGCGCGCGGGGTCCACTGGATCTCCAAAAACAAGCCAGTTGCGAATCGGGGCAGCAGGATACCGCTACCGTGCCGAGCCGGCCCGCATACTCGCGGCACAGCTCGTCCGGGAACCGTGGGACGCCGCGAGCACACGGTGCAGATACGAATCGTCCGATTTCCAACACATTCAGCCTTTCGAGGGCCACTCCATGCTCGCCGGCGTGGACACTGACCACGGACGGCGGGTAGAGTGGCGCCGGACATCCAAGCGCGCCGCGAACTCGAGCCAACACGAAACGCGAAACGCAAAACACAAGACCAGGAGGCCACCAAATGGCCGGACCGACGGGCGACCGTATCCTGCATGTGGACATGACGACCCAGCGGGTCTGGTTCGAGGACTACCCCGTGGATTGGAACCTGCTCGGGGGCCGCTCGCTGGTGGCGCGCGTGTTGCTCGAGCGTTGCGATCCGACCTGTGATCCGCTCGGCCCCGACAATCTGCTGATCATGGCGCCCGGAGTCCTTTCGGGCACCGCGGTTCCCACGTCGGGCCGGATTTCGTTTGGGTGCAAGAGCCCGCTCACCGGTGGCGTGAAGGAAGCGAACGCCGGCGGCGAACCCGGCCAGCACCTGATGAAGCTCGGCATTCGCGCCATCTGTGTGACGGGCCAGCCCGAGGATAGAAGCCGCCGCTACGGCCTGGCCATCGACCCGCAAGGCGCGCGTATCGTCGACGCGAACGACCGAGCCGGCCAGTGGAACTACGCACTTTGCGAGGGACTCTGCACCGAATACTCGAGCAAAGCCTCATTCATCGTGATCGGCCCGGCGGGCGAGCTGGGCCTGAAGGGGGCGTCGATCGCGTGCACGGACCGCGAACCGCGGCTCCCCACCCGGCACGCGGCCCGCGGTGGTGTAGGCGGTGTGATGGGTTCGAAGGGGCTGAAGTTCGTCGCGATCGAGCCCGGCAGCGCGGGCGTGAGGAAGGCCGGCGACGCCAAGGCATTCAGCCAGAAGATCAAAGGCTTCACCAAGCAATGGAAGTCGCAACCCAACGTGTTCGAGATTGGTACGAGTTCGTTTGTCAACGTCGCAAACCTGCTCGTGTCACTGCCAACGAATAACCGCCGAGCCGGTCAGGCCGACTACGCGGCGGACCTCGATGGGACCGGTATCGCCGAGAGTTTCGAGAGTCGCGGTGGCGGCATGCACAACTGCATGACCGGTTGCATCGTGCAGTGCAGCAATCGCGTGCACGGAGCCGACGGCGAATACAAGACCTCGGCGCTCGAATTCGAAACGTTGGCACTGCTCGGCTCGAATTGCGGCATCAAGACCTGGGACGATGTCGCCGACCTCGACCGGCTGTGTGATGACATCGGGCTCGACACCATCGAGACCGGCGCCGCCATCGGTGTCTACATGGACAAGGGCGAGATGGAATACGGCGATCTCGCCGGCATGAAGAAGCTATTCGACGAGATTGCGTCCGGCTCGCAGCTCGGCAAGATGATCGGCAACGGAGCCGCATCGACCGGCGAAGCGATCGGTCACGACCGAATCCCGGTCGTCAAAGGCCAGGCGATCGCGGCCTGGGAGCCGCGTTCGCTCAACGCAACCGGTGTCACCTACGCGACCAGCCCCCAAGGAGCGGATCACACCGCGGGATTGATCCTGGATCCGTCGATCGCTCCGGACAAGCTCGCGGTCACATCGCAAATGATGCAGCTCGTCGTTGCGGCGGGAGATTCCTCGGGTTGCTGTCTGTTTCTCGGTGTGCACCTCGACGACCTGCGCGAGCTCTACGCTGCGCTCTACGGAATCGAAGTACCCCGTGAACTGATCGGTGACATGGCGTGGCAGATCCTCGCAGACGAGTGGGAGTTCAACCGACGCGCCGGTTTTACGGCTGCCGACGACCACTTGCCGGCTTGGATGGCCACCGAGGGTCTCGGGCCAAACCAGGTCGTCTTCGACGTCCCGGATGAGACGATCCAAGCGGTCTATCAGCGAATCCCAGTGGGCGACGAGCTATACACCTTCGTCGGGTCCGGCTGAGCGGCGCCGTCAGATTCGCGAACGCGTTCGAATCCGACGCGGAACGCTGCAGCCCATGATTCCAGCGTCCGGCCACCGCCCGACTACCCTACTACCCTACTACCCTACTACGCCCTACTACCCTACTACGCCCTACTACCC
>JAQBGU010000036.1:0-9946 GCA_032128375.1 Deltaproteobacteria bacterium | reverse complement strand
CGGCTACGCGCGGGCCACATCTCCGCGCATCGACGCTCTCGCGCGCGATGCGATCCTGTTTCAGCATGCGGTCGCTCCATCTCCATGGACGCTGCCTTCGATCGCCACGCTGATGACTTCTCTGTATCCCTCGATCCACGGCGCACACTCTCCCAGCGATCTGAGCAACCTCGATTGGTTCTATCGACCGCGGCGCTACCGCCCGTTCACCGCATTGCACGCGTCTCGGGTTACGCTGGCCGAAGTGCTGCGAGACGCCGGGTTCGCAACATACGCTGGGGTGCAGGGCAGCTACCCGACCCAGATCTTCGGGATGGGCCAGGGCTTCGATGTCTACAACCAGAACCGAACACCGGGGGTCCGGTTCGACGTCGAGGATGCCCTCCGCTGGCTCGACACGGAGCAGCCGGATCGCTTCTTCGTGTATCTCCACGTCGGCGAAGTGCACTCGCCCTACACACCGATCGAAATGCCGCCGGGAGCGGCCCGGATGTTTCAAAAAGAGCGAATGCCCTACTTCGAGGACGCCGTGGAGGAGGAGCGACGTCGCTTTACCAGCATCGACTTCGACCCGGACTACGCGGGTGGGGTAGATGGATCCCGCGCGAATCTCGCTGACTTGATGACCCGCGGTGGCCAGATCAGCAGTAGCGATCTGGACCACCTCACCGCTCTCTACGATCGCGGAATCGCCTATACCGATCACTGGATCGGCGAGCTCCTCGACGGCCTCGCCAAACGGGGACTCACTGACGAGATCGTCTTCGTACTCACTGCGGACCACGGCGAGGAATTCATCGAACACGGCGGCCTCGAGCACAACTACACCTACTACGAGGAGATGCTCCGAGTTCCACTGATCGTCCGCATCGCAGAACGGGCCGGTGCGACGGTCGACGAGCTGGTGGGCCTGGTGGATGTGATGCCAACGGTTCTCGACGTGTTGGGTGTTGCGAATGCGGCGGCGCTGGGCGAAATCCAGGGAAGAAGCCTGCGACCGTTCTGGCGCGGCGACGTGGCTCACTCCCAACGCGATTATCTCGGCCAGGCGAGCTTCAACGGCGGCGACATCGCCATCCGAAGTGGGCGGTGGAAATACATTCGGCGCGCCCCATCGCGTGCGGGAGGAAGAAACCGAAGCGAACTCTACGACCTGGTCGAGGATCCTGGCGAGCACGCGAATCAATGTCGACGCAAGCGAGCCAAATGCCGGGCGATGGCGATACGCCTCGCGATTCGCAATGAGGAACTGCGTTCCACTGCCCAACGCCTCGCGCTCCCCCAGCCAGAGCCAGCAGACGTCGACGAGTCGACGCTCGAGCAGCTTCGCGAGCTTGGCTACGTGGAGCCAGAAGCCGGCTACCCAGTCGTTCGGCCCTGATCGGACTCTTGCCCCGCGACCGACTTTCCAACCATGCAGCTCTCGGTAAAAATGTCGCTTCCCGATCCGGATGAAAGGAAACGGCTGGTATGAACCGAGCCGCAGCAATCGCAGCACTCACTGCGCCGGGTCAGCCCTACGAGCTGGAACAGGTGGAGCCCTACAGAAGTACCTGTCGCGCCTTTCGGCGTGCTCCGCTTTCGCTACGCGAGCTTTTCGATGCGAGCTCGAGCATCCGGATGTGATCGAGGCCAGTGTCCATGGCGTGCCGGACGAACGGCTCGGTGAAGAGCTGGGCGCGACCGTGTTCGCAAAGGAATCGCTGAGTGAAGAGGCGTTGCGGTCGTTCCTGGAGCCGCGTATGGCCCGCTTCGAGATACCCCGTCACATGCATTTCTCGGACAAGCCATTGCCCCGAATCGCGTCCGGCAAGATCTTCAAGCGGCAGTTGCGTGAGGCGGCGCAAAGCGCGCTCGGCCTTGGGTGACTGGCGCTGGCGAAGAACCTCGATCCGTTCGAGTGTAGGCTGCGAAACGGCTCTACCGGGCGAAGCATCGAAAGTTCGTTTTTCGATCTCCCAGCAGGCGAGGTCTGAAGCGCGCCGCGATGCCGAGAGTTGCGAGAGCGGCCACCCCCTGGGCGCCTGTATCGGGCTCGGGTAGTGCGGAGAGGATTGCGTCGCGATAGATGCGCTGACCGGTTTCGCTCGGATGCAGCGAGCCTTCGCTACCGCCCTGCGCCAGATAGCTCTGCTGCAAGCGATTGATCCAGTTGTCGGTAGCGCAGTAGCCGTGCCGGCCGAACGCCGAGGCGATCCCGCCGACGAACTTCCAGCCGTGCGCGTTGGCGGCGGTCTGCATTGCGGCTGCGAGCTGGGTCTGAACGACCGCGTCGGCCCACTCCATCTCGGCCGGGCTCACGCCGGGAAGATTCATCGTCTGTTCGCCGACCGACTGCGCAATCTCCCAGCCACAGGATGCACCGTTCGCATCGCGCGTGACGTCCGGGTACTCCAACAAGAAAAGCTCTCTCGCTGCGCCAGCACCGAAGGCGTTGCTCAGCGCCGTCTGCAGCGATTGATAGTGGGTGGGCAGATCGTCGAGGCCATTGGAGGGCGGTTCGTTTCTTCCCACGAGGAATGCATCCGCGGCGTCGAAGCTGTCGCGCGTGGAATAGAAGTCGTCGCATGCGGAGCTGAAGGGCCCGAGCGTTGCGCACAGCAACCCGAAGGTCGCCGCGGCTGTGCCGTCTGGAGTCGGATTACTGAAGCAGGGTTCGCCCGCGATGCAGCTGTCGACGATCTGCGCGAAGTTCACATCGTTAGCGCCTACCGACACCAGGAAGGCGTCGACTCCTCGATCAGAGCCGCCGCATGACGCGCCGCAGATCAACTCGCGGGCCCGCTCGATCTGTGCAGGAAGCAGGGCGCTCGGGGGCTCGAGCATTCCTGTCATCTCGTTGAGTTCGATCGGGTCGATGCCGTCGTAGGGGCCGATCAACCCGGTTTCGATCGTCGCACCCGAGCAGGGCAGGTGAATCAAGGTCACTGAGCTGTGTGGGTCGCTCTCCGCCAGCAGTCGGGCAGCCTGAACAGGCCCGGACAGAGCGGAGCGATGACAGCGGCGATTTCGCCAGGTGGGCTCCAATGCTGCCAACGCGCCTTCGAGATCCAATTCCGCCGTGACGACCAGCGCTTCTGCCGCGTCACTGGCAGACTGGGCGTCGTCACGGGTTGTCGTCGCGGCTGTAATCAAGCCATTCAGTGCGTCCGAGATGCTCGCCATGTCGGCGAGATCGAGATCGAACAGGCCGAGATCACCGAGGCCCTGCAAGAAGTCGGAAGTCGCCACTGCGAGCTGGGCTGCCGTGCCGATGCACTCGAGCAGGGAACAGCTAGCGTGGGCAGCAACGGCATCGAGGTAGTCCTGCTGTAGCTGAAGTACATCGCTTACATCGGACTGCACACCGGCGAGATCCAGAATCGCAAGTTGCAGCGTCTCGCTGGCAGAGTCTGCCGAGATCTCCGCGGCATCGAAGGCGCTCTGAAACGCATCCGCCGCGTCGATGTCGAGCTGCGCGATCGGGACATCGGGCACGCCCTCGCCCGAGGCAACCGAGTCACCGAGCGCCACGATCAGGAAATCCTGGATGTCGATCTGGAGTGTAGTCGTCGCCTCGTTCATCAGCGAATCGACTGCGGTGAGCGATACCCCGTGCGCGCCGAGTGCGCCGAAGGCGAAAGAGAAGTCGGCGCAACCTGCCTCCGATGCGACAAGATCGCCGTCGATGGTCCAGCGGTACTCAACAATGGCTCCCGTTGACGCGCACGCATCGAAGTCGACTGCCCAGGTCGCGGGCTGGATGAAAGCTTTCTCCGAGCCGGCCGCAGGGAGCGGGTCCGTGTACAACTCGCCGGCTTCTGCACCCAGGCCCGTGCCCAACGGAGGCAACGCGAAACGCTCTCGTACGACATAATCGAAGCTGGCCGAAACCGGGTTGCCGGCGCGCGCTGGCGTCGTTCCGAAGCAGCACATACCGCTCGCTGCGAGCGCGCCCAGGACATTTCGAAGTTTTGCGCTCATCAACTCTCCCCAGAGGTCGATCGGCTCTTCGATGCCCTACATTGTGTGATCCCGGACACGACTCTGTTCGACTCTGGCCGACTCTGGCTGACTCACACTGCAGAGTTCGCTTCCGACTTGCCTGGCGATATGGGCTACGGGAAAGCGGCTCAGGGGCCGCTGAACACCTCGTCGATATTCGGTCGAGACATGTAGCTGCCCTTCGGGTCGTAGTCTCTGGCACCGTCCTCCACCCAGCGTTGAAGCTCGGCTCGGCCCACGACGAACCAGTGCACTTCGTCGGGCCCGTCGGCGAGGCGCAGCGTACGCTGACTCGTGTACATATCGGCTAGCGGTGTCCACTGCGAAACACCGGTCGCGCCGTGAATCTGGATCGCCTGGTCAATGATCTCGCAAACCCGCACGGGCACCATCGCCTTGATTGCGCTCACCCAGACGCGCGCTTCGGCGTTGCCCAGCACATCCATCGCCTTGGCGGCCTTCAGCACCATCATGCGCATGGCCTCGATATCGATGCGAGCCTTGGCAATCGTCTCGACGTTCTTGCCGAGATTGGCGATGGGCTTGCCGAACGCCTGACGCGACAGGCCTCGCTTCGCCATCATCTCAATGGCCCGCTCGGCTGCGCCGATCGATCGCATGCAGTGATGGATGCGACCCGGGCCCAGGCGCACCTGAGAAATTTCGAAGCCGCGTCCCTCGCCGAGCAGGATGTTTTCCTTGGGAACGCGGCAATCTTTGAAGCGGATGTGCATGTGACCATGCGGCGCGTCGTCGTTTCCAAATACGTGCATCGGACCCAGAATCTCGAATCCGGGCGCATCGGTCGGAACCAGGATCTGCGATTGCCGCAGGTGGGGCGGCCCGTCCGGGTCGGTCTGCACCATCACGATCATGATCTTGCAGCGTGGGTCGCCTGCGCCAGAGATGTAGTACTTTTCCCCGTTGATCACCCACTCGTCACCGATGAGCTGGGCCTGGCACGCGATGCTCTTCGCATCCGACGACGCGACATCGGGCTCTGTCATCGCGTACGCGGAGCGAATTTCACCGTTCAGTAGCGGCTTGAGCCACCGCTCTTTCTGCGCTGGGGTCCCCACCCGCTCGAGCACTTCCATGTTCCCCGTGTCGGGCGCCGAACAGTTGAGACACTGGGACGCGAGCGGGTTCTTGCCCAACTCGGACGCGATGTAGGCGTAATCGAGATTCTTCAATCCCTTTCCCGTTTCGTCATCGGGTAAGAAGAAGTTCCACAAATCGTTCGCTTTGGCCTTCGCCTTGACGCTATCGAGCAGTTCGAGCTGCCCCGGTGCCCACGACCAGCGTTCGGTGCGGTTCACTCCGAGCTGATGAAACTCCAGCGTGATCGGTTCGACCTCCTCCTTGATGAAAGCTTTTACCTTCTCGTAGAGTGGCTTTGCATCTTTCGACATTCTCAGGTCAAACATTTCTTCGGTGGTCTCGAGGCCCGCCATCTGTTCTCCTCTGTTTTGGATGCGTGACTTTTGGATTCGTGTCTTTTCTGTTGTCTATTCGCGTCGATCGATGCGTATGCCGCCGTCGAACACAGCGACCGATGTGCGAGCACCGTTTGGGAGTGCCGTCGGCGCAGCGTATTTCGCCATGTCTATTCCATCGGGTCGAGAGGCTGGCGGCGGCGCTTTCCGGCCCCGGGGTCGAGGCGATCCGAGCGGCGCTGCGCGTGGAGACGGATCAGCATACCACTGTTCGATCAGAGCGTTCCCAGATATTGGCATATAGTATGCCACTAGTGACCTGACGCTTCCCTGAATGCGCCGACAGCGCGACACGAACATTTCTGATCGCCTTTGGAGAGAACGACGGAGACCCGGGAGCGGCCCAGCCGAGTCCCGACGGGTCGTCAGCCGGCGCGAGCTCTCAGCTGGCCTGGCCATTCCTGAGTTCGCAGATCGCGATGCCATCGGACCGCTCGATGCGTGCACCGAGCCGCCGAGCCAGTTCGAGCCGGTCGGGGGCGGTGGGCTGGGCGAGCGATATCACGATGAATCGGATGCGATGCGCGCGAAGATCTCGACGCAAGGACGCGACATCCCGACCCAATACGCCGGCAGGTTCCTGAAACGCCGCCTCCGCCAACGTCAATCGCCGACCGGCCTCGGATCGTGGCACACTTTGCCGAACGTTTGTAATGGCTCTGCCGTGCACGGTTTGCGCCAACAAGCGGTAGGGCTCTGGCCTGAGATCGAGAACCGCGAAGTCGCCATCCGCTGCTCGGATCGAAGCGAAGGCGGAGTGAACCTCTGGAATGAGTTTGGGGGAACTCTGCGGCCAGAACTCAAACAAGATCGCCGCGCCGATCGCGACGGAAAGGGCTCGTTTTCTCGCGGAGCGGCTGATGCGTGCCAGCAGGTCGCTCACGCCATACGCAGAAAGCACCGAAAGCATCAATACGCCGAGCGGCAGAAACCGGGTGGCGTCACGGCTGACACGCAGTGGTGGCAGCAATCGTGCGAGCAGCTCATAGGGAAGTGAGATCGCGGTGTTCAGCGTGCCGGTAAGCCGGAGATTCGGGCCAAGCGCCAGTACCAAGAACGATGCGGCTGCCACGACCCAGAACAGTCGCTCTTTGCGACGCGCCCGACACAGCGAGGCCGCCGACAGCAGTAGCATGACGTAGCTCAGCGAATTCTCGCTCCGAAACCCCCGAACCGCGCCGCTGCCCCCATATTCACCGATTCCCGCGGATCGCAGAGCAGCACCCCAGACGCGGTGGGCACGGCTGGGTGTCACGAGCGACAACAGCGCGGGATTGTCGCGACCGGCCAACTCTTCGAAGTGCTCGACACGGGGAGCATCCTCGCCGAGGAGAATGCGGGTCTGCGGTATCAGAAGCGGGAGGGAGACCGCGAAGAAGACCATCGCCGCCAGCGCAAGTCTGGTGAGAAACGCCCGATTCACTGCGCGCTTGAGAAACAACTGAGCCAGCCACATCGCGGCCCAAATCACCAGATGCAGCGCGAGTTCCATCGAAGTATAGAAGGCCACCGCCAACGCTGCTGCCAGTGCCGCCGCACGAGCGGCGCTGGGCTTATCGTGCAGCCGCAGGCATGCCAGCACGAAAAACGGCAATACCTCCAGCGCGGCCTTGTGCAGATTGGTGGAATTCAGGAAATGGTATTGCGTGAACGAAAATAACAGACCGGCGATCAGCGAACCGGCTTGGCTTCGCGTCACGTGATAGGCCAGTAGGTACGCACCCCATGCCGCCAACAGGAATGACGCGAAGCTCACAGTGTTCAGCGCTAGGGCAAGCCCGGCGGCACCCGACACCACCAGCTGAAGGGGGATCGACAGCAAGCCGTAGGTCAACGGAAAGGTGTGAAATACCAGTGAGGTGCCGAACGGGTGATTGAGCAGTTCGGTCCAGTATGGATTCTGAAGCTGGAACAGCGCTTGCTTGGTCCACCAGAAATTCCACATGAACAAGTAGCCGTCGGTAATCGTGTCGTAGCTGTGACGGCTGAGTTGGGTCGCCGGTAGCAGGTACGGTCCGAGCACGACGGCCGAGCACGCAAAGTAGAAAAGCAACGCGCTGGTCTTTCGGCCGAGTCGCATCCCGCATTCTTATGCGAACTCCCGGCACTGCGCTATGCCAGCGCACGAAAACGTGCAATAGTCGGGCGCGGGAGACCGTCGTGCACCAGTTCGCGAGAAGAACGCTGCAGCTTGGGCTCACACTCGCGGCAGGCATCTCGCTCGCCAATGCGATCGCCGCACGCAATGCTGGCGCCGAGTCGCGCATTCTGATGCCGCGCCCGTTTTTTGTGGCAATCGACGATCTGGGCTGGAACGAAGGATCTTCTCTCGCTGACGAGAACGGGCCCTGGCGTCTCGGTGTGCGTCGCGCATTCGACCTGAACGACTACCGAGCCGTGGTAGAACTGGGCCAGGCGGTCGGCGTGCGACTACAGGGGACATTCGTCCTCGGCGAAATGGATCAGACGGGTGCCGTGTCGGAGGTACCCGGCGCTGTCGCCCCCACCGCGATGCGGCAGCACTTCGATGCCAGGCAACAACGCGAGGTCATGCAGTACGTCCAGGACAACGCCGCGTATCTCGAGTTTGGCCTCCACGGGGTAGGACACGAGCACTGGGAAGACGGCGTGCGCTATCGCGCAGAGTGGTACGACTTGAAAGGGGATAAACCGTGGCCCGAGCAAGACGGCCGAGACCACATTGCGCTGTTCGCACGCATCATGGCCCAGTACGGTTGGACGCCCGAGAACGGGCAATCCTTTCCCGAAAGCTTCGTACCGTGCGCGAACGGTTACTACTGGAACCCCGACGGCGACTACAGCACAGGCAAACTGATGGTGGAGGCGGGGGTCAAGTACGCAAATACCGACTTCAGCTACGTCCCCGAAACGAATCCACCCCTAGGTGTCGGCGGTGGGTTCGACCACGGGCTCCTGGTGATCGACCGAAAGAATTACGGCAACCCCTGGTTTGCACTCAGCGCTCTGCCCACGGCCCCGATTCGCCGGTTCCGGACGGACGTCATCGAAGCACACTGGACGAACCTGCTCGCGCAGGATTACTGGCTGCAGCCGATGCTCAAAGACCGCTGGGTCGCGCTGTTTCGCAAGGTCCGGGCGCGGCCCGATTGGTATGCGGCGAAGAACACCGAACAGTTCTCGTCTCAGTGGTTATACCGCCGATACGCGAAGCTGAGCGAGACCGTGTCGGGTCAGGTCACGATCGACAATACACGGATGCCAGAGCCCGCGTACGCGCGCGACCTGCTCGGGAACCTCGTGCTGGCTGTCGAACTGGCGGAGGGATCGCATGTGTCACGTGCCAGCCTCGACGGGGCTCCAATACCGGCATATTTCGAAGAGCCGGGGTTCGGATATCTCTACCTGCCACCGCTCGCGAAACAGTCGTACCGCCTCGAGTACTCCGTCGGGAGCGGTCGGCTCGAGCCGGTAGTACGAATTTCGGGGACATACAACGTGTATTCAATGCGCTCCGACGGCGACACGCTGCTGATCGACCTCGAGATGTACGGAACCCAGGTGGTCGAGGTTGCGTCGAAAACGCCGGCGAAGGCGGTGCGTTCGCTGGAAGAACACCTGCAGGTGATCGAATACGACTACGATGCTGACGCTGGACTGATCCTGATCACGTTGCACGGACGCAACATGCAGGGCGAACGCGGCATGCTTCAGATCACCCGATGAGCAGCGATCCGAATGGCTGAACCGGGCCGTTTCCTGACCGCGCGTTGGGTGCATCTGGCGATGCTCAATTTCGAGGTCGATCCGAACACCCTCGCGAACTTCGTGCCACGCGGAACGCAGCTCGACAGCTTTGCTGGAAGAACCTTCATCAGCATGGTCGGGTTTCAATTCCGCGACACGCGAGTGCTCGGAATCCCGGTGCCGTTTCACCGCGATTTCGATGAGGTCAACCTCCGCTTCTACGTGCGCCGAAGGACACACGAGGGAGTCCGTCGTGGGGTCGTCTTCATCAAGGAAATCGTTCCGCGGGCCGCAATCGCGTGGATCGCTCGACGCTTGTACAACGAAAACTACGTCGCACTGCCAATGGTGCACGTCGACGACCTCGGCACCGCCGATGAGGCATGCGTCTCCTATGCATGGAATCACGCCGGACGCTCGAACCAGCTCGCGGTACACGTCAACGGTTCATCGTACATGCCCGATGAACAGAGCGAGGAATCCTTCATCACGGAGCACTATTGGGGCTACGTCCGGCAGCGCAACGGGACCACCCTCGAATACCGGGTCGAACACCCGCGTTGGAAGGTCTGGCGCGCGTCGAAGGCGAAGCTGGACTGCGACGCGGCCGAAATCTATGGAGCAGGCTTTGCGCGGTATCTCGCGGGCCCGACGAGTTCCGCATTCCTCGCCGAAGGATCGCCCGTAACGGTTCGTCGGGGGCGACCGCTCCCCCCGTAGGCCAGGACGCAGTGTTTCCG
>JAQBGU010000035.1:0-21845 GCA_032128375.1 Deltaproteobacteria bacterium | reverse complement strand
CGCCGCGCGGAGCTTGCGGGGGTTGATCGACGCCGAGGCCGATCGGGTCGAAGCGAGCCAGGGGATGACGCCGCCGATCGTTGACGCGCTCGTCGAGTCCGGCTTGTTTCGCCTGCTGGTGCCGAAGGCGCTGGGCGGTTTCGAAGCCGATGTTGATGCGATTCTGGCCGTCTGCGAGGAGTTGGCCTTCGCCGATGGCTCCGTCGGCTGGGCGTTTGCACAGAACACGACCGTGATGGCGTACTCGGCCTACCTGGATCGTGAATGCGGCATGCGACTGGCGAAGGCACCCGCCGCGGCCGGGATGTTTGCCTCGCTCGGAGTCGCTCACAAAGAAGAGAAGGGCATTACTTCTCAAGACGCTGGACCGCTCAGCGTGACGGGCAGCGTCGGGAGCCCGCCGCGCGCGCGGTGGTCAAATGCGTTCGATGATGGTGGCCGTTCCCATGCCGCCGCCAGTGCACATCGTCACCAGACCGATCGACTTGTCCTGGCGCTCGAGTTCATCGAGGAGCGTTCCGATCAGCATGCCGCCGGTTGCACCAATCGGATGCCCCAGTGACATGGCGCCACCGTTCACGTTGCACTTGCCCCAATCGACCTGGCTGTCTTTCAGAAACTTCAGCACGACGGCGGCAAAGGCTTCATTGACTTCGATCAGGTCGATGTCGTCGTATGTCATGCCGGCCCTTTCGAGGCAGCGCTTCGCGGCCGGCTCGGGGGCGGTCAACATGATGACTGGCTCGGTTCCCGCGACGGCCGTCATCACCACGCGCGCCCGCGGCTTCATGCCGTGGGCCTTCGCGTATCGGGGTGACGCGACCAGCACCGCGGAGGCGCCATCGACGACACCGGAAGAGTTCCCACCGTGATGAAGATGTTCGATCTTCGACACGTGGGGGTACGCGAGCAGTGCGGTCTGGTCGATGGTCAGGTCCGAGCCTTCCGGCTTGTGGGCACCCATCTTCTCGAAGCTCGGATTGAGCTGACCCAGGTCGGCCAGCGTCGAACCCGGCCGCGGGAACTCTTCGCGGTCGAGCGCGAGCTCGCCATTGTCGTGGTAGATCGAAACCAGCGAGCCGTCGAAGCGGCCGTCGGCGATCGCAGCTTCGGTGCGGTTTTGGCTATCGACAGCGAGCTGATCGCATTGTTCGCGCGTGAATCCCTCGATGGTCCCGATCAGATCCGCCGAGATTCCCTGCGGCACCATCGCGAACTGGTCGCGCAGATGATTGTTGTTGGCGGTGAATCCGTCCACATGCATGGGTGCCGGCCGTGACATGGATTCAACACCGCCGGCGACGACGAGCTCTTGAAAACCGGCGCGGATACCCATCGCGGCAAAGTTCACCGCCTGTTGGCCCGAGCCGCAGAATCGATTGAGCGTGACGCCGGGCGCATCCAGCGACCAACCCGCGTCGAGCGCCGCCATGCGCGCGATGTCCATCGAGTGATCGCCGCTGCCGGCGCCACACCCCATGATCACGTCGTCGACTTCGGCTGTATCGAAACCGTTCCGCTTCTGGAGTGCGTTGAGCACCTGGGCCAGGACGCGTTGCGGGTGAATTTCGTGGAGCGCGCCGGTCTTCTTGCCCTTACCGCGGGGAGAGCGAACAGCGTCGATAATCCAGGCTTCATTTTCCATCTTTTCTGATTTCCTCTTTCTTTTGTGCGGTGAGTTGGGCCCCCGATCATAGAGGACCCCGCTGACTTCACGCAGCCGGGTTGGGCGCAAGGTGGTCGAAGCGTTGTTTCGGGCGTCTGGTTCGGTAGGCGTCGACGATTGGAGCCAGTTCCGCTGGACTGGCGCCGTGTAGGATTACGCCGTCGGCACCCAGGTTGAATTGCCCCTCGATCTTCCGCACACACTGCTCAGGGCTACCGGTGGCGGCCGCTGCGAGCCACTCGTCGGGAAGCAGCGGCGCGATGCGCTCGAGATCCTCGCTGCTGGCCTTGGCGTCGAAGGCGCCGCGAAAGCTCGCCACGAACGGGTCCGCGCGAAAGCGCTCGAGAACCGCCGGGTCCCACCGGTTGGTTTGCACGAGCAGGTCGCCGTAGGCCTGCAGGTAGGTGGCGAGACGGCCGACAGTTTTTTTCAGACGGATGTCTTCGGGGATGTGGTCTCCGATCGTCGCGAAACAAGACCAGACCCGGACCTTCGCCGGGTCTCGGCCGGCCTGCTGCGCGGCGGTCTTTACGTCGTGGACACAACGCTCGAGTGTCTCGTCGGTAAAGAACGTATGCAGAACGACTGCATCGAATGCGCGGCCGCCCAGCGCGAGCGAGTTCGGACCGAAGGCGGTGAACGTCATCGGGATGTCCTCGTCAAACTCGGGGTCGAGAACCAACAGCGGGTAGCGGCCAGCGGGGCCATCGTGTCCGACCACTACTTCGCCTCGCCACAGTCGCCGCATGAGTCCGACGAAGTCTTCGATCTGCGCCGTCTTGATTGGCGGCAAGCCGAACGCGTTGAATAGCGGCGCGATGCCGCGCCCGAGCCCGAGCGAAAACCGACCGCCGGTGAGCCGATGCATCGTGGTCGCGAACGACGCGGTGACGATCGGGTGGCGTGTGGAGTGGTTGGTTGCAGCGGTGGCGATTCCGATCTCGTTGGAGACTGCTCCCACGGCACCCGACAACGTGACTGCTTCTTTGATGTTGAAGCGTTCAGAAATGAAGGCGGAGCCCAAACCCAGCGCCTCGCCGGTCTTGATTTCATCGATCAGATCCCGCGGACTCTTGGGGTTGCCAGCCAGCGTGTAGAACGCGAGTTCGTTCATCCGTTCCAATGGAGTTCCCCCGATGTTCAGCGTTGTGCGATACCTGGTCCGGGTGCGCTGCCTGTCGCTACGGGACTCAGATCTTGTACGCCGCGCGCAGCGCCAGGTCGATCATCGCCGAGGGGGCCATGCGTCGCGCCGCAACGGCGAGTCTCTGGCCGAGAGCGCCAACCGGGTAGCGATTGCGTGGCGAGGGGTTGGCGATGATCTTCGCCAGCAGATCGGCCAGCTGGCGCGGGTCTGCACCGCTTCGTTCGTCGTGCTCCATCACGGACACGGCCCGCTGGCAACTCTCGCGGTAGGCCGAGCTGTCCCCGCTTTCGGAGGCAAAGACGCGACTCTCGGTGAATCCGGTCTTGAAGTCACCGGGCTCGAGGAGCGTCACGTGGACCCCGAAAGGCCGAAGCTCCATGCGCAGCGCGTCCGATATCGACTCGAGAGCGTACTTCGATGCAGAGTAGAAGCCCTGAAACGGGAGCGTCACGAGCCCGCCGAGTGAGCTGACGTTTACGATGAGGCCCGATTCCTGAGCGCGGAGGGTGGGAAGGACCGCGCGGCAGACACGCAATACGCCAAAGAAATTGGTTTCGAACAGCGCCCGCGCTTCATCTACCGAGGTGTCCTCGACGGAGCCAGCCAAACCCACGCCTGCGTTGTTCACGACCACGTCGATCCGACCCGCCCGCTTCAGTACGAATTCCACGGCCCTGCGCACGGAATCGTCGTCACACACGTCCATCGGAATCATCAGCGGATCGGAGCGGAACTGAGCGTCCGGAGAGCCGGTGAATTCGGGGAAGTTTGCAGCCCGACTGGTCCCATAAACACAGTGACCGAGCTCGGCCAGTCGTTCGGCACAAGCCTTGCCGAAGCCGGCCGAGGCCCCGGTGATCAGAACGACCCTGGACTCCATCGTCGATTCCCAAGCACTCCGATGCGATCAACTGGGAGATCAAGTACCCGAGGGTGGCAACCGTGTCGAGGCCAGCCACGCCGCGGTCGGAATGGAGCCCTGATCTGGAACACAGCCCCCAATTTCTAGAGCGCCGATCGGCGACAACACCGCGCTCAGCTACAACAGGCTGTCGTGGTCTTGGCGGAAGCTTCGATGCTGGGCTCGTTTCCGAAGGTCTCCGAATCCTCGATGATCTGGTAGAACTCCCAACGCATTCCCTGTGGATCGTGCGCCCAGACCTTGTTCTGCGTCGCGTAACAGCAGGTCTGCTCATCCTCCACCGAGTCCGCCAGGTTGACAGCCTTGAGCCGGTCGGTGGCGGCAGCGACGTCGGCTTGGTCGAATACCTCTACACCCAGGTGATTGAGCCGCTCGTCGGCGTCGGGGTTCTCGAACAGCACGAGTTTGAGCGGTGGTTGGTCGATCGCGAAGTTCGCGTAGCCGGGCTTGCGTTTGTTGACCTCTACACCGAAAAGCTTGGAATAGAACGCGATGGCTTCTTCCAGGTTCTCGACGTTCAGGGCGAGTTGTACACGCATGATCTCACTCCTTGGGTTTGGAAAGGACGGTTGCAAAATGATGGACGGGAAAAATGCTTGTCACCCGTCACAGCCCTCATCATCGCAGCCAGGGCGGTCGACGCCCCGACAGCAGTTGGCGGTCAGGAAGCCGATCAGTTGGTTCACGCACGAAAAATCGGGGCTGTAGATTCTCGATCTCCCCTGACGCTCGCACCGAATCAAGCTTGCGCTCTTCAGCTCTTTCAGATGGAAAGAGAGCGTCGCCGACGGTATGTCGAGAACGGCCCCAATGGCGCCCGCTGGCAGACCCTTCGGCCCCGCCTGCACGAGCACCCGGAATACATCGAGGCGGGTTTCCTGCGCCAGGGCGGCGAGAGCGCTGATGGCGGTTTGTTTTTCCATATCTCCAATGCTATTTGAATATCGACCAATGTCAACAGGAAACCTCGCCGACTGAGCGCAAATGCCGCAGATCGGAGAGGGGGTGCACCTTGAGAGCCGAAGCGAAACCCAGCACGCAGTTCACCGCCAAGGCAGACACGCCGGTCGTACCCGGTTGATGGGGATTTTCGAGCGCTACTTGTCGCTGTGGGTGGCGGCCGCCATCGCTGCTGGAATCGCCTTCGGTGCAGTGTTTCCCGGTGCCTTTGGCCTGTTGGCTGGGCTCGAGGTCGCAAGGGTCAACCTCGTCGTCGCCGTCCTCATCTGGGTGATGATCTACCCGATGATGGTGAACGTCGACCTGGCGTCGCTTCGTCACATCGGCGATCGCCCGAAGGGTCTCGTGATCACTCTGGTCGTGAACTGGCTCATCAAGCCGTTCACGATGGCTGGCCTCGGCCTGCTGTTCTTCGAGGTGTTTTTCCGATCTTGGGTGAACCCGGCCGACGCGCGCGAGTACATCGCAGGGATGATCCTGCTCGGTGCGGCGCCCTGCACCGCGATGGTCTTCGTCTGGAGCCAACTCGCGCGGGGCGATCCGATATATACCCTCGTGCAGGTCTCTGTGAACGACCTGATCATGGTGTTTGCCTTCGCACCTCTGGTGGCGCTCCTGCTCGGTGTTGCGGACGTGATCGTCCCCTGGTCGACGCTACTCGTCTCGGTAGTGCTCTACGTGGTCGTTCCTCTGGCTGCAGGTTACGTCACCCGGCGAATGTTGTTGGCACGGGGAGGAGAGCGGCCGCCCATTGATTCATTCAGCGCGAAGCTGAAGCCCTACACAATATCAGGTCTGCTCGCAACCGTCGTGCTGCTGTTTGCTTTTCAAGGGCAACGCATCCTCGAACAGCCGCTGTTGATCGCTCTGATTGCGGCTCCGCTGATCGTCCAGAGCTATGGGATTTTCCTGATCGCGTACGGCTGGGCGTGGGCGTGGCGGCTGCCCTTCTCGATTGCGGCCCCGGCGGCATTGATAGGAACTTCGAATTTCTTCGAGCTGGCGGTAGCCGTCGCGATCAGCCTGTTCGGCCTGGAAAGCGGCGCGGCGCTCGCCACGGTGGTGGGTGTGCTGGTCGAAGTTCCGGTCATGCTCTCGCTGGTGGCGCTGGCCAACCGGACGCAGCGCCACTTCGCATCTGCGGCCGAGCCGTCCTGATCGGCGCGTGGACAGCGAAGGGTCTGCCAGTTCTGGCCGAAGTATACACAGTATCGGATCACTTGATCTACCTCAACAACTGCGCCGCCAAGCCTTCAGCGCGCTTCTGCAGCGAGCTCGAATCGCGCGCAAACAGCGGCACGATCAGTTGTTCGACACCGAGCTGTTCGAAGTGGTCACGGGTACTGGCGTCGGGGTGCCCGTGCGGCGCAACATGAACCGTGACATCCGATCGTCTGCGACCCGCGCCTGCTAGCAGCGCGTCGAGTCGCTTCAAGTGCGTTTCGAGTTCATCAGGCGTCAGGTCGTAGCCGAACCAGCCCTGGCCGAGTTCGGCGACGCGGCGCAAAGCGGCGTCGCTCTCGCCTCCGAAGATCAGCGGCGGGTGCGGCTTCTGCGCCGGCTTCGGGTTTTGCAGGCACTCCGGGAGGTTGTAGAACTCGCCCTGAAAGCTCGACACTTCATCGCACCACAACGTTTTCATGACCGCGATGCACTCCCGCGTGCGCGCGCCGCGCCGCTCCCACGGCACGTCGAGCGCGGCGAACTCTTCGCGTAGCCAGCCCACGCCGATTCCGAAGTCGAGCCGCCCCTTCGACAGGTAGTCGAGGTCGGCGACCTGCTTTGCGGTATAGATCGGGTTGCGCTGCGGGACCAGGCAGATACCCGTACCGAGTCGAATTCTCTCTGTGCAAGCCGCGACGAAGGTGAGCGCGGTAAGCGGTTCCATGACCCCATCGGGATTGCCGGGGATTCTGCCGTCGGCCGAATACGGATATCGCGACGCGTACTCGCGAAAGAACACCACATGTTCGGGGACCCAGAGCGAGTGAAACCCAGCCTCCTCTGCGACCCGACCGAAATCTGCGATCAGATCGGGAGATGTCGCGCCGCTGAAGCCGGTTTGGACTCCAATTTTCATGGTGAACCTCGCAATGGTTGAGCGGTGGCTTCGAGCGCACGCTGTCCGCACGCCGTCATGGATGTACTAGTGTCCCAGTGTATCCAATCAATCACTCCTGCGATCCAGAACAGCAGATCCAGTGGAGGATTCATGACCGTTGAAATGAACGGCATTGCGCACATCCAACTCACTGTCACCGACCCCGACCGCTGCGTTCCGTTCTGGGAGAAGCTCTGCCATTTCCTGGAGATGAAGACGCTGATCAAGGGGGATGGAATCGTGTACTGCATCGGGAGCCGCACCGGAATTCTCGTGCGCGGCGCCACCGGCGAGCATCGTGGGACTGTCTTCGATCAGAATCGCGCGGGACTGCATCACTTCTGCTTCCGCGCACGCAGCGCCGAAGATGTCGACGCGGTCCACGATTTCGTCGTCCGCGAACTCGATGCGAAGATCGTTCACGCGCCCGAGCTGGGAGATTTCGCACCGGGCTATTACTCGGTGTTGTTCGAGGATCCCGATGGGATCCGCGTCGAAGTGAATCACGTCCCTGGCCGAGGGCACCTCGGTGATGGTGGACGCCTCGGGCGCGATGGAGAAGGGCCGCGAAGTGAGCGCTGATGTGACGCAGATCTTGCTCGTCGAGGATGAACCGGGGATCCAACTCGCGATGCGCGGGCTGCTTAGACGCGACGGTTACGAGGTGCGCGTCGCGAGCACCGGCAAAGAAGCGCTCGAGGCGCTAGAAGGCGAGGGCTGGGATTTGGTTCTGACGGATCTCTCGCTGGCTGATGGGGTGAGCGGCCTCGATGTCGCGCGACGCGCGCGAGAAGCCGATCCACCGATCCCGGTGATCCTGATCACCGCCTATGGGTCCGACGCCATCGCCAGCGAAGCCGAGGCGGCGGGTGTCCGCGACTACGTTCCGAAACCGTTCGACAACCAGGAAGTGCGCGATGTTGTCCGGCGCGCGCTTGCGCGCTAGGGCGAATTTCTCCGTCGTCGGTTGCACGCTAGAGGTGGCGCTCTACCGCGCAGACTTCTAGCCCGCCGCCATTGCCGGCTGCACGCATAGGCACAGTCAGCCTGACCTCGATCAGCCTCAGTCGTCGAGTTCGGCCGCGGGCTTGCCCGTCTCGTCGAGGGGAGTGTGGGAGTCGAAGACGTCCGCATCGGAGTTCGAACCGAGCATCGGCGGCAGGTACGCGGTGACGCGGTTGCGTCCCGATCGCTTGGCAACGTACAGGGCTTCATCGGCCCTGTTCAGCACGGTCTCGATGTCCTCGCCGTCGATTGGCCAGGTTGCGACACCTCCGCTGATTGTGACCCTGGCCGCCGGCTGGCCGTGGCCGCCTGAGAATTCACATTTCTCGACGAGGGAGCGAAACCGATCCGCCGCCTTGAGCGCCTCGCTCTTCGAGGTGCCGGGCATCAGGAAGAGAAACTCCTCGCCGCCGAAGCGGCCAACGCTTTCGCCCTCGCGCAGGTGTTTGTCGAGCAGCTTGCTCATGTCCTTGAGCAGCTCGTCGCCACACAAATGGCCCTTGTTGTCGTTGAACTGCTTGAAGTGATCGATATCCATCATGAACAGGGAGAGTGTGCCTCTTGCGCGCCCTCCGTCGGGCCTGGCGACGAACGCCCTCGCGTGTTGCAGGATATTCGTCTTGTTGAGAATTCCGGTCAAACCGTCGAAGTTCGCAAGCATCTGCTGTTTCTTGAACATCGACGCGCTCTCGATGCTTACGGAGGCGATCAGCGCGATTGTGTTCGTGAGCTCTCGCAGCTGCGGCTGAGGGCGGCGCAGCGGACCCACCATGATGACGCCGAGGGTAGTGTCTCGAATGACGAGGGGTACGCAGATGGCAAAGCCGTTGGCCGGATAGCATTGGGACAGATGCTGCGACCGGACGAGCCCGCTTTCACGCTCGGCGTCTTCCTCGGTGAACGCCATCTGGCGCTCCGCGGTCCAGCCCACCAACCCGGAACCGAGGTCGAGACGGTGTCCTACGGCGTACTCGCAGACACCTCGACATTCGACGGCCACGACCTGACCTTGGCTGACCCGATAAAACAGCGCGTACTCCGGATCGAGAATCTCGTCCACGAGATCGAGAGTCGCGCTGGGTATCTGTCTCACTTCGAGGTTGCCAGCCAGCCGTTGGGCGATCTCCGGGATGTATACAATCGTGCGTCGAAGCGCCTCGGCGGTTCTTTTCTCTTGGCCAAAGAGTTCTCTCGCCTCGTCGGCGTCGCGCCTGAGCTGAACCAGCCTCTCGCGGAGTTCCGCTGTCAAGCGGACCAGACCATCGATCCGCCGGTTCCTGGGGGGTACGAGCTTGAAGTAGACAATGAACATCCCGATCAGAATCGGCACAAGCACACCGAGAACCAGCTGCGGCGTGAGGACGGGAATCACAGGAAATAGTCCATCGGTTCGATGCCGTAGTCCGCACCGTCAAGAACACCCGCGATCTGGAGCGGCTCGGATTCCTTCGCCGTCGACGCGAGGTCAACCGTGAGGTCCGTGGCGGGAGATCCGTCGGCGTCGAGAATCAGTCTGACCGTCGGCATGTGGCGCAGGTCGGGCTCTCTCGCGGCACTGACGACGACGGCGACGGAACCATCTGTGAGATGAGTCACGGTTCCCAGCGGGTAGTAGCCCATCAGATTCATGAAGTAGCGCAGGAGGACTGGGTCGTGGTGTGTGAGCTTCGTATGAAACAGGATGGCCAGCGCCTTAGGCGGCGAAAATGGCTCGTCGCGGTAGACCCGGGCGCTCGTCATCGCGTCGTATCGGTCAACGATCGACACGATCTGACTCAGCAGACCCTTCTCGTGGCGTGTCCCCAATTGGGGGTAGCCGGTGCCGTCTTCGTTCAGATGATGCTCAAAGGCCGCCAAGGCGACCTCCATATTGTCGGGGCTGACACCGAGCTGACTCGAGATCGAGATGAACCCGTCGACCGGATGGCACCCGACGATGGCTCTCTCTTCGGGGAGCAGGCGTCCGGGTTTGTTGAGAATCTCCTTGGGGATACAGAGCTTTCCCAGGTCGTGCAGCATTCCGGCCTGGCCGAGCACATAGAGATGGCGGCGCGAAAGACCGATGTGACGGCCCATCGCTATCGCCAGAATGCTCACGTTGACGGAGTGATTGAACGTGTATTCGTCGTAGTTCTTGAGTGTGCTGAGGTTCATCAGGTAGTCCGGGTCGCAGTCGATCGACTCGATCATTTCCTGGACGGCGCGCTTGACTCGGCGAGCGCTGACCCGGTTGGTCGACGTGAGCTCGTGGAAGACTCCCTTCACGACACCGATCGATCGCAGGTAGATCCGCCGAGCGATCTCTTGCGAGTCGATCCGGGCGGGCTGGTCGGCTTCCTCCGCCGGAGTGATCTCGATTCCCGTTGCCCCTCGGATCTTCAGCTCAGAGATGAGGTCACCAGGTTCCCGTGCACCGCGTACGACCTCCATGATGAGCTTCGCGAATAACTGAAGGTCGCGCTCCGGTACCGTTTCATCGATCTGAAATGCGCCGACACGGGCCGCGCGCAGGATGTCGGCGACGCGCTGATAGCTCGAGGATGCGACAAGGCTCTCGCGAATCCGTTGCCCACCGACGTAGATCGAGTCCTGCCGCACCGCCAATTCGAGGTCAACACCGCCGTCGAGAAGCTCGGACACCGTGGCTCGGATCTTCTGGCACACCGCTGCGAGCGCATCGTTTTCGGCTTCGTAGATGCCGACCGCTTTGAGAAGTGCCGCAAAGCGGACAATCAGGTCTCGGCCCAGCTCGAGTCGGTGTGAGTCGCGTCTTCGCGAATCCTCCCTCACGACGGCTCCTCGCCAAGCGCTTCGCGGCATATGGCCGCACGGCGTCGCCGGCCACGGGCGTACCGCAAAAGGATCCGCGTGGCGGCGTCCGTCGACAGGTTCCGAAGCGCGCTGGCTGCGCGTCGCTGGTCGGCCTCATCAGTGCTACCGGGGATCCAGCCCCCTTTCAGCACGCGCTCGAGGACGGGGAGCGAGTCGTCGCTCCCCGTCGCACCCACAGCGGCGAACACGAGTTCCTTTTCTTCGCTGCTACCACGCGAAAATTGTCGCTCCCCGATCCGCTCGATCAGCTCGCGAGAGTCCAGGCGTGTACCACCGCGACCGAGCGCGCGAAGTGCCAAAACGCGGCACGAGCTATCGCGATCGTGGAGCGCAACGGGCAGGAGCGCTCTGAGCGCGGAGTGTCCGCCGATCATCGCCAGCGCGCGGACCGTCTCGCGACGCACCGACCCGTCGGCGGCGACGAGTGCCCGAAGCAGCGATGGAACCGCGGCTTCGGCCTTCATCAGACCCAGAACCCGGATCAGAGTGGACCGCAAGTCGGGCGCGGCGCCGTCGAGCGCCGTCAAGACGCGGGGTACCGCCTGAGGACCGAGTTGGACCAATACGTCGGAGTAGAAGCGGATCGCCGAGGCTGAGTTCGTCCTTGATAAAAGCGTGCAGATGGGATCGGCGGCCGGGCTGCCAAGGGCGAGGATCATCGGCTGGACCAACTCGGGATCGAAACCGCCCGATTCGATCTGCTCGTGGAACGACGAGAGTCGATCCGCGTGTGCCATCCGAACCAGTGCAGCCCGCCAGGGATCCAACGTGTCCTCGCCGGATCTTTGCTGGATCCAGTGGATGACATGTGTGGCGAGCTCGAACTTGCTATGGCGGAGCAGCAGGGAAAATGTCGATTCGAGCAGGAGGATGAGTTCGTCGAACCTGCGATCCCCGACTGGCAGCGAGAAGGAGTCGAGCAGCGCGGACACGTAGCGTCCCCATCGCGCACTCGACTCGAGTTTCACAATGCGTTGGTCGATTTCGGCTCTGGATGCTTGCGAGACCTCGAAGGCCCCGGCCGGCGGCGGAGGGATTTTCAGCTCTTCTCGTGATCCCAGATCCTGCTGTTCGACGTCCGGGCGCGTCTTGCCTTCGAGAACGTCGTCGGCGAGATCCAGATCGAGGTAGGGGTCCACCGCCTGGATTCGGATATTGCGGAACTCGGCCTCCCATAGCCGGGTCACGTAGTCTTCGCTCACGTCGTCGGGTTCCATCGGGGCTGCAAGCGTCGTGAGAAAACTGCGAACCTCGTCGGCCGAGATACCGCGGAGTAGTTGGACGCGCCGAATGCCATCCCGGTACAGCGCTTCCATGATGGAAGAACGGTCCCCGAAGTGCCCTTGCTCTCCCCCGCCCAACCAGCGAACACCCTCACGCGATAATTCGATTTCGAGTGGAACGACCTGCTCCAGCATCGGGAGAAGCTGGGAGACCGCCCGCCTACACATGTCGTTCTCGGCCGGGTAGGAGCGCAGCGTGTGCAGGGCCCGAATCAGTAGCTGCAGGGTCTGCGAGACCGAGTCGGCGCTTCTGGTCTCAACAACCGGGTATCCCATTCATGCAGGATCGGTGGATCAACTCCCCGACTTGACTCGCAAAACCCGGTTTTGGCAGCCGATCCCCTGCTCCGCGAAATCGCCTCTCGCCAGTTCCCGCGCTACCCCGAAGCTCGGGGTGCGGTCGCCTCAGCGAGGCGCAGCTGTGGGGACTGGCTGCGCAGACACTCGGGTAGCGACCTGGTTACGCACTTTCATGAGCTAGGCGGGATGCTGTTCACCCCGAATCAACCGGCCGGGCAGCTCGCCGGTGGGTTGCGCGTCTTCGTACGTGACGGCTCCGGATACGAGTGTCGCCTTATAGCCGCTGGCACGTTGCACCAAGCGGCGTCCGCCAGCCGGAAGGTCGAAGAGCATTTCGGGCGGCGCCAGCTGTAGGTTCGCAAGCTCGATCAGGTTCATGTCCGCCTTCATTCCGGGTGCGAGTACCCCCCGATCGTAAAGACCGTATAGCTCGGCGGTGTCGCGCGTCTGGCGCTTGACGACCCATTCCAGCGGGAGCTTCTCGCCGCGGGTACGATCGCGCGTCCAGTGGGTGAGCATGTAGGTGGGGGTGCTCGCGTCGCAGATCACCCCGCAGTGGGCACCCCCGTCGGAAAGCCCGAGCGCTGCCCGCGGGTGCAGCAGCATCTCGCGCGTCGTGTCCAGGTTGCCGTCCGAGTAGTTGAACATCGGGAAGTACAAGAGCTCCTTGCCGTCGCGCGCCATCATCATGTCGTACGCAACTTCCTTCGGGTTGCGGCGATCACGCTCGGCGATGGCCGCAACACTTCGGTCCCGGGTCGGCTCGTATTCCGGCGGGTCGCCGAGCGA
Source organism: Deltaproteobacteria bacterium (assembly GCA_032128375.1). Lineage (GTDB taxonomy): Bacteria > Myxococcota_A > UBA9160 > UBA9160 > SMWR01 > JAJDAM01. Next base: position 8,840 of record JAQBGU010000035.1, on the reverse strand, counting down.
GTAGAGCTTGTGGAAGCTCGAAGCCAGAAAGCCAACGATCGGTTGCGAGAAATGGACTTCTTCGCTGACCATGCGACGCCGGACATCCGGGTCGCGTAGACGTGTGAGTCGCTGCTCGAACGGCAGGTCGGCGATTTCCAAGTAGCTGGGGTTCTCGATGAACGGGTGAGCGGTGCACTGCCAGCCCATCAACATGCTGGTGGGACGGCCTGCGACCTGCGGCACCAGGTTCGCGCCATCGGCAACCGCCTGCTCACACAGATCGAGCATGCGTCGATACTGCTTGGGATCGTTGTCATGTTGTATCAGCGCGAAGCTGACGGGCCGGCCGGTGGCAGCCGAGAGCTTGCACATCCAGACGATTTCTTTTTCCGGTGCTGCGAGGTCTTCGCCGGCTGCCCCTGCCGGAGCCAGCTCGAATACGCCCTTGCCCAGATCGCCCAAGGCTTTGGCGATGCCCATCAATTCATCTTCGGCGGCAAATGTGCCGGGTACCGGTTCGCCGTCGATCGCGCGATGCACGATCGTCCGAGAGGTCGAGAACCCGAGTGCGCCGGCCTCGATCCCTTCGCGCACGAGCTGCGACATCTGCGCGATCTCTTCGGCGTTGGCGGGCTCGTTCTTCGCGCCGCGCTCACCCATCACATACGCGCGCACTGCGCCATGCGGAACCTGGCAGCCGAAATCGAGCACGCGTTCGCCGCGATCCAACGCATCGAGGTATTCCGGGAAGCTTTCCCACTCCCAGCGGATGCCCTCGGCAAGTGCTGTTCCGGGGATGTCCTCGACGCCCTCCATCAATCCGATCAGCCAGTCGTGTGAATCGGCCCGCGCCGGCGCGAAACCAACGCCGCAATTGCCCATCACGAGTGTCGTCACGCCGTGCCAGCTGGTGGGCGTCAGGTACGGGTCCCAGGTCACCTGACCGTCGTAGTGGGTGTGGATGTCGACGAAGCCGGGTGTCACGACCAAGCCCGAGGCGTCTATTTCGCGTGTCGCCTGGCCGAGCTTGCCGCCGACCGCCGTGATGACACCGTCGGTGATTGCAATATCCCCGCTGAAGGGTTTCGCCCCGGTGCCGTCGACCAGTGTACCGCCGCGGATGATCAGATCGTCCATCGTCTTCTCCTTTTCCCTTTTTTCTTTTCCTTTCCCTTCTCGCTTGTCTTTCTCGTTCTTCGTGCGCAAGTATTCAAGAAGCGGTCTTGCATCAAGGTAACCCAGGTGGGGCTAGAGCCCGCGCTTGGCGGCCTCGCTTGCGTAACCCGGCTTGCCCGCCTGATCCCATTCCTTGGCGAGCTCGAAAAATTCCGGACCCATCGGGTTCTGGCCGCGGATCGGCATCGAACCGCGGCGAATCGTCCAATCGAAAGGCGAGAGCTCGCCGGCGCGGACGAAATGGGGCTCGGCCGCTTCGCTATTGCCCGCCCGGCTCAGATGCAAAGCCAGCGCGAACTCCGCACGGGCGAGCTGCTCGTCTGGCGTCGGAGGCATTCGGCGCGATTTCACGGACTCTGCGTCTGCGTTCTCGATGATCCCATCGTTTACCCAGGCGCGCACCGCGGCCAGGTGCGGCCCCGACTCGATGCCATGGAATTGGGTGAACATGTTGCTTCCGTACTCGATCGCGTTCGGTCGGACGATCTTCCCCTTGTCGATCCACACCACGGTCGACACGTTGATGATTCCATACAAATCGGCAACCACGTGTTCGGTGTCGATCAAGCTCGGATGGGTAGGGCTCGCCTTCGCAATGTAGGGTCGTGGGTCCTCATGGTTCTGATCGAACGCGACACTGATCACGGTGAAGTCCCGATCCTTCAGCTCTTCGTAGAGTTCCTGCCAGACCGGCAGGTCTTCGCGGCAGCCTCACCAGGATGCGTATGCGACCAGTAGTATCTTCTTGTCGGCGTGATCAGAGAGCTTGTGCATCTTGCCAGCGAGATCCGGCAGCTCGAAGTCGGGTGCGTCGAGCGAGGCAAACTGTGCACGCCGCTCGCCCGCGGATGCACCCAGTGCGGCCGCATGATTGTCCGCGGCCAGCGCCAACGGACGGCCGAGGGCGTTTGCCAGAGCAGCGAGATCGATGCCGTTATTGTCGATTCGGCCGTCGGCCACCGGAATGCAAATCTCACCACGGCACAGGCCAGCCGGCTTCAGCTCCCAACCCAGGGCCGTGCGAACGGCCTCGGGCGATAACGCGACCCTACCGTCGGTAACGCGAGCTGTGGTTTCGATCGAGCGGGATTCATCGATCAGCGTGAACGCTGTTTCGCTCATGGGGCTCCTTTGGTTGAGGTTGAGGTTGAGGTTGAGGTTGTGGTTGAGGTTGTGGTTGACGTTGTGTTTCTGCTTCTCTTCAATTCCCAATCGAATTCAGATCGCCTTGTTCAAATTGCCCGATTCGATGGTTGGGATCATTTCCGAAACGCTGGGATGACTTTTTCCGCGAACAGGCGCGCTGCGGGCCGTGTGTCACGTCCAAAGAACTCGATCGCGAACATCGTGCAGCCCAGCGCTCGGTGCTGTTCGATGCGCTCGATGACCTGGTCGGGCGAACCCCAGATGCCGTGCTCTTCGAGGCTCGCGCCCATGTGGCCGCCATAGATCTTTTTGGCTTTTTCGAGAGCGGTCTTCGCCGCGCTCTCATCTTCTCCGATCACGACCACGCACTGCTGTGAAATTTCGATCGACTCGAAGTCGCGGTCGAGTTCGTCACAGCGCCGTCGCAGCGCTTCGATCTTTTGCGGGAGTTGGCCCTGGAATACCGCGAGGTTGTTCCAGATATCCGCGTGCCGAACCGCGATGCCCATCAGTACTCGTTCGCCGCCGCCACCGATCAGGATGGGGGGGCGTCGGATCGGTTTCGGTTCGCACACAGCGTCGTTGACCGAGAAATGCTCTCCGACGAAACTGGTGCGTTCCTGTGTCCACAGCCGCTTCATGATCTCGGCGGTTTCGTCCAGAGCGCGCATGCGTTGTCTGAGGCTTGGAAACGGGATGCCGTTGTTCTTGAATTCGGGTTCGAACCAGCCGGCTCCCAGCCCGGCGATCGCGCGGCCGCCGGAAATGTGATCCAGCGTGGCGATCTGCTTCGCGAGTACGACCGGGTTGCGAAAAAACGGTGGCGTGACAAGCGTTCCGAGTTCGACGTGCTCAGTCACGGCTGCGATCGCAGCCAGTTCAGTCCATGCTTCGAAGATCGGCAGGTTCGGCATGGGGACGCCGAGCAGGTGGTCGCACACCCAGACAGAGTCGTATGCGAGCTGATCGAACTCGATCGCGGCGGCTTTGGCCTCGTCCCAGCTCCGTTTGATCTGCGGAAGGGTTGCGCCGAATCGCGCGTGTCTTGTCATGGGGGCCTCCTCGGTGCCGGATTCTACCGCTTGAACGCGAAGCAGCTGAAGCGTCAATTGGGTTCGGACTCATGTGATTTGTAAGTAACTGATATCAATCACGAAACTACCGTAAACCGAGCTGGTATTCGGTTTCATTTTTCGGGTACTCTGTGGGGCCGTGACCCGAATAATCGAACCGCGCCGGACCCAGGCTCGAGGACGCATGACGCGCGCGCGCGTCCTGTGCGCCGCGGAGGAGCTGTTCACGCGTCGTGGATATTCCGAGACCAACGTCAGCGACATCGCGCGCAGGGCTGAAGTCGGCATTGGAACCCTATACCACCACTTCCCTGACAAACGAGCAGTCTTGCTGGACTTGATCGACGATTGGGGCGACCGCGCAGCCGCGGACCGCCGGACCGACTTCGACCACGCCCGCTTCCTCGGTGACGATCCGCGCCTGGGCTTCGCGGACTGGTTGCGTAACGCCTACGACCGTCTGCGCAAGAAGCCGTCGCTGTATCTCGTCGTGCTAGGCCTGGCAGATCGCGACCCAGAAGTGCGACGCCGCTATCAGCGCATCGAACAGGTAGCCCTCGAGCGCTTGTGCGCGCTGATCGAGTTCGGTCAAAATCGCGGCATGATGCGCAGCGGGGCCGACCCCGCATCCGCCGCGTTCCTGATTCACCACGCGATCGATATGGCGGCCACGCAGTTGCTCGTTCGCCATGTTTCCGACCCCGAGCCTGACCGGGTCCTGGAAGAACTCACTGACATGATCTGTCGATACATTCTGGAGGAATAGAGATGAGTACCAATTGGGAAACTGCAGACGTTCTGAAGGCGCCGATGGAAGTGGTCTGGCAATTCGACTACGAGATCGGGATCGACAAGCTGCGCAACCTGTATTCGAAGTCGAAGCAGGCGCAGTGGAACGCTGAGCTGGACATCGACTGGAGCATACCGATCGATCCGTCGAAGCCGATCATGGACGAGAGCCAGTTCATGTTCGACAAGATGCCGATGATGAAAAAGCTGTCGAACACGCAACGCGAAGACTTTCGCGCGCACGTGGCCGCGCATCTGCTCTCGCAGTTCCTGCACGGAGAGCAGGGCGCATTGATGACATCCGCGGCATTGACGCACGCGGTGCCGGACTACGAGGGCAAGTTGTACGCAGCGACCCAGACAATGGATGAGGCCCGACACGTCGAGGTGTACGAAGAGTACATCCGACGGCTCGCGATCGTGTACCCGCTATCACCGTGGCTCAAGGAGTTGATCGACGCGACGCTGCAGGCCAATCACTGGGTGAAGATCGCGATCGGCATGAACATGGTCGTCGAGGGGCTCGCGCTCGGAGCGTTTCACAATATGCGCCGTAGGACCACCTGCGATTTGCTTCGGCAGATCACGACGCAGGTGCTGCGCGACGAGTCGCGCCACGTCGCGTTCGGCAACGTCTACGTGGGGCACACCATCGCGGACATGCACCCGGACGACCGCGAGGATATCGCTCAGTTCGCCTTCGAAGCGGTAAAGCTGATGTCGGATGCGCAAGGCGGCCCCGACGGCACGCAGCAGCGAAAGCACGATCCGGGTTTCCTGAAGGTGCTCGAACGGGTCGGAATCGATGTGAGCGACTTCATTCGAGATCTCGTGGCGCTCGGTGCAGCCGGCTTCAAGGCGAAGCTGCCTCCCGGCCAGATCCACTCGTTCAAGGACCTGATGATGCCGGCGTTGGTGCGAGTCGGGGCGATCACGGATCGTTCGCGGGAGCTGTACGCGGCTGCCGAGATCCCGGTGTGGGATGATCTTTCGACGCTAGAATCTCTGGAGGACACGAGCACGGGTGACATTGGGCTCGCAGACGAGTCGATGCCGAATTGAACTGGCCCGGCCGGAGACCGTGTGAGCATGCGCTACCTGCACATGAGCGCTGACGGGCAGGAAACCACCCACCGCAAACTCGAGACGCTCGCCGTCGGCGTCGCGGCACTTCTGGTTGCGACGCTGTTGGCCCAACTGGTGCCTGTGCTCGATCGGGTCAGCGCATGGCTGGTTGTCGCTAGCGCGCTGCTCGTCAGCTACTGGGTGTCCGATCTGGTTTCCGGGCTCGTTCACTGGGCGTTCGACCGCGTTTTCGACGAGACTACGCCGCTACTCGGGCCCAACTTCGTGCGGCCGTTTCGCGAGCATCACGATGACCCGAATGGGATTGCGCGTCACGATTTCATTGAACTCAACGGGAACACTTGCATCGCAGTGGCTCCGGTGTTGGCGGCTGCACTGGTCGCGCTCGATCCAGCCGGCGCTTCTTATGCCACTGCATACGGCACAACTAACGGCTCAACTTTCGGTACGACTTTCGGTACAGCTTTCGGTACAACTTTCGGTACAACAGCGTCCATCTTCGGCGTCGCATTCACCGCGTTCTTTGCGACGTGGACGGTCATGACCAACCAGTTTCACAAGTGGTCTCACCAGGTGTACCCGCCGCGGGTGGCGCGACTGCTTCAGCGTTGTCACATCGTGCTGTCGCGCGATCATCACGCGGGCCACCATCATCCGCCGTTCGATAGCCGTTTTTGCATCACATCCGGGGTCATGAACCGATGGATCGATCGCAGCGGTGTGCTGCTCTCCGCCGAATCGTGGATCCTGGCTCAGCGTCGCCGTTCGAAATGACGCTGGATCCGCGCGCCGTACTGCTCGACGATCGGGTCGCGGTCGTGACTGGCGCCGCGATGGGCATCGGAGAGGGCATCGCGCGAAGCTTCGCGCGCTTCGGAGCCAGGCTCGCGCTGTGTGACCGCGATGGCGAGAGTTTGGCAGCGGTTGCGAAGTCGCTCGAAGCCGACGGGGTCGAAGTCGTGACTGGCCGCTTCGATGTACGCGACGAACTTCCGGTACGAGAGTTCTTCGACACGGTCGCGGCTCGGTTTGGACGCGTCGACGTCCTGGTGAACAACGCCGGCGGGGGCTTCCAATCCCCATTGCTGGAAATCAGCGCAAAGGGTGAACAGGCGCTGGTCGCGGAAAACTTCACAAGTGTGACGCAATGCGTGCGCGCCGCGGTGCCGCGGATGCCAGACCGCGGCGGCACGATTATCAACATCACATCGATCGAGGCTCATCGCGGCGCCCCGGGTTATTCCATCTACTCGGCGATGAAGTCGGCGGTCGAAAGCCTGACTCGCACGCTGGCACTCGAGCTGGGCGATCGGCTGATTCGGGTGAACTGCATCGCCCCAGACATGATTCCGACGCCAGGACTCGGCGACGTCTGGATCGACACTCCGCTCGTGCGCCGTGGAAGCGTTGACGATGTGGCAGGTGCCGCGCTGTTTCTGGCGTCGGATCTGTCACTTTTTGTCACCGGGACGACGGTCCACGTGGATGGCGGCAGCCTCGCCGCTTCTGGCTGGCGCCGAACCGAGAACGGCGCGTTCGGACTCGACTGATTAGCCGCCGTTGCACTTGTGTTGTTCGGCTTTCGAGACGCCCTCTGTTCGTTTAGACCGAACGGAGAATGGCTGCCTATCGACGACCTGGCCGGGCAGTTCGATGAATCATCCGGATGCTCCGCGCCGAGCGGTGACGATCCACAGCGGATCGGCGCCGGGCGGCGATCGGTCGATGTGTTCGATGCGATCGAATCCACCTGCCAGTTTGCAATAGCGGCTGACCAGGTCGAAGCGGCCTTGTGGGGACAGCGTGTGAAATGCACGCACCGCTTTGGTCGGGAAGCAGCGATGCGACATCGCGACGATCGAGATCCCTCCCGGGCGCAGCACGCGACGAATCGATTCGAACACGGGCACTGGATTCACCAGGTACTGAACCGACACCGCATTGGTCACCGCATCGAAACTCTCCGGCTCATAGGGCAATTCTGGATCGGCGTTGAGGTCGTGGACAACAGTCTCGGTGGCTCGATCGTTCGCGGCTAGCTCTTGTTCGTTCATACCGAGCACCGCCACACGGCCAAACCCGATCTCGACCGGAAGGTGAGAAACCCACGACGACATCACGTCGAGGATGTCGCTTCCCGCGGCCAGGGCTTCGCGGTAGTAGTTGCGCAGCGCGTCGATGGTCGCGTCATCGATGTGGGTGACCAGCCGAGGCACGCCGTAGAAGTGCGTGTCGGGCGTCTCGTCGACGCGGTCGAACAGGTTCGCAGGGAGCGGGTCCGGATCGGCGTTCATTGTCGAGCTTCTCCAAACCCAGCAAGGAATCGATTGAGAGTCTGATATCCCGTAGCTGATGGCCCTTCTGGACGAAATCGCTATCTTCGCCGTTTGATCGGATTCGTTCCCGTTCAGCCGTTTGCCTGTGGCAACCCCTCTACCAACCCGGAGTGACCGATGAGCCTAGACCCCGCGACCCAACAGCGCATCGAGCAGCTGATCTCGTCCAATGATGTGCTGTTGTTCATGAAGGGCAACCGCAACGCGCCACAATGCGGATTTTCGGCAACTGTCTGCGGCATCCTGGACGGGCTGCTGCCCGAGTACGCGACGGTGGATGTGCTGAGCGATCCCGCGGTCCGCGAGGGAATCAAGGAATTCTCGAGTTGGCCGACGGTTCCGCAGCTGTATGTGCGCGGTGAATTCGTTGGTGGCTGCGACATCATCCAGGAGATGGCAAGCGCCGGGGAGCTTCCTGAGGCGCTGGGACTCCAAGCGCCCGAGTTAGCGGAACCGCCGAAGATCACAGTGACCGATGCGGCGGCGCGGGGCCTTCGCGAAGCATCGGCTGGTATGCCCGAGGGTTCGGCGTTGCACCTCGGGATCGACGCGAAGTTTCAGAATAAGCTGTATTTCGCGCCGGTTTCGGACGCAGCGATTGCCGTCGAATCAAACGGATTCACTGTGCATATCGATCGGTTCAGCGCGGCGAGAGCGAACGGCGCGAGGATTGACGCAGTCGACGGCCCTGACGGTCCGGCGTTTCGCATCGACAATCCGAACACACAGACTGGCGAGGTTCAACAGATGCCAGTCGCGGAACTCAAACGCCGGATCGATGCCGGCAGGGCCGGTGAGCTGTTCGATGTCCGCACACCCGAAGAACGCGCGAAGGCCAGTATCCCCGGTACGCGACTGATGACGCCCGAAGAGGCCGATCGGATCGCCTCGCTCCCGAGGCACACACCGTTGACCTTTCACTGCCACAGCGGCGGCCGCAGCCAAGCTGCGGCGGAACACTTCACCGCCATGGGCTTTTGCGAAGTGTACAACGTGGTCGGGGGGATCGACGCTTGGTCGAGGGAAATCGATCCCTCGGTTCCGCGCTACTAGCCGCGAAGTCGGATTGCGGTCTCAGGGGGCCACCACTCTCGTGCTGGCCCAGCCGTTGGCTGGACGTCGGCTACAGCAACTACAGCAACTACAACAACTACAGCAAGCAACTACAGCAAGCAACTACAGCAAGCAACTACAGCAAGCAACTACAGCAAGCAACTACAGCAAGCAACTACAGCAAGCAACTACAGCAAGC
>JAQBGU010000034.1:0-81854 GCA_032128375.1 Deltaproteobacteria bacterium | reverse complement strand
GGCCTTGCCGCTGCTGGTTTTGATTTCGCACCTGTATGCGTACAGCCAATTTTCGGTTCGACACGCGATGTTGCTGGCGGCTTGCCTCGTGGTCACGGCCAACAACGCGTGGATGTTCGTCGACCTCGACAAGGCGCTGCGACTCGCGTGCGCGGACGGCGCACGCAATGTGTGTTCGCTGTGGAACGGCGATGACGTAGAGGAACGCTTCCAAGTCGGTCAGGCGGCCTACCGATCCTCGGCGTTCTACTGGCTCGACCGGGGGGATGAAGCTCTGAAGGCGAAGCAAAGCGAGATCGCTCTGGACTTCTTTTACAAGGCCGAAGAGCGAGATCCCGATTTCCATCAAGTACACCGCAGCCTCGGTATTGCTCTGGGTCGGCTCGGCAGGCGCGAGGACGCGGTCAAGCACCTCGAGCGGGCGCTCGAGCTCGAGCCGTCCGACGAGGGCGCACGATACGTGCTGCGCCAGCTTTCAGAATAGAATCAGCAGCGCGCGTTCGATTCTGAAGCCTTCCTCGCCCGAAGGCTGCGTCGCCCCTCGCCCGTCGGCTGTATCAGGCGGGACCCGCATGCGCAATCCGATCCGAATCAAGAATTTAGAACACGGCTCTGGCCGGCCTGTCTGGCCGGAGCGTTCGCGATTGCATGCTCCGCCCCGTCGCCGACCAGCATTTCGGGCGGGATACCGTTTGTGCTCTTGGGGATCGCGGCCGCCTACCAGTCCAGTTTCAGCATCGATCTCATTGCGGCTTCGAAACTCGCATCGTCCATATTGGCGCGGGCTTTGGTGACCATTTCGGCGTCTTGGCCGACCGGCCATCGCAGCGCAGCGTCGGTTCCCTCGACCGCGTTGGCAATTGCGACTCCGACGAATTCTGGGCCGGGTCTCTCACCACCAACGAGCGTTTCGTCGGAACCGCTCCACATCCTGTGAAGTTCATCGTAAGGCTCGGTGTCGATGCCGAACTCGGACGAATTGTCGCGGAACGACGACTGGACGTAGCCGGGCTCGACGATCGCCACACGAATACCGAAGTGGCCGAGCTCGTAGTGGAGTGTCTCAGAAAGTCCCTCGAGCGCGAATTTCGACGCGGCGTAGAAACCCGACAAGGGGGGAGCCACGCGGCCGGCGACCGAGCTGATATTGACAATCACACCGCGGCGACGCTCGCGCATGCCTTTGACCAGCGACTGGATCATTCGCGCGGCACCGAAGAAATTGGTGTTGAACATACGTTGGGCCACTTCGATCGGGACTTTTTCGACCGGGCCGCCTGCACCCCAGCCCGCATTGTTCACCAATGCGTCGACTTCACCCGCGGCCGCGACCGCGGCTGCAACCGATGCATCATCGTCGACATCGAGCTTGAGTTTCTGCGCGACGTCGAGATCGGCAAGGGTCTCAGGACGCCGAGCGGTCGCGACGACATCGTGGCCGCGCCTGGTCAGTTCGATCGACGCACACCGACCGAAGCCCGTCGAGCAGCCGGTAATCAAGACTCGCATGCAACACCCTCCTCCACTGCGCCCGCCATCGGGGGCCGTGCCTTCGTTACCGAACTCAAACTACTCGAAGCGTAGCGCTGCAATCGGGTCAAGCGACGCCGCGCGGCGCGCGGGGTAGAAACCGAAGAAGACACCCACCGAGGCCGAGAATAGCACCGCGCCAACCACCGCGAACAGCGGAGTCATCACGGGCCAGCCGACGAACAACGCGATCAAGTAGGTCGCGGTGAGGCCGGCCGCGATGCCGATCAACCCGCCGATCGTACTGAGTACGATCGCCTCGACCAAAAATTGCATCATGATGTGTCGACGCTTGGCACCCACGGCCATCCGAACTCCGATCTCGCGTGTGCGTTCCGTGACCGAGACCAACAAGATGTTCATGATCCCAATGCCACCGACCAACAGTGAGATCGAAGAGATGCTCATCAATACCGCTGTCATTACGCCGGTGGTCGCCTGCGCGGTCTTGACCAGCGCCTCGAGTGTGCGCACCTGGAAATCGTCCTCTTGTTCAAAACGGATGCGGTGCCGCTCGCGGAGCAGAGACTTGATCTCGTCTGCGGCCCGCATCACTTCTCCATCCGACGCCGCCGACGCGAGCACCTGATCGACTCGGCCCGGCGACTGGGTTCCCAGCACGCGCCGCTCGGCGGTCGAGAACGGGATCACCAGCAGGTCGTCGCGGTCCTGTCCCCAGGCGGTCTGTCCCTTCGGCTGCAACACGCCGACGACCTCGAAGGGTACGCCGACGATTCGCACGACTGCGCCGATCGCGTCGGCTCCGACCCCGAACAACTCGTCAACGACCGTTCGCCCCAACACGACCGCACGCGCGCCGGTGCGCAGGTCACGCTCTGTGAAAAAAGCGCCCTCATCGACCGGGGAGTTCATCACGCGCTCGAATTCGGGCGTGGTCCCCTGCACGAAAGTCGACCAGTTTCGGTTGCCGTAGACCACTTGCGCGACGCCGCGACGCAGATAGGTAACATCGACCACCGACGGAACGTCGCGAAGGATCGCCCGAGCGTCATGCGTCGTCAGCGTGTGGTTGGCACCCGAGCCCGATTGCACGCCCGATGACGTGAGGGAACCTGGCACGACCACCAACAGGTTTCGGCCCAGCGCCCGGATGGAGTCCTGAAGCGCTTGTCCCGCCCCCTGACCGATACCCACCATCGTAATCACCGCGGCCACACCGATCGAAATTCCGATCACCGTCAATCCGGCGCGCAGCACATTGCGACGCAACGCGCGCAGCGCCGATACGAACGCGAGCCGCAGCAGTTTCATGTGTCTTCGTCTCCGAAAATTTCGCCGTCGCGAAACCGGAGGATCCTGTGTGCGGCCCGCGCGACGCTCTCTTCGTGAGTAACGAGCACGATCGCCACACCTTGTTCGCGGTTCAGCCGTGCGAAGGTCTGCATGATCTCGTCGCCGGTTTTCGAATCCAGGTTGCCCGTTGGCTCGTCGGCCAAGACCAGACTGGGCCGATTGATCAAAGAGCGCGCGATCGCCACGCGCTGCTGTTGGCCGCCCGAAAGCTGGCTCGGCTGGTGGTCCCTGCGGTTGTCCAGGCCCACGGCCGCAAGTGCCTGCCTGGCGCGCTCCCGCTGCTCGGCCAGGCTGACATTTGCGTAGGTCAGCGGGAGTTCGACGTTTTCTTGCGCGCTCATTCGCGGGATCAGGTTGTAGGATTGAAAGACGAAGCCGATTTCGCTGTTGCGAAGCTCGGCGCGCTCGTCAGAGGACAGCGCGGAAAGGTCCCTACCGGCCAGGCGCACGGTTCCGCGGGTTGGACTGTCGAGGCAGCCCAGCAGGTTCATGAACGTCGACTTCCCGGAACCCGAAGTGCCCATGATCGCGACGAACTCTCCGAAGCCGATCTCGGTGGATACGCCGCGCAGCGCTTCGACCTCGATGTCGCCGAGCGAGAACACCTTCCACAGCTCGCGCACCTCGATCAGCGGTCGGGCCTCAGTCGCGCGCACGGGCTCGTTAGCGCTCCCCATCACTTACGCGCTCATACGCCTTGACCACCACATCCCCGGCCGTGACCTCGCCAGACAACACCTCGGCAAACTCGTCGCTTCGAATGCCCGTTTCGATACTGACGGGTTCGAGTTTCGAATCGTCCCCACGCACGACCCAGACAACGGCCCGGTTCCCCGCGTCGAGACTCTGGCCCGGCGCGGGCTCCGACACGCGATGTTCCTTTTTGGGACGGAATCGCAGCGCGGGCAGCGGGACCACAAGCGCCTCTTCCCGTTGGTCGGTGGTGATCTTCACCGTCGCTGTCATCCCCGGCTTCAGTGCGAAGTCGTCGTTGGCGACATCGATCACGACGTCATAGGTAACGACGTTGTTCTGGATGATCGGTGCATCGCGGCGTTGGCTCACGACACCCGTGAACACGCGGTCAGGGAACGCGTCGACGGAAAATTGCACGCGCTGATCGTTGCGAACCCGACCAATATCGGACTCACTGATATTCGAGTTGACGCGCATTGCGGCCAGGTCTTCGGCGATCAGAAACAAGGTCGGCGTTTGGAAACTCGCGGCGACGGTTTGACCCACATCGACATTGCGCGAGAGCACGACGCCATCGACGGGTGAAACGATATCGGTGTAGGCGAGGTTGATCCGGGCTTCGGCCAACGCCGCTTCGGCCTGCGCGATCCCGGCGCGCTCGAGCGCGACCTGCGCGTCCGCCAACGAGAAGGCATTGCTCGCCGCGTCCAGCGCCCCTTGCGCCAGGACGTTGCGATCGCTCAGCCGCTGCTGGCGCTTGTGCTCCGAAGCGCGGTAGTCCCGGTCCGCGATCGCCTTTTGGGATTGCGCGTGCGCGGTAGCGAGCATCGCTACCGCCTGATCGACCTTCACGGCAAACGGAGCGGGGTCGATCTTGGCGACGATCTGCCCGCGCTTCACCGGTGAGTTGAAGTCGACGTGAATTTCTCGCACTCGGCCGGATACGTAGGTCCCAACCTGAACGGTGATCACTGCATTCAGCGTTCCGATCGCGATGACCGTCGCCTCGATAGGACTTCGCGCGAATGTCGCGGTCACGAAGCCCGGCGCTTCGTCGCTATCGCGAAACAACCACCAAGCGCCAGCAGCGATGATCACCAACGCAATCGCGACTGGAACGGCGAGCCGAGTCCGCGCAGTCAACAGCCTGAACCTCCACCCGGCGCGTTCGCCGCTGGGGAAGCTGCGGCAGGGCCGGCCATGATAACCGAGTCCAGCCGGGCTGGAGGGCCCAGATTCGCTTCCAAGAATCAGAATCTGCTCTCTGCTGGGAGCACTCCAACTGACGAACAGCGGAGACTGAAGGGTGACTGGTGGCCCGGTCGAAGCCACTGGGTCACTCACACAGCCTGGATGGCAAAATCCGAATATCCTCGAAAATCTTCCGCTGTGTCGCATGCTCGGAAAAAAACACGCTTTCGAGTCGACGGAAATCGTTGAGTCGGATAGGCACTCGTCCGAAGAAACCCCCAGAGGGAATCGGGGTGTCTCGGCAGCTCGTGATCGAGCGTTCGCGACTCGGCGCCGAAGCGCGCTGTGAGATTCCGCCGAATACCTCGCCCCCACGACCCATGCAACCGAAACGGCAGCGCACCAACCCAGCTAGGGGGAAGCTCCATGGCGGATACGATCTTCGACTTCGCGGCCGAAGAACTCGAGCGAGTGACCCATCTCGAGAAACTCGAAGCGCGGGGAACGATCCGATTGGCGCTGAAAGCTTCCGGCTTCGACCCCCGAGAAGTGTCAACGGACCAGATGGCAGTCGTGCTCGAACAGGTCATGCCTTCAGAACTCCGCCCGCGTGGCATCGACAACGCCGAAGCCATTTGTGCGCAACTCGCTCGGGCTGTCAAAGGCTTCAAGCCCGTTGGTCGTGAACCGAGCGGTGTGTCGCCCGAGGACGTGTTCCGCAGACTCGCGCGTAGCTGAACGCTGGGCCAGCGCTCAGGCCCGGGCTCGGTCTAGGTTTCGGCTGACTGAAGCAGTGCCAGTGGCGATTCACGCAGAACCTTGCGGGTCGCGAGACGAGCCGTCAGCACACAGAGCATCGGCGCAGCGATCCCAACCAGAAGCAACGGAAGCCATGTGATCGACCACTTCGCCTCCAACGCCCAGCTCGCCAGCATGGCGCTGGCTGCAACACTGGCTGTGACACCCAGTGCAGTCGCCAACGCACCCAGTAGACCGAACTCGATATCCACGGCCGACCGAACGGTTTTGAAGTCCGCACCGAGCACCTTGAGCAAATTGGTCTCGGCGCGACGAGCCCGTGCCTGATCACGCGCCAGTGCGTAGATCAACAGCATGCCGACGATCAACGAGACCGACGCGGTGGATTGAAGCGCCCACTGAAGACGCCCCACCAGCTCCAGCATCCGCCGGACCGCTGCCGTGACGTCAATAACAGAGATATTGGGGAACTGCTCGACGATCGACGCCTGCAGTCGCTCGCGCTCCGCTTCGGCAAGTGGTGGCAGCGAGGCCAGCAAGCTATGCGGCGCCTGCTCGAGTACGCCTCGAGCGAAGGAGACGAAGAAGTTGGGTTGGAAGCTGTTCCAACGAACCTCTCGCAGGCTGCTGATACGTCCGAAAATCGAGACGCCCTGTACATCGAATGACAGTGTGTCGCCGATTCCGATTCCGAGCCGAGCGGCGAAGCTGTGTTCCAGCGATACCTGTGCCGGTTCTGCTTCGGACTCGCCCCCCGCCTCCGCTAGTGCCCGGAACGGAGTTCCAGCGATCAATCGCTCCGAAGCATCCGAGACCAAACCATCCGCGGCAGTCAGGGGATAGGTCAGGTTGTAGGTTCGGTCCGTCGATCGGCGCGCGGCTGGCTGGCCATTCACAGTCTCGAGTCGAGCCCGCACCAGCGGTGAGGGTTTGCGAAGTTCGAGACCGCTGGCAGCTACGTGGAGCGCCAAGTCATCGAGTTGCTCGGGTTGGATATCGAACAGGAACAGGCTGGGTAGACGACCAGCGTCGGGTGGATCGAGATCTTGTCGGATCGCCCCTTGGAGTTGGGGCGCCAAGCTGACCAGGAACGCGCACAAGGCGATTGAAACGAACCCGCCGAGCGCACTGGCTCGGGCCTGTGAAAGGTGACGAAGCGCCAACCGCGCGGCGATTCGCTTCAGGCGCGGCAGAGCGTCCAGGCCCCGCAACAGCACGCGCCCCAGCAGCGCGAATAGCGCCAGCGCCACAGCGAACAGCCCGGCGAACAGGCTACCGATCCGCAGGTCATCGACGCGCCAAATCGCAGCCCCCCAAAACAACAGCAGCGCGGGTGCCAGCAGCAACAGGTCGCGGCCGGTATCCAGGCTCGGCCGGGCGTGCTCTATGAAGAGTTCCGCGGGACGCAAGCCGCGGATCCGAACCAGTAGCGGCAGGCAGGCTGCGCTGCTTCCGGCCAGCGCCAACGCGAGTGCCAGCAGCAACGAGTGAGCGCCCACCCGTGGCGAAATCTCGGACGCTGAAAACGCTGCCGCCGCTTCCCCAACCAGCGGTAACACGATCGCCGCAATCAGAGTCGCGATCAGCGCGGCTGCCATCGCGAGCAGCCAGATCTGCACAATGAAGACTCCCTGCGCGCGCATGCGGGTCGCCCCCAGGCACAGCAAGATCGCGACATCGCGGACCCGTCGGGACAAGAACTCCCGAAACAACTGGGAGGAGCCGAGCGCCGCGAGAAATAGCGCGATCAATGATATCAAGCCGAGGTAGTCATTGACTCCGGCGAAACCCCGTGCGAGTTGCCGGGTGGCGGACTGATGCGACCGGATCCGGATCGTCGGGTCCCAAACGACTTGGCTCATCCGCTGTGCGATCGATTCGGAATCGCGATCTTCGGCGAAGCGAACCAGGTGGCGGTAACTGGCCAGGCCTCCAGCCGTGATGAGCCCAGTCGTCTCGAGCCGAGACAAGGAGATGTAAATCCGCGGAGCGACCCCGAAATCACCGCCCATCCTGCCGGTGTCGCGGGCGACTCGGTGTTGGATCTCGAACTTCGCCGTGCCGATCTTCAACACGTCGCCGACTTCGACGCCAAGCTGTGCGAGCAACAGCGGATCGACCCAGGCTCCTCCAGCTCCGAGCCTCGCGCGTTCTGCTGGGCCCACCGGCCCAACGCCCGCGAGAACGATCTGGCCGTACAACGGAAACGACGAGTCGATAGCGCGGATCTCGACCAAGCGTGCGCGAGCGGTGCCTAAAGGCCCCGCTGCAGCTCTCGTTCCGGCCGTGGAACCGGACGCCATCGAGAACAATTCGACCCAGTCCGAACTCGACTCCGCGCCCGCGGCAGTGTCCAATGCGCGGCGCTCGTCCCCCGTCAGCGGACGGCTCGACGAAACCGAGATATCCGCGCCGAGGAAAGTCTTCGAGCGAGCCTGCAGCTCAGTGGCGACCGACGACTCGAGCGCGTCGAGCGCGACAAAGCCCGACAACCCCAGTGCGAGGTTGATCGCGAAGAACAACGCGAACCGCGGATCGTTGCGCAGTTCGCGGACGGCGAGCTTGACCGACAACCGGGCCGATGAGGTCGGTCCCATCAGCGGTGCTGAGCCAAACGCCCCGCCACGAGCACGTATTCGTGGGCGCAGCGCGCCGCGAGGCTTTCGTTGTGAGTCACCAGGATCAGAGTCGTAGAACGCGTTTCGACGAGATCGAACAGCAGCTCCGTGACGGCCCCGCCCGTTCGCGCATCGAGCGACCCGCTCGGCTCGTCAGCGAGCAACAACGCCGGCTCTACGACCAAAGCCCGGGCGATCGCTACGCGCTGGCATTCGCCACCGCTGAGTCGCGATGGAAGATGTTCGGACCGATCCTGCAGACCCACCTGCTCGAGAGCATCGCGCGCGCGGGCCTCGGCTTCGGGCGCACCCTGAAGCTCCAGTGGCAAGCTGACATTCTCGAGGGCGCTGAGCCCACGCATCAGGTGAAACTGTTGGAAGACTATACTCAGCCGGCCGGCCCGAAAACGCGCGAGTTCGGCTTCATCGAGCCCCTCGAGGTCGTGACCTTCGACGATGATTCGGCCGCGCGTCGGCGCGTCGAGCCCTGCGAGCAATGAGAGCAGCGTCGACTTCCCGCTTCCCGACTCACCGAGGATCGCGACCGTATCGCCGCGTCGAGTGACGAGTTCGACACCGGACAACACTTCGAGACTGCCGGCGTGCGTCGCGAAGCTCTTGTAGACCCCTTCGACGTGAAGAACCACAACTGGGTCGTTCACCGGCTCGAGGCTGTTCACCAGCTCGAGGCTGTTCTCATCGCTCAAGGCTGTTCTCATCGCTCAAGGGTGGCCCAATACAGACAGCACCGACGGCAGCACGTTGTCGACCACCAGAACATATCCTGCTGGATTGGGATGAATACCATCTCCGATGTTCAACTCAGGCATGGCCGCGACCCCTTCCAGCAAGAACGGAATCAACGGCACTTGGTGTTGTTTTGCGAGCGTTGGGAAAATCTCTTCGAACTCGCGCGCGTAATCGGGCCCATAGTTGGGCGGAATCTTCATCCCGGCCAGAATCACCGCAACGCCTTTCGACTGGGCCAACGCGATCGTGCGCGAGAGATTCTCGCGGACATTCTCGAGTGCGAGCCCGCGCAGTCCGTCATTGCCCCCAAGGCCCAAGATCAGGATGTCTGGATTCGCGCGAAGCTGCCACCCAAGACGAGAAATCCCACTGGCCGATGTGGATCCACTGATTCCGGCGTTGATGACTCTGACGTCATGCCCGAGTTGGCGCAGCCGCGTCTCGAGCAACGCGGGATAGGACTGCTCCGGAAGCACCTGGAATCCCTCCGTCAGGGAATCACCCAGACACACAATCAACTGCGGGTGCTCGGCGGCGTCCGCGAGCTGATCGCCGTTTCCAGCGATCGCGACGCTCACAATGGTTGCGATAGCGATCACGATGCCGCCGGTCAGAACTCGAGTATTCATCAACGACTCCAGATCCACGCTACCGCAACGCCGTTCGCCCAGCGCCTCAATACCTGCCGGCGCTGCCTCTTTGCACCGGAGCGCGATCCGGGCCACTCTATTGCGCCGCTGGGATCACGCGACCCCGGCACGGTCTTTCCGTATCGCGCCGTCGACGGCCGGGTGGCTGATTCTCCAGCGGACGACGTATTCGATCCGGCTGCGAACAACGCACCATCATCTCGATCCTCGAATCGAAGGAATCGCTCGTCATCGTGAACGAACAACAACCGACAACGATTGCGACATCGGCGCAATCCATTCTCGACCCTGTAGATCTGTTCGAACCGCGTCACATCGGCCCGAGCCCAGATGAAGTCAGCGAAATGCTCGAAGATCTGGGGCTCTCGTCACTCGACGCCCTCACTCAGCAGACTCTGCCAACATCGATTCAACTCGAGCAACCACTGACGTTGAGTGGTCTCGAGGGGCGACCACTCGGCGAATTCGAACTCGTTGGGCGGCTTCGAAGCATCGCGAGTCAGAATCAGGTACTTCGCTCGTGTATCGGGATGGGATATTCGGATGTGATCGTTCCGCCGGTGATTCAGCGCAATGTGCTGGAAAACCCGGGCTGGTACACCCAATACACTCCGTATCAGGCGGAGATCGCGCAGGGTCGGCTCGAGGCGCTGCTGAATTTTCAAACGCTGATCGCAGACCTCACCGGCCTGCCGCTCGCGAACGCTTCATTGCTCGACGAAGCGACGTCGGCAGCCGAAGCGGTAACCATGTGCATCTCGATCGGCCGCGGACGCAAGCGCGGTTTCTTTGCGTCAGCGGATTGCCATCCGCAGACGCTCGGCGTATTGAGAACCCGTGCAGCTTCGACCGGCATTGAGCTCTACGTCGGCAACATCGAAGAAATCGACTTCGAGCGCCAGGATCTGTGCGGGGTGCTGCTCCAGTACCCGACCAGCGATGGGCGCATCGAGTCGTACCGCGCAATCGCCGAGCGGGCGCACACGGCGGGCACGAGCGTCGTGGTGGCAGCCGACCTGCTGGCACTGACGCTGTTGGAACCTCCTGGCGAATTCGGCGCGGACATTGTGATTGGATCGGCACAGCGCTTCGGGGTGCCACTTGGGTTCGGTGGTCCCCACGCGGGCTACCTGTCCACCAGCGAATCGAATGCGCGAAAGATTCCGGGCCGGATCGTCGGCGTCTCGAAGGATATTCACGGAGACATCGCCTACCGACTCGCGATCCAGACCCGTGAGCAGCATATCCGACGCGACAAGGCCACCAGCAACATCTGCACCGCGCAGGTGCTGTTGGCGATCATGGCGGGTATGTACGCGGTCTACCACGGTCCGGATGGACTCCGGCGGATCGCTCGCCGTTGTCACGCGTTGACCCGGGCGCTCGCCGAAGGGCTCAAACGCGCACAATGCCGCCTTTGGGGCGACGCGTTCTTCGACACGCTGCGGGTTTCCCCCCATTTGGGCAGCGCCCAACAGCGGCTCGCGGCGGCGCGCGAACGCGGTTTCAACCTGCGTGATTTCGGAGACGGCAGCCTCGGTATTTCGCTGGACGAGACCACGACAACCGATGACGTCTCCGCGCTGCTCGCCGCATTCAATGCTGGCCAGCGCACGGACTCGAGCAGCGACTCCAGCGTCGCCGAGTTGGCCAGCACCGAGTCGTTTCGAATACCCGATTGGGCGATTCGAAAGAACGCCTTCCTGACACACCCGGTCTTCCACCAACACCACGCGGAACACGAAATGCTCCGCTACATCCATCGGTTGCAATCGCGTGATCTATCGCTGACGACGTCGATGATTCCGCTCGGCTCCTGCACGATGAAACTCAACGCCACCAGCGAAATGCTGCCGGTCACGTGGCCGGAATTTTCCGGACTGCATCCGTTCGCCCCGCCCAGCCAGACGGCCGGATACACCAAGCTGCTCGACGATCTCAAAATCTGGTTGGGCGAAATCACCGGCTTGCCCGCTGTATCCCTGCAACCCAACGCCGGCTCACAGGGCGAGTTCGCCGGCTTGCTGGCAATTCGTCGCTACCACGACGACCGCGGCGACAGGCAGCGCGATGTCTGCTTGATCCCCACATCAGCACACGGTACGAACCCGGCCAGCGCGGTGATTGCCGGCTTCCGCTGTATCCCGGTCGCCTGCAACGCGCGTGGCGATATCGATCTGGACAGTCTGCGCACGAGCGCCGACGAACATCGCGATGAGCTGGGCGCTCTGATGCTCACCTACCCTTCGACCCATGGCGTGTTCGAAGAGCACGTCCAGCAGCTGTGCGCAATCGTTCACGAGCGCGGCGGCCAGATCTACCTCGACGGCGCCAATCTGAACGCGCAGGTCGGCCTGACTTCACCTGGCATGATAGGGGCCGATGTCTGCCACATGAATCTGCACAAGACATTCTGTATTCCGCACGGCGGGGGCGGCCCAGGCATGGGTCCGATCGCGGCCGCCGAGCACTTGCGCCCCTACCTGCCTGGCCATCCCCTCGATGGCGTCGGCGCGGTATCTGCCGCGCCGTATGGAAGCGCGAGCATACTGCCGATCAGCTGGGTGTACATCGCGTTGATGGGTGCTTCCGGGTTGAAACGCGCCAGCCAGGTGGCGATCCTGAATGCGAACTACATGGCGCACCGGTTGACGGAGCACTTCGAGGTGCTGTATCGCGGTCCGGCCGGGCGCGTCGCTCACGAGTTCATCATCGATTGTCGCGAATTCGAAAAGCGCGCCGGAGTGGGCGTAGAAGACATCGCAAAGCGATTGATGGATTTCGGCTTTCACGCGCCGACGATGAGTTTTCCGGTATCCGGCACGTTGATGATCGAGCCGACCGAGAGTGAAACGAAGCCAGAACTCGATCGGTTTTGCGATGCGCTGATTGCCATCCGCGAGGAAATTCAAGCGATCGAAGATGGGACACTCGACCGTGACGACAATCCGTTGAAGGGTGCACCCCACACTGCCGCGGCACTGTGTTCAGACGACTGGAACCACGCATACTCGCGCGAACAGGCCGCGTATCCGCGACAATGGGTGCGCGCGGGCAAGTTCTGGCCCGCGGTTGGCCGAATCGACAACCCGTACGGTGACCGCAACCTGGTATGCACCTGCCCCGCTCTCGAGGACTGGTAGTTTTCGCTCCCCATCTTTGGCCCAAATCCGAACGCGAAAAATGCGCGTACGAGCCCTGATTCGAAATGGACCAGGCGAATAGCGATGCGGAGGATTTCGTCCGGTCTAGGTGCTTATTCCAGGTCGATCAGCGGCGAACTGAGGCGTTCGAACTCCTGTTCGGTGATTACGCCGGCGCGGCGGAGCCGATCCAGACGTTCGAGGCCCTGACTGATTTCGTCCAGTGATTCTTCGCGGGTCACCGAATCGCGTAGACTCCGCGCCAGGCGACGTCCTTTGGCGACGTATTCATCGTAGCGATCGCGCAACACGTCGCGGTCGACATTCGCCAGCGTGCCCGAATCTGCATAGATCTCCCGGAATACCCGCCCAACCGCGTAGGTCGACGCGCCGGACAACACGATTTGAGCGGCCGCACCGATCAGCGAACCGGCCACGGGAATCACTTTGAAGATGCTGGCCCCGAGCCGGGCGGCAGAGGCTCCGGCAAGCGCAGCCAGCAGCGCGTTGCCACTGTTCTGGTGGTAGTCGACCTCGAACTCGGCCGAAAGCGCCTTGAGCATATCTAGTTGGACCAGCGTCACGGCCGCGATGTCTGCTAGCGGGACGGGGATGGCAGCGGCTGCCATCGCGTACCCCACGTGATGGGTAATGATCTTCTCGGCTTCGATCGCAAGGCTCAATGCGTTGCCTCCTCGTGTGTCGACGGGTTCGAGTAGAGCAAGTCGTGTGCCAAGTTTGGTGGCAGCCGTGCCGTGCGCTCGGGGCGTTCTAGAGCCCCCAGGTGCAGGGACTGGTACCAGGGGTGCAGCCGAATCGTTGCAGACTGCCACCCATTCGGCTGTCGGGATGCGGACCCGCGAATCGCTCGTCCAAAGAAGCAGCGGAACAGCCGGGTGTCGGCCGCAAGGTCTTTGCTGGTCGCTCTGCGCCCAGCCGGAAGTCCGTTTCCCGAGCCCGCGTTGCAAGAAAATCCTCTGAGATCACTCATCTGGGGGACGCAGATTCGAATCGTTCTAGGCTAAACCACGATCGGAGATGTGGCGTTGGGTAGTTGGTTACTTCCTCGAGTGGCCTTCAGCCAGAGTCCGCATCGCCGCAGCTCTCCTCGGGAAGGGTGAATCGATTCCAGGCACCATTTTCAGATTTTCCCTTAGGGGCCCGCTCCTGGAGCGGGCCCCTTTCATTCATGCAAATCGAATCGACCTCGGGTTCAGCAGCGATGGCGACAGAGCCGCTCAAGTGGGCTTTCAATATTCGACATTGATTCGACATTCCATTCGACATTCGACCTCGAATTGGACGCCGACCCCGAAAAAGTCTTTGATATCCCTTATCTGGGGGACGCGGAGTCCAGTCGGACTAGGGTAAACTGGGACAGTGAGTTGAGGCGTCGCGTGTGAATGCCGCTGCCTCGGGCGGCTTTCAGCCAGAGTCCGCGCCGCCCCAGTTCTCCTCGAAGCTCAAAAAAGGGTGAATCGGTAATGCCAATCACATGCAGATTTTCCCTCGGGGGCCCGCTCCTTGAGAGCGGGTCCCTGCCTTTTTTGAATCGTTGTTAAATCGTTGTTAATGGGTATTTCGAGTTGGCGGTCTCGGGCGGGAACTTTTGCTCGTGTTTGTGCCGGTGTTTCTGGCACGACGGCTGTCAACGCATTTTCTCACCCGATCGGCTTCCGCGACGACATTTGCCCAATCGTCAATCAGCGTCGCTCCGCACCCGCATAGCAGAGTGATTCACACTCGACTGCGGCTGGACGTCGCCGGGTGACGGCGCCCTCCGCATCTGCTCGTCGAAAATTGACGCGGACGATGCCGTCAGACTCGAAGACCCTGGAGATGATCGACTGCATTTATCAAGCTGCGTACGAGCCATCCCATTGGTTCGAGTTCGCAACCCAACTCAACCATGCCTACCAGGGGGCCGCGGTCGTGATTGGGATGGGCCTCGCAGGACCGGCGCGGACTCATCACTACTTCGCGGCGGGACTCCCGGCAAGCATCGGCCCTTCGCTGATGGCGAAATTTCTGGCTGGCCTTCCATTCAAGCCCGGCCAGCTTTTCAAGATCAGGGACCGATTCGAGACGCTCGACAGAGTCATGACCGATCTGGTGCTCGCGGACACCGACTTTTTTCGGGAGTGGATGCAGCCGCATGGGCTCGCCCCTGTCTGGCCGATCAGCCACGTAATGACTGTCACAGGAGAACAAGCACCAGCAATTCTCAACGTGTTCCGCAAACAGGGTCGCGGAAAGTTCACACCCGAAGAATTGGCCTTGGGCGACGACCTGGTTCCGCATTTGGCACGCGCGTTCGAGATCTACGAGGATCTTTCAGACCTTCACCGAAGTCGAAGAGAACTCGATGAGGTGATCGATCGCTTGCGAATCGGTGTGATCCTGACAGACGCCGCCCACCGCCCGGTGCTGATGAATCGAAGCGCTCGAATGATGGTCAAGATCGCAGAAATTTTCGGCTTGAAGGAGGGGCATATCCGCGCGATCGAAAAATCGGACGATGATCTGTTGCAATTCGCCCTCGAAGAGGCAGCCATGGGCAAGGCGTGGCGCGCAATCCGTCTCGGGAAGGACTCAGCGTCCATGCAAGTTCTCGTGAACCCCCTACATCCCGCACAACCCGGCAGCCAGGTTCGGGAGGCCCTCGCCGCGTTGTTCATATCCGGACCCGAGACCTTCACGGGTCTGTCGTTGCGGTACGTTCGCAAACTGTACGGGTTGACGGCCGCGGAGACGGAACTGGTCGCGCGACTGGCCGGTGGGGATTCCCTGGAGGCGGCGGCCCAAGGCCGCGGCGTCGCGCTCAACACCGCTCGAACCCAGCTGAAGCGGGCATTCGCCAAGACCGACACCCGCAGCCAGAGCGACCTCGTCAAACTGGTTCTCGATTGCGTCTCTTCGGTCGATGAGGCCTAGTCGGCGTGTCGGACGACCCGATCCCCGGTGTCGCGCCTGACCCAAGCCCCGCCAGGCGAGCACTGCGGCTGACCGACGCAATCTATGCGGCGGCAGTGTCGCCGCCGCTCTGGTCGAGGTTTCTGGAGGCATTTTCCAACGAACTGGGGGGGGCCGCGATTGCGATGTCGCTCCAGCTACCCGGTGCGATGGCCCAACCGGAGTACTACCGCACGCGACTGAATGTCGCTTACGTCCCGGTTTTCGAGAAGCATTTCGGTCTCGGATTGCCCTGGCCGATGACCGATCCGTTGTTTCGAGAGGGGTTCCGGCGAGCCAACGAACTGTTTCCGGACGAACGCCTCAGCGCTACCGGATACTATCGAGAGTATATGCAGCCCCAGGGAATCGCGCCCGAGGGACCGCTTGCTCACATGATCGTCTCGGACGCAGCACGGCCGATTTCCGGGATTTCGATCCAGCGCTTGGATGGACACCGCCACTTCGACGACGATGATCTGGCGATGTGCAACCTGGTTGCGCCGCATCTGGCTCGGGCGCACGCGATTCGCCGCCAGCTCAAAGCGAGCCGGCACGAACAGGGTGTGCGCACCGAAGTTCTCGATCGTGTCGCGACCGGTATCGTGCTGGTCGACGAAAAACGCCTCGCAGTCGCCGCAAACCGCTCAGCAGAGCGGATTCTCGGTCAACGCGACGGGTTCCAACTCGACGGCGGGCTTCTGCGCGCAACCGGCCGCGCGAACCAGGCTGCTTTGGACAGTCATCTCGATCGGACGACGGCCGCCGAAGGATCCGATGTAACTGCGAGCGGCTTTGTGACGATCGAGCGACCGTCGGGCCAGCGACCGTATTCCGTGATCATCTCGCCGCTTCTCGACGCCCGCACGGATAGCCAGGTCGGCGACCGAGTCGCCGCAGTTTTCATTACCGATCCGGAAACGAACGCCCACCGGCACACGGCCTCCATCAACTCCTTCCGGCAGATGTATCGCCTTACGCCCGCACAGACCGAATTGAGTTCGCTGCTCGCGGAAGGACGCTCTCTGCAGGAGATCTCGAACGATCGCGGTGTGTCGATCAACACTACGCGCAGCCAGCTCAAGCAGATATTCGGCAAGACCGGGACACGCAGACAGTCTGAACTCGTGCAACTGGCGCTGACGGGCATAGCCGCTGTCCGCAAGGACTGACAGCGATCGCGGACCGCAACACCGCTTGTTACCCTGTGTTCATCTTCAACAGAATCGCCGAACGGGTCCGAGGCATCATCCGACTGGCCGAAGAGATGGATCGAGCTGCGGATCGCGAGAGAGCGGGTTTCGCAACGTCACTTCATGAAACCCGCCGTTGAGCCGTCTACAAAGCCCAGGGAGAAAGCGTGCTGATGCGTAGAACCCGACCGATTCCGGCCAGCGAAATCACACAGCCGGAGATCTACCTGCTGCGCCGTGCGTTTCTGCGAAATGCCGGGCTCGTTACCGCGGGTGCGATACTCGCCCCAACGCTGGCCTGTCGCGCCGAGACCGCCGGTCCTGGACCAGACGCCGACCCCTTCCGAACCAGCGAGGAACTCACGCCCTTCGAGGATGCCGCGCGCTACAACAATTTCTACGAATTCGGAACCGACAAGAGCGATCCACAACGCAACGCGCAGAACTTCCGTACCCGCCCCTGGACAGTCGCGATCACAGGCGAAGTCGCGAAACCAGGCAGCATCGATCTCGACGTGCTGCTCAAGCCGCACAGCGTCGAAGAACGCATCTACCGACTCCGCTGTGTGGAAGCATGGTCGATGGTCATCCCGTGGCGCGGAATCGAGCTTGGCAAACTGTTGAAGGGGTACGAGCCGACTTCCAAGGCCAAGTTCGTCGCGTTCAAGACGTTGCTGGACCCCGAGCAGATGCCGGGCCAGAGGCGTGCGGTCCTCGACTGGCCCTACATCGAGGGATTGCGAATCGATGAAGCGATGCACCCGTTGACGTTGCTCGCGACTGGAATGTACGGCCGCGACTTGCCGAACCAGAATGGGGCGCCACTGCGCCTGGTCGTGCCATGGAAATACGGATTCAAGAGTATCAAGTCGATTGTCGAAATCCATTTGACCCCAAAACAGCCGGCGACCAGTTGGAATCTCTCCGCGCCGCGCGAATACGGCTTCTATTCCAACGTCAATCCGGCGGTCGATCATCCCCGCTGGACCCAGAAGCGCGAAAGGCGGATCGGAGAGCTTCGCAAACGCAATACGCTTGCGTTCAACGGCTACGCAGACCAGGTCGGAGAGCTGTATGCCGGTATGGACCTGCGCAAGCATTTCTAGCGACCGCCGTGGCCACAGCCGCTCAGCGACTGCGCGGCAACCAGGCAATCGCGATCGCGTTCGTGCTGTTCCCCATGGCGATGCTCACGTTCCAGTTCTACATCGATGATCTCGGCGCCAATCCGGTCGAACACATCACCCACGTCACAGGCGATTGGACGCTGCGCTTCTTGCTGGTCGCATTGGCGATCACGCCGCTGCGACGCATGTTTCGCTGGCGCTGGGCCGCACCCTTGCGCCGGACCTTCGGGCTGGCCGCATTCGGATACAGCTGCCTCCACTTCCTGACATACTTGTGGCTGGAGCACTTCTTCGAATGGGAACTCATCGTCGAGGACGTGCTGGAACGCCGCTACGTCACGGCCGGGTTCGCAGCACTATTGTGCATGACACCGTTGGCAGCGACTTCGACTCGGGCCATGGCGCGGCGCTTGGGAAAGCACTGGAAGACGCTGCATAGGCTCGCCTACGCGGCCGGTGTACTTGGCGTGGTGCACTTCATCTGGCTCGTCAAGGCGGACTTGTTCGAGCCGCTGGTGTACGCCGCGGTGCTATCGCTGCTTTTCGGCGTGCGAATCTGGCTGCGCGCGACACGCTCGGCCGCTGGCAAGTCGCGCGCATCCGCAGCGCAGCCGACCCAAGCCTGAGTCCCGGAGACCGAAACCGGGTGCTACTCTTCGGATCTCGCAAGACCATCAAAACCAGGGGAAATCGCATGGCTGTTCCCGATTTGACGATTACCGATGCCGCGGTCGAGAAGATCGTTGGCGCCAAGACTGCGGAAGATCGATCGGAGGTCGCGCTGCGGATCACGGCGCGAGAGGACGGTGCAAAGTTTCGATACGAACTGAAGCTGGTCGCCACCGACACGAAGACCGATGACGACGGCGTGATCGAACTCGATGAAATTTCGATCTACCTCGACGCCGCCAGCGCAGAACGGCTACGCGGCGCAACGCTGAACTTCGTCGATGACATCAGCGGCTCCGGTTTGAAATTCGACAACCCGAACAAGACGACACTCGGCAAGGATCCACTGGCCAGTCGCGTTCAGGAACTTCTCGACGACCGCGTCAATCCGGGACTCGCGGGACACGGCGGACACGTCAGCCTGATGGAGATCCAGGATCACAAGGTCATCCTGCAGTTCGGAGGCGGCTGCCAGGGTTGCGGAATGGTCGATACCACGCTGAAGGACGGCGTCGCGGCCACACTGCAACAGGCGATTCCCGAAATTACCGCAGTCATCGACATCACAGATCACGAAGCCGGCGAGACTCCGTACTACCAGGCCTAGCGCGAATTCATCGCATTGTTCAACGTCGGCGTCTGGGCGGTCGGCCCGGCGCTCTCCGGTGCACACGCGCCGCATGATTCCTACAGTGAGGGCCTGACATCTCCAACGAGTCCCCGACGAGTGACGCGCCCAACGAGCGCGACTACGGCAGCGACGTTCGCGTCATCCATGTCGGCGACCGTGAGTTCATCATCGTCGGTACTGCACATATTTCGCGCGAGTCCGCCGACCTGGTTCGAGAGGTCATCGAAAAAGAGCGCCCCGACTGCGTCTGCGTCGAGCTCGACAAGCAGCGCTACGAGGCCTTGTCCCAGAAGCGGAAATTCGAAGAACTCGACCTCCGGCAGCTGATACGCACCAAGCAACTGGCTCCGCTGCTCGCGAACATGCTGTTGGCTTCGTACCAGAAGAAGCTGGGTGGTGCCTTGGGGATCCTGCCGGGCACGGAGCTGCTCGAGGCCACCGAGGTGGCCATCGAATACGGGATCCCCATCGCGTTGTGCGACCGGGATGTTCGCGTGACGCTGCGCCGTGCGTGGGCATCGATGGGGTTCTTCAAAAAGGCCGGCTTCCTCAGCACGCTGGCGGTGAGCCTCTTCGAACAGCCCGAGATCGATGAAGACGACCTGCGAAAGCTGCGCAACAACGATGTACTGACGGCGCTGATGCGCGAACTCGGCGAGGCCATGCCCGCACTGAAGGTTGCGTTGATCGACGAACGCGACGTATACCTCACACAGCGCATGCGCGAGGCGTCTGGCAACCGAATCGTCGTAGTGGTCGGTGCGGGTCACGTCAGCGGGATTTGCCAGGCGTTGGTGTCGACCGACGAAGTCGATCTCGATGCAATCGATCAAGTCCCTCCCATGTCGCCGGTCTGGAAGTGGTTGGGATGGGGGATCCCGGTCATGATCCTCGCATCTCTTGGCTACATCGGTCTCAACAAGGGCGCAGCCGCCGCAGGCGAGAACCTGTTGTATTGGATCGTCGCCAACGGTGTGCCGAGTACGATCGGGGCGATCATCGCGCTGGCTCATCCAATCACGATCGTTTCCGCGTTCTTCGTCGCACCGGTGACGAGCCTGACGCCAGTGATCGGCGCCGGCTACGTGTGCGCGTTCCTACAGGCGTATTATCAGCCACCCAAGGTTCGAGAGTTCGAAGCGCTGGCCGATGACGTCGGGTCACCAAAAATGTGGTGGAGAAACCGAATGCTGCGCGTGATGTTGGTATTCATCTTCACGACGCTCGGCAGCATCATTGGGACCTACGTGGGCGGCTACGAGATCGTCTCGAACCTGTTCTGAACGTTCCTCTCCCCGCATCGCATCCCCCAAAAGCGCTCATGACCGACCCTCGACCGGAAGACTCTGCATCGCGAGACGAGTTGGTGCGCGCGACCTCCTCGGCGGGCGGTGTGGTGGTTTGGGCGTTGGTCGGCACCGATCTCGTCGCGGAGGCGATCCGGCGTCACCAGACGTCCCCGACCGCCGGCGCCGCGCTCGGCCGGGCGCTGATGGGTGCTGTACTACTCGCCGCCGGATCGAAGCACGGGGAAACCGTGCAGTTGCAGTTTCGCGGGTCCGGGCCACTGGGCACGCTCGTCGCGATCGCGGATCCGGAAGGGGGCGTTCGGGGGTATGTCGCGAACCCATCGGCCAACCCGCCTGCCAAAAATGGCCGGCTCGACGTCGGCGCGGCCGTCGGAGGCGGCATACTCGCTGTGGTCCGCCATCGGCCGGGTTTCACCCCCTACAGCGGGATCGTGCCGTTGGTCTCCGGCACGGTTGCACTGGACCTCGCCCATTACCTCGCCAAGAGCGAACAAACCCGGACTTCCGTTGCGCTCGGGGTCTTCCTCGATGCATCCGGCGTCGAGGCGGCCGGGGGATTTCTCATCCACGCGCTACCCGGCGCATCTGACGAAGAGATCGACCAGGTCGAGGAGAACGTGCTGGGTTTCAGCGGTCCGGGCGAACTCGTGCGGGAGGGTCTGGGCGCGCAGGACATCATCCATCGCGTGTTATCCGACCTCGGCATCTCGATTCTGGAACGCACGAAGCCGTCATTTCAGTGCCCTTGTGGACGCGATCGTGCCATCCGAACCTTGTCGCTACTCGGGGAAGACGAACTCCGAACTGCCGCTGAGCGCGGCGAGGTGCTCGAGGTGCGCTGCGAGTTTTGTGGCGAAGCCTATCAGCTCGAACCAAACGAGCTGGAGCGCTTGCTCAATCAGGCCCAGGGTCAGGCCGAGTAGGCGGAGTCGCCGTCAACGTACTCGACGCTTTTCGAGCAGAATCAGAGCCCCGCGTTACAGCAGCGCGATTGCCCGCTTGGGTGCCACCATCCGATATCCCTGCTCGAGAATCTCCGAGATGGTATTCCAGTCGACGCTCTGATCGAGCCGGATCCCGACCCATCCGCTTGGGCCCACATAGGGCGGAATGAAGAACACTTCGGGGTCAGCGGCCACCAGGTCGGCTTGTTGTTCGAACGACACCTTACACCACAGCGCAACGCGACCATCGCCGTGGTGGTTGTCGTGAAATGTTGCGAATGTCTTCTTGCCACCCCACCAGGTCGGCGCGCCGTGGGACACACGCTCGTCGGTTTCGGGCCACGCCCCGATGATCTTGCGTACCCTTGCGAGCGGATCGCGGGGTCGCGTCATGCAGTCAGCCTCCGACATCCAGACCCATCAGCCGCCGTCGTTTATATCACGCCGGCTTCCGAAAGACGCCGAATTTCGTCTTCGGCCAGACCGATTTCGGTGTAGATTTCGACGTTGTGTTCGGCCAGCGCCGGCGCCAGCTTGCGCTCGCGCGGTTCCGCGTTCGAGAACTGCAGCGGATTGCCGTGGAACACCACTTCGATGAGATCCGGGTGCGGGTGGCGCTCGATCATGTTTCGCGCGATCAGTTGCGGGTCGTCGACGAGTTCGTGGGGGCTCGAAACGCGCCCACAAGGCAAGTCGGCACCTTCGGGACCCAACGCGGTCAACACCTCGTCGCTGCTTCGACCACGCACCCAGGAATTGACGATCTCGTTGATTTCGTGCCGACGACTCGAGCGACCGCGGTGGCTGCGGAAGCGCTCATCGCTGACCAGCTCGGGTCGACCCATTGCATCGCACAGCTTCTTGAACAACTTGTTGATCACATCCGCGCCGAGATCTGCCAGCGCTGCGGTCGCAAACGGCCCCGCCACGACGCGAGTCAGATCTAGAACCCGAACGTCCTGGAGTACGCGACCCGTCAACGTCCGTCCCTCGACCCGTGCGTTCGGCCAGCGGCTTCGATCCGTTGTCCGACTGTTTCCGTTCGATCTAGTTGATTCGCTTTCGCTCTAGAGACGGATGATGGCCACCACGCCGAGCAGACTACCCGCCAGGGCGATCAGGTACAGAAGCGGCGCGATCAACTCATCACGACCGGTTCCGAAATCGATGAACAGGTGGCGGATGTGGTGCGTTCCTTTCCACAGCGGCAGCACGATCAGTCCCAACAGCACGACTCGACCCACGATGTTCGAACCCAGCATGTGAGCGCGTTCGAAAGACAGCGCCTCGGCCGGCACGAGGCCCAGCGGAACCGCCAGACCGACGACCAGTACCCAGCCGGTCAGCAACATGGTTCCAATCATGATTCCCTGGCCAAACATCAACCAGATCAGCGGTTCGAGTTTCAGGAGCAGGCTTTTCATCAGAATGTTCCCATCAAAGAAAGTCCCATCAAAGAAAGTCCCATCAACGCAAGTCCCATCAGAAAATTCCGCCGGCGAGAATCAGCGTCAATGTGCCGGCGACACCGATCCAGGCCACGTACAGCATCGCGAGCAACACCGCCTGGGGGGGCGGCTTCGCGGGTCCGATGCGAGCCGGCTGAGATTTCGGAAAGAACGAAAAGAACCGCACCCCAACGAAAATCACACCAGCCAGCGCGATCAGGTGAAAAATGACGTAGGTGGCGCTGCGATAGGTCTCCTGGACATGGTTCCACGCGGACTCACCGGTGCCCAATGCCCAAACGCTGCCGAGCACCAGCAGGCCCAGTACCAGATACAAGATGCCGGTCGAATCGAACAGTGTGTAGATGCGGTAGCGGCCCTCGAACGGGAACTTGTCCGGAAGCTGCGGGGGGGCGGTTCGCGTGCGCCCCGGCGTCGACGGTGACATCGCCCTCGGGTGTGCGTCTCGAGCCACTTATGCGTCCCCCTTGTCGCGTTGCACCCGCGGCAGAACCAACTCGCTTGCCCAATGAATCGCCGCATTGAACTTCGCCTGGTTGACCGCTGCGGCGGGATCCACGTTTTTCGGGCAGACCTCGCTGCACTCATTGGCGAACGAACAGGCAAAGACCGTCCCTTCGCCAAGGAAGATCTCGTTTCGTACAGAGGCACCCTCGTCGCGCGAATCCATGTTGTAGCGGTGCCCGAGAGCAATCGCCGCCGGGCCGAGGAATTCCGGCTCGTTCGCAACGACCGGGCAGGCCGAATAACAGAGCATGCAGTTGATGCACATGCTGAATTGCTTGAACTCTTCGAGCTCACCGGGCGACTGACGAACCGGGCCCTCTTCGACCGCCAACTCCTTGGCTCGAATGATCCAGGGCTTGACTGCGCTCAGCTTCTCCATGAAGCCGTCGGTTTCGATCACCAGATCGCGAATCACCGGGAAATTCGCTAGCGGTGCGATATCGACCGTATCTCCGTATGGGTCCAACGAATCCTTGCAGGTCAGACGCGGCTCGCCGTCGACCATCATCCCGCAGCTGCCGCAGACCGCCATCCGGCACGACCAGCGGTGCGATAGCGTGGCGTCGACCTCGTCTTTGATGAAATTGAGCGCGTCGAGAACCTTCCAGCCGGGCTGAACCGGAATTTCATAGCGCTGCTTGCGAGGCGCGTCGTCCTGGTCTGGGTCGAAGCGGGTCACCACGAACGTCTTTTTCTGCAGACCGTCGCCCATCAGTACTTCCGCTCCTCGGGCTCCCACTTGCCCAGTGTCACGTCCTTCTTGTCGAGCCTGGGCCCGGCTGGATCGAAATAGCACAGCGTGTGGTACAGGAAGTTCGCATCATCGCGCTTCGTGAAGTCGCGTCGGGTGTGCGCACCACGCGATTCGTCTCGCGATGCAGCAGAGTTGGCTACCGCCTCGGCCACATCGAGCAGGTTGCCCATCTCGAGGGCAAGGGTCAGTTCAGTATTGAATACCGTGCTCGAATCGTCGAGCGCCACATCCGCATAGCGCCCCTTCAGCTGTGCAACGGTGCTTGCGGTTTCGTCCATCGTCTCCTTCATCCGATACACACCGCAGCCGGTTTCCATCGTGTGGTGCAGGTCCGCACGAATCCTAGAGAGTTTCTCACCGCCCTTCTGCTTGCCGCGCAGCACTTCGATACGAGCCGCCTCGTCTTCGCCTTGGCGGCGCAGTTCGCTCTCGTTTCCCTCACTCGCATCCTTCGCGAATGCAACCGCGTTGCGTCCAGCGGAGGCACCGAAGACCAGACACTCTGTGAGCGAATTCGATCCCAGTCGATTCGATCCGTTCAGCGAAGCCGATGCGCACTCGCCGGCCGCGTAGAGCCCCGGAAGCGACGTGGCGGCCGTGATGTCTGTGTCGATACCGCCCATCATGTAATGCACGACAGGGCGCACCGGAATCGGCGCATGAACCGGGTCGACGCCGATGTAGATCTTGGACAGTTCTTGCACCATCGGCAGGCGGCTGACGATCTTCTCTTCGCCGAGATGGGTCAGATCGAGATGAACGTAGGCGCCGTAGGGGCCGTCGAAACCACGACCCGCCTCGACTTCTTGAATGATTGCTCGCGAAATCATGTCGCGAGGACCAAGTTCGGCCTTGGCACCGACACCGTAGTCGCGTGTCGTCAAAAACCGCTCTCCCTCGCTGTTGATCAGGAATCCGCCCTCACCACGGGTCGCCTCGGTGATCAGGATTCCCGTCCCCGGCAAACCCGTCGGGTGATACTGGACGAACTCCATGTCCTTCAGCGCGACCCCTGCACGATATGCCAGTGCCATACCGTCGCCGGTGTTGATGCTGCCATTCGTGGTAAACGGAAAGATTTTACCGGCGCCGCCCGTCGCCAACACGACCGCTCGACCGAGCACGACCCGCATCACGCCAGTGCGGATGTCGAGCGCTGAGACCCCACGGACCACACCATCATCGATCAACAAGCGCGTAACGAAATACTCGTCGTACCGAACGATGTTGTCGAAGCGCAGCGAATGCTGAAACAGCGCATGCAGCATGTGGAAGCCGACCTTGTCCGTCGCGAACCAGGTGCGCTTGGTCGACATTCCACCAAACGCGCGCGTGGCAACGGTGCCGTCCTCGTTGCGGCTCCACGGACAACCCCAGTGCTCGAGCAGCGTCAGTTCCTTGGGGGCCTCCTCGACGAAATACTGGATGACGTCCTGGTCGCCCAGAAAGTCCGAGCCCTTCACGGTGTCAAATCCGTGCATCTCGAAACTGTCGTCATCGCGCGCGATGGCCGCGGCTCCGCCTTCAGCAGATACCGTGTGACTGCGCATCGGGTAGACCTTCGAAACCAGGCCGATCGAGACTTCCGGGTCGACCTCTGTGGCTGCGATGGCAGCGCGAAGGCCTGCCCCTCCGGCGCCGACTATGACGATGTCGTGATGCGTAACTGCGATCAAACCGCGATTCCCCTACGAGTCGACGCGACGGTATGTAACGAATCCGGGCCGGAGAATAAAGCGAAAATAGTGCCGGGCACCGGTCGGAGCGGGCCTCGATGTGGCGGGCGTAGCGAGAGCCATGAGGTCCAGACACGGCGAGGCCGCCGCTAAGTCGTCGATTCACAGCGGGCGACCCCCCGGCGCGATGTCGTGACCGGGTCTGTCACGA
This sequence comes from Deltaproteobacteria bacterium, assembly GCA_032128375.1. Taxonomy (GTDB): domain Bacteria; phylum Myxococcota_A; class UBA9160; order UBA9160; family SMWR01; genus JAJDAM01. Next base: position 55,760 of record JAQBGU010000034.1, on the reverse strand, counting down.
GGCCCTGGCAGCGTCGCTGGCGTGCGGGCGAGCGCGGGCGAGCGCCGATGGCTCCTCAATCCATTTTTGGTCTTGGCCCAGCCGGGACCGGAGCCGACCCAACAACCAGGAAAGCGGGAAAGACGGGGAGAGAACCGGGAAAAGATCATGGAGAGGCATGAAAAAAAGCCTGGCGAGGCCTGGCGAGACCTGGCGAGACCTGGCGAGACCTGGCGACAGCCGGAGTCCGAGCCCAATCAACAACCAAATCAACAGCCAGGACGACAGCCGAAACAACTGCCAAGACAAGTGCCGGGCCATGTGGCCTTCAGAAGGAGCCAATCCGTGATTGACTTCGAAACCGATGAATTCAGGCACTCGCAAGCCGGCTCCGTAGGCTGGAGCCGCTTGGCACGTGGCGCGCTCGAGACCTTGGCGATCATCGGCTGCTACGCCGCCGCGGGCCTGGCATGGGCGACGATCGAGGGAAATCTCGGATCGGATCCCGGGCCGCTTCGCGACGCCTCGGCTGTAACGATCTACGCTGCCGGCATGGACAACAAATCCTCGCCTTCCTCACGGGCTGCAGCTGCAGCGGCAGTTGCAAGGGCCGCCGCCCGCTCCATATCCGCGACTCCAGCCCAGCATCCAGCCCAGCATTCTGCCCAGAATCGCCCCTCCGTCTGGCTGGTCGATGGATTCAACGTGCTGCACGCTGGGCTTTTGGGCGGAGACCGGTCGGAATGGTGGACCGAATCGAGGCGGCAGGAGTTGTTGGATCGAGCCAGTGGCTTCGAAGACACCGATGCCGAGGTCTGGATCGTGTTTGATGGACGCCACGACGCACCGGAATCTCGCGAGGCGGTCGGGCCGCGCTGCCTGTTCGCCCCTTCCGCCGACGCATGGCTGGTCGACCGCGTACGCGAGGCAACCGATCCCTCTGAGCTTGCCATCGTCACCGCTGACCGCCAGGTCGCGGGCCGGGCGCGTAGCCGCGGGGCGCAGGTCGTTTCGCCACGGGATTTCTTGGCTCGTTGCCCTGTGTGAGTCCTGTGTGAGTCCTGTGTGAACCCTGTGTGAACCCTGTGTGGAACCCCTGCGGGAGTCCCGTGTAAATCCAGCTCGAGTCCCGCGTCGGCCCGCACCCTACCGCCCGATACTCGTTGCTCGCGAATCCGATCAGACCAGGTGTTCGTTTCCCCACGCCGGTCAAAATTGAAGCACTCCACCAGGCTCGCGCGTCTGAAGCCCCAGGTTTTGGCAGCTTAAATGTCAAGATCGCTCTTGACCGGAGGGTGCCATCGGAAATATCGTGCCGAGCACAATTTGCCCGAACCTACCGAGCACTAGCCCCACGAAATACCGTTTGGCGCCCGCCCTGACGACCACCGGGGGGCGCTTCTTGCGCCGCGAAGCGCTGACGAAAATCGTTTCCCACGAGGTCATCAGAAATTCCTATGTCCGAAACCCCCGAACAGCACGAACCGAGACAGAGCAAGACACTCGAATTTGCGCGTTTTGTCGTTCGAAACCGTTTTCCTGTCGCGATGTTATTGATCTCCGTCAGCGCGTTCTTCTTCTACCCGATCTTGAATACGGCGATGACCGCCTTCGGACACGGCCTGCCCGGCCCGTTGGTGCGGATCGATACCAGCCCGAGAGACCTCTTCCCGGATCATCCGTATATCCACGCACAGGACAAGTTCGGTAAAACGTTCGGTGGCTCCCAGCTGGTCGCCGTGGCCGTCACGGTCGAAGACGGCACGATCTTCACGCCCGAACGGCTGGCCCTGATCCGCGAAGTGACCCGGCGCCTCGACGGCGTGGGCTTCGAGAGTCATACCGACGAGCGCGAAGAACTCCGTGACGAATTGGAAGAAGCTGGGAACCTCACGGTCCCCGAAATCCGCAATGCACTAGACCGCGCCTATCCCCCCTACCCGGTCAACCACGACCAGATCAATTCGGTCGCGCACGGCAGTACCCGGGTTGTGCAGATCGAATCAGACGGTTCCATCACGACCGATGTGCTGATGAAGGGAGTGCCGGAGTCGCAGCAAGTTGCAGACGATCTTCGTGAATTGGTTCGGCAGAACCCCCCGTTCATTTTCGGCCGACTCGTCTCATACGATGAAAAGGGCGCGTTGGTGACCGCCGGTTTCGTGAACGAACGCTTGAGCAACCGCTCCGTCTACGACGCGGTATTCAGACACGTACAGCAGATCAAAGCCGACTTCGAGACCGACGAGATCAAGATCCACGTTTCCGGCGGACCGATCCTGGTCGGCTGGATCTTCAAGCACGCGTTCGAAATTCTCTTGTATCTGGGTCTGACGATCGTGACGATTTTCGGGCTGCTGTGGCTGTATTTCCGCCGCTGGCACGGGGTCGTCATCCCGGCAATCGCCGCGATGATGACGGTCATCTGGGGTCTGGGATTTACCGGCTGGATGGGGATCAACTTCGACCCGTTGATTCTGGTGATTCCGATGATCATCACCGCGCGTGCCGTTTCGCATACGGTACAGATGGCCGAGCGGTTCTTCGAAGACTACGAAGTCTACCTGCCGATTTATGGCGATCCGCAGCGCGCAAAAATCGAAGTGGCGACGGTCGCGATGAGCGAGCTGGTGGTGCCCGGGACCCTGGGAATCGTGACCGACGTGGCGGGACTGCTCGTGATCTTGGTTACGTCGATTCCGCAGATGCAGAACCTCGGCATCTTCGGCGCATTCTGGGTGGCCTCGATCATCATGACGGTCGAGATTCTGCACCCGGTAATGATCTGCTACATGCCGGCACCGAAGGAGCACGAGCACTTCTTGCCCGCGTTCATGGTTCGGTTCACCCGCGGTGTCGGCAATGTCACGACCCACCCGCAGTGGAAATACGTGATCGGCGTAAGCACGTTCGTGCTGCTGATCAGTTCGTCCTACATCGCGCTGTTCCACTCGAAGATCGGCGAGGCCACACCGGGAACTCCGTTGCTCTGGCCGAGCCACGAATGGAACCAAGCCACCGCAGAAATCGCGACACGCTTCGGTGGCATCGACGCGATGACCGTTTACGCCGATGGCGACCGCCCCAACGCCAGTGCGGATTCTGCGCCGATCCAGGCGATGGAGCGCTTCGAGCGCTACCTGAAGGCCGAAACCAATCTCGGTGCGTCAGTATCACTCGTGCCGTTTCTGCGCACCTCATGGCGAATCAACCACTACGGCGATCCGAAGTGGTATTTCATCCCGGAAAATACCGGCACGGTTCGTGCGATGATCTTCCAGCTGCAGCAAAACGGTGCTCCGGGCTTCCTGCGACCCTTCATGACCGACGATGGCAGGAAGGCCGCGATCTCATTCTTCTACCCCGACCACAAGGGCGAGACCATCGAATTCGCGCGCCACTTCGCCGAGAAATTCGTCGAGGAAAATCCGCTGGGTGAGGTCTCGATTCGACTCGACATGGACAAGGCTCAGGCCGACGCGTCGTTTTTCAATGCCGACAAGCTCATAGACATGACTTACTACATGCTCGGACCGTTGCTCTCGCCGCGGCACTACACGCTGGAGGTCCGCATCCGCCAACCCGATGGCTCGTATCGATCGGAGCCAGTCAAGACCGCCTCTCGAGACGGCCTGCCGGCGTGGATCGGAGAGTTTCAAGAAGGTGCGATCGAAGACTACGGCGACGCGCTGGACGGGACCGAAGAAGATGAGGTGTTTACTTGGCCCGAGACGCTCGCCGCTTGGTCGCCCGATGACGTCGACTATTGGTGGGAAAACGAGGAACTCGCGATTCGCGGGGTCGCCGTCAACACCAAGGATTTGATCGTCGCCGACATGCGAGCGGTCAACTCACTTCCGAAATACCAGCCGACGAACTCGTGGACGCGCGGTGTCCAGTTCGTGATGGCCGGCGGCGCGATGGGGATCCTGGCGGCGATCAACGAGGAAGTCGAGCGCAGTCACGTGGCCAACATCACGCTGATCTTTGTCGTCATCTTCGTGCTGCACTCGGTCACCTACCAATCGGTCCCCAGTGGTTTGATCATCCTGCTGCAGATCTCGACCGCGACGATGATGAGCCTGGCGTACATGTCGATCCGAAATATCGGCCTCAACATCAACACGCTGCCGGTCCAGTCGGTGGGGGTCGGGATCGGGGTCGATTACGCGATCTACATCGTCGACCGGATTCGCCAGGAGGTGGTCGACACGGCCGACATCGACGAAGCGGTCCGGCGCGCGATACGCACGACCGGCATGGCGGTGAGCTTCACGGCCACCACAATCGTCGGTGGGATCATCTGGTGGATGTTTTCGAACCTCCGGTTCCAGGCCGAAATGGCCCAGCTGCTGGTAATCTTGATGGTGATCAACATGCTCGGCGCCATCACGATCGTGCCGACTTTCTACTCGATCCTGCGCCCGAAGGTCGCCACCGCGCTGCTCAGTGATGAGCAGATGCAGGCCATCCATATCCAGAAGGAGCGGGAGAAGAAGCTCGGCCTGCGAGACGACGATCAGTAAGACACGATCCGAAAGCTACGCGTAAGCCGCAAATCGGACATCGCGGGCGGGAGAGTCGTTGACTCTCCCGCCCGTCGCCGTAACTCTCCTTCGCCATGCCCTATGACCCCAAGGCAATCGAGCCCAAGTGGCAGGCCTATTGGCGCGAGAATCAGGTATTTCGCGCGGAGATCAACCCGGCAAAGCCGAAATTCTTCGCGCTCGATATGTTCCCCTACCCTTCGGGCGCAGGGCTCCACGTCGGCCATCCGAAGGGCTACATCGCCACCGATGTGCTGTCGCGTTATAAGCGCATGTGCGGGTTCAACGTGCTGCATCCGATGGGTTGGGACGCATTCGGCCTGCCCGCCGAGCAGTACGCGATCGAGACAGGCACGCACCCACGCGAGACGACCGCAAACAACATCGACAACTTCCGTCGCCAGTTCCAGGCGCTCGGGATGGACTACGATTGGTCGCGCGAGATCGACACGACCGACCCCGGCTATGTGCGCTGGACCCAGTGGATCTTCTCGAAACTCTACCAGCGGGACCTGGCTTACATCGCCGAAGTTCCGGTGAACTGGTGCGCTGCACTCGGCACCGTGCTGGCGAACGAAGAGGTCATCGACGGCAAGAGTGAGCGCGGTGGGCATCCGGTCATTCGCATGCCGATGCGGCAGTGGATGCTGCGCATCACCGCCTACGCGGATCGGCTGATCGACGACCTCGAGGGCGTTGATTGGCCCGAGTCGATCAAGAAGATGCAGCGTGACTGGGTCGGCCGGTCGGAAGGCGCGCGCATCGAATTCGCACTCAGCCAGGATGCATATCGAGACAAAATCGAGGTCTTCACGACCCGACCCGACACGCTTTTCGGCGCCACCTACATGGTGCTGGCACCCGAGCACGAACTGGTCAATCGGATCACAACCGACGGGCAGCGCGCCGAAGTATCAGCCTACGTCGACGCTGCGGCGCGACGCAGCGAGCGGGCGCGGATGTCCGACAGCAAGACGAAGACGGGAGTCTTCACGGGTACAACCGCTCAGCACCCGGTGACTGGCGCCCCGCTGCCCATTTGGGTCGCTGACTACGTGCTCGCGACCTACGGCACCGGTGCTGTGATGGCCGTGCCCGGGCACGACGAACGCGATTACGAATTCGCAAAGCGCTTCGATCTACCGATCGTGGAAGTCGTCTCCGGAGGGAACCTCGATTCGGGGGCCTTCGTTGGTGAAGGGGTCGCAGTCGCCTCGGACTTCCTCGACGGATTGTCGACGGCGGAGGCCAAAACGCGGATGTGCGCGTGGTTGCAAAAAAACGAAAAAGGCGAATCGACGGTCAGTTACAAGCTGCGCGACTGGCTGTTCAGTCGCCAGCGATACTGGGGCGAGCCATTCCCGATCGTCCACCACGAAGACGGGCGGACTGAATTGGTCGCGGAGTCGGAACTGCCGGTCCTACTTCCGGAACTCGACGAGTACCGGCCGACTGGAGACTTCGAAGCGCCCCTGTCGCGAGCCCACGAGTGGCTCGAAATGAAGCATCCCGAAACTGGCGAGACGCTACTGCGCGACGCCAACACGATGCCCCAGTGGGCCGGAAGCTGTTGGTACTACCTCCGGTTCTGCGACCCGCACAACACCGAGCAGGCGTGGTCGAGCGAGGCCGAACGCTACTGGATGCCCGTCGATCTCTATGTTGGAGGCGCCGAGCACGCTGTGCTGCACCTGCTCTACGCGCGCTTCTGGCACAAGGTGCTGTTCGATCTCGGCCTGGTACACACGCCGGAACCGTTCGCCAAACTTCTGAACCCTGGCATGGTCCTCGGCTATAGCTATCGCTACTACGATGACAACCTGGGCGACGATTCCGACCGGGCCACGTGCGCTTTCCCCGCCTCGCAGGCCCGGCTGGATGGCGAAACCACAGTTCACATGGAGACCGGCGTCGAGCTGAAGGCGCGCTGGGTACAGACCTCAGAAGTAGTGTTCGCGGGCGACGGTACGCCCATGCATCCGGAAATCGAAGGCCTCGTGCTCGAAGAAGTCACCGAGAAGATGTCGAAGAGCCGGGGCAACGTGATCAGCCCGGATGATGTCATCGAGCGCTTCGGAACCGATTCACTGCGGTTGTACTCGATGTTCATGGGGCCCCTGGACAAGGGCGCGCCCTGGTCTGACGACTCGATCCCCGGTGTGCAGCGATTCTTGCAGCGGGCCTATCGGCTCTTTATCGACGAAGGCCCAATCGACACCCCAGCGGAGCGAGTGGTAGGGATGTCTGAAGGCGGCGGAACTTCGCAGCAGCGCCGGTTGGCCGCGCAGACGATCGTCGCAGTGACCGAAGACATCGAGGCGATGCGGTTCAATACCGCGATCTCGAAACTGATGGTTTTCACACGCGAAATCGCGCGCGATGCAAATCTCCCGCGGGATGCCGCCGAGTCGTTCCTGCTGATGCTGGCTCCGTTCGCACCGCATCTGGCAGAGGAGCTTTGGGAGCGGATCGGTCACAAGAAATCAATCGCGCACGAGCCCTGGCCGCAGGCGGATACCTCGCTGCTGGTCTCCGAAGTGGTGCGACTGACGGTGCAGGTCAACGGGAAACGCCGAGACCAGCTCGAGATGGCGGTCGATGCTGCGCCGCGCGAGATCGAAAATGCCGCTCTCGCGCTGGCCAGCGTACGAAGGCACCTGGACGGAAGGCAACCCAAGCGGGTCATCATCGTCCCGGGTCGACTCGTCAACATCGTTGGTTGAACGGTCGGTTGGCAACAATGGGTTGGTGTTGGTTGGGGCCAGGAACCATTGGCCAAGAACGCTGACGGAGAACGCTCAATAGCCCAATCACCACGCCAGCCAAGAGCGCACTGGAGCGACTTGAGCGAACGATTCGCGCTAGGCAGCTGTCAAGCAGCGACTTCAGAACAACGTTCTGTGAGCATTTCGGCTGTGATTTGATCGTCCCAAGTCGCCTTTGACCCGGTTTCATGCAATTAGGGGAGCTGTTTCGAAAAATCTATTGCGGGATTTCGAACCTGTGCTATTCTCCTCGGGTTCGCGCGAAACTTACCCGCTCTCCAGCGGGTTTTATTTTGATCTCTATTTTCGCCTTTTGTTCGCCTTTATTTGTGCATCTACAAATGCGGACCTACAGCGACTTTCCGGTGAAATTCGTCAGACCTTCTGCCGATCTACTCCTGTGGAACTGCGTCCAACCCAAGCAGTCCCGCGAGGCAGAACCTGAAGGAGATCGAAGCCATGGCGAGCAAGACCCGAAGAGCGGAAACGAATGAAACCGGCGCAAACAATTTCGAGCCGAATTCTCGAACGATCGAAGGCGAAGCTCTCGAGCCGATCTGCAAAGTCGTCCGCGAGCTCACGAGTCCCGACGGAACGGTCCTTCGGGTCGAAGTACCGGTCTACCCGCCGTTCCGACTGAAGGAAAAAAGCCGTGTGGCCAACGACGGCCAGTAGGCCAGAGCCGGTCAACCGGACAGGCCCTGCTCGTTGAGGCGCGGCAGGTGCCCCGTGCGCAGCCGGCCCTCGATCAGATGCCCTTGGAGTCACTCCTCGCAGAAAAGCCGAGGAATGCCGCTACAGGATCGCCCGATCCAGCAACATCGCCGCAACCAGCGCAAATAGGAAACCCAGGGACGCGTGAAACATCCTGCGTGCGGCGGCATCTGTACGCTCTCGCAAGACAGCCACTGCGAGCCAGACGAACCAGGCGTCGAGCACAATAGCGGCGGCGAGATAGACCCATCCCAGCAGACCGAGCGGGAGCGGAGCCAGCGTGACCGGTACCAGCGCGAGCGTGTACCACAGCATCCGCCAGCGAGTCGGTTGATCACCGACGACGTTCGGCATCATCGGAATCCCAGCCCTGGCGTAATCTTGCTTGCGAAATAGCGCGATCGCCCATACATGGGGCGGCTGCCAGAAAAACACAATCGCGAAGACCAGCCAACCGGCGGCACCCACCGAACCATTCACAGCAGCGTCAGCGATCAGCGGAGCGGCGGCGCCCGCGGCCCCACCGATGACAGCGCTTAGCGGGCTGCGAGGTTTGATCCAGACCGTGTAGACGAAGACGTAGAACAGAATGCTCGCGACACCGAGCGCCGCTGGCAGGGGCCCGGCTACCGCGTTCAGGATGACCGTCGCGATGACAGCGAGTGAGAGCCCGAACCACAATGCGGTCGAGGGTGCGATCAGCTTCGCGGGTAGCGGCCGGTTGGCTGTGCGATCCATCAGCGCGTCGAGATCGCGCTCGATATAACAGTTCAGCGCGTTGGCGGCGCCGGCGGCCAGCGAAATCCCGAACAGGGTCGACATCGCGAAGCCGAAGCCTGGCCATCCCGCGCTCCCCATCGCCATGACGGGCAGGCCCGTGAACAACACGAGCAAAATGATCCGCGGCTTCGTGAGTGCCAACAGAGCCAGCATTGTCTGAGTTACCGAATGGGTCATCGTTTTTTCGCCGTTCATTTCATCGATGGTTCGCTTCAGCGACCACACACTTCATCGACGATCGATGCATTGAAAATGGCCGCGACAGCAGGGGGCGGCTACCGCAGAAAACGCGTTGCCCAGAGCAGGGAAGTCGGGCGGGCACATGGGTACCACAGCCGCTCTTTTCGGTCGACCAATCGTGTGCCGGAACCTCTGCTACTTGGCTGACTGGCGAATCCTGGGCGGCTTCTGCTCCGTCACTCCGAGCCGCTCGACGATAACCCGAAGCCAGGCGCCGATGTCGGGATGATCGAGCAGCCCAGCTTCGACCAACCGCGCCGCACCAATCTGGCGCACTTCGTTTGCGGTACCGACCTCGAGGGCACGCCTCGAATCGGCCTCGAGAGACCCGAAATCGAGTTCTCGGACGATTTCCTTGACGACGGGGACGGCACTCGGCGTACCTGAAAGCTCTCGAATTCCCAGACCGACCAGCAGCGGAACCGCGATCGGGTCGCTGGCCATCTCGCCGCAGACCGATATGGGTATCCCCACCCGGGCCGCTGCGCGGGCAGTCATGTCGATCAACGCCAACACGGCCGGGTGCAGTGGATCGTAGATGTGGGCAACGTGTTCGTTGCCGCGGTCGACCGCGAGCGTGTACTGCGTCAGATCGTTGGTTCCGATGCTGAAAAAGTCACATTCTCGGGCGAGCGCCTCGGCTTTGATGGCGGCCGACGGTACCTCGATCATCAAGCCGATCGGCATGTTCGCGTCGAATTCGAACCCGCTGCGCTCCAGATCGCCCCGCGCTTCGTCTATCAGTACACGCGCGCGGCGAAGCTCCTCGAGCGAACTGATCATCGGCAACATCATCCGCACGTTGGCGTTGGAGCTCGCTCGGTAGATCGCGCGGATCTGCGCCTTGAACACAGATGGGATGCCGAGGCTGAGACGAATCGAACGACAGCCGAGCTGCGGGTTGTCCTCGAGTCCGACGCCAACGTTAGCCAGTTCCTTGTCGCCGCCGAGATCGTGAGTGCGAATTGTGAGGGACCGCGGCGCCAGCGCTGACGCTACTCGGGCGTAGAGTTCTGCCTGTTCTTCTTCACTCGGGAAGCCGCGCTGGGCCAGCGCCAGGATTTCGGTCCGGAACAATCCGACGCCATCCGCACCATGCCGCTCGACCAGTCTCAAGTCACTCGCGAGGCCGACGTTCGCAGTCAGGTGCACGCGCCGCCCGTCTCGGGTCTCGGCGGGTCGGTTGCGCAGCGCATCGAGATGCTCGATCGCAACCGCGAACTGTTGTTGTGCTCGCCGAAATTCCGAAAGCAGCCCTTCGTCGGGAGACAGATAGAGCAACCCGTCGTCGCCATCGACGACGGCCAGCTCGCCCGATCGCACCGCTTCTTGAATGCCCGAGATGCCGGTGACGGCCGGGATCTCGAGTGTGCGCGCAAAAATGGCCCCGTGCGACGTGGCGCCACCATGTTCGGAGACCATGGCAGCGATCTTGTCAACCTCGAGTCGCGCGAATAGACCGGGCATGATGTTGTTCGCGACAACGATCGCACCGTCCATCAATGGCGGGATGTGAAGGCGTTCGCCGAGCAACCGCTCCATCACGCGTTGGCCCACGTCCTCGACATCGATGACCCGCTCGCGAAAATACGGGTCGGCGATCCGCTCGAAGGTCTTGCGGTACGCCGACAACACATTCTGGAGCGCATGCAGCGCGTTGCCGGTCCGTCGCGCCTCATCGCTCAGCTTGGCGATGAAGCCCTTGTCCTCGAGGATCTGGATATGCGTCTGGAAGACCGCCGCGAGGTCGAGGCCGAACTTCGCACCGAGTTCGTCTTGCACGCCATCGAGTTCGCGGCGCGCATCGGCAATCGCTTCCAGCAGATCGCGCACCTCCTGCTCCGGATCGGAACTCGGTGTGTAGGCGAGGTGTTCGAGATCGAGTGGTGTTTCGAGCCGATAGATCGGACCGATCGCGATGCCGCGGGACGTCGCGATGCCGCGATATTCGATGTTGTGCTGCTTGGTGCGAACGTTCGCCTCGCGGGGCGCGGGTATTCCAGTGAGCGCGAGCTCCGCATTGACGCGATCGCTGTCTTCGTCTGAAAGGCCCACCAACGCCAACAGCCGCGCATTGATCACAACCGGTGCGAGCAGTTGCGCGCAGGTCTTGAAGATCTCGACATCGTTGGATTCGAACTCACGGGGAACGATCGTCTGAACCGCCAGAACACCGATCGTCACGCCACGGAAGATCAACGGCACGGCCATCAAAGATTCGAAGCGCTCCTCGCCCGTCTCGGCGAAGTACGCGTAGCTCGGATGCTCACGAGCGTGGGCGATGACGACGGGCTGTCCGGTCTTCGCTGCGAGGCCAACCAGACCATCCCCGAACGCGAGCGAGACGATCCCCACCGCTTCCTGGTTGAGTCCAATCGTCGCCTCGAGCGACAAGGTGGTCAGCTCGGCTCCGCACAAGTACAGCGAGCAGGCGTCGGCATCCAGCCGCTTGGCGACTAGTTCGACGACGTTGCTCAAAGTCTCGTTGAGGTCGTGCGATCGAGAAACGATCTCGGCGACATCGGCCAGCAGCGTGACGCGGTCCGGAATGACGATCCCTCCCGCGGGCCAACGCCCGAACGGTAGGCCGTCAGGGAACCGAAGTCTGAACCCGTCTAGAGATCTTGCCGCATCACTGCACCCAGATGCAATCTGGTCGCACCCGCGTGCGTCCGGTGTTGGTCAGCGACCAACGACCACTATACCGGAGCGATCAGTCGAAAGAGCCTGGGGTCAAAACGCTGACCGGTTCGGTTCTGTTGGCATCAGCGGGTTCGAAGGATAGTTGGACGGAAAGACCTGGTCCTTGTCCTCGAACCGCAATCCCAACGCGAGAAGGATCTTCCGCTTGGTGTCCATGCGGCAGTTCATACCCTTTTCGACACTGTGAATCGTACGCAGCGCGACCTTCGCTTTTCGTGCCAGCTGCGCCTGGGTCATCAGGCGATTCTCCCGCAGCTCGCGAACGCGATTCTTCCGAATCGCTTGTGATCCATTATCTTCCACGTCGCACTCCTTACTAGAACTCTCGACTCCAGTGCCTTCAGTTGAGTCGAATCAACTGTGTGGTGTTTCGACCGTACGTGGGAATTCTTTAGTGGGAATGCGATGTTGGCGGGTTCTCGCCGAACCTCGAGGGCAGCTTTGGCAACCTCAATAGCCACCGGGAGATGCACCTTCCGAACGCATGAGAACAACACATTGATGGAACTCAACTAGGGTTCGGCAACAGGCAGAAGTCCAGCCAGAAACACTGGACAAGCGTTCCTGTGGAACATCCCCGAGGGGAGCACGGGCGACAACGAGCCTGCAAGGCGCAATGATCGGTGTGCGTGGTGGGTGCGTGGTGGGTGTAAGGAGGATCGTGAGGCGATACCGGGCCGGAATTTTCGCGATTGCTGCGCTGTTCGCGATTGCCGTGATCGCCGGATCGTTCTTGGCGAGGAGTTTTGGCCCCGACCAAGTTCTTTCCGAGCTAGAGCGCCGGCTGAGCGGAGCGCTCGGGACGCAAGTGTCGGTGCGTCAGCTCCGCATCTCACCCGGCACATTCGTGCGAGTCGAGGGCGGGGGCATCTCGGCTTGGCCCACACCGGGCGGTCACGGGCTCGAGATCGAACGAGTCATGGGATCGATCGACGCGCTGTCGCTTGTCGGCGGCGGAATTGAGCTCCGGCGGCTACAGCTCGAAGGAGTCCGTCTGCGTCTGTCCTCGATCGGAACCAGCGGCGCTTTGCGTCCGGTCGGATCGACCAGCGGCGTGGACGGGCAGCTCTCCTCATCGCGGCCTTCGAACCCGGACGAGCTACTGGCTCCGCTGATCTCGCTGGAGACCCTGGTGCGGCGGGTGCTGCTGGCGCCACCTGCAGCCAGGATCCTGGAACTGCGCGACGTTCGGATCTCGTTCGAAGACGAACTCACCCCCGAACACGGTGTATTGGAATTGGTGAATGTGGCCGGCCAGCTGGTCCATCATCGGTTCAGCGGCGGCAGCGAGTTCTCCGTGAGTGGCCAGTTGAGCGAGGGCGGCCGAAATCACGGGTCGATCAAACTCGTCGGCCACCGCGACAAAGACGGTGAAATTCGAATCTCGCTCGGCGTGGACTCGCTGGAGCTCGCGTCGGGCACGCGCTACCTGCGAGAGCTTCACCCAAAGGCCGAAATTTCAGGCCGACTCAGCGGCCAGTGGATCTACGAGACCGCGGAAGCCGGCACCGGCCGGTTGCAGGCAGACCTGACCTGCCGAAACCTGGTCAGCTCCGTTTCGGACCCCGATAAGTCGCTCGAGATGATCCATTCACCGCAGATCAACTTCGTCGGAACCCTCGAAATCGATCCGCAGCGCGCCAGACTGTACGACTTCCAGGTCACCACCCAAGATACGAGCTTGCGCGTCGAAGGGGAGGTATCACGGCCGCTGAGCGCGGATTCTGTCGCGATGCTCGAACTGGACCTGGACAAACTGGATTTGGGTCAAGCCCGCCACCTGATCAGTTGGCTCCCCGAAATCGAGCGCGAAGAAGCTGCAGGGGTAGTGGCACCGTTGGCCAGCGGACTCCTCGAAACGCTTCGGGCTCGCGGCCGAACAACACTTCACGGATGGCAGGATCTGCTCGCCGGCCGCTCCCGGCGCGTCCCGGACGGGTTTTCGATGCAGGTGAAGCTCGCCGCTGTGGTCGCGCGCTTCGGCGATGCGAACCAATTGGAAGACTTGGCGGCAGAGCTCCACTGGGTCGGCGACCGGCTGGAAATCGTCGATGCCACGGCCGTGCTCAATGGCCGCCCCCTCCCCTTGCTGGACGTCACGATCGAGGGATTTCCGAATTTTCTGGCGGGCAATCCTCAACTACGCGAGATGAACTCACAGGCGTTGCCGCTGTTTGGACTCGATACTTTGTGGCAGAGCCTGCGCCCGCGCCCGGATTCGGCCGAGGCTGAGTCTCGACCCCACAACCGGACCCGCGTCAGTCTCGAGATCGAATTCCTCGAGCATCCGCTGTTCTTGTGGCCGCTGTGGGACGTCTCTGCGACGATCGTCGCAGAGACCGACGGTGTGCACATTGAATCCAAGCATGCGATCTGGGCCGGCGTCCCGATCGAAGTCGAAGCGGATTGGCGGTTCGAGCCCAGCGAGCGCGTCTCTGTCCAGCTCTCTGCCACCGCGCCGCGAACCGCGCCGAGCGCTCCAACACACGGCGGCGGCTGGGCGCGCGGCAAGTTCGGCGTGGGTGAGATTCTGGGCAGACTCTGGCAGCAGGACGAAGCCCACGGGCACTTCGTCGCGACGGGGGGACAGGTCCGCATCCGGGAACTCGAGATCCAGCTGGCCCCGACCGGCCGCGCGCGAGCCGATGGCCTGCTCGACCTGTCGGTGCAAGGGGCAGTTCCCTTTCGCGTCAACTTCGGACTGGTCGATGGCGACGGTTCGGCGATCGCGAAGCTGGTGGGCCTACCGAAGCGGCAGATCGAGGGACGCATGAATCTCGATGGCAGCTTCGAAGGGGTGCTGCAGCCCGGAACTTCGTTCTTCTCCCAGCTGAGTGGTCTGCTCGATTTGAAGGCGGTCGATGGCCTGATCCGCAAGGTGACATCGCCGGTGGTCGCGATCGCCGAGGCAGCCGCCAAGCTCGACTCATATGATCCGAGCGATATCGTCCCATTCAATCGGGTCGAAAGCCTCCTCGAATTCGGCGCTGGACGGCTGTATTCGGCGTCGTTCTCACTCGACGGGCCGAGAATCGGCATCGTGGCATCCGGCGAGCTGGAGCTTGCCGATCCGATCAAGACCATCGACGCTCTCGTCTACGTGTTCTTGTTCAGGAAGCTCGACCGCGTACTGGGGAAAATTCCGATTCTCAATCGAATGCTGCTCGGTACGGACGAGAACCTCGTTGCCGCTGCCTTCGAGGTTTCGGGCGCCTGGGCGGACCCGATGGTCGAGCCCATCTTGCTACCGAGTTCCGCGGGCTCTGTGAGCCAGGTGCTTCAGGGTGTTCCGCATTTCGTCATGCGCGGAATTCGGGCGTTGGGATCGCTCGTGAATCCGAGCCGGTCTGAACCCCCAGCACAGCCTGCTGGCCCGACCGAACCCGACCCCCACTTCGACTCGCACTTCGACCCCAACTTCGCCCCCCACTTCGCCCCACAATTCACCCCTGAACTCACCCCTGAATTCACCCCTGAATTCACGCCTGAAACCCGCCGGCCGCAAGGAGCATCATGAGTCGATCACTCCTCTGCGCGCGGGCCAAGGTGCTGTCGCGACTGCGCGCGGCCGATGCCGTCCGCAACGCGCAGGGCCGTGGCGAACGGGTGGTCTTCACCAACGGCTGCTTCGATCTCCTTCACATCGGCCATGTTCGCAGCCTCGAACAGGCGCGGGGTCTGGGCGACCGACTCGTCGTCGCGGTGAACACCGATGCCAGCGTGCGGCGTATAAAGGGTAGTGGGCATCCCATCGTTTCCTGCAGACAGCGTGCAGAAGTCCTGGCAGCGCTCGCTTGCGTGGACTGGGTGGTTTGCTTTCGAGATGCGACCCCCAAGTCGCTGATTTGCACGCTGCGACCGGATGTGCTTGCCAAAGGTGGAGATTGGAAACTCAATGAAATTGTCGGGCGTCAGGACGTCGAGAGCTGGGGAGGCCAGGTCGTTCGGCTGCGGGAAATCCCCCGCGTTCGGACCTCCATCATCGTGGCGCGAATCGACAAACGAAACTGAAGCCGAAAACGGTCCGAGGCGAACCCGAAGAAGCCGGATTCAATCATGAGCGACAGCAAACTGGTAACACACTCGTCCACTACACATGCGTCCGTCTCAGGCACGTCCGATTCACGTCTATCCGGCACACATGTGTCCGATGCACACGCGTCGAATATTCAAGAGTCGATTCAAACTTTGCGTGGCCAGATCGGCCGTGTGGTCGTCGGTCAGACGAACCTGATCGATGGCTTGCTGATTGCTCTGTTCGCGGGTGGTCACGCGCTGGTCGAGGGAGTTCCAGGCCTCGCCAAGACCACCGCGGTGCGCACGCTGGCGCAGGCCCTCGGGCTCGGATTCGGCCGGATCCAGTTCACGCCGGACCTGTTACCCGCGGATCTGATTGGAACGCCAATCTTCGTGCCGGACACGCGCACGTTCGTGGTTCGCAAAGGACCCATTTTCGCACCCGTCCTGCTTGCAGATGAAATCAATCGTGCACCGGCCAAAGTGCAATCGGCACTGCTCGAGGCGATGGAAGAGCGACAAGTCACGATCGGCGATCAGACCTTCAAGCTGCCGGAACCGTTCTTCGTAATGGCGACCCAGAATCCCGCTGAGCTCGAGGGCACCTACCCACTGCCGGAAGCGCAAATCGATCGATTCTTGGTGAATCTCGTAGTCCCCTACCCCGAAGAAGCGGACGAGCGCGAAATCGTACTCCGCGATGCAAAGCCCGCCGTCGAAACCGTCACCGCACTGAAGCCCGAGACGGTCGCGTCCATTCAAGTGGCCGCTTCGAAAATCCACGCGGCGTCCTCTCTGGTGGACTACGCGGTCAGACTCGCCCGCGCGACCCGAGATCCGGCCGGCGCGGGAGCCAGAATCCACGCGCCCGCTGGCACCGCGCCGGAAGCTTGCGTTGCGCTGGGCGCGTCGCCACGCGGGTCGATGTATCTGATTCGCGCAGCGCGGGTACGCGCGCTGCTCGATGGTCGCGACTATGCGACGCCGCACGACATCAAACGTGTGGCGCCGGACGTTCTGCGCCATCGAATCGTGCTCACCTACGAGGCCGAAGCCGATGGCATTCGACCCGATGCGGTCGTCGATGCCATTCTGGCAGCGGTCGAAACCCCCTAGCAGGATTACGGCAATACGCGGAGGCAGGCAGTCGCGATGAAACCGTTCTCACCACAGCCGCTGCCCATTGGGGTGTCTTCGGGCGACCTCGCACGAGCGGCGCGGCTCTTGGTCGTTCGCAGCCAACGCGAAGCAACCGGCCTCTTCGCTGGAAACTACGTGAGCGCTTTTCGCGGCTCGGGGCTCGAGTTCGAAGAGTCTCGTCCCTATGTCGCCGGCGACGACATCCGCACACTCGATTGGAACGCCACCGCTCGCGCCGGAAAACCGTTCGTCAAACGCTTTCGCGAAGAGCGCAACCAGACCTTGCTGTTTGGACTCGATACATCGGCGTCGATGCGTTTCGGCACTACCGGTCATGCAAAGGCTGCCACTGCGGTTCACGCGCTGGCGCTGATCGCCGCGGCCTCTGGACGGACCGGCGATTCCAGCGGTCTGGTGTGTTTCGATTCGCAGGTCCGCGGGCGGGTGGCGGTCGGCCGCGGTATGGCCCACACATGGAGTTTGATTCGCTTTGCCGTGTCTGCCGCAAGCGTGAGTCATGGCACGACACAGCTCGGATCAGGACTTCGCGCACTCAGAGTCCGAACCCGAAAGCGCTCGATCGTGATCCTGTTCTCGGATTTCCGGGACGAAGCGCTGCTCCCATCTCCACCGCCGGGGGAGAATACCGCTCCGAGACCGCGTCTGCGTTCCGAGCTGACGCGACTCGCACGAGTCCACGATGTGATCGCCGCCGTGCTGATCGATCCGCGAGAGATCGAGTTGCCAAAGGTAGGGATGATTCGGGTCGAAGACCCCGAGCGACCCGGCTCTTCACTCCTGATGAACACCAGATCGCGGCGTTCCCGGGCCCGCTATCGCGACGCGTGTGAGACGGCGCGTCGACGGCTCGAAACGGAGTTTCGTCGCAGCGGTGTGGAGCCACTGTGGCTGCGTACCGATCGAAGCCCGCTCTATTCGTTGGGCCGCTTCTTCCGAGAACGAGCCAATCGACGCTCCCAGGCTGTGACATGAGGCGTCACGAGATCGCGATCGGGAAGCCGCAGCGGACCCGACTTTTTTGCACAGCGAGTCTAGTGTTGACGATGGCTCTGATGTCGGCCTGTGAAGATGATCCCGCCAGCGTCGGCAAGAGTGTCGTCTATCAAGCGCCAGTCCAATCACGGGCCCTGTGGGTCCTCGAGCCGGCCACGATTGGAATCGGCGATGTCGCAACGCTCGAGGTGGCTGTCGTCACCCGTCCCAATCACCGCGTGCTCCCATTCGCTACTCCCCGAAACGTCGCCGGTCTTTGGATCCTCGAAGTCGAAACACTTCCCGTCGCCAGAGAACCCAACCGCTGGATCCACCGAACGCGCGTACGCATTCGCCCTCGCGAGGTTGGCCAATTCGCGTGGCCAGCGACACCGATCGAGGTGGAAGGCGACGGTGTGGTCGAGACATTGACTGCGGACGGCCTGACCGTAGAAGTCGTATCCATCATCCCCCAATATATCGGGAAACTGACACCGTTCGGGTTGCCGCCAGAACTCGTCGATTCCACGCCGGGTCGGCCGTGGATATGGGCCGCGGGCGGCGCGGGCTTCACCCTCGGATGCCTGGGCCTGTTGTGGCTGGCGAGAAGAGAATCGAACGGGCGCCCTGCGAGCACTGGCAAACGCACTCCGGGTTCTCCGCCCTGGCAGACCGCCCTCGAGGCCATCGAAGCGTCGCTCAACCGGGTCGACCTCGATCCGATTTCGGCATGCGAAGCCGCGTCTGTTGCGCTTCGGTGCTACATGGACCGACGATTCGGCCGAGCCGTTGGCGACGCCGCGAGTACGGTCTCCAGTACGATCTCCGGTACGATCTCCTGTACTATCTCCTGTACTATCTCCTGTACTACAGAAGAACTCGAGCGCGCTATTCCGCCATTTGCTGCAACCTCGCGTTGGCCGGGCTTTGTGCTGCTGCTTCGTCGTCTCGACCAGTTTCGATTCCCAGCTCCGACAGGCGCCGCTTGCGCGGCTGCGGGCGCCAGAGAAATCATTCGCGATGTAGCGGTATTCGTTCGCGATTCGATCCCGAATGGCGTGGCGCGGTGACGCAAGCCCTCTCCGTCCTGGCGGCCGTCGGCATCGACCGATTCGAGCAGCCATTGTGGTTGCTGTTGGCGCTTCCGGCGGCCGCAGCCTGGGTCGTCGCAACAAAAACGCGGCCTGCGTCGCTCGGTTGGTCGGCGATCGCACAAATTCGAATCGCCGGTGGACGTCGCTTCGATTTCGTCGCACACATGTCCGCGTTGTTGCGCGCTGCGTGCGTACTGGCTCTTCTGGGCGTGCTCGCGGGTCCGGTCGGGCTGCACCAGCTTCCGCCAGAACCCGGCTACGGACTCGACCTCGTGCTGGCACTCGACGCGTCGGGAAGCATGCGTGCGCTCGACGCGGAGCAACGTGGCGAGAATCGAACCCGCATTGCGCTGGCGCGCGAGGTGGTTGCGCGTTTCGCCGAACACCGAGCTTCTGACGGCGACCGCGTCGCACTGGTCGTGTTTGGCGAATCTGCTTTCACCCAATGTCCGCTGACCAGCGATGGACGCTTGCTGTCCGAAGCCCTCGGCCGTGTGGAAGCCGGTGTCGCGGGTGAGGCGACCGCGATCGGTGACGCGCTGGCGCTGGCAGTCAAACGCGCGCTGGGCGCATCGACCTTCGCGAGCGACACCACGGCTGCTGGCTTGGCGTCAGCCGCTGCCGACCGCTCGATAGAGAGAATCGCCGGGCGGCTCGTAGTACTGCTGACCGACGGCAGGAACAACGCGGGGGCGCTTTCGGTCGAGTTGGCAACCGCGGTGGCCGCTTCTCAGGGGATCCGAATCCACACGGTAGGGATCGGATCGGTCGGAGCCGAGGTTGCCATGGCGCCAGCCGATGGACTTCCCCATGGCGGCACCCAATTCGAACGAGTCGACGTCGACACCGATGCGCTGCGTCTCATCGCCGAGGCCACCGGCGGCCGGTATTTTGCGGCTCGCACATCGAAGGATCTCGACGCGGTCTACCGAGAAATCGATGCTCTCGAGCGCATCGCGAGGCCGCTTCCACCGCGCATCCACCAATCTGACCGCCCCGAGCCGCTGTTGGCGCTGGCCGGGAGCTTGTTGATCGCAGAAATCGCGGCTGCGCGCGTGTTCCGCCGGCGAATCTCTTGACCGGGAACGCGAAAATTTCGCGGACGGCTCGCGCATTCAAGAACGCGACCGCCCATTGACGGTCGCACAGCTCGCACACCCGGAATGGTTCGGTGCCGCGATCTGGACGCTGTGCACGGTCGGACTCTGTCTGGCGTTCGCGGCTTGGCGCGCCCGGCGCCGACGCCGGTTGCTGATGGGAACACAAAGAGGCCCGACCCCGCGAAAGTGGACCAGCGATTGGGCGCTTTGGATCGCACTCGTCGCGATCGGAATCGCTCTCATGGGACCGCGTATCGGCGAGCGTTTGATCGAAGCCAGCGCAAACGGCGTCGATCTGGTGCTGGTCATCGATGTATCTCGAAGCATGGACGCACAGGACACACCGCCGAACCGCCTCGACCGGGCCCGCCGTGGAGTCGGGGAGCTACTGGGGCGGCTAGAGCCGACCGACCGCGTCGCACTCGCCGCATTCGCGGGACACGGCGTCCTATTGGCCCCGTTGACGCCAGACCGTTTCGCGCTGGTCGAGTGGATCGCGGCACTCGATACGGACTTGATTCGCCCGTCCAGCTCTAATCTAGCAGCGGGAATTCAGGCGGCGGTGGAAGCATTCGAAGCCGGCAGCGACCGACCGCGCGTGATCGTAGTCGCCAGCGACGGCGAGGATCCGAACAACGCGAACCAGCTGGGAATTGTCGAAGCACTCGGCGCGCAATCGCGGGTCATTGCGATCGCCCTCGGCACCGAACTCGGTTCGGCGATCCCCGCTTCCGATGTGCGGCTGCGCGATCGTTTTGGCCGTGTCATTGTCACGCGACGCCACAGCGACCGGCTCGCGCGTCTGGCCAATGCGACCTCGGGTGCGGTTTTTCTAGCCGACCCCTGGGGTATGTTCGATTTCGACGCAGTCGCGGCAGAAGTCCGTCGCGATGCGGGTCGGGTTGGCGGCGCGCGGATCGTCCGCAGCGTCCAGGCTATCCGTGTGGCCCCATTTGCCGCGCTCGCGTTTTTCTTGCTGCTCGCCGAGGGCATGCCGCGGGTCCGATTTGCCTTCGGACACCGCGCGGGCAGCGCTGCCGGGCTGGCGCTGGTCGTCATTCTCATCGGTGCAGCACCCGGAAAGTTCGAATCGCCCCTCGCCGACACCATCTCCGACGCCACCACCGACAGCACGACGCAAATCCCCCCGCCATCGGCAGTCGAGCCGTGGGTTCGTCGGGAACCGCACAACGCCCGCGCGCTGATCGCACTGGGGCATTCCCGGTTCGCCCACGGGGACCCCGCAGCCGCCGCGAACGCGTTTTCCGCAGCGGCGCTATACGCGACCGATGCTCGGATCGCTGCTGATAGCCACTATGGGTTGGGTGTCGCTCGTCTCGAAACCGGCGACCTCGAAGCTGCGCGAGATGCTTTCTTCGACGCGCTGGCGTTCAATCCTTCCGACGACCAAGCGCGCTTCAATCTGGAGTGGACATTGGCTGCGCTGATCCAATTTCCACCCGAGGACACGCGACCCGACGAGAAGCCCGGGCCGGATTCCGACTCGAAACCAAAGCCGAACGATCCAGACGAGACCGATCGCAACGAACCCGCGGCAGCTTCGCAAAGCGAGCCCGAGCCACGGCCTGGCGCGGAACAGAACTCCGAACCAAACACAAGAGACCCGCTACCCCCGGAATTGAGCGAGCAGCTGCTGCTGCGGTCGCTGGCGCGCGTCACTGATGACCTCGAGCGTTCGATTCGGGCTGCAGCGCGCTCCGACACAGACCCCTACGACAAACCTGCGGGCGCCGTCTGGTGAGTCAGCGCAGCGCTTGGGCGGCGTTTGCAGTGTTTCTCAATTGCGCTTCCGCAGCGGCTTCGACTCCACCCTGTGTCGCCCGTGCCCAGCTCGAGCCCACGTCGGCGGTAGTCGGCCAGCAAGTGGTGTGGAAAGTACAAATCGATAGCCGTGACGACGTCGCAGAAATCTCGTGGGTCGACACACCCGCATTCGCGAACATGCGCACCGAGCGGCTGCCAGGCTTGCCTGTAGTACCGAGAGGAGTACCGAGAGGAGTACCGAGAGGAGTGCCACGAGGAGTGCCGCCCGAAGCGGAAAACGACGCATGGTCCCGATACTCCACCAGAGAGGAGCAACGAGCGCTGTTTGCCGAACGGGCTGGCGGGCTGCCCATTGCGACTGCGGGCCTCCTGTGCAAACTCGACAACGGCCTGATCTTCGAAACTCCGGTTCCGTCAGTCACATTGAACGTTCTACCCATTCCAGAATTGGATCGGCCAGAAGACTTCGCGGGTGTGGTCGGGCCACTCGTACTGCAGACGCACGTGGATCCGGATCGACTCGAATCGGGCGGGACCCTACATATCACGGTGTCGATCCGGGGCATGGGGAATCTGTGGGATGTCGGTGATCGACTGGCGCGATGGACTCCGATTGAAGCCGACGTCTTCGCGCGAAAGCCGCAGCTCGAACTCCGACCCGGCAGCCGGCTCAGTGTCCAGAAAATTTTCCGGTACGACGTAGTCCCCCGAGGCACCGGACCTTTCGCAATTCCCCCTGTCCGGCTGAGTTATTTCGACCCGATGGAAGCACGCTATCTCGTCGCTCGTTCTCCGAGTTTCGAGGTCGATGTGTCACCGAGACAGACGTCAGCCGATTCGGCGCCTGAGCCCCAATTTTCTCGTCGTGTCGCGAATGGGCCAATCGAAAACTCTGCGTCCCGACTGATTCCGATGCTGGCACTCAGCTTCGCAGTCGCGGCGGGAATCGCGTTGTGGCGATGGCGACGCACGCCCCGGCACAACTCACGCGCGCCTCCCATGGTGACGGGTGACCCCGATCGCGACGCCAGAGAACTGGTGCGGGCGCTCCGGGCGGCACTGGCCTCTCACTATGACCACAAGGCGGGTAAGCACTCCGGTGAAACGCTCGGCTCTCGAGCCAGCCCCGGAGCGGGCCATGCATTGGGGTCGGATGTTCAATCGGATGTTCAATCGGATCAGGTGAGCGAAGCTGCCGAGCTGCTCGAGACTCTGGAGCGGTCGCGTTTCGACCCCGGCACCGATGCGCCAAACCCGGATTTGATCGGGCGCGCCCTCGCGCGGCTCGATCGTGCGACGCGTCGACGCTCCTGACCATCCGCTACCGACCGCTGCAGGTCGAACACGCTGCGCAAAGCTGTTCCCGTAGCCGATCACGGACCTTCGAAGTCGTTCCGTACCCGGCTAGAAAGCGGGAGCGGCCGTTTCGAAGAAGTCTGCGTCGAGTACTTGGACCGTTGCATAGTCTCCTTCTTGCAACTCAGCGGCGTCGGCGGGAAACACCAGCAAGCCTCGCGCGCGGCTCATCGATCGCAGTACGCCCGAACTCTGGTTGCCGGTGCTGCGCGCGGTGTACTCGTTGCCGTCACTTTCGAGGTCCACTCGAACGAAGTGCAGCCGACCGGGCATTTTCTCGAGCCGCTCGACCAGTCGCGCGCGGACCGTCGGCCGAAACAACCTGCGATGTCCCGTCATCTTGCGAAGTGCGGGCCGCACGAATTGTTCGAACGTCACCATGGCCGACACGGGGTTTCCGGGCAGTCCGAACAGGAGCGGCCCCCCCGCAGCATCGAACCGGCCGAACGCCAACGGGAATCCGGGCTTCATCTTGACGCCCCAGAAACGCAGTGTGCAGCCGAGCTTCTCCAGCACCCCGCGCACGTAATCTCGATCGCCGACCGACACACCAGCGGAGCTGATCAGGACGTCGGATCGCAGGCCGGCAAGCATCCGGCGTTGGATATCATCCGGAGTGTCGCGAGCAATCCCGAGATAGACGGGCTCGGCACCCGCGTCGCGACACTGAGCGGCTATCGAATACGAATTCGACGAGACAATCCGCCCACCGGCAATGTCGCCATCGGGCTCGACGAGTTCATCGCCGCCTGAGAGAATCGCAACAACCGGCCTTTGATGAACCGCGACAACGCTGCGCCCGAGCGCCGCCAGCATCCCGATCTCAGCAGGACCGATGACTGCGCCAGCATCGAGCACCCGATCGCCAATGCGAACGTCCTCTCCGGCGTCGCGGATATGCTCTCTGGCGGACGGTGACACGAAGATCGAAACCCGGTCGTCGTTGCGCTCGGTGTCCTCCTGGCGGACGACCGCATCAGCGCCCTCGGGAATCGCTGCACCCGTGAAGATCCGCGCAGCCATACCCGACCCCACGGATGATTCGGGCAACGCGCCAGCCGCGACCTCGAACGCCACCTCGAGAACGACCGGATGCTGGCGCGACGCAGCCGCGAGGTCGCCGATCCGAACCGCGTAGCCGTCCATCGCCGAATTGTCAGAGGGTGGAAGTTGCCGACCCGAGGTCACCGCATCGGTCAGCACGCGGCCCAGAGCACGCTCCGCGGCTACGGTCTCCGAGCCCAGCGGTGTCGCCTCGCCAAGGACGATCTCGAGCGCTGCAGCGGGTGTCAGTCCGGTCTTCACTGCCGCGAGGTTACTGCCCGCACTGGCGAACTCTCCACCCTTTCTGGGCGTTCTGGGTGTTCATTGTCGATTCGGTGGGATTGCTTCGTGGCATTCGATTTTCTGCCCGCGGGGGAGGGGTCGGGATACCCACTCCGGCTCGACTCCCTCTGCTTCTCTCGCTAATCTGCACAATTATTAGGCAGCTCGGAGCCACCGCGAATCGGAACGCGCGGCGGGCTCCCGCTTCGATTCGTCTTGTTAGCGTTGCACCGCCTTCGGGCTTGTCGAAAATCGGTCGAAATCGAAAATCGAACCCGCGTCTCCAACCTTCCCCGGGAGTTTCTCGTGACTGAGGCCCAGATCGATCCCAGCTTGATCCGCCGCATCGAGCTGCGAGAGCTGACCCTCGAAAACAATCTCGTGCTCGCGCCGATGGCCGGTGTGTCGACTTTGCCGTTTCGGCTGATCTCGAAAGAAGCGGGGGCTGCTTTGACGTTCACCGAGACCGTCAGCGCGAAGGGCCTCGTGATGGGTGGCCACAAGACCCGAAAGCTACTCGAAACCAGCCCACGCGAAGCACCGGTCGCTTTCCAATTGTTCGGTTCGGATCCGGAGATTCTCGGCGAGGCGTGCCGGTACCTCGATGGCGAAGGAGCCGCCTGGGTCGATCTCAATGTCGGCTGCCCGGTCAAGAAGTTCATCAAGAATCGGGCGGGATCGTCGCTGTTGCGCGATTTGCCCCGCGCCGCCGCAATCGTACGCGAGATGCGCCGCGGCTTTCGCGGCACGTTGTCGGTCAAGATGCGGACCGGATGGGACGCAGAGAACATCACCGCACCCCAGTTCGCAAAGATCGCGGCTGCCGAGGGGGCTGAACTCCTCTCTGTTCACGGTCGCACCCGCGTTCAGCAGTACACGGGCCGGGCCGACCGCGACGTCATCCGTCGGGTTGTGGAAGCCGTACCCGAAGTTCCCGTCCTCGCCAACGGTGACATTCTGGGACCGGTCGACGTTTTCGACATGTTGCGCGACACCGGCGCAGCAGGTGTGATGATCGGCCGGGGAGCGATGGGAAACCCGTGGATCTTCGAGCAAACCCTGGCTTTGGCACAGGGCAGCTCTCCTGCTCGCCCCAGCCGTGAAGATCGATTCGCGACCATCGAACGCCACGTCGGCTGGATCGTGAAGGCGTTCGACGATCCGCGCCCCCTTGCGACCAACCTCAAGAAATACCTTTTCTCCTACTCCAAAGGCCTGCACGGCAGCGCGCTGTTTCGACAACGCACGCTCGAATCAAACGACGTCGACGAAATTCTCGCACTCGCCCGAAGCTTCTTCTCATCCTATGAGGAAGTGACCTGCGAAGAAGTGTCCCCCGACGAAGCGGGACACCCCAGCGAGGGGCGGGCCGCCTGAGGTGCTGCACAACATCGAGAGCCTGCTCGATGCTGTGCTCGATGCTGTCGTGTTGCTCGACGTCAACGGCGAAATCGAATTCTTGAATCCGGAGGCCTGCCGAATTCTAGAAACCTCGCTCCAAGCAGCGGTCGGGCTCCCGATGGAAGACGTGATCGGCAGCGAGCACTCGATCTCGAAGCTGTCACGTATCGTATTGGCGAGCGGTCGCCCGGCCATCCAGCGCGAGCAGCCGATCGAGCGGAAACTGGAACCCGACCTCATCGTCGATGTCGAAGCGGCGCCGCTGATGGAAGGCCTCAGTGTAAACGGTGTCGTGCTGATGCTTCGCGATTGCACCATCCAGAACAACCAGCGAGAAATCGTCAATCAGCGCGAAGCCCTTTCGTCATTCGGGCGGATCGCTGCCGGGATTGCGCACGAAGTCAAAAACCCACTGGGCGGGATTCGCGGAGCCGCGGAGATCCTGTTGTCCAGAGCCTCGGATGACAAGTCCAAGCGCGCCGCAGACCTGATCGTGCGCGAAGTCGACCGGATCGCGCTGCTCGTCGATGACTTCATGGTCTTCACCAAAGGAGACGAACTGCGTCTGGCACCCGTGAACATTCACCGCGTGCTCGACGATGTACTGGCCCTCGCCCTTCTCGACCCGATCGGTCGCCAGGTCGCGGTCAGTCGCGAATTCGACCCCTCGATTCCCGAGTTTGCCGGAGACTTCGATCGCCTCGTGCAGGTGTTCCTCAATCTGACGCGCAATGCACTGCAGGCAATGGATGGCGACAAGGGAGCGTTGGTGATCTCGACGCGGATGACTCTCGATCATCGGTTGTCTTCGAAAGACGGTCGCCACCTTCCCACATTGTTGGTCAAACTCACCGACAACGGCCCAGGAATCGGCGCCTCGACGCTCGAAAAGTTGGCTACCCCGTTTTTCACCACGCGGATCGGCGGTACTGGCCTGGGACTCGCGGTGTCCCGGCATTGGGTCGCTCGCCACGAAGGCACGCTGCGCATCGAAAGCACGCCCGGACTCGGCACAACCGTCTTCGTCGCGCTGCCGATCTCGACATGACGTCTGCACACGTACTCATCGCAGATGATGAAGATTCGATTCGGTTCGTATTGCGCGAAATCCTCGAAGAAGAAGGCTGCAGCGTTGTCGAAGCCGACAACGGCGATGCGGCGCTAGAGCTTCTCACCTCTGGCAAGTTTCACATCGCGTTTCTCGATATTCGGATGCCAGGTCCGTCGGGTCTCGAACTGCTCGACCAGGTGCGGGCCAGCGGCGCGTCGACCGCGATCGTGATCATGACCGCCCAGAACACCTTCGAGAATGCCGTCGATGCGATGAAGCGAGGAGCCCTCGACTATCTCACCAAACCGTTTGGGATGGCCGAAGTCAAGGCGCTCACTCAAAAGGCGATTCGAACGCGAGCCCTCGAACAAGAGGTGCGTGAACTGCGTCGGCGCATGGGCAAGCAGACCATCCCGGGCGAGCGTATCGTTGGCAAGAGCCCCCAAATGCTCGAGGTATTCAAGACCATCGGACGCGTCTCCGGACGCGACGTTTCGGTTTTGATCACCGGCGAGAGCGGCGTCGGAAAGGATCTGGTCGCACAGGCGATCCACGCTGCCAGCTCCCGGTCTACGGGGGCGTTCGTTGCAGTCAACACCGCCGCGATTCCGCGCGACCTGCTCGAAAGCGAACTCTTCGGTCACGAGCGCGGCTCGTTTACGGGTGCAGTCGCGTCGCGCGTCGGTCGCTTTCAGGAGGCATCGGGCGGGACGCTTTTCCTGGACGAAATCGGCGACATGTCGCCGGACCTGCAGGCCAAACTGCTGCGCGTGCTGCAGAACCGAGAGGTGACTCCTGTCGGCTCGACGCGCGCCCAGTCTGTCGATATCCGCATTCTCGCTGCCACCCACCGCGATCTCGACGGTGCGGTCGAACAGGGGACGTTTCGAGAAGATCTGCTGTATCGGCTGCGCGTGATGCCGTTGCACATTCCCCCGCTGCGCGAACATCCCGAGGACGTGGTGGTTCTGGCCGAGCACTTCTTGTCGCGATATTGCGACGAGCTGGCAGACGCTACGCGGTTTCTCTCCGAGAGCGCCAGCGAATTCCTGACCGGCTATAGCTGGCCGGGCAACGTGCGGGAGCTGGAGAACGCGATCAAGCGCGCGCTGGTGCTTTCGACCGGCGAGTTACTTGTGGCCGACGACTTTGTATTTCTCGATTCCCGCGGCAGAGTCGAAACGGACGACGAGCTTCCGAAGCTCATCGAACGCGACGTACGGGCCGCGCTGGCGGCGAACGCGACGGGCGAGATCTATCACACGATCCTGGAGCGAGTCGAGCGACCGCTAATCCAGGCCGTGCTGGAACACACCGAGGGAAACCAGATTCGAGCAGCGGCGATGCTCGGCATCAATCGCAATACACTTCGCAAGAAGATCCTCGAGCTGGGCATCTCCGTGCCGGGCCGAGAATGAAGGTGCGGGGCGTGATGATGCTTGCCGATGACAACCCGGCCTGGAAGCTTCGCCCTGTCGAGCAAGCCCGCGCAGCCTGTGAGGGGGGGGTATCGGCCATCCAGCTGCGTACCAAATTTGCGACAGACCGCGTAGCACTCGACTGGGCGGTCGAGATCCGCGCCCTGACCCGCGATTTCGGCGCGCGATTGTTCATCAACGATCGGTTCGACCTGGCGCTTCTGGCCGAGGCCGACGGCGTACACCTCGGGCAGGACGACATCGCGCCCGATCGGATTCCGAACGACTTGCGAACCCGGCTGGCGATCGGCCGATCGACCCATACCATGACGCAGGTCGACACCGCGAAATCCGAACCTGTCGACTACATCGCTTTCGGGCCGATCTTCGGCACACGCACGAAGGACTCGCCATACCCAGCGCGCGGTATTGAAATGCTCGCAGAGGTCGTGCGGCGTTGCGCGCCGCGGCCCGTGGTTGCGATTGGCGGCATCGAATGCAGTCACGCCGAACAGCTCGCCGCCGCCGGAGCATCGGCGATCGCGGTGATCTCGGCGATCGCGGCCGCCCACGATCCAGTCTGCGCGGCTCGCGCACTCGTCGACGCGATGGCGCGCGGCAGCTCGCAGGCGGCTCGAGTCGAGCGGTCACGGCCATGATCGCCGAGCGCGCGGTTTCCGCATTGGGGATGGTGGTGATGCTCGCGATCGCATGGGTTTTTTCGACTGACCGCAGCCGGTTCCCGTGGCGAATCGTGGCGTGGGGACTCGGCCTGCAGTTCTCGCTCGGGGTGCTACTGCTCAAGACGCCCGCCGGGGGCCCGTTCTTCGACGGAATGAACGCACTGGCGACCGCGCTGCAGACCTACACCGATATCGGTTCACGATTCGTGTTCGGCGCATTGGCGGACACTGGCTTTTCGTTCGTGATCAATGTGTTGCCGATCATCATCTTCATGGGAAGTGTGTTCGCGGTGCTCTACCACCTGGGTGTCATGCAGCGAGCGGTCGCTCTGCTGTCGCGGTTGCTTTCAACCATCATGGGAACTTCGGGTGCCGAGAGCCTGGCAGCCGTCGCGAACCTGTTTTTGGGAATGACCGAATCGGCATTGCTCGTAAAGCCGTATCTCGAACGCATGACGCGCTCAGAGCTGTTCTTGTTGATGACGATGGGAATGGCGACTGTCGCTGGGTCGGTGATGCTCAGCTACGTCGGCATGCTCGGCGGTGGTGATTTCGCGGGGCATCTCGCGACCGCGAGCCTGCTGTCGGCGCCAGCCGGAATTCTCATCGCGAAGGTCATGATTCCCGAGACGCAAACGCCGGAGACCTATTTGCCGAGCGGGGCCACGGCCGACGGGACTACGGAGCCGCGGACCTCGGTCAACGTGATCGATGCAGCCGCCCAGGGCGCGATCGCGGGTCTGCGATTGGCCGCCTATGTCGGCGCATTGTTGTTGTC
The DNA here is from genome assembly GCA_032128375.1 of Deltaproteobacteria bacterium. Classification (GTDB taxonomy): domain Bacteria; phylum Myxococcota_A; class UBA9160; order UBA9160; family SMWR01; genus JAJDAM01. Next base: position 25,890 of record JAQBGU010000034.1, on the reverse strand, counting down.
GTTCGTCGCACTCATCGCGCTGATCAACGCAGTCATCGGCGGTCTCGGGTCGCTAGCCGGCGTCGAAGACCTGAGCATGCAAAAGCTATTGGGTATCGCATTGGCGCCGGTCGCGTGGCTGCTCGGCGTGCCCTGGCAGGATGCTCCGAGTATCGGCGCACTGTTGGGCATGAAGACGGTACTCAACGAATTCATCGCCTATGGCGAACTCGCGCGCCTGATCGAATCTGGCGCGCTGTCACCGCGGTCAGTGGTAATCGCCTCTTACGCATTGTGCGGTTTTGCGAATTTCGGGTCGCTGGCAATCCTGTTGGGCGGCATCGGGGGCATCGCGCCAAGCCGACGCGCCGACGTCGCGCAGCTCGGAATGCGCTCAATTCTGTCGGGATCGCTCGCGACGTTCATGACTGGCTGCGTTGCGGGAATCTTGTTGTAAGTCACCGCGAAAGAGCGCGAGCCGCCGTGCAGACGCCGACAAGAATTCTGGCAAAACCCGTCAATCGCGTTGGCCTGTGGACGGGGCGAAAGAAACACGTACCAACCGCATATTGTCCCAAACGGCGGTACCAAGACCTGGAACTTCCAGTCGAATACTGATAAAGACTGGAGTGCACGATCGACGCCAGACGCCGATGCGATGCCCGAAATTGGATCGATCTGATCTAGGAGAACAACTTGCGCCGGCGCCTCTCATGTTGGTTTCTCGTCGCGGTGGCCCTTCTGGGAGTCGCGATCGTCGGGTCGGGTTGTGAAAGAACGATCAAGGATGGCAATTTCTCCAATCCGGGGCCCGGGCCTGGACCTGGCCCGGAGCCGGAGCCGGATCCGTTCTGCGATACGGCTTGCCAGCTCGAAAATCGCTAGTAGACCCGCTTCTAGTGGATTCTCAGTCGCATCCGAACCGCCGCGAGCCGTTGCGCGATCGCCGAAGCCGAGTGGTCGTGCGGTGCCAATTCCAAGAAGCGCTCGAGATCCGACGCAGCGGCCGCGAAGTACCCGAGCTGTTCGAAAACCAGCCCCCGATCGCGCAGTTCGCCGTGGGCGCCCGGCATCACGATCAAGATGCGATCGATGCACGCAACGGCGCGCGCTAGGTCGGCATTCGCGAGGAATACCTGCTTGAGATTCGATAACAGTCGGACCAGAATCTCACGCGGCCGCGCCGCTTTCAAGTGGATCGCAGGTCGCAGAACCTGAGCTCGACCGCTCGCGGCTTCGAGCCGCCGTTGGCACTCGTTGGCACCGAGCACCGCGCCGCTGAAGGGGTCCACGATGAGCGTCTCCGGAGCTTCGACTCGGGTGAGAAAATGGCCCGGAAAATTCACGCCGGCGGCCTCCAGACCGAGCCGCTGTGCGACTCCGATGTAAACGAGGCAGAGCGTGATGGGTATCCCCGTCCGGCGGTCGAATACCTCATTGAGGTAGCTGTTGCGCGGATCGTAGTAGTCTTCGCGATTGCCCTTGAACCCCTGCTCGTCGAACAGCACGCGGTTCAGCGCGACCACCCGATCAGCCGCCGAACTCGCCGGGCTCAATCGCACCCTCACCGACTGGGCGAGCCCATCGAGCTGCGCGAGGTAGGCCGATACATCCAGCGCCGGGTATTCCTCGGCCGCGACCCACAGTGCGGCCTCACACAAGTCGATCTGAGGGTCGGGCAATTCGACGCAGCTGGCGAAGCTTTCCCGCGGTTTGGATTCCAACGCTGTATCCGGCCAGAGAATCGGGGCCAATAATGGATGTCAATGAACAGGTCGATGAGCAGCTTTCAGGAAGACGATGCAGCAGTGGGCTCGTCCGTTGCCGTGGCCGTGGCAGTAGACGCGGCAGGTTCCGCGGCGCGTCGAATCAGCGCGCGACGTTGTTGATGCACACGGAGCCCGTAGGCGACCAGTGCCCCGACCACAATGACATAGGCAGCAATGGTGTACTCCATTTCCCCCTCCCGTTTCGCCGCATCACCAGCCCCACGTCGGCATTGTGAGTATTGACCCACCCACGCGCAACCCAGCGTGCCATCCGCATCCCAAGCGACGCTACCATGACGCGCGCAAAGACCCCTCGAACGGGCCGCTCGGGTGCGAGCGGGACGCGGCGGGCAGGAGCCTCCTTGGTCGAGTCAACGACGTCGAATCCATCAAAGACCGCAAGCGGGCCAATTTGGACCCCGTCGCCCGAACGCATCGAAGCGGCCAACGCGACCGCGTTCATGCGGGCAGTCGAACGAGATTGGGGAATACAGGTCGCGAATTTTTCGCATCTGCAGCGCTGGTCGGTCGACGAGCCGGAGCGCTTCTGGACGACACTGTGGTCGTTTGTCGACGTTCGGGCCACGAGCCGGGGAGACGTCGTCTTGGCCAACCCCGGACAGATGCCGGGCGCGCGGTGGTTCCCCGACGCCCAACTGAATTTCGCCGAAAACCTGCTGCGACGTCGCGACGACTCGCCGGCGCTGATCTTCCAGGGTGAAGACCGCGAGCGCCGAACACTCACTCACGCACAGCTCTACAGTGATGTCTTGGCGATGCGCACCAGCCTGCGTCAGTTGGGCATCAGTTCGGGAGACCGAGTCGCTGCGTATCTGCCGAATCTGCCAGAAGCCGTCGTCGCGATGCTCGCCACGGCCAGCCTCGGAGCCATCTGGTCGTCGTGCTCGCCCGATTTCGGCGTACGAGGTGTACTCGACCGCTTTGGTCAGATCGAGCCCGCCGTTTTGTTCTTCTGCGATGGGTACTACTACGCCGGGAAGTGGCACGACACGAGCGACCGCGGAACGCAGATTCGTCGCGAAATCCCGTCGATCGAACACACCGTGAGGGTGCCGTACGCCGGCCGCGATCGCGCGCGCGGCCCGCTTGTAGACTCGCTTGACTGCATCGACTATTTCGAAGCGCTGCACCAGGGTCGCGACGCAAGCTCGCCCACCCCTGTTTCGTTCGAAGCCTTTCCGTTCGACCACCCGCTGTTCATCTTGTATTCATCGGGAACGACCGGCGCACCCAAATGCATCGTTCATGGCGCTGGCGGAACGCTGCTTCAGCACTTGAAAGAACATCGACTACACGTCGACATCCGGCCTGGTGATCGTTTGTTCTACTTCACGACCTGCGGATGGATGATGTGGAACTGGTTGATCTCAGGTCTCGGCTCGGAAGCGACAGTCCTTCTGTACGACGGATCCCCGTTCCATCCCGATGGCAACGTGTTGTTCGATCTCGCTCAGCGAGAGCGGATGAAGGTCTTCGGAACATCGGCGAAATTCATCGACTCGATCGCCAAGGCGCGCCTGGCACCGGTCCGAACCCACGATCTCGGCGCGCTCGAGACCATCTTGTCTACTGGCTCACCGCTAGTCGCCGAGAGCTACGACTACGTATACGAGAACATCAAACAAGACGTCTGCTTGTCGTCGATTTCCGGTGGGACCGACATCGTATCGTGTTTTGTCGGGGGAAATCCGATCGGTCCGATCTACCGCGGAGAAATCCAGACGCGCTGCCTCGGTGTGGACGTAGCGGTGTACGACGAGTCGGGTTCGTCGGTGCGACAGATCAAAGGTGAGCTCGTGTGTCGCGCGCCGATTCCGTCGATGCCCGTGGGCTTTTGGAACGACCCCGGAGGAGCCCGATACCGGGCGGCGTATTACGAGCGGTTCCCCGGCGTCTGGTGTCAGGGCGACTTCGCCGAAATCACCGAGCACGATGGAATCATCATCTACGGACGGTCCGATGCGGTATTGAACCCCGGCGGTATTCGAATCGGGACCGCGGAGATTTATCGCCAGGTCGAACAGATGGACGAGGTGCTGGAGAGCCTCGTGATCGGACAAGATTGGAAACTTGACGTCCGCATCGTCTTGTTCGTTCGGTTGCGCGAGGGGGTCGTGTTGGACGCAAACCTGGTCGACCGGATCCGCCTGCAGATTCGGACCCATGCCAGCCCTCGACATGTTCCCGACGTCGTGGTTGCTGTTGCGGATATCCCAAGAACCCGAAGCGGGAAGATCGTCGAACTCGCGGTGCGCGATATCGTGCACGGCCGCCCTGTTGCAAACCGGGAAGCGCTCGCGAACCCCGAAGCATTGGAGCTCTATTGCTCGATCCCCGAACTCGGCTAGATCAGCAGGGATATCATTCCGCGTTGCCTGACATCCACACCACGGCGAGCCGGTTGCGCTTGAGATTCTTGCATCTGGCGTTGCAGTTCTCTGCGACGTTCGCGGCCGTGTTACTGCTCGGACCCGGCACTGTTGGCGCTGAGACTGCCGAACTCGTTGCACTCACGCTCGAAGCCGCCTCGCTGTGCAAGAGCGAAGCCGATTCCAAACCGGTGCTGGCAGAGCTTCTGTCAGCCGTGAGCCAGGAGTACGGCTCGGGCCACGATGCGGCGGTGCTGGTGCGTCTGTACGCCGGTGGCAGTGAACCGGGCGACGGCGAATCGAGCGATCGTGAGATCGACGCGGCTCTCGGGCGCGCATTCAAGAAGTTGCGCGCTTGCACACCAGCGCCCGCGCAGAAGACCCTCGACAAGATTACCTACACCCAACATCTCGACACCGGCTTCAAGCTCTACGAGCGTGCGCTGTATCGCGATGCACTCGAAGCCGCGCAGCTCGCAAAGGAAACGATCGAGTCCGCTGCTCCGCCCGCGGAGCAGATCAAGATTCACGATCTGCTGGCAAAAGTTCTGCTTCAGCTCGGTAAGAGCGATCTCGCGATTCGCGAAGCCATGGTCGCAGAAGAACTCGCCTCCCAGATCGGGGCGACCACCTACCGGATCGACTACGCGCGGCTCTACGCGCAGGCAGGTGACCTCGAACGGGCGCAAGGGCAACTCAACCGCTTGAAGGACATCGATCTACAACCCGCCGATCAGGCCGAACTCGACGAGGTGAGGGGCTACACATCACTGCTACTCGGGTCACCGCGCGAAGCCATGGTCCACCTCGACCGGGCTCTGATGGGACACCGTCAGATCTACGGCGCGAATCACCCTTCGACCGCAGCCGTATTGCAACTGCAGGCCGATGCGTTTCGGCTGGCCGGCGATTTCCCGGCCGCAACATCCGCGTACCGCGAGACCCTGAAACTGCGTCGGGAAACCCTGGGCCCCAAGCACGCGGAGACAGCGCGCACCCAGAACTCGATCGGTGTGCTGCTGGCCGATATCGGTGACTGGTCAAACGCCGATGGAGCCTTCATGGCGGCGCTCGATAGCCTCCGTGAGACGCAGGGGGAAATGAGTGTCGACACCATTCGGGTTCGTACCAACCTCGCATTGGCGAAATGGGGAGCGCACAAGAACCGCCAGGCCGCCGACGAATACGCGGCTGCCGTCACAGACCTCCAATCGGTTCTTGGGGCGGATCACCCGATAGTCGCCGCGGTGGTTCGAAACCTGGCAGTGATGGAGTTCAACCTCGGCAACGCGGAGCGGGCGGAAGAGCTGTTGAATGGCGTACTCACAGCTCAGATCCGAGTTCTGGGAAACAGCCACCCCGACCTCGCACCGACCCGCTTGGCTCGAGGACGACTCCTCGCCCAGCGCGGCCAGCTGGTCGAAGCCGCAGCCGAGATCGATAGCGCGATCGATGTCCTGTTGGTGGCGCTGGGGCCGGAGCACCCATTGGTGGCGCGCGCGCGCACTACGCGCGCGCAGACCGCGCTTGCGATGGGAGATCAAACCACAGCACTCTCGTCGGCGGTTGCTGCGGCGCGATCGATCGTGACCTTCACGCAGCGAACCCTCGGCGCGATTTCCGACCGTCAGCGCGCGCTGCTTTCCCAGGACAGCAACCAGGTCATCGGCGCGCTGCTAAGCGTGTCCGACGTCGACGCAAAAGACTTGTTTGTCGCATTGCTGCCGCACCGCGACTCCGTATTGCGAAGCATCGCAGCGCGCCGAGCCAGCGAACGCGGCGATGGGCGGTTCGCGACCGAACTCACCGAGTTGCGCAAGCGCTATGTCGCGGCGGTCCTCGGCCACGGCCCCGACACGGCGCAGCGGGTCCAAGCGCTCGCACAGGCCATCGAGGGCCTCGAGGTTCTTCAGAGCGACGGCAAAGAGGAAGCGAACCTCGAACCACGTGAAGTGCTCGAGCGCGCGTGTCAGCAGCTCCCATCAGATGCCGCGCTGATCAAGATCATCGCCTACGACCGAACACTGAAGGGCGACGCCACAGAAACCGTTTCGGCCTACACCGCGCTGGTTGTACGCGGCGACGGCTGTGAAGTGACGCGGGTCGAGCTCGGCGAAGGTGCGAAGCTGACACAGTCGGCTGAGAAATTCGCCAGTGCGATGCGCGACCAACTGATGGACCAGCCGATCGCCCGACTCGAACTGGGTGAGGCCGTGCTCGTACCCTTGGCGCCGCTACTGGCGGGCGTCAAACGCTGGCATGTCGTCCCCGACGGTGCGCTCTGGGGGATACCGCTCGGAGTCCTCCCCGACCCCGAAGACCCGAACCACTATCTCCTCGAGCGAGTGACGGTGGGATACCTGACATCGACCTACGAGCTGGCCGAGTCGAAGCGCCGCGAGTCCAATTCAAAGCAGCTGGCTGCCGAATTGCGGCGATCCCTGCTGATCGGCGCGCCGGATTTCGGTGGCGGCGAAAATGGCGGTCCGGTGGTACTGACGGACGCGGGTCCGTGTCAGCTGCAGCCGTTCGAAATGCTCCCCGCGACCGAAAGCGAACTCCAGGACATCGCCGGGCTATTGTCCGAATCGACTACGGTGACAGGCGCCGAAGTCACCAAGAAGCGGCTCGAACAGGAATTGAAAAGCCAGCCGTGGCTGGTGCACTTCGCCACCCATGCGTATTTCGCGGGTACCGGTGGCTGCGGGGCTCAAACAGACAGCGACGAACTGCGCGAGAAGGCCATCTCACCGAATCCACTGCTATTGAGTGGCATCGTGCTCGCGGGCGCAAACCGGCCAGATCGAGTCGATGCCGAATCCGAAAGTGGCATCTTGACCGCGTACGAAGTCGCCGGACTCGATATGAGAAGTGCCGGGCTCGTCGTGCTTTCGGCGTGCGACACCGGTACGGGTCTTGCGCTGCGCGGCCAGGAGGTGCAGGGGCTGCGTTGGGGATTCCGCGCTGCCGGTGCGCAAGCCATGGTCACGAGCCTGTGGCGCAGCAATGACGCGGCGACCCGCCGCATGATGTCGAGCTTCTATACTGCGTTGGCCAGCGAGGACTTGCCCGCGGATTCGCTGCGCGGCGCCGAAGCGCTGCGCAGCGCAAAACTCCAACAGCTGCAGGACGAAGCACGCCTCGGCATACGCCGTCCTTTGATCTGGGCGAACTTCATCTTCTCCGGCGTGATGTAGCCGAGCCGAGTCGGTGGCCTCGCGAGCACTAGCGTTGCTGCTCTCCCCGGAACGGAAAGGGCGGTTCCATCGGCGGCTCCATCGGCGGCTCCATCTCCGGCGGCTCCAACGCTTCCTGATTGGTGTCGGTCGGTTCTAGTTCGACGTCGATGTCGGAATCGCCCCCGGTGTCTCCGCCGGGATCGATCATGGGCCCAGCCGCGCGACCCGTCTCGATCGGCGGTAGATCGGCACCACCGACGTCCGCGATCGCAACTCGCTCGACCGATTTGTTTTCCTGTGGAATCCGATCCGTCTCCAAAGCCATTTCGTGGAAGTCGAGCAGGCAGCCGGCCAGCGCCGCGATCTGGTCGTTGCTGATGGACTTTTTCGCTTGCGGTTGCTGGCCCGGCACGACTGACAGCTGCTCGTTCGCACTGATCGTGGTACCCGCAGCCCCAGCGTCATCGACGCTCCGGATGTTGACCTGGCTTTGCGACGAAGAGATGGTCGTCGCACCGGTTACCGGATCGACCGATACGTAAACGACGGTTCCGAGAATCGTCGCGATCGCTGCCGGCGTGTGGATCTCGATCCGGTTACCCGCGTTCCGGGGCTCGACGACCAGCTTCACCTCACCCGCTTGGATATTCACGATTCGGGTTCCCGAGGTTTCGTCTCGACTGAAATTCACCCGACTGTGGCCACACAGCTCGACGACAGCATTGCGATCGAGCAGCACCGACAGGTTGCCGTCGTCGCCCGTCATCAGGTCCTGGCCTTCGGGCAGCTGGCTGCGCTCGGTCAGTGCAACTTCTGCGATGGAAGCTTCACCACGGACGGTTGTCAGCTGCACATCTTGGACCGCGGTCGAGGTGCTGGTCGCGAACCAAGTGGTGCAGATGGCGGTTGCAGCGCTGACGAAGCGTCGCCCAAGGCGTGCCTGGCTGTCCATTGTCGTTCTCCGATTTGTCGAATGCATTGGCTATTTCTCGTTCTTGATCTTCTTGTTTCGTGTTGTTTTCAACCTTCTATCACGATCCACGACCCACGATTGCGATCCGCTATCACGATCGCTTCTGTTGCCCGCGCTCCCAAGTGGTCGTTTACACCCGTACGCTCAGAACTGGAACGTCAGATACGCGCCAATGACCTTGCGGTTGTAATCATACAGGGGAACGTTCGAGTCATTGAAAGTAAATGACCCCGCAGCGGAAATTTGAAAATGTTCGGTAATGGGCTTGGTCAGCTCGAAACTCAGCCGATTCTGAAGGTCGTCGCGAACTTTGCCGCTCTGTTGCGGATTGACGATCACCTGCCCAGCCTGGTTGAAAATCGAATGGTGTCGATAATCGCGGTCGGTGAGCAGGTACATCACGCTCATCTGCGTGTCCCAAGGCAATTCGGCTCCAAAGCCAAACGAGAATTCCCAGGAATCGAACGCAAACTCGGTGCCGGCGGGGTTCTGGAAGTCGCCTAGTGCGCCCACGCGGAAGTAGGTGATAGGAAGAAAGTCCGGTAGGTAGCTGCCCGGAAAGAGGAACTGGGTGAACCCGACAGTTTGTCGATCGCCGTCGCGATCGGTTTGGGCCAGCGACGCGGGTCGCCCGAAATAAAACTGCTGGAGCTGGAGTTGATAGAAGAGCTGGCTGTAACCCCAACTATCCTCCCGCACGCCAACCGTTGGTGTCACCCGATGCAGTCCGCGAAAGTCTCGATCGAGATCGAGCCAGGTATAAGCGTAGTCATACCGGATTCCGACCTGCACCGGATCGAAGTTGGCTCTCGCCGTCAGATAGCCAACGTGAGTCTGCAGATCGACGAAAGTCTCCTCGAAATGCGTGCTGATGTAGCCGTCGTAACCCGCCGCGAGCGAGTAGCGCTCGTTTTCGAACAGGTTCACTCGGCCGCGAACCCGATACACACCTCGCCCATCATCGTTTTGGTTGAGTGTCTCGCCGGCAAGTGTCGGGTTGCTGTCGTATTCGAGTCCGGCGGTCAGCGTCAAATCCCAGCGCCGCTGCTCCGCCTCGGGCGTCACTTGCGCTCGCAGGTTGCGCGCCGACTGCGATAGCGGTGACAGCGGTGATTGCTCGGCATCGGCAAAGGCTCCCGCGGCCGACGGAAAATCCTGCAGGTGAGCCTGGGAAAGGCCGGTGTAATAGCGCGCCTGGGATCGCAGGGAGGGGTCGAGTTTTTCGGCGCGGGTTAGATATGGCAGTGCTTCGGAATAGGCCGCGTCGCGGTAGGCGGAAATCCCCGCAAACAGGTGTGCTCGCGCCCGCTCGGGTTGAGTGGCCAACACGCGGTCGAATTCGGCTCGCGCCGCGGCGGCCTGGTTACTCTCGAGCAGCGCCGCTCCCAAGTCGAAGTGTAGATCGACGTCATCGGGGTCGATCGCCAATGCGCGGCGGTACAGCGCGACCGCTTCGGCGGGCTTGCCCTGTTCCACGGCGATCAGGCCGAGATATTGGATCGCTCCCGTGTCTTGCGCATCCTCGGCGAGCACTGTTTCGAAGGCCAGCTTCGCGGCGTCGTACTCGCCGGCGCCATATGCGACTACGCCGCGGTGAAAAGCGATCTCCGATTTTACCGATGCTGTCGCGTCGAGCGCGATCGTGGCTGCGACGGCAATCGCCAGCAGCAAAGTGCCTGGGTCGAACAGCGCTTCGTACCTTCTATGGCTATGGCGATGGCTACGGCGACGGCCCGCATGGCTGTGACTCGCATGGCTGTGGCCCGCTTGATGAAGTTTCGGCAACTCTTTCCCCTCCCAGGGGTTCCCAGCTCGATTCGAGACCTTCTTCAACACCGGGTCGCGATTCCACGAGCGCATCGCCCCACCCCAATGCCTACCATTGGATCAATCGACGCGCTCTATGTCAACTCTATTTCGTAGCATTTTCGCACCCTTAGCTCGATCGACCGCTCTCGATCTACCGGCTCTCGATCGACCAGCTATGGAACGATCTGCAGCGGAGCGGCGGCCGAATCCCACTCGAGCGTTTCGATCGTCGCGAGAAATGTTTCGAGTTCGGCAACACGCTCTGTCTGTTCCGGCGTCGCGCTCCAGGCCACGCCCGACCAGACTCCCAGCGCGAGGGGCCCATCCACGACGATCAGCTTCATCTCGTCGATCCCCTCGCCGCCGACTGCGCGCAAGGAAAACTCGCCGGACGAAGGGATCTTGAGCACCTCACCGGCTTGTATCGAACCGTCCCTGTGAAACGGGTTCGGATACAGCAGGGAAATCTCGTGTGCGGAACCATCGATCGCGAACAGCAACGCCGTACAGGCACAGTCGGCATCGATCCCCACGTGATAGACCGCATCATTTTTGACCGGGTCGGGAATCGTCCACACGCGCGCCGCGAAGTCACGGGTGCCATCGAGGCGGCGTAGCTTCTCTCTCGCAGTCGCAAATGCAGCAGCCCGGACTTCTTCTTCTGAAACCTCTTCTACGGGAGCCGAATCGGGCGCGATCTCGGCGCCCACATCGGTTCGATTGGATTCCGGGATTCCAGTGGATTCCGCCCGTTCTACTGTGACCTCCTGTGCTGGCTCGACGAGTAGCCATCCGATCGTGACGGCTATCAGCACAGCGATGGAGATCACGATCGTCGGGACCATCGAGCGTTTTTCTACGAGCCGACCCTTGGCCGCAATGAACTCGGACAATGTGACAGATTTCATCGGTAATTCGATCCGATAGACCCGAGTCGGAGCAGCGACATTGTCGAGCGATACCTCTCCTAGGTCGTCGAAATCCAGAAGCGCCTGGTTGGACCGGAGTTCTTCGTGGACGCGGCCCGTGATACAGATCCCACCGCGCTCGGAGAGCCCTTGGACGCGTGCGGCCACGTTGACTGCGTCGCTGAACAAATTGGTGTCAATGTCGGCCGGGCGGAACGCGACACCTCCGACGTGGATCCCGATCCGTGGGCGGAACTCGCACTCCGCAGCGATTCCCTGTTGGATCTCCAACGCACACTGGGTCGCCGCGACGGCGCTGGCGAAAGTACACACAACCGCATCGCCGATTTCGTGGACCCAATCCCCGCCGTACTGCTGCGTCAGGGACCGGACCAGCTTTCGAGTCGCCTCGTCATGAAGGATCGGAGCCGTTTTCTCAGGATCGGAAACGTGCGCGTATCCCACTACATCGCTGAACAAGATGGCGACGATCTTTCGATTGTCCGCTGCCATACCGCTCCCTGTGGATCAGTCACTCCCGGGCCGTGCAACTGTAGGCAAACACGGTAGGTTTCGGCGGTTTCGCAAGGGTCGGGGTGGCGCTGGACTCCATCGCCGGCATCAGGCCTACCTCGCGTACCCCAGCAGCCGCAGCGCGGCACTCACTTCGTTGAGAACCGCGGGGTCTTCGATCGTCGCAGGCGTTCGATAGTTCTCCGAATCGGCGATCTTGCGCATTGTACCCCGAAGGATCTTTCCCGAGCGCGTCTTCGGTAGGCGCGCCACCACGCAGGCGATTTTGAAAGCCGCCACCGGTCCGATACTGCTTCGGACGCGCCCGACCACCTCCTCGACGATCACCGCACTCTCGCGTTCGACACCCGCATTGAGAACCAAGAACCCGACTGGCAGTTGGCCTTTGAGATCATCTTTGACTCCAATCACTGCGCACTCGGCCACATCGGGGTGCCCGGCGACTACCTCCTCGATCGCACCTGTCGATAGGCGGTGCCCGGCCACGTTGATGACGTCATCCGTGCGGCCCATGATCCACAGGTAGCCGTCTGCATCGATGTGTCCGGCATCAGCAGTCTGGTAGTAGCCCGGAAAGCGTTTCAAGTACGCCTGCTCGAATCCCGCATCGTCTTCCCAGAGTGTCGACAGACAGCCCGGCGGTAGTGGCAGCTTGATTACAACATGTCCTGCTTCACCCGGCCCGAGTTCCTCGCCGGCATCGTCGAGCACCCGGACGTCGAAGCCTGGGACGGCCTTCGTCGGCGAACCACGCTTGATGGGCAGTGGATCGATACCCATGCAGTTGGCTGCAATCGGCCAGCCGGTTTCGGTTTGCCACCAGTGGTCGATGACCGGCACACCGAGCGCGCGTTCGCACCACTCCACTGTGTCGGGGTCGGCGCGCTCGCCGGCCAGAAACAAGGTTCTCAGACTCGTCAGATCGTAGTCGGCCAGGCATGCGGCCTGCGGATCCTCGCGCTTGATCGCTCGTAGTGCCGTCGGGGCGGTAAACAGCGCGTTGACGCGGTGTCGCTCGATCACGCGCCAGAACGCACTCGCATCGGGCGTTCCGACGGGTTTCCCCTCGTACAGAATCGTCGTGCAACCGAGCAGGAGCGGTGCGTAGATGATGTAGGAGTGCCCAACCACCCAGCCAATGTCCGATGCGGCCCAGAACACATCACCGGGCGCCATCCCGTAAACGTTTTCGAGGCTCCATTTCAATGCGACGGCGTGGCCGCCATTGTCGCGCACGACACCCTTGGGCATGCCGGTGGTACCCGACGTGTAGAGCACGTACAGCGGCTCGCTTGCCTGGACGGGCACGCACGAGGCAGGCGACGCGTTTCGGACGAGTTCGTTCCAGTCGTGATCTCGTTCCGCAGCCAGCACGGCTTTGTGTTGCGGACGATCGACTACAACGATGTGCTGTGGCTTTTGGTGTGTCATATCGAGCGCTGCCTCCAGCAGCGGCATATACGGCACGATCCGGCCCGGCTCGATGCCACAGGTCGCAGTCAGGATCACTTTCGGCGATGCGTGTTGAATGCGCTGTGCCAGTTCGTTGGCTGCAAAGCCACCAAACACGACCGAATGGATCGCGCCCAACCGCGCGGTAGCCAGCGCACCAATCACGGCTTCTGGAATCATCGGCATATACAGCAGCACGCGGTCGCCTTTGGCTACGCCGAGCGCGGCCAGCGCTCCGGCGGTCCGCGAAACCTCGTCCTTCAGCTCTCGGTAGCTGAGCGTGCGCCTGCTGTCGGTCACAGGGCTGTCGTAAACGAGCGCCGCCTGGTCGCCGCGTCCTGCAACCACGTGCAGGTCGACCGCGTTGTAACAGGTATTGACCATCGCACCGGGAAACCACCGGACGCGGGGGGGTTTGGAATCGTCGAAGACCGCGCGGGGGCGCCGAACCCATTCGATCTGCTCGGCGGCGCGCATCCAGAAGGCTGCCGGGTTGGCGAGAGAATCTGCATAGATCTTGTCGTAGCGAGCGGACACGGCCGAGCAATATATCGGGTTGCGCGAGGTCGCGGGCCGACCGATCAAATATTACCGATTATGGACATTTTCGTAATATTTGGTAATATATCCTGCGATGGAAAACCGCGCTGTTCGAAGTTCCCGCAAGAACCGGGTCACCGCGAAGGGCCTGACCCTCGACTTGTTGTCGACTTGCGGCCGGGGCGCGGCCCCCGTCCGCGCTCTGGTCAGCGCTGCAAGGCTGTTCGACATCGCCGACAACGCTCTGCGGGTCGCCTTGGCGCGCTTACTGGCGGATGCGCTCGTGGTACGCGATGAACGCGGTCGCTATCGCCTTGGCCCGACTGCACTCGGTGTGAACCAGCAGATCGTCGGATGGCGATCGATCGAACAGCGCATTCGCCCCTGGTCCGGGGATTGGATCGGCGTGCACAGCGGAGCAGACAGGCCTTCGGGGCCGCGGGCCAGGCGAGCCGACGCGCAGCGCAGCCGCCCGCTGCGATTGTTGGGTTTTCGGACGCTTTCGCCCGGACTCGCCATCCGCCCGGACAACCTGGTTGGCGGCGTCGCCTCCATCCGCGAACGCCTTGCCAGTCTCGGTCTCAGCGTGGAAGTGGGCGCCAAACCGCGCGCAATCGTATTTGGAATGACATCTGTCGACGGCGATGTCGCGTCGATCGCGCGGACGTTGTGGGACACTGAGTCACAACTGGGCGACTATCTCGAACTCACCGCACGGCTCGAGGGCAGCGCTGCCCGGCTCGAAACACTTCCCTCCGCGGTGGCGATGCGAGAATCCTTCGAGCTCGGTGGCGAAGGGATTCGACAGCTCGTCGTGGACCCGCTGCTGCCAGACGCGATCGCTCCGGCAAACGAGCGCCGCGCGCTGCTCGACGCGATGTGTCGCTACGACCTGCTGGGTCGGCGCTGTTGGGCCAACTGGTTAGGCGGTGAGAGTGAACCCGAGCAGATTCCGGCCGGTGTTCGGGCCGCCGGCATTCGGGCCACAGGAGTCGGCGGACTGGACCCAACAGAACCAAGCTCACGCGCCGACTCGTCTCTATGAGTTCTGCTCGGCGACGATTGGAAACAGGGGAGTGAAATGGCGAGAGTCTGGCAGCAAGCGTTGAGTCGCGACGAAATCAAGTCGCTGCTCGAAACCAACAACTGGCGATCCTTCGGATCGATCGCGCTCAATTGGGGGCTGGTAGCGGCGTCCTTCGCATGGGTCGCGCTGGCACCGGGATTTGTATCGATCCTGGGCGCGATCGCGATCATCGGCGGCCGCCAGCTCGGCTTCGCCGTGTTGATGCACGAGGCCGCCCACCACACACTGTTCCGCAATCGCCGCTTGAACGACCTGGCTGGCAACTGGCTGTGCGCGTATCCCGTTTGGACCGACGTCAGCCCGTATCGGCCCTATCACCTGCAGCATCACGCCAAGAACTGGACGAGCGAAGATCCGGACCTGGACTTGGCGAGCAAGTACCCGGTAACCGGCGACAGTATGCGGCGAAAGATCTGGCGCGACCTGTCGGGCCAGGTCGGCTGGAAGCGCGCTCGCGCCACGTTGCGACGCGATCTCGGACTGGGACTCGCAAACGACGCCGCCGGAACATCGCTGTCGTTTGGAAAGACGGCTCGAAAGGGCGGGCGTGGTTGGCAGAATTTGCGCGGAGTGGTGATCACAAACAGCGTGCTGCTAATCGCATTGGCGCTGGCAGGCCGACCGGATCTGTACCTGCTGTGGGTCGTGGCTTGGTTCACCACCAATAGCCTCGTCACTCGAATCCGATCGATCGCAGAACATAATATGGTGTCGGAACCGGGCGACGAATTGAAGAACTCCCGCACGATCGAGGCGAGTTGGTGGCAGCGTCTGTTGATCGCACCGAATCGGGTGAACTACCACCTCGAACACCACCTGCTGATGACCGTGCCGTTCTACAATCTGCCCCGACTGCACCGCCTGCTCAGCGAACGTGGCACCCTCGAAGATGCGCTCGTCGAGAAGGGATACCGGTCGATCCTTCGCCAAGCGGCATCGAAACCCGCGCCGGCTTGACCGGAATCGAGTACAATCTGCGTTCCAATCAGGAGGCCCCCAGAGTGCTCGCCAACGGCGTCCACCACCTATCGTTCACCGTGACCGACCTGCAGCGCTCCAGAGCATTTTACGAGGGCATCATGGGCCTCGAGACGGTTCCGCGGCCCGATTTCGGAATCGGTGGTGTCTGGTACTCGGCCGGGAACGCGCAGATCCATTTGATCGAGCTGAAGGGTCCTGACAAGCAGGCTGCGAAGCTGAGTCCACTTGCAAACCACAACGCCTTCGCGATCGATGACTACCAGAAGGTCCTGGAACAATTGAACAATCGTGGTGTCGAGGTTCTCGAAACCTCACCCGAGCAAGGCCAGATGTGGATCCACGACCCGGACGGAAACGTCATCGAGCTGATCGCTCCGGGCACGATGCGCTGAACTCGAGGCCGATCAGCCAGCTGAATTCGCGCCACTTCGGTATTTTCAGTCGACCCATGCCGAGCACACACTCGACGCGGATTGAGGAGCAGCATGCCCCAACAAGTCACCGATAGCGACGTTCTCAACGCACTTCGTCCGATCATCGATCCCGATTTCAACAAAAGCATCGTTGATCTCGGTTTCATCAAGAACCTGCAGATCAACGGCGACCACGTGGCCTTCGCGATCGAATTGACCACGCCCGCGTGTCCTGTCAAAGAGAAATTCGAGAAAGCCGGCCGAGAAAATGTGCTCGCTCTCGAGGGTGTGAGAGCAGTCGATGTGACGATGACCTCGAGCACACGCGGGCGGGCGGATGCCGCGACGGCCGAAGTGCTGCCAGGCGTCAAGAACACAATCGCGGTCGCCTCGGGCAAGGGTGGGGTTGGCAAGAGCACGACTGCGATCAACTTGGCCCTTGCACTCAGCCAGAGCGGTGCCGCAGTCGGTGTGCTGGACGCGGACGTCTACGGCCCTTCCTTGCCTCTGCTGACCGGCACGGGTGGTCGGCCGCAAGTCCGGGACCAGAAGATCCTTCCCCACAAGGCGCACGGCTTGTCGCTGATGTCGATAGGCTACCTGGTAGACGACGATTCACCGGTGATCTGGCGCGGGCCGATGGTCCATGGCCTGATCAAGCAATTTCTGACGGACGTCATCTGGGGCGATCTCGACTACCTGATCATCGACATGCCCCCGGGTACGGGTGACGCAGCGCTCACGTTGACCCAGCAAGCGCCGCTGTCGGGTGCCGTGATCGTAACCACTGCCAACAATCTGTCGCTGATCGACGCTCGAAAGGGCCTTCGAATGTTTCAGAAAGTCCAGGTCCCGGTGCTTGGCATCCTCGAAAACATGTCCTACTTCTCACCCGCAGACCTTCCGGATCGCAAGTACTACCTGTATGGCCAGGGGGGCGGGGAGCGAACTGCAGCAGAACTCGACGTTCCGTTTCTCGGCGAGGTTCCGATCGATCCGCGAATCGTCGAAGGTGGCGACCTGGGGACACCGATCGTAATCAGTGCCCCCGACTCCGTCGCTGCGCGTGCCTTCACCGATCTGGCTGGAAAACTCGCGCGCCAACTGGTGGTGCTGGCAGACCGCCAGCCCGCGGTCGCCGACACGAACATCACCTGGGTGACCAACCCTTGAGCTGGCCAGGGCCCTTCACATGCCCCGCTCCGGGGTTCATGAGAGCTTCTCGAGCTGCCCTGCAAGACGCTATTTCTGGCGTCGGCCGTGAAGCAGATCAGCGTAGAGGACGGGAACGGATCCGACGGGTCCGATCTTCTGGGTATGCGTAACGTACTCGCTTAGCGTGTATTTCTCGAACGCTACATTGGGGTCCGGATCGAAGAACGCCTGCTTGATCGGGATCCCGCTCGACCAGTCCATGAAATCGGTGTGCTTCTTCTCGCCGGTTTTCCGGTTGTAGATTTCGACACGGACCGGGAGTTCCAATTCTCCCCTGCTTGCCCACAACACGCGTCGACCGACACCATCGGTAACCTGGTATACGTTGCACAGCGTTCCCAACACGACTTCTTCCCGGACCTTCTCGGCGCCCTGGGCCAGCATCGTCTCGACTTCATTGCCAAAAGGACGCCGGTCTGGAGCGTCGCCATCGATGGCCGATTGGGCGCGCTCGATCGCGACGCCGTTCATTGCGACCATGTCGAACGCATAATAATGGCCACCGCTGACAATCGTGATGATCTTGTGCCCGCCCACGACGGTCTCGGCGCGAAGTCGCGAACCAAGCGACCAGAAATTCGTCACGTTGAGACCAGCCCGACCCTGCGAGATGGCCTGCGCATACCACGAATGCGCTGAATCGGGTACCGGGTCCGAGTTCGCGGCCTCTTTCGTGGCCTTCGGAAGCGTACCCGATTGGGTTTGAGCGACAGACGCGGTGGCCCCACAGATGATCAGCGCGCATACGATGATTGGTGAGAGGATCCGGCTTCGATTCGTCATATTTCCCTATCGATCGTTCTGATGTGCCGATAACGTTCACACTCCCAGTGCACGATCCGGCCGCCCACCTTACCATCCGCAAGCATGAAGGTCGCACTCAGTATTGCAGCGTCGGACCCGACAGGTGGAGCGGGCATCCAAGCCGATCTCCAGGTTTTTCGGGCCCACGGTGTCCACGGCGCAGCGGTGATCACCGCGCTGACCGTTCAGGACACCGAGCGCGTCCATTCCGTGCTGCCAGCATTTCCGTCGGTCGTACTCGACCAGCTACGCGTGCTGCTCAAGGACTTCACACCCGACGCGATCAAGATCGGTGCACTGGCCTCCGATGATGTCGTGCGCAATGTCACGCTTGGGCTCGGACAGCTGTGGGCCCCGCCCGCCGCGCGGGTGCCGATCGTCATCGACCCGGTGCTCGCCGCCAGCGACGGTACGCTACTACTCGAACGGCGCGCCTGGGGTGCGCTGCAGAATCTGATGAGCGGGGCCGCACTCGTCACCCCGAACCTCGATGAGGCCGCTGCACTAGCGGAATGTGACACGTCGACCGAGGAGGGCACGCAGGCAGCCGCGTGCACCTTCATCTCCGACTTCGGCGCCAAAGCGGCACTGGTCAAGGGCGGCCACCGCGATGGCCCGCCGCGCGACCTCCTCGCAGTACGCGAAGGCGGCACGCTGTCGCTGTCTTGGCTCGACGCTGAGCGCATCGCTGGCGGCCCAGCCCACGGGACTGGCTGCGCGCTGAGTTCCGCGATCACAGCGCACCTCGCGATGGGGGTGCCCCTCGTCGATGCAGTGAACCGCGGCAGATTTTTCGTGGCCGACGCATTGCGTAACGCCGAGGCACGAGGCAAGCGGGCGCGCTTCTTGTCGTACTCCATCCAGACCACAACGCGTTGAACGAGCGGCGCAGGTATGCTGATCGTCCTGTTTCGAAACCGTCGCACGCCATAGCGGGCCTCCGATATCAACCGCCTATCGCGTTGAGCAGCCGTTGCCAGATATCGTCGAACGAACCATTGCTCATACACAATATGACGTCGTCCGACTGAGATTGCTCGGAAATCTGCGACACCATCTCGTCGATGCCCGAGCGGCAGAAAGCGGGAACCCCGCGCGCTTCGAGATCGCAGACGAGCCGATTTGCCGAAAAGCGCTCGGTGACCGGTCCGGTCGCACTGTAGATGGGATCTTCCGCGAGCTCCCGCACGAAGACGCGGTCGGCTCCCTCCAGCGCGTCGACGTAGTCGGCCTGGAAGACCGCACGACGGCTCGTATTGGTGCGCGGTTCGAATACGGCAATGACCCTGCAATCGGGAAAGCGATCGCGAGCTGCCGCGATCGCCCCCCGCACCGCTGTCGGGTGGTGTGCGAAATCGTCGATGACGGTCACGCCCCGGGCGATTCCGCGCACTTCTTGTCTCCGCTTGACGCCACGAAACGTCGAAAGCGCGCGAACCGACTCTCGAAGCGGCACATCGAGCGCCGACACGAGCGCGAGTGCTCCCAAGGCGTTCTCGATGTTGAACGCACCAAACATCGGAACGAATGCTGGTAGCGGGTCGGCACCGCAGATCGCGATCTCGAAGTCTGTGCCTTCCGGTCCAGCTCGAACCGATTGAGCTCGCCAGTCCGCAGACTCGCTCGATCCGTAGCCAATCACCGCACAGGGCGCCGCGCTCACGACGTCCCGCACTGCATCGTGATCTACGGCGGCCACGATCGTTCCATCGGGCGGCATTCGGGCGACCAGTGTGCGAAATGCCTCCTTGACGTGGTCCAGGTCGCGATAGATATCGGCGTGGTCGAATTCAACCGATGAAATCAGCAGTGTGCGCGCAGCGTAGTGCAGGAACTTCGGCGTCTTGTCGAAGAAGGCCGTGTCGTACTCGTCACCCTCGACGACAAAATGTTCCCCCTCGCCTTCGCGGAAGCTGCCGTCAAAATCGAACGAATGGCCCCCGACCAGCAGTGACGGGTCGGCGCCGGTGCCGTGCAGCAGCGCCCCGACCAGACTCGTCGTCGTCGTCTTACCGTGGGTTCCCGAGATCACGACGGAGTGTTTGTGCGCGATGGCGAGTTCGTAGAGAGCTGCGGGAAACGACAGGTAGCGATGTCCCCCGTCTATGGCCGCTCGCGCCTCGATGTTGTCCGGGCGGACCGCGTTGCCGATCACGATGAGGTCAACCGCCGGGTCGATGTGCTCGGCCCGAAAGCCGGCCATCACCGGAATGCCCCAACCCTCGAGCAGCGTACTCATCGGCGGATAGACGTTCGCATCCGAGCCCGTGACCGACATCCCTCTGGCCTTCAGCAAGCCCGCGAGCGATCCCATCCCGGTGCCGCCAACCGCGATGAAGTGGACGCTGCGGGGCGCATCGCTCACCGTCAACCCGCTTCGAATGCTTCGAGAATCAAGTCGTGGACGATGGGTCTCAGCCCAAAGTGGCTCTTCTTGGCCACCAGGTGCACCCGGTTGGTCAATAGCACCACGACCGCCTCACGCGCGAGATCGATCCACATCGATGTGCCCGTGAAGCCGAGATGGCCGACCGATTCGGACGAGAAATGCCTTCCCGAGCTGGATGCGCCCGCTGTCGGGGTGTCCCATCCCAGTGCCCAGTCAGAAGACTTCGGGAGGTTTTGGCGGGTCAGGAAGGTGCGGAGTGTTTCGCGCGGCAGCGCGTCACTTCGCCCGTGCCATACATCAATCACGGTCCGCGAAAATTTCATCACATCGTCGACGGTCGAGAAAAGTCCGGCGTGGCCTGCGACACCGCCCATGACCGATGCGTTCGGATCGTGCACCTCACCCCACAGAATTCGACCGCGCCAGGGGCAGTTTTCTGTAGCGGCGATCTTCCGCTTGGTCGGCTCTGGCAACGTCGGGCTCCCGGGCGATAGCGGGACGAAGAACGTGTTGTGCATGCCAAGCGGCGCGAAGATTCGCTCGCGACAGAAATCATCCAACGACGCGCGCGAGACCGCTTCGATAACGGCCCCGAGCACGATGAAGTCGAGGTCCCCATACACCGCCGCTGCGCCGGGCTCGTGTACGAGGGCAGATCGCAGCGTGCGATCGACGATGAGGTCTCGCGCCTCGGCGGTCCCGATGATGGCTTCGCCGGTCTTGCGTTCCCTTTCCAAAAGCGACTCGTGGTAGGCGCGCCAGGGTTTGAGACCTGCGGAATGCGTCAGCAGGTGGCGTACGGTCACGGAGTCCTTGTTGCGCTCCGAAAAACTCGGCAGGTACTTCGCGACCGGGTCATCGAGGCCGATTGCGCCTTCGTCGACCAACAACAAGATCGCCGTCGTCGTAGCCATGGGCTTGGTCAGTGATGCCAGATCGAAAACCGTCGTTCGGGACATCGGAATCCGTTCGGGACGAGCGATCGCGAGACCGCGTTCGCTGAAGTATTCAAGCATCTCACCGTCTTTCGGCATGCTCGCGCCAACCACTGCGCCCGGTATGTCCGCGCTCGCGATCGCCTTGTCGATCACACGGTCAACCTTTTCGAGCTTGCGTCGAATGGCACTCCACTTCACGATCTATGGACCCCCTGCTCCAGCAACTGAAGTTCTCCTTTTTCCGCGTCGATGGTAGCGCGAGCTCCCATCGGCCATGCAAAGTTCGAGTCGAGGTGGCCGAACGCCAGGCCGGTTACCACCGGAACGCCCAGGGGCCGGAAACAATCATCGATGACCGCACCGACGGACGCATCGGGGTACTTCGCGTCCAGACACTCTTCGAACGCACCGACACCGACACCTGCCAATCGATCGAATTTTCCAGCCGCACGCAGCTGTCCGAGCATCCGGTCGATCCGGTACGGTCGCTCTCCTACATCCTCGATCAGCAAGATCGAATCCCGGGTCTGAACTTCCCACGACGAGCCGATGCTGGCCGCCAGAATCGTCAGTGATCCGCCGACGATCCGACCCGTCGCGCGTCCACGGCAGATCCCCTGTCCACTCATCGCGACCGGAATCTGTACCCGACCGGTCAGCATGGAAAAGAGGTGCGCCCATGCGAGCGGATCCACGTTTTGTTCGAGCATCGGACCGTGGAATCCGATCAGACCGGCACGGCGGCGTTGCCACAACAGCAGCGCCGTGATGTCGGAAAAGCCAACAAGAGGCTTGGCGGCGGAGCGCACCGCTTGGGCATCGAGCGCGGGCAGGATCCGGTCGCATCCGTAGCCGCCGCGGGCACAAATGATCGCATCTATCCGGGGGTCGGCGACCAACTGCATCAACTCCGCGACGCGACGGTCATCCGTTCCAGCGAAATAACCCTCACGGTCAAAGATGTCGTCGCGACGATAGGTCTCGAAGCCCGCCTGGTGGATCGCCGCCTCTCCGACTTCGAGCTTCTCGCGATCGACCGCAAAGCCGGGCGCTGCAATCCCGATCACGGCACCGGGTACCAGTGCGTACGGCTTGATCAAGCGAGGCACTAGAAGATATCGTCGTCGCCGTAGCCAGGGCCGAAACCAGAGTCGTTGCCCACAGGCGTGAGACGGGCCGAGCCCGGTGAATGTGATTCGTGCTCTTGCCCGATCAGGTTGTGGAACTGTGCGTAGCGCGCGCTGAATTGCATCTTGATGGTCCCGGTCGGTCCGTTTCGCTGCTTGGCGATGATCAACTCCGCGATACCGGCGTTTTCCTCGGTTGGGGTGTAAACCTCGTCGCGGTAGATGAAGCCGATCACGTCGGCGTCCTGCTCGATCGCACCGGACTCGCGCAGGTCTCCCATGTTGGGACGCCGCTTGTCTGGGTCGCGCTGTTCAGGGCCGCGGTTGAGCTGCGACAGCGCCAAGACCGGGATATCCAGCTCCTTTGCCAGCGCCTTCAGGCCGTGGCTGATTTCGGCGATCTCGAGATCCTTGCGTTGGCTGTGGCCATCGCCGTGTGCCAACTGAAGATAATCGACGATCACGAGGTCGAGACCTCGTTCTGATGCGAGCCTGCGGCACTTCGCCTTGATTTCCAGGATCGTAATCATGCCACTGTCGTCGATCCAGATATGCGCTTCCGCGAGCTTGCCACCCGCGCGAGTCAATTTTCCGAGATCGTCTGGGCGACCGTAGCCCTTCCGGAAGCCAGAAAAGTCCACGCTCGCCTCAGAAGCGAGCAACCTCAGCGCGAGTGCGCGTTTGGTCATTTCCAGCGAAAAAATCGCCACCTTCTTGCGGTGATCGATTGCTGCGTTGCGCGCGATATTCAATGCGAACGCGGTCTTGCCCATGCTCGGACGCGCCGCGACGATGACGAGTTCTCCGGGCTGAAGTCCGCCGGTCATCTCGTCGAAGTCTTTGAAACCCGTCGGTGCACCCGTGAGTTGCCCTCCGCGCGAGATCAACATCTCGACATAGTCGAGCGCATCGTCCATCTCATCGTGCAGGCTTCGGAAGGTCGTCCGCGCCTTCTGTTGCGCAATGTCGAACACCTTCGATTCCGCGAAATCGAGCAGATGTTCGGCGGATTCCACCTGCTCGTAGCTCGCCTCGACGATCTCGGTCGCTACCGAGATCAGGCTTCGTTTGACGGCCTTGTCGCGAACGATCCGAGCGTGGTGGACGACGTTGGCCGAGGTGGCTTCGTAATCGGCGATCTCCGCGAGAAAGATCGGGCCACCAATGGCGTCGAGGGTCTTTTGGGAGTTCAGGAAGTCGGCAAGGGTGTGCAGATCAACGGGCTGGTTGGAATCTTGAAGCAGAATCATCGACTGGTAGATCTGTCGATGTGCCGGGTGATAGAAGTCGTCCGGGACCACCTCGGTGTAGACCGAGTGGATCGCGTTGTTGTCGATCATCAGCGCCGACAACACCGCCTTTTCGGCCTCTAGATCGTTGGGCGGCAAGCGACCGCCGTACCCCGCGCCAGTCCCGCCAGCCCCCGGTTTTTCGCGTTGGCCACGACGCGCGCGGCCGCTCCTCCCGAAATCGGCGTCGTCCGCCACAGCGCCCCCCTCCGGCGTTTATTCTACACCAGCGCCAGGTGGAAAGTTCACACGCCGGAGCGCGTGGAACAGTGCGCTCCCAAGGGCGTCGTTCAGGCTTTTTCGGCAGTGATCGACAGCGGGACTTCGGCAATCAGATCGTGCCCCAGGCGTATCTGGATTGGATGTTGCCCGACTTCCTTGAGCGACTCCCCGAGCAGGATCTTGCGCCGATCGATTTTGTAGCCCTTCTCGGCCAGGAGCTCTGCGACGTTCGCGGCAGTCACCGAACCGAAGAGCTTGCCCTCCTCTCCGACCCGTGCCGTAATCTGGAGCTTCAACGCCTGCAGCCGATCTCGTAGCGCCTGCAGGTCCTTCAGTTCGCGAGCGGCCTTGTCGGCAATCACCCGCCGCTTGTGTTCGAACTCGTGAACCCTGGACTCGGTCGCCAGCAAGGCCTTGCCCTGCGGTAGCAGGTAGTTGCGCGCATAGCCGACCTTCACGGCGACCATCGCGCCCGCATCGCCGAGCCCGATCACGGACTCGGTGAGAATCAGTTTGACCTGCCGCATGGCCGTTTCTCCTCGCGGTACCGCAGTAGTACCGCAGTAGTAGCCCTGTAGTGCGTTTGAGTACGTTTGAGTACCGCTCGTTCGTACCGTTAGAGACCCTGACCCGTGTACGGCAGGATCGCGATATGTCGGGCGCGTTTGATTGCGAGCGCGAGCGGTCGCTGATGCTTTGCGCAGTTTCCCGAAATTCGCCGCGGAATCATCTTCCCGACCTCGGTTGTGAATAGGCGAAGCAATTTCGCATCCTTGTAGTCGAGTTCCAACGTGGGGTCAGCGCAGAACCGGCAGACCTTGCGGCGAAGGAAACCTCCGTCCTTTTTCTGCTTTCGCGCCTTCTTGCGGGCGCGTGCTCGCAGCCGACTCTTGACCGTGGGCTCCGGACGATCCCGGTCGTCGCGGTCGCGCCTGTGATAACCCCCTCCTCCACCCGGACCTGACGGTGCACTCATCGCGAAATCTCCCGGCTCAAGTCGCCTTCATGTTCTACAGCCTGCTCGGTGTCCACAGCGAATTCAGCTTTCATCTGCTTCTCCGATTGCTTCGTCCGGCTCGTCTAAATCAGTGCCGTCAGCAATGGGCTCGGCTCCCGCCGCAGAGTCGGCGGATTCATCGGCTTCAGCCCGCAACTCCGCCGCTCGAGCGGCCTCGGCTGCCTCGGCTTCTTGCCGTACCGCATCCTCGGCTTCGCGTGCAGCGCGCGCCGCGGCCTTCTCAGCTCGAATTCGCTCTTCCTCTGCGGCCGATGTTACGCGCGCTGCAACGTCCGGGACGTCGTCGCTGACCTGGACCGTCAAGAAGCGGATGATCGAGTCGTCGAGGCGAATCGTCCGCTCGAGTCCGGTGATCGCAGAGCCTCCATCCAGGAACTGGAGCATCACGTAGCGGCCCTTCTGGAAGTTCTGGATTTCGTACGCCATCCGGCGCTTGCCGAGATCCTCATACGTGAGCCGAATGGATCCGGACGACTCAAGGAACCGGTCCAAGCGCGCCTCGATCTCGACGACACCTTCGTCGGAGATCTCCGGTTGGATGATGAGTGTTGTTTCGTATTCCCGCATGGATCCTCCTCGCGGACGAGCCCGGCTTCACCGAGCCACGAGCTCCGCGATCATTTGATCGAAAGTCTGGGTACTTCCGATGTCGCAGAGCTGAGGAAATAGCAGGCCGATTGCCGACCCTTCAGAGCGCGGATGGATACCACACCCCCCGACCACCTTCCAGATCTGTGGGCGATCAGCCCACAGATCTTCTGCGGCGATCAGCCCACAGATCTTCTGCGGCGATCAGCCCACAGATCTTCTGCGGCGATCAGCCCACAGATCTTCTGCGGCGATCAGCCCACAGATCTTCTGCGGCGATCAGCCC
>JAQBGU010000033.1:0-6843 GCA_032128375.1 Deltaproteobacteria bacterium | reverse complement strand
AGAACGGATGGCCCGCAGGAGGACGAACGTGATTCGGCCGTATGACCAGGTGAGCCAGCGGGTAGAGGCGAAGCCAACGCTCTTCGGGGCGGCAGCGTGCACCACGATGGGTAGCCGGTGAAGGGGTGTGCGATGGTCATGAGGTGGTTGACGGCGGGACGTCTGGAAGGTGCTGTACGTGGACTGGGGAAGCCTGCATGCAACAGTGCCGGTGCAAGCCGGGCATGCAGGTGGCAGAGGCGTCGTAGTAGTGATGAAACCGGTGAAAGCCGGTGGAGCGAAGGGCGCCAGGAAGGTGGATGCGTCAATGTCGCATGACGCGAAGAAAGACCCGACCGAAGTGCCCGCAAGGGCTGTGCTGTCGGGAGAAGCCGACCCCTACGGGTGGGTGGAACGTGCCGTGTGGACGGAGCGCATGCTGGACGCCCTCCGCCGTGGAGGGCCAGAAGGAGGACGGTGGTATTGGCTGCACGACAAGGTATTCGCGGAGCGGACCTTGCGGGCGGCCTACTCCCGGGTGAAGCGAAATGGCGGAGCCCCGGGGGTGGATGGGATGACGGTGAAGGCATTCGGGAGTCGTCTTGACGAGGAAATCGCACGACTGCGGACAGCATGGCAGGCCGGGACGTACCGGCCGCAAGTCATCCGCCGGACGTGGATTCCCAAGGCAGGGACGGATGAGCAGCGGCCGCTGGGTATTCCGACGGTGCGCGACCGCGTGGTGCAATCCGCGTTGGTGCTGGTCCTGGAACCGATCTTCGAAGTCACGTTTAGTGAGCACAGCCACGGTTTCCGTCCTGGGCGCAGTGCCCACGACGCGCTATCGGCAGTGCTCAACCACCTCAAGGCCGGCAGGGTCTGGGTGGTGGATGCTGATCTGAAAGCGTACTACGACAGCATCTCGCATGAGCGGCTGCTGGCAGCGGTGCGCCGAAGGATCACGGACCGACGAGTGCTCGATTTGATCGGTGCCTTCCTGAAGGCCGGGGTGTTGGAGGGCACGGAGGTGACGGAACCCGATGCGGGAACACCGCAAGGGGGAGTCGCCAGCCCGCTGTTGGCAAACATCTACCTGAACGATCTGGACCACAGGATGGCCCAGTCTGGCGTGGTGATGGAACGCTATGCGGACGATCTTGTGCTGCTCTGCCGGACGCAGGAGGAAGCCAAGCGCTCTTTGGCTATGGTGCAGGATTGGACGGCGCAAGCCGGTCTTACGCTGCACCCGACCAAGACGCGAATAGTCGACCTGGGCCAGCTAGGTGACTACGTCGACTTCCTCGGCTACCGGCTCCAACGCCACACTGATCGCAAGGGCAACGATCGCATCCTGCGCCTTGTCAGGCCAAAGAGTCTCGACAAGATCAAGGACAAAATCCGCGCCCACACGCCACGGAAGAGCGGGCATAGTTTGGCGGTGCAGATCGCCGGGCTCAACCGGATCCTGAACGGTTGGTTCAACTACTTCCGCAGCGTAACCCAACCAACCCACGCAGCTCTCGACAAACTCGTCCGTCGCCGTCTGCGCAGCACGCTGTGCAAGGGGCACGGAAAGTCGATGATCTGGGGCCGGGGCAATGCGAATGTGCGCTGGCCCAAATCCTTCTTCGCCGAACAGGGGCTCTTCTCACTGGAAGCCGCCCACCGTAGGTACGTCCAGGCCCATCGTCGGGCCCACTGACTGGAGAGCCGTATGCGGGAAATCCGCCTGTACGGTTCGGAGGGAGGGGTGGCCGGGTGACCGGTCATCCCTACCCCTATCGGGGTTTTCCGAGGCATGTCTCCGGTGTCCGATGATGAGAAAGGAAGGCCCCGGAGACGTTGGTTCGCCCCCGGGGCCCAGCGTGCACCATCGGCGCACCGTCGACCTGGCTATCCCTCTTCCGGTTGCGCCCCCGCAGAGCCGGCGTCCGTTTCACCAGGCAAGAGTTGAAGCTCGGATTGCGTGTCGGGGATCGGGTGTTTCCCGTTTCCGTTTCCCGGCGGCTCTATAGAGGGTCGGGAAACGGGAAACGCTGATGCGGCGGCGGCCAGACGGTATCCATCCGCGCTCTTGAGCACGCGGCCCTGCGCCGTGAGAGTCTCGAGGGCTTGGCCCACGTTGCTCATGCGCATGCGACAGGCCTGGCGCACCTGACGGATGGACAGGGGTATGGATGCCTGCGCGAGGACCTGCTCGACCCGTTCGATGGCAGAAGGTGCGTATGGGTCTGTGGCTTGAAGGCTCGATTCGTCTTCGACCCGCTGCAGGGCCAGAGCATCGCCCTGACTCTTGAGTTCCACACTGAGGTCATCAATGGAAGCGGCAGCGCGGTGTTCGACGCTGAGGCGTAACCGGTCTCCCCGACACCGGCGCAGATAGAGCAGCGAGTCGCCCCAGGCGTGCATTTCCGAGGAGCCGCGGAGGGCCTGCCCGGCCCGTGTGCTGCCGGCGCCCTTGCGTGCGTGATGTACGAGCAGCACGGCCGTGTGGAAGCTGCGCTGGAGTTGGCGCAAATAGCCCAGCAGCGGAGCGACATCGGCGACCACGTTTTCGTCGGCGCGATGCAGGCGGACAAACGGATCGAGTACCAGCAGCTTGGGATTCATGGCCTCGACGGTGGCCCGCAACCGTCTGCGGTCCTCTTCGATGTCGAGCCTGAGGCTGGGTGCCGTAATGACGTGGATGTCGAGCTTCTCGAAGTCGACGTTGGCGGCGAGGGCAATCGCTTCCAGTCGCCGGCGCACGACGTGCAACGGATCCTCGGCAGCAAACAGCAGCACGGGACCGCGTTGCCGAGCCGGAAAGTGTCGGAGACAAGGCGTGCCGGAAGCGACCGAGACCGCCAGGTCAAGAGCCAGGAAGGATTTGCAGCACTTCGGTTCTCCACCGACTATCCCGACGGCCTCGTCGGCCCACAGCGACTCGATCAGCCAGCGCTCGGGCTGCGGATCGGTGTCAAGCTCCGCGGCGCGGCGCAGAGGAAACCGGGGAACGGCCCGCATCAGCGACGAGCCGCTGCTTTGGGTCGCTGCCGTGGCTTGGCCACGGTTCGCGGTGCGGCAAAGACCTCGAGGTACAGCTTCTCGTCGAGTTGGGTGCATTCCCTCTGCACGGCAGCAGCCAGCAGCTCGGCGGCCATGTTGGTCATCACCCGGTAATTGCCGGCGGCGTGATCGCACAGGGTGCCCATCAGTTCCGCAGTCATCAGCTTGGGGTTACCCGCGGTTTTCAGCAGATGCTCGAGGCATTGCCTCAGCTCATCGCGCCCGACATATTCCATCAGCAGACGCATCCGGATGCGGCTGCCGAGCGGCAGCAGATCCGGCCGCCGTAGCTTCTGCGTTAACTGGCCGTCACCAGCAATCACCACGCTGAGGATGTTGTGCGAGTCGAAACGGGTGCTACCCAGAAGCCTCAGCTCGCTCAGCACGGTGGCACTCATTTCCTGGACCTCGTCAATCAGCAGCACCGGACGCAGCAGCGTGCTGTCGAGATGCCCCTGCCAGCGCTCGCGCAAGGCCTTGAAACCACCCCAGCGATTGTGGGGTCTCAAGGCCACCCCGAAGACTTCACCCATCTCACGATAGAAGTCGGCCAGGCTACTCTGCGGGTGCGTCAGCACCCCGACCGTCACATCGCGCACCTGCTCCAGGCGGTCGGCGAGGATTCGCATCGCGACGCTCTTGCCACTGCCCGGATCGCCGCCGATCAGGGCGAAGCCTCCTTCGCGCACCAGGCTCTGCTCGACTCGCCAGCAGAAGCTCTCGACCCGCGGGCTGACGTACAGAGCTTCGGTGGGCAGATCGGGCGAGAACGGATTCCACTTCAGGCCATACAGCGACAGCAGTTTCTTGTTCATGATTCGGTTTCCTCCTGGTTCTGATCGTCATCGGTGGCTTGCGGCAGGTAGGCCGGCGGCAAACCGGTGGCGGCGTAGTCCTCGAGCAGTTGGCGCAGCAGCGGGGCCATGCCCGTCTGCGGCGTGACCGTTTCATCTACGGTGTCTTCAGCGGCAAGCGGTTCGACCGGGCGCCGCCGGCCGTCGGCGTTAGCCGTCTTATCCAACGGGTAGAGCGGAGAGAGAATCGCGTCGGTGTTCGGATCGAGTAGATCGACCGAGCGCAGATCCCAGCGCGCGTAGCGCAACCGCAGCCGCTCGAAATGGCGGTAGCGCGAGGGGACCTCGAAGCGCCGGCCTTCCAGACTGATCGTGCCGTCGCTACGACGCTGGGTCCGACTGGTCTCGGCGCGAAAGGCTCGCCGCAGTTCGTTGGTGTTCGGACTGGGCCGACTCACGTCCGGTCCCTCGGCCCAGCGCTGGATCGGTGTGCAGCCGATCTCGGAGTGGATCTTGCGGTTGTATTCCAGCTCGACCCAGGCCTGGGTCGCCTCGTTGAGTTGATCCAGCGTCAGCTCGTCCACACCCTCGAGCATCGCCAGCAGTCGGCCTTCCACGACGGCCCAAAGCACCTCCTGCTTGGCGTTTTGATAGGGGGAATGAGGGAGCGTGGTCTCGTGCACGATCCCCAGATCGAGCAGTCCCTGCCGAGTCTCGGCCGCGAGCATCGGGCTGCCGTTGTCGGTCAGCAGAGCACGCGGCAGACCGCGCTTCTGAATCGCTTGCGACAAACCATGGACCAGGGTCTCGGCCGTCTCGTCGAGATACCACTGCATGTGGCAGGCCAGCCGAGATCGATCATCGAGCATCCCGAGCAGCAGCGGTGTTTGCCAGCCCGTGCGAGTCAGCACCTTGCGCGACCCATGGTGATAGTCCAGGTGCCAGAGCCCGCAGACATACTCCGCCTCGTAGCTGCGCACCTCGAGATGCTCCAGACGGTGCGCCGCCCGTTGGGCACCCGGAGAGTTGGGGCCGCGTCTGCGCCGGCGCTTGGTCAGGCCCTGCGCCTTCATGTAGCGCCGCACGGTGGAATAGGACGGCATCGGGCCGAGCGCCTCATCGTTGTCGACGAGCACTCTCAGGTTGTCGGCATGCAACTGGTAGCTCCAGGACGGATGGGCCTTGTATTGCCCGCGTAATGCCACGCGCAGCCGGTCCGACAGGCTGCGCTGGCGGCCGGCATCCTTGCGGATGCGTTGCCCCAGCACACCGACCGGGTCGCGCTGCTCGTGATGGGCGGTGTAAAACCAGCGTTCGATCGTCGATAAACTGAAGAGCACCGGTTCGCCGGTCAGCGGATGCTGCCAGGTCTTCTGCGACAAACGCAGTAGATCTCTGCGCAGTTCACCACGCTTCGGCGGTGCGGCCAGTAGTCGACCAACCACCGAGAAACGAAAGCGGGCCCAGGCGCCCCGACGGCGCTCTTGTTTCGAATCGCTCAAGCTCGTCTCCTTTTCGGGAGACCGAGCCTACGACTCGAGCCGAATCGTCTCCAGACGCATCTTCTGCGTGTCGATATCCTCCATCGAAAAACCGGATCGCTTCAGCAGCTTTGTGTGGTCAACGGAGCGAGGAAGGACAGGGCCTGGATCAATCTTGATCGATCATCTTCGCCCTCAAAGCGTTCGAGCAACGACGCTGGCAAGATGCCGCCGTTTAGTGGAGGCATGAAGCGGCCCCGCGCACGCTTCCAGAAGCTGCTCTCGGGGAAACTCTCGAGCCACCATGTGCGCCAGCGCCACAGTGTCCGCCGACTCACCCCAAGCGATTCTCGCAACTTGGCCGCACGCTTGTCGGTGATCCCACCCTGCATCGCTGATACCAGCAGCACCACCGTGCCCAGGTAGACACGTCGACCCAGAAAACGTACCGAGGGTGGCGTCTTCCGGCTGCGACAACCCTCCAACGCGCAGCAAAAACTGAAACGCTTGGCGTACTCAGGACCCAGATTCGACGGCCCGCCCCGGGGCTTCCGCTCGTAGTTGGCACGGTGCACCCGGCCGCTGCAGTGACAACCGTCAGCGTGCGCCTTTTCCGCAGACTTTTCGTCGATCGTCAGAAGAAACCGGTACAGCCTGGAATCTTGAAGCAGCGTGAGGCACACTTGAGATCTCCTTCGTTGTCGTAGACAAAGGAGAACGCCCTCTCGGGGCGCTTTTGTCAAGTTCCCCGAGGGGGCAACTTCAGTTTCCCTTGAGAATCCTGATCGGGAACGGTCCTCAACCCCTCAGATTTCGTGAGCACGCTGACTGGTCGTACCCTGGTTGGGCGGTATGCACAGACGCGATTCCATCGTGTAGGTCACCTTGACGCTGGTCCAGTCGCCCTCGGGGAAGAAGACGGGAGTCAGGATCTCGAAGCCGCCGGCGCGGTGGATGCTTCCCGGGTTGGCCACGCAGTCGCCACCCCAGCACAGCTCCTCGCCGTCCTGGGCGCGGACCTTGACGATGCCGCGGATGGGGTCGATGTGCTCGTTGGAGAAGGCGCTCTCGTTGCCGTCGGCGTCGACACCGGTGACGGCGATGTACCAGTTGACGAACAGCTCCGCACCGGTGAGCGAAAAGGTCGTGTCGAGACCGACGTCGGTGACGAACTCGTACTGGCCCGAGGCCTTGCCGTGGTAGACGTTGTAGCTGACGACTTCCGCGACGGGCTCGGCGTCGGTCCAGTCGACCTCGACCGAGCTGTTGGTCCAGAAGCCGGAGCGGAAACAGCCCTCCCGGCGCGCGGCGGCGGCCAGGTCCTGGTCGATTCTGAGCAGATGCTCCCACACTCGCGCATCGCACAACGGATCACTTGACATCGCACCTTCCTCCCTCTCGGCAAATGCGCTATTCTCTGCCGAGAAAGACGATGATGGCGAAGCTCAATCGCAATGCCGTCTGCCCCTGCGGCAGCGGCAAGAAGTACAAGCGCTGCTGCTTGCCCAAAGATCAAGAGGCGGCAGCCAAGCGTCGCGACC
>JAQBGU010000032.1:0-13777 GCA_032128375.1 Deltaproteobacteria bacterium | reverse complement strand
TGCAGCGGCAGACCCAAGCGCGTCGCGCCGAGGTGGGTTCGACGAATGCAGCGCCGTCTGCGCAGGTGCCGCTCGAACCTGAACTCGAGCGGATTATCGATGAGGAGCTGGCGAGTTGATCGGTGATCAATGGTGAAAATCTATACCAAGCGGGGAGATGGCGGTGAGACCGATCTGTTCGGTGGCGAGCGGGTCGGCAAGGACCACGCGCGTGTCGACGCCTACGGTGCCGTCGACGAGCTCAATGCGTGCTTGGGCCAGGCGGCCGCGTCGACGTCGCACGACGACATGCGCGTGATTTCGCAGACCGTCCAGGGACTGCTGTTCGACCTGGGAGGCTACCTCGCAACGCCGGATGAACGGCGACGAGAGAAGGGCGGCATCCCGCAACCCTCAGCAGCCGACATCGAGCGGGTCGAGGCGCACATCGATTCACTGGAGACAGAGCTCCAGCCCCTGCAACGCTTCATTCTGCCCGGCGGTACGACCGCTGCCGCGGCGTTCCATTTGGCGCGCACGGTGTGCCGCCGTGCCGAGCGACGCACCATTTCACTGCATCGCAGCGAGCCGCTCAGCGCTGAAGTGCTCGGCTACCTGAACCGGCTATCAGACTTATTGTTCGTGATGGCCCGCGTCGAGAACAAGCGAGCCGAGCTTCCCGATGTCGAGTGGGTCGGTCGCAATCGCTGATTCGATGCAGTGTACCGGTCGATCGAACCAACGAAAAAAGTACCGTGCCTGTCAGGCCAGCAGTGCCAACAGCTCGTCGCGCTTCAGCGCAGCTCCGGCACCGCCTAGTGCCGCTTCGCTGAGTGCGCGTTTGCGCTCCTGGAGGGCGAGAATGCGCTCTTCCACGGTGTGTTCTGCGACCAATCGATACACCATGACGGGGCGATTCTGACCGATGCGATGCGCGCGGTCGGCGGCCTGGTCTTCGGCCGCGGGGTTCCACCACGGATCCAAGATGAACACGCAGTCCGCAGCCGTCAGGTTCAATCCCAGCCCACCGGCCTTGAGCGATGCCAGTAGCACCGGCGGACCGTTCTCGTCCTGGAACTCCTCGACCACCTCCCCACGGTTGCGGGTCGATCCATCCAGACGAGTGAACGCGATGTCGGCAGCCTTCAGATGTGGCTCGACCAGATCCAGTAGTGAAGTCCATTGCGAGAAGACCAGCGCCTTGTGTCCCTCGGCGAGCGCCTCGTCGAGATATTCGAGCAACAGGTCGATTTTCGACGACGATTCCGCGTGCTGGCCGGGTACCAGCGAAGGGTGACAGCAAGCCTGCCGCAAGCGCAGCAGAACCTCGAGGGCTTGCAGCACGTTCGACCCGGCCGACAGTTGCGAAACGACGTCGGTCAGTGCGGCGGCGCGAATCGCGTCGTAGACGTCTTTTTCGCTCTTGCTGAGCGTCGCGTGGATGACCACGTCGGTGCGCGGCGGCAATTCGGGTGCGACTTCGCGCTTCAGGCGCCGCATCACAAAAGGTCGAATCCGGTCCCTCAGCTTCCCGGTGAGTTCCACGTCTCCAGCGCCGATCGGCTTCGCGTAGCGATCGTCGAAATTCTTGCGGCTGCCGAGCAGTCCGCGGTTCAGGAAATGGAACTGGCTCCAGAGCTCATCGAGTCGGTTCTCGACCGGCGTACCACTGAGTGTGACCCTGAAGTCGGCGCGCAACCGGTAGGCGGCTTGGGCGACTTTGCTCGAGGGATTCTTGATGGCCTGCGCTTCGTCGAGGACTACCGTGTCCCACGGCTCCGCGCTGAGCGTATCGGCATCCATTCGCAAAATTGCGTATGTCGTCAGTGTCACCGCGCAGTCGGGGTCGAGTTGTCGATTCGCACCGTGATACAGCATGTAGGAAAGCCCGGGGCGGAATCGGCTGATTTCATTGGCCCAGTTCTGCAGCACGCTGGTGGGCGCCACCACGAGGGTTCGACCCGTAACCGCACACAGCGCCTGAACGGTCTTGCCCAGACCCATATCGTCGGCCAACAGCGCGCCGAGGCCGGCCTCGCGCAGCGCGCACAGCCAATCGACACCGGCCCGCTGGTAGGTGCGCAATGTCGCTGTGAGGTCTTCGGGCAGGTCCGCGACCGGGATCCCGCCGGGCCGCATCAGCATGTCGTGCAGCTCTTGGTATGCGGTCGGCGGCGGCAGTTCGAGGTCTTCGCACAATCGCGCCAGGTCCGGTAATGCGCAGCGCGGCAGATCGCCCGCCGCGTCGCGCGCGGCCAGCAGGTCTGCAACCCGGTCTCCAAAGCGCGTCAGCCAGTCCGCGGGCAGCGGCGCCATTCCACCGCCGATCAGCGGTACCAGCGTGAGCCCCTCTTGCCAGGCCGCCAGCACCCGATTCGGGTCGGCCGATCGAGTCGGGGGCGCACTACTCCCCACACCATTTACAGCCTGTATCGACTCGAAATCGAGAGTGAAACTGGTTTCGCCGACCGAGAAGCGCGGTTCGACCGCTTCGGCCAGGTAGAAATCCTCGTGACCGTCGCCACGAACTTCACCACCCCATTCATGGAGTCGGGCGGCGAAATCCACCGCATCGGCGCCCTTCAGTCGCAGCTTCCGACCTGGGATGAGTTCGAGATCGTTTTGCAAGTGCCGGATCAGGTTGCGTTCGGCGACCTCGTCGCGCAGCGGCACCTTGGTACCGAGCACGGTCAGATGTCCGGCATCCACGCGCGCGATGATCGGATCCCCGTACACCAATGTCGGTAGAACAGAAAGCGCGTCGGCCTCACGCTTGACGTCGATCACGAGCCGCGGGACCTCCCGGACCGTGCGGGGGAGTCCCTTGGTTTCCACCTTGACCGGAATCCGCTCTTCGAGCGACGGCAGGATCTCGGTTACCAGCTCTGCGACGGCATCGGCAGTGAAAATCCGGCCGCGCGTCAGTTGTTCCAACTCGCGCCCTGTCAGGTTTGAATCGCCGACGGTTCGCAACACGTCTCCACACAGCACCACGCCGTTGTGAAACACCTCGGTGATGCTGGGATCTCGCTCGATGTACAGCCGAAAGCCCTTCTCGTCGTCG
This sequence comes from Deltaproteobacteria bacterium, assembly GCA_032128375.1. Taxonomy (GTDB): domain Bacteria; phylum Myxococcota_A; class UBA9160; order UBA9160; family SMWR01; genus JAJDAM01. The sequence continues at coordinate 10,734 of JAQBGU010000032.1, read as the reverse complement.
ACCAGCCGGCCGTGCGGTACCACGGGCTTCGACGAAGTCTTGACGGGCTGGCCATCGAGCTGGAGGTTTTCGGCGCCTTCCAGCGCTTCGACCAGCTTCGTCACGAGGCCCCGAGGGATCACGCCGTAGAGCCGGGCCCCAAGCAACTGGTCGACCTTCAGGTCCGATTGTGTGGCGAGAAACTCCGGGCCGTCGGCGCGCCCAGACGCCACAGAAGCCAGCGCGACGCGCAGCGGAGGCGAGTCCTTTCCGGTCACGACCACGCGGTCCAATGAGAGTCCGCCGTTGTGGCGGGTGAAGCGGTAACCGATTCGTCCGGGGGCGGCCCCGCCTTTGCCGGGAAGATCCCGCCCATCTTTGCGAGCTTGCTTCAATGAGATGATGGCCGCCGCGGCGTGTTCACACGCGTCTTCTCGGCTCGCGCAATCACAGTCCCAATCCTCGTCGTCGGGAAAAAGCCTGACGAGCGGGCAAATCAGGCCGCCGCGCGTGGAAATGCGGATCTGGATCTCGTCTTCGTCCGAGCACTCACCGTTGACCGCGTTCGCGCGCGAAAGTTCGACCCCGCGTGACCATGCTGTCGCCGTGCACGCTGAGCGCACCGCTTTGAACAGCCCTTCGATGGATTCAGACATTCAGTCAGTTCTTCCGAGAGCAGATTCGATCTGCTGGCTGAGCTGTGAGAGCAAGAGGAACGCGGACCTCTCGTCGGTCTCGCCGATCCGATCCAGCAGGACTCTTCGTCCGCCGAGCCTTTCAACGCCGAAGGTTCCGTAGCGCCGCTCGAGAACCCGTAGTACTTGGTTCTCGCGCCCGATTTTCCGACGGGCGCGCAATCCGTCGTGTTTCAATTGTCGTTCGATGTGGGCATCGATGCACTCGATGAGTTCATCGATGCCAGTACCGTCTCGTGCAGAAATCAGAACCACCGTGGGCTTTTCGGCAGACGCACCCCGTTCCCCGAGTGAGACTCCGCTTTGAAGTTCAGCCGCAGTCCGCGATGCTGCTGCGCCGAGATCGGCTTTATTGACGATGAAAATGTCCGGATATTCCAGAATCCCGGCCTTCATGAACTGAAGCGAGTCGCCGGCGCCTGGCGTGGCAACATAGACCAATACATCGACCAACGACGAGACTTCGCTTTCAGATTGTCCCACGCCTACCGTTTCGACAAAAACCCGGTCGAAACTGGCGGAGAGTATCGAGACCGCCGCCCAGGTGCTTTCCGAAAGCCCACCGAGCTGGTCGCGTGCCGCCATCGACCGAATGAACACGCCCGGATCCGTGGCAGCTGAGCGGACCCGGACCCGGTCACCCAGCAGGGCGCCACCGCTACTGCGACTCGATGGGTCGATCGCCACGATCGCCACCGTTTCGCCGCGAGGACGGAGCTCGCGGACGAATGCGTCGAGCAACGTCGACTTCCCCGAGCCGGGCGCCCCAGTCAATCCGATCCGGGGGGCCCCCGGGAAGGGCGTCTGCTTCTCGAGCGCATCGAGCATTTCGAGCGCCAACTGGCGCCGTTCGGGCCGGTTGTCGTCCGCGAGGTTGAGTGCCTCGGGAACTGCGGCGCGATCGCGGGCCAGAAGCCTGCGGGCGAGCTCAATGCTCAGGGGTGAGCTCCGCGAGCCAATTGACCGTGAGCAGTTCGACAATGTCTGCCATGATTCGCGTGAGGTCGAAGTCCTTCGGAGTGTAGACAGCTCTCACACCAGCTTCGCGGAGTGAAGCGGCGTCATCATCCGGGATGATGCCGCCGATGACAACCGGAATGTCCTCGAGCCCTCTGCTGCGAAGTTCCTTGAGCACATCGAGCACCAGCACGCTGTGCGACCCCGAGAGGATCGAGAGCCCGACGACGTGTACACCTTCATCCTGCGCGGACTGCGCGATCGCCGCAGGTGACAAGCGGATGCCGTCGTACACGACTTCCATGCCGACATCTCGCGCTCTGACTGCGATTTGCTCGGCGCCGTTGCTGTGTCCGTCGAGCCCCGGTTTGCCGACCAGGATCTTCGGCCGGCGACCCAATTTGGCCGCAAGCTGGTGGACTCGCTCGCGCACGGCAGCGGTCTCTTGGGTGCCGTGAGCGCCTGCGATGCCGACGACTCCGGTGGGCGCGCGGTATTCGCCGAAAATTTGGCGCAACGCGTCGGACCATTCTCCGGTCGTGACGCCCGCGTGCGCAGCGCGGATCGACGAGGGCATCACGTTGTCCCCATTTTTCAGCGCGTCTTCCAGACCGCGCAGCGCCGATGTCACGTCTGCGTCGTTGCGGGCGCTGCGGAAGGCGCGGAGCCGTTCGATCTGTTCCCGCTCTGCGGACACATCGATTTTTAGAATGGACTGTTCGCCTTCGGTCAGTGGCGACGGTTCCGATGACGTGTACTCGTTGACGCCCACGACCGTGATGTCACCGTTTTCGATCGATCGAGAGCGATGCGTCTGCGATTCGACCAGGCGTTGCTTCATGTACGCGCTTTCGACCGCAGCGATCGCGCCGCCCATGTCGAGGACCACATTGAGTTCGTCGAGCGCCGCCTTCTTGAGCTCTTCGACTTTGGCTTCGATCACATGAGACCCGTCGAAGAGATCCTCGAACTCGAGAAGATCGGTTTCGAATGCCAAGATCTGTTGAATCCGCAGCGACCACTGTTGGTCCCACGGTCGCGGCAAGCCGAGAGCTTCGTTCCACGCCGGCAGCTGCAGCGCTCGGCAGCGCGCTTTCTTCGAGAACGTCACACCCAGCGTCTCTAGCACGATGCGGATCACATTGTTTTCCGGCTGCGCTTCGGTCAGGCCCAAGCTGTTCACCTGCACCCCGTACCGAAACCGGCGCAATTTGGGATCGGTCACGCCGTAACGATCGCCGGTCAAGTCGTACCAGATCTCCGCCATGGCTCGACCCTTGCAGATTTCTTCGACGAAGCGGATCCCGGAGTTCAAAAAGAAGGAAATCCGCCCGACGACATCGCAGAACACCTCCTCGGGTATCTCGCCGCGCTCCCGAACGGTGTCGAGTACGGCGATCGCAGTCGCCATCGCGTAGGCGATCTCCTGAACCGGGGTCGCGCCGGCCTCCTGCAGGTGATACGAGCAGATGTTCGTCGGATTCCACTTCGGGATCGCAACGACTGTGTACGAGACGATGTCGCTGACGAGGCGCATCGAGGCTTCCGGCGGGAAGATGTAGGTGCCGCGAGACAGGTATTCCTTGACGATGTCGTTTTGCGTCGTCCCCTGCAGCAGCCTCGGGTCGACGCCCTGGCGCTCTCCGGCCGCTACATACAGTGAGAGCAGCCACGCCGCGTTCGCGTTGATTGTCATCGACGTGTTCATCTTGTCGAGCGGCAGCTCGTGGAACAGCGCGCTCATGTCGTCGATGTGGCAGATCGGGACGCCGACCTTGCCCACTTCACCGTGAGCCAACGGATGGTCCGAGTCGTAGCCGGTCTGCGTCGGTAGATCGAACGCGACCGAGAGCCCGGTTTGCCCCTTCTCGAGATTCGTCCGGTACAGCTCGTTGCTGGCACGGGCGGACGAATGTCCGGAATAGGTGCGGAATACCCACGGACGGTCTCGCACGGCCGCCTGCGAAGCAGACATTCGGCTTCTCCTGGCTCGGAAGTGACCGATCAAGCTAACGAAATTCAGTGACGAGGGCTAGTGGCCGAAATTCGAAGTTCGATCTGTGCGTTGGCTCGGGCCCATGATGGCTGCCAATCAGGTCGCGAGCCACCCGGTCCGGAACTGCACTGGAAATTCTGTCGCGGGATGTCGATCCACATTGTTCCAATCGGGAACAATAGAGCCCTGTATCGATGTAGTGATTTTGCTACGTTCCCTATTCTCGAGCGAATCGCGGGAGATCGATGAGACACCGAAGGGTGCTAGTGGCGTTGTTGTTCGGCAGCGTCAGTTGTACGGCCATCGCCAATGCGGGGCCGCCAGCGGGGCTCGAACTCGAAGGCTGCGCGCTCGGCAGCTCGTCTGGCTTGAGCGCGGCGCAAGCCGCTGCGCTCGTTGAGCAGTGCCTCGACTACGGGACGCCGATCGGCCGCGGGCGCGCGGTCGAACCGACCATGCGCCAGCGATCCGCCAAAACGCCCAGCGCGCAGCCTCCGATGCGCAGTGGCAGTCGACCTTTCACGCGCGCATCCGCAGGCTTCGCAACCGCAGTGGTGGCGATCGAATGTCCCAACGATTTCGGCAAGCCGTGCTTCGACGGAGAAACCTCGATTCAAGATGCCATCGACTCATTGGTCGCCGCTCATCCGAACGAGACGCGGACCGTATTGATTTCGCCGGGCACATATCGCCAGCGTTTTTCCACCTCGCACGGCTGGAACGGCGAAACCCACATCGTTGGGGTCGGGCCGAGTCGCTTGCTGTCGACCGGTCCCGTTCGAATCGAGAGCCATCGCGACGGCATCTCGAACGCGCAGTGGACATTCGCGGGGCGAGGCAGCGTGGCGAACGTTTCGTTTTTCTTCGATGCCGACCCCGAAGACGTCGGTATCCGCATCACGGGTATCCTGTTGCTCGAACTGTATTTCGAGAATATCTCGCTGACGGGCGGTCTGCCGCTGGGATCACGAGGGATCGAAATCGCCGACATTTTCGGATTTCTGACGTTCCACAATTCGAGTGTGATCCTGACCTGCGACGATCAGCCCGGCGATCGAGCGGGAATCTATGTGAATCGTTCACAGCTTGCGTTCACCGAGATCACGATCCACGAGGGGCACTACCAGGTCGCTGGTATCGGGGCCTCCTCGAGCTGTGCGACGTTCGACATCGTCGCCTCACCGTTCGGCGACGACGGCCACGGCATGGCTGTCGAGTTTGTCCACCTGCAGTGCGAGGGCAATGCAACGTGTTTCCGCATCGCCAGCAACCGCGTGAGGCTCGAGATCGGGCCACTGGTCTTTCGACGCAGTCCGAGTGCGCGATTCATGCATGTGATCGGTAGCGGATCGCAGTCCAAGGTGTTCATTCACGGCGTGACACGCCAGGCAGGCACGCTCCAGAGCATATGGGGCGACGTGCGCCCGAACGGAACGATGACGATCACCGGAAACGGCGAACCGACGATGCCCACATTTCCCGGTTGGACCTACAAACGCAACGACGGTGGACCCGGCACGTCGAACTATGTGGGCGAGGGTTCCCCCGGCCCCCCGTTTGAGTGGGCCCCGCTAATCACGACCGCGCCCTGATCGCGAAGATCGAACGCGGCCGAACCAGCGGGGCGCTTCGGGTGTAGAATCAGGAATCGTGTCAGAGTTCTTTTTCGAATTGACGCCTGATCGGGTACTGGCTGCGATCGAGTCGGGTGGATACCTGCCGACGGGACACTGCACCCCGCTCACCTGCTTGGAGAACCGCGTCTACGATCTGCGCCTCGAAGACGGAAGTCACGTCGTCGCGAAGTTCTATCGACCTGAGCGATGGACGCGCGACGCGATCCTCGACGAGCATCGCTACCTCGCTGAGCTTCGCGAAGCAGAGATCCCCGTCTGCACTCCGCTCGCGTTCCCCGGCGGCGAAACCCTTCGCGAGGTGGAGGGGATCCAGTTTGCGGTTTGGTCGCGGACGGGTGGACGATCGCCCGACGAACTCGCCGATTCACAGATCGCGATCCTGGGTCGCATGCTCGCGCGGATTCACAACGTCGGTGCGGCCGGTGCGGCGCCTCACCGGCCCACTCTCGACGCCGCGACCGCCGCCCACGCGCCGCTGGTATTTCTCGAACAGGGTGGCTTCCTTCCCTCGACAGTTGCGAGTCGCTTTCGCGACTGCGTCGAGCAGGTCGCGGAGCTCTACACGAATTGGAGCGCGGCTGTGCCGACCCACCGGATCCACGGCGATTGCCATCTGGGCAACATCCTGAATGGAACAAGCGGCTGGTTCTTCCTCGACTTCGACGACTTTGCCGTCGGTCCCGCGGTGCACGATATCTGGATGATGCTGCCCGGTCGCGATTCGGAGGGCGTTCGCCAACGGATGTTGCTGATCGATGCGTATCGGGAATTTCGCGATTTCGAGCTTTCCTGGCTGCGTCTCGTCGAGCCGCTGCGCGCATTCCGGTTCGTCTTTTACGCGGCATGGATCGCGAAACGCTGGGGAGACCCGGCGTTTCCGTCGGCTTTCCCGCACTTTGGTACGGCCGAGTATTGGGAGAAGGAAACTCGCGACCTCGAAGAACTCACCGGTAGACTGGATCGCAATGAACCCGTCGAGCCGGGGGGCATACGCCGCATCGAAGCCGCGGAGGAGGGCGAGCTCACCAACAAGGATTTCTTCTGGGACCTCTAGCCGCAGCGCCCGCCGCCAGCCGCATCGCTCGCGCCGCAATCTGGCTGGCTCTGTTAGGCCTGGTCGCATCGCTGACGTTTCAGCAAATCCGGACCTTCGACTACTTCTGGCACCTGCGAACGGGCGAGCTCATCGCCGATCAGGGCGCCGTCCCAAAGGTTGACCCATATACCTTCACGGTCCCAGGCGTCCGATGGGTCGACATTCACTGGCTGTTTCAACTCGGGGTGTACGGCGTCTACAGCCTCGGCGGTCACGCGGCGGTGGTCACGGCCAAGTTCGCCATCGTGTTGCTGCTTTGCGCGGTACTTCTTCCGATCGGGTACCGGCGCGAGCGACCCGTCGTTTCGGCCGCCGCGCTGGCTCTGATGTTGTTGATCGCGTCGGATCGCTTCATGCCGCGTCCCGAGCTGCCGAGCTTCGTGTTGCTCGCCAGTGTGCTCGCATTGCTCGACCGCTTCGAGCGCACAGGTGATCGTCACGTGTACTGGATCATCATGGTCCAGATCATCTGGGTGAACGTTCATGGGCTGTTTGCGCTCGGAATTGCGCTTTGTGCGATCTATCTGGCGGGGCAGATCCTGAGACCGCTACTCAACTCGGGCGAGCGCATCGACACGGCGCGGCTGCGCCGCCTGGCCAGCGTCACTGCGTTGGCGCTGGCCGGGTCGCTGCTGAATCCGAACCTGCTCGACGGCGTGCTCTACCCGATCCAACAGCTCGGCATGATTGGTACGCCGGAGGAACGCGGGTTCTTTGGATCGCTGGTTGCCGAACTGATTCCGCCGATTGCAGGGGACAAGTCGCTACAACCGTTGGTCATGGGTCTGGCGCTGCTGCTTGCGCTGCTCAGCGCCGGAGCGATGTCGCTCAACTGGCGAAAGCTTGCGGTACCCGACTTGTTGACGTGGGTGGCATTCGCGTATCTCGCGCTGAGTGCGCGACGCAACCTGGCGCTGTTTGCGATCGTGGCGACGCCGATCTGGGTTCGAAACGCGAACGCAGTCCTCGATGGTCGCGAATTGCGTCCGAGACTCGCGTTGTGGAGCACCGCGGCGCTTGCCTTGGTAACGGGCTGGTTCGCAATCGATGTCTCGAGTGGAGGGCTCCACAGTCGGCTGGGCGGCGGGACACGCGAACGCGGGTTCGGCCTGTTCGAGCCGATCTACCCGATCCGTGCTGTCGATTGGATCGAAAAACACCGTCCGCCCGGTCCGATTTGCCACCACATGGCGATGGGCGGCTACTTGATTTGGCGGTTATTTCCGGACTATCCGGTCATGGCTGACGGGCGGCTAGAGGTCTTCGGCGAGGAGAAGTTCCGCGCGCTACAGGTGACGGGATCGGACGCGTTTCGACGATTGGATCTCGCGTACGAGTTCGGTGTGGTGGTCGTCCAATTCAGCATCCTCGACTCGGAACAGCTGCTTCGCTGGCTGTATCTGAACTCGAACTGGCGGATGGCTTTTGTCGACGATTCGGCGGCGGTATTCGTGCGGGTACGAGAGGGTGAACCCGCGGGGCTGGTCGATCTGGACATCAATTCGGACGACCTGTTCGAGCCGTTTTCGAAGCAGGGTCCTGCTGATGTGATCCAGAGGTCGGCGCGCACCAACTTCTACAATGCGCTGCGCCGCTACGACCTCGCGCTCGAAATCTGGCAGGAAACGGTCGGACTCTACCCCGATCTGCCGCAGGGGCCGGTGATTCATGCCGCGCTGCTTCGGAGAAACGGTTTCGATGCAGCCGCGGAGACGATCCTTCGGCGGTTGCTGGCAGAGCGACCGAATGAGGCCGCCGTACATGCGCAGATCGCCGATCTGCGACGGGAATCGGGTGACGCGGCAGCCGCCGAGGCGTTGTATCTGCGAGCGGTCGAACTCGATCCCGGGCTCGCATACGCGCTGTATCACCTGGCGGCGATCGCAGAAGCAAACAGCGATCCGATGGCAGCAATGCGATTCTACGTCCGCGTGCTCCGTGCCTCGCCGCCGAATCACCCGCTCGCCCTCGCCGCGCGCGGGCGCATTGCGGTATTGGAAGCGGCCCGGTTGTAATGGTAGATCAGCGCTGCGCGGGCTAGATCTGACCGGCGCTCACATAACAGGTTGCGGTCAGTTCGGCGGACTGGACGCCTTGCTGGTTCGCGACTCGACCCGTCGCGACGATCCTTGAGGGTGTCGACGATTCGACGCGGAACTGGAGCGCAATGACTCCTTTCTTACCGGTTACCGAACTTACGCCATGACGGGAATCGCGGATGCCCCGGAGGCTGCCATCCAATTCGTCAACAATCACCGGGGCAAAAAACTGACCGTCATCGTCGAAATCAGCATGCGGGGCGCTCGACAGGTACTTGATATGGACCGGGTCCCATTTCACATCGAGTTCTACAGCTTGAACTTCGCCAGTCGTCTTGAACTGCATGGTGATATTGAAGACCTCGCCGGGCCGCTTGTAGACATTGGTGGGTGTGCACAGAAAACTCGCCGGCGCAGCTCCTGGATCACCGGCAGAATCCTCCTCGCACATGACGGCCAACTGAGTCACCGCCAACGTGAGTAGCAACCCGAGCAGTTTTCGATTGCGCGTGATCATCAAGCTCACGGGACCACCTGGAGGGCTCCGACCATCGTCGTCTGCTGCCCGTCAACATTGGTGAGTTGAACATCATATACGCCCGGGGGAACCAGAAAGCTGTTGATTGTCGCGGTCGCTTCCGAACCACCTGGCAGGACGCTTGTGCTCGAGATCTGAAACGGGATCGGCCCCCCATTGAACAACTTCACGGTGATGGTCTCGGTGAAGCTCGAACCCGAGAGATTGAAGTTGGCTTGGGTCTGGCCGCCGAACGAGAGCGGGCTCGGCGACACCGCGTCGAGCTCAGGCGCGAGGTACAGCCCCTTCACAATGCTGTTCAATGCGACCCGGTCGCGAAGGTAAGCCCAAGACAACGGTCGAAACTTCGGCAACGGGCCGCCCCGGCCCGAAATCTCCGCAAACGTAAAGCTACCTCCCGCATTCATCAGATAGTTCTCGGACGGCGTAGCCCCGGTCACGCTGACATTGTGGTCCTTTGTCGCGCCCGAGGAACCGCCGTACAACCCCGCTGGAGTGGCCCCTGGTGCCGACAAGCCCAACATGTGCCCGGTTTCGTGAGCGATCGCTGTTGCGATTGTCTGTGCGAACGCATCGAACGCATTGGCGACTTCCCACAGTCGCGAGATTTCCTCACCCGTCGCCGACCCCAATTTGAACGAGCCGTCGAATATCGTCGAATCGAACGGATCTTCGCCGACCGCGATTCCGCCGAGACTCGGGTCGACTGGGCCGAATGCCGCCTGGTACTCCGATGCGTTCTGCCACAGGTTGTCGATCGCGTGCGGAAAGACACCAAATTGCGGGCTGAGCCCGCAATCGTCGGTGGTCTTCGCTGCATTGTGAAGGTCGAGTGGTGCGGCTCCAAGAAAGAGCGAACCCGCGGGAGACTGACCACCAACACACAAGCGGGAATATCCAACCGCGGGCAGTTCGGGTGTGAACCGGATATTGACTGGGTCGTCGCCCGGGTCCCCGTTCGCTTTGTAGCCGTAGTAGGCCTGCGTGCGAGAGACGATTTCCGAGACGAGCATGTCGCGCACCTTCACCTCCACTTCCGGTGCGGAGGCGGAACTCAACCCGAATTCGCGCAGACTCTCGATGAAGTCGATATCGGGCCCAAGGTTGCGGTCTTGATCGAAGTCCAAGAAAACAGTCTGTAGGCTCCCCATGGGGGCGCCTATTGCGAAGTCGCGAATCGCGAAGACGAAGAAGCTGGGGCCGGATGAGTTCCCTTTTTTGTCCAAGACCCTGGCGGCCAGGGCGTGGGTGGTTCTCGTGATACTCGGGTCCGGGGCGATTTCCAACATCGCCCGCGTTGGCGTGACCTCGAACATCGGCGCGAGGTTGGTGAATGCTGCGATCTGCCCGAGGTCGAAAATCGAATACACCTCCAGGGTTTCCGGGGCAAGTACGCTGCCGTCGTTGTCGAACAGGATCGTGATCTGAAAGCCCCCTGGCGGGACCACCAGGATATCGTTCATGTCGTCAGGAATGTCGTTGAGTGTGACGAGGACGCGCGGCGGAAAGGTGTCGACATCGCCATGCGCGCCGAATGCCGCGGAAAACAGCGCCAAGTCCCGCAACCCGATCACGCCGTCGCTATCGAGATCCGCGACCGGATCGTAGTTGGCCTCGCCCGCACTCCCGCCGTAGAACGATACGAACAGCGCCTCGTCACTTGCGGCGACGGCACCATCCCCATCGAGGTCGCCGAGATGAACTGCGGAATGTGCAGCCGGTCCACTGAGCAGAACGACGGCCATGCTGCATCGCGTCGTTACCCAGAAGAGCAACCGGGCCAGAGGGCGGGGACTC
>JAQBGU010000031.1:0-11101 GCA_032128375.1 Deltaproteobacteria bacterium | reverse complement strand
CATGTTGCCCAGCGAGATCTTCCGCCGGCAGATCTACGTCACGTACGAAGAAGAAACCATCGGCGTCAAGCTGATTCCCGAGATCGGTGTCGACAACGTGATGTGGGCGTCGGACTACCCACACGGTGACAGCACCTGGCCGAATTCACGCAAGGCGATCGCAGAGTCACCGTTGGCCTCATTGGGCGACGATGTACTCCGGAAGGTGGTCTGCGAGACCGCCGCCGCCGTGTACGACATCGGGTAGCCGCCGGGTCGCAACCTGTCAGGGTCGCCTCGAACCAGCTCGATCGGGTCCGAAGTGCCTTCAGGATGGGGTAGTCGGAGCCGAACACGACCGAGTTACAGTGGAAGCCGCCCTCCGCGTCAACTACGCAGCGGATAGCACGAAGCTGGCCCTTTCGGCATGCTGTGGCCGTGAGCCTGCAAGGTCTCGGCAACCTGGGTGAGTTCATCAGCGGCTCGGCAGTCGTGATTTCCCTGCTGTACCTGGCTAGCCAGATCCGCGGAACACTCGCCAACGTGATTTCACCGAACGCGTCGCCCAGCTTGTCCGAAAAAGCTGGCCACGAGGCATCTCGCAGGCAGGCGGCCGGATGACGTCGATTATTCGCCGGCCATTGGACCTGATCCTTGCGGTCTTCTTCACAACATCGATTCTCTACGGACTGCTATTCAGCCTACCCGAAGGACTCGGAGTTCCGGTCTCGGCAGACAGTCCCTGGCCTCCACTGCGGGCGCTTCACGGTTGGGCAGTCGCACAGGAGCCAGCCCATCTCGATCCACCCCCGAGCCTGATCGCGAGCTGCCTGTTCGATGGGTTCTTCCAGGCGCCCGTGTTGATTTTCGTGGTGTTCGGGCTGGTCCGGCAGCGGTGGTGGCTACGAACGCTCGGGCTCGTGTACGCGGGAGCGGCGGTTACCAACATGCTCTACTACTTTGCGCAGACTCTCCTCGGACCGCACCCGCCGCCTAACATGGCCTACTACATGGCGTTCAATCTGCCCTGGTTGATCGCGCCCGCCGTGCTCGGTTTGCGGGTCGGATTCGCGAAACATCTTGGCTAGGGAGCGGGTGGCGCCGTGAGACCCCTGCTTCCGATCGGTCGACGCGTGGTCATCGTCGGTGATTCGTGTTCGGGCAAGAGCACTCTGGGAGAGACCCTTGCCGAACGCATGACTTGCCCGTTCATCGAACTCGACGCGCTGTATTGGAAGCCGGGTTGGAGGCCGTCAGAGATTCCGCCGTTTCGCATGCGGGTCGGCGAGGCGACCCAGGCGCACAGCTGGGTGCTTGCCGGAAATTACGACTCGGTGCGTGACATCACCTGGCCCCGCATCATCTGGCTCGATTTTCCGCTGCGCGTCACGCTGCCGCGCATCGTCGCGCGCTCCTACCGGCGCTGGCATGACGGCGAGCTTCTGTGGGGTACCAATCGCGAGCGCCTTTTCAGCCAGTTCATGCTCTGGGACAAATCGAAGTCACTGCTGGCCTGGAACCTCCACCACAGAGCGCCACTGCGCCGACGCTACGAGCAGGCCGAGCGCAACCCCGCCAACCAGCACCTGAGGTTCTATCGATTCTCCTCGCCGTCGGAGCTTCGCAATTGGCTCCAAGGGGCACCGGACGATGTCAGAATCCACACGGAACGCGAATCGGGATGAAGACCTTCATCGCACTTTTTCGAGGGCTCAACGTCGGGGGCAGTCATGTGCTGGCGATGGCGGACCTCGTGTCGCTTCTCGAAGACCTCCACTTGGAGCGTCCCCGCACCTACATTCAGAGCGGCAACGTGGTGTTCAGGAGCAAGGCGCGCGAATCCGAGCGGCTCGCATCGAAAATTCGCAACGCAGTCAACCGCGCACATGGATTCGAACCGGAGGTGCTGGTGCTCGACACACAAGAGCTGCAGCAAGCCCTTGCATCGAATCCAATGACCGACGCCGAGAGCGATCCGAGCAAGCTGCTGTTGTTCTTCCTGGCGGGTGTTCCCGAGCGTCCCGATCTCGAAGCGATCGAACGCATCAAGGGCACACGCGAGCGGTTCGCGTTGATCGACAGCGTCTTCTATCTACATGCGCCAGAGGGCATTGGCCGATCCAGGCTCGCCGCGAAAGCAGAGAAGCTGCTCGGCGTCCCGGCGACTGCGCGAAACTGGCGGACTGTCCGCAGACTCATGGAGATGGCCATCGAGCTTGGCTGAGGGCCAGTAGGGCGCAACGACGCGCATGCATTCCTGCGGAGGCGAAATTTGGCGAAGCTCTCGTACGGGCTCGCGATTACACGGCTTGCCGAACGGGACGCCGATCGCATCGCGGTCGTCTGCGCACAGGAGACGCTGACCCGCGGCCAACTCGAACGACGCGCGAACCGGATGGCGCGCGCGATGATCGAGCGCGGTGTCGCGCCCGGGCGGTTGGTGACTGTCGGCCTGGGCAATAGCCTCGAGTTCGCAATCGCCAGCGTGGCGATCTGGAAATGCGGCGCGATCCCGAACCCGATATCACCTCGGCTGCCCGCAGTAGAACGCAACAGCATCCTGGCGCTTGCCGACCCAGCGCTCGTCATCGGATTCGACGATCTCGAGTACGCGTATCCGTCGCTGCCGAGCGGCTTCGAGCCGCCATCCGCGCTCGACGACTCGCCGCTTCCGGATCTCGTTTCGCCGCACGAGCGTGCCATCGCGTCGGGCGGAAGCACGGGCCGGCCCAAGCTCATCATGCTGCGGGTGCCCGCGCTGTTCGACCCCGACAGTCCCGCTACTGTGCTGACGCCCAAGGGCTGTGTACTGGTTCCCGGCCCGTTATATCACGCTGCCTCGTTCGGCGCACTCACGCAGGGTCTGCTCTCGGGACAAAAGGTCGTGATGATGTGCCGCTTCGACGCGAGCCAGTGTCTGGAACTCGTCGACCATCATCGCGTCGATCAAATTCTGTTCGTCCCGACCATGATGCACCGCATCTGGCGTCTGCCCGAATCCGAGCGCAACAGTCGCGACGTCTCGTCGCTGCGGATCGTGTTTACCGGAGGCGCGCCGTGCCCACCGTGGCTGATGCGGAACTTCATCGAATGGCTCGGCCCGAACGTGATGCACGAGGTCTATGGTGGCACCGAACGCATCGGTGGAACTGTGATTGCGGGGCGCGAGTGGCTCGAACACCCCGGCTCGGTCGGCCGTCCCACACGCGCCACACAGATTCGTATCCTCCACCCGGAGACCGGCAACGAACTCCCAAACGGCGAAATCGGGGAGGTCTACATGATGCCGATCGGCGGACAGGGTTCGACGTACCGCTATGTCGGCGCTGACGCCCGCGCGACCGAGGATGGTTGGGAGTCTGTGGGTGATATGGGCCACCTCGACGAGGATGGCTACCTCTACCTTGCGGACCGCCGCAGCGACATGATTCTGTCGGGTGGACGCAACGTCTATCCCGCACACATCGAGGCGGCTCTCGACGAGCATCCGGCCGTCGCTTCGAGTGCGGTGATCGGCTTGCCCGATGAGGAGATGGGCCAGGTCGTACACGCGATCGTGCAAGCGACTCAGCCGGTGGCCGACGATGAGCTGCGCGATCACTTGCGAGAACGCATCGTTCACTACGCAATGCCTCGCAGCTTCGAGCGTGTCGATGAGCCACTGCGCGACGACGCGGGGAAGCTGCGCCGCTGGGAACTCCGGGCCACCCGAATCGGGTCTGTCGACGGTGGACGTGCAGGCACGACGTGAATTCCCAGTCATCGCGTCGTGCATGCCTCGCCACACGCATCAAGAGTGGATCAAGTTTCTGAAACAGATCGACCGGGAGACTCCGTCAGATTTGGATATCCACTTGATCGTCGACAACTACGCAACGCACAAGCACCCGAAGGTGAAGGCATGGCTGAAGCGGAACCGACGCTTTCATGTTCACTTCATTCCGACCAGCAGTTCGTGGCTCAACGTCATCGAGCGCTTCTTTCGCGACCTGGACGCGAAGCGGCTGCGTCGTGGCGTGTTTCAGAGTGTTCCCCAACTCATTGACGCCGTAATGAATGACGTCGACGGCCACAACGATGATCCGAGTCCATTCGTCTGGTCCAACACTGCCGAAGAGATCATCGAAAAGGTGGGGCGAGCCAGGCGGGCGCTGGATAATGCCCCAACAGCGTGAATCACATCACTAGCGGCCGATCCGTTGTTCAATCGCAGATTGAACCTCAACGATACGAGCCGGGGAAAGCTGGCTCGTGTCGATCTTGGTTTCTCCAGATCGTGTGGACAGAACGAGACACGATCGCATCTTTAGAATTCCGGTTACGTCACGGGTCGGGACACTTCGTTGTTTCGAGAATAGGGAGATCGAGCGATGGTCGATCTTCGAATCGGAAATCTCTACGACCGGAATGCTCCGGCGGACAAACGAACTGCTCCAGTAGACACCGCCAGCCAACATGAATGCCGCAGCGATGAGCCAGAACGCGGAATACAGCCCCTCGCTCGATTCGTACAGGAAGCAGCTCAAGCCCGCAGCCAACGGGAGCCCGAAGCCGAGTATTGCAGCCGCTTTCACACGCCAGCCATCCGCAATAAAGACCTGGCCCCTCATTCCGTCTCCTCCGTCCATGAATCGCTGCACCGAGCGCACGTTTCCGCAGCTCAACCCCGAGCTCAGGGAGACCGATATTCCCAGGCCACCCACTCGGAGGTTGGTACTGGTTCGCTAGTCGACGGCGTCAGTCGTGCCGATCCGCTGTTTGATGGCGTCTTGCACCTCGAGTGCGCGCGCGGGCGACAGCAGATACGTGCTGATCTTGGTGAGCCCACCCGATCGTGTGGTCAAGATGATCCACGGTTTGGTCTCGTGAACGGCCACCACATCGCTGGTTTCAACGAACTGTCGTTTGGTGAATGGATAAATCGAACCGCACTCGATCCGTTCATTGGAAACTTCGATGACTGGAACGCCGCGACGAAGAAATACGGCGATCCAGTAGATTCCGGAGACGAGCATGAACGCCGCGACGATGAGCGCGAGGATAGAGAACAACCCATCGTGTTGCTTATACATCAACCAGTTGAAGACCGCACAGATCGGCATCCCGATGCCAAGGACGACAGCCACCTTCGTGCGGGAGTTGTCTGCGAGAAACACCTGTTTCGTCATTTCATCCTCCCTTCCTCGCACTGATCGGTTCGCCACCACTTTAGCGCTTTCCCTGAGGAGAACACTGAACGGCCGTGACGATTCCTGAACGCTGGCTGATCCTAGAATCGCAGCGAACTCAACCAAAGTGCGATCGCAAATGCGAAAAAGATCCCCCCGAAAGCGAAACTAACCGTCGCGACCACGACCGCGGCCGCGCCAGCCCCCCCAGCGGAGGCCGCGGCGGAACCAGCCATGACCATTCCAGCCGTAGCCAATCCCATACTGACCGTCGCCGCGGCTGCCCCTTGACCCGGCGACATCCCTTCCATCTCTGTCCCGTTCGGATCCCAATACCAGATCGGATTCCCCATCGTGTACGCGTATTGGTTGACGAGGCTCGATATCGGATCGGGCGACAGAAAGCGGCCGATGGCGGGGTCGTACATGCGGGCGCCCAGGATCATCAAACCGGCGACTTGGGTCCGTCCCGCGAACGTCATCGAATTTCTGCCGGTACCCAGCGAGATGTCGACCCCATAGGGGCCATACTGGTAGTGGTCGACGACGTTGCCAGCTGCATCGGATACAAAACTCACATTGCGCCGAAAGTCACGGTGCCGATACCGGTGGTCCGCGCTGTCCATTGCAACTGATACCTCCCCGATGTCCAGCGCGCCGAACTGCCCGCTAGCCGCGTCGAACTCGAGCAATCCCGCGAAGTAGCTGAAGTCTCGCGTCACGCCGCCGACAGTGAATGAGACGAGACGGTCCAGCATGTCCCACTCGATCGTGAAATCGCCATGGGCGGCCATTCGACCGGACGCCGTCCACTCCATGGGAATGCCTGCTCGCTCGATGACGAACCCAGCTTCGTCGTACTCGTAGCCGATCGCGGTGCTGCCGGCGAGCGACGCTGATGTTAGTCGGTTGCCCTCGGCATTGTAGGTGAACACGTCTCCGTCCGACGTCGCAACCAGATTGCTCAATTCGTCGTAGTCGTACAGAGTCGGTGTGCTGCCCGGTTTCTCCCAACCGAACACCCTCTTGCCGACGACCTTGTTGGGGTTCGAGATCGCTCCGCCGACCGCCAACCAGTAGCTTTCTTCGGTTGTTCCGAGTCCGGTGGTCGTCGTGGTCCGCGTCTGGTCGCGAACAGGATTCACTTCGACGGTTCGATCGATGACAGTGGACTCGACGACTTCAGCCGAAGCGTTTCGCGTGGTTGTACCCGAGAGTAGACCGGTGGTCGGGTCGTAGCTGAAATCTCGTATCAGCCCGTTTCCATACGCGATCGATGTCAACTGGCCATCGGTGATGGTGCGCGTGATGAGTGGCACTCCGTCCGCGTTCTCCGAGACACGACGATTCGCGAGATCGTAGCCATAGGACAGCGTCTTGATCACGCCCTGTCCCGCCAATGCATACGTCTCTTGTGTGACCCTCGAGCGAACGTCGTGCTGGAATGAGATCGACTCTCCGTTGGCGAGCTGATAGGTCGCGATTCGGCCTGCCGCGTCGTATGTGCGAACTTCGGTCCCGCCGCGAATCGAGTCGTACACGGTGAACAGATCGCCGGCCGCGTAGGTGAACTGCGCCTCGCCCTCGACCACGCCATCCAGCAGAGTACGTCGGAGCGTGCGCCGACTGTAGAGGTCGTATTCGAACTCCTCGCGCATCCCGTTCGGACGCTCTCGCGCCGTGACGTTCCCAGCGAGGTCATATTCGAAACTCGTCACTTGCCACCCGCCATCCACACGCTCTCGCGCCTCGAAAGGTCGACCGATCGTGTCGTAGGCGAGCTCATAGTCTCCGCCGCCAGGGCGAGCCAAGTGCGATTGCCGGCCGTCACTACGACTCTCGATGGTGATGTAGTCGTCCGAGATCACCTGGTTTCCGGCGGTGGCGGCGACCTTCAGCGAATTGAGATTTCTGTTGGAGTCGTATCCGCGCGACAGAACGCCGGGCCCCTGGGCATACGAACGAGGAACGAGCCCGTTGCCGATTGCATCGAAAAAACGCCTCTCGGGCGTGGCGCCACCGTCCATGTCCAGCCAGTGTCCGTGCGATCCGTAGATCGGGAAGCTGCGGGTGACGCCATTGGGAGGCGTGGCCGTTGCGACGCTGACAACGTTGTACGAGAAGCCGGCGGCTTCGAGTTCGCCGTTCGCCGCCAAGATCACGCGACCTTCAGAGTCGTACGTGCGCTCTTCCACGAGCCCCAGGCTGTCC
This sequence comes from Deltaproteobacteria bacterium, assembly GCA_032128375.1. GTDB lineage: Bacteria > Myxococcota_A > UBA9160 > UBA9160 > SMWR01 > JAJDAM01. The sequence continues at coordinate 3,743 of JAQBGU010000031.1, read as the reverse complement.
TCGATCCGTGCGATCGGGCGCTGATGAGGATCTTCTAGATTGATGGCATCGGGCTGATAGGAGTACGAGACCCGATTTCCTGATGGATCGGTGCGGACCGACACATCGTCTCCAATATACGCATACTGGGTCGTTGCTCCATTGGCCGCGACAATCGCGACCGGTCGCAAGCCAACCCATTGAGTCGAGACTCGTTCATCGTTGCCGCGCAGGCGAGCGTGAAGCCGTCGAGATCCATCCACGTGATAGCGCGTCTTTCCGCCCAATGGATTGGTGTGGATCGCCGCGTACAGGTCGTCGGTGTAGCTCTTTGGCGAATTGAACTCGAAGTGATGAGTCGGGTTGCCCTCGCCCACCTGGATTACATCAACGATGCGTCGGCCGGCTTGGTAGGCGTACTCGATCCGTTCCTCTTCGGAATTCACGACGGCCGAAATCAGAGTGGGAAACAAGCTGCTGTACTCATAGCGCGTGCCCGGCGACCCCTGATCGATCGCGAGGGGGTCACGGACCTCGACGAGTTGATCGCCATCATACAGATACTCGCTTCGCCGACCGCTCAGCATGTCTTCGGCCGAGGTCGGGTTGGAGTTGGCGTCCAGCGCTACCTCGAAGATCGCAGAGCAGACTCCAATCGCCGGACATTGTTCGATGGACAAAGTTTCGCCGGCGCGCACATATTGGATCCGTGGGAAGTCGAACCCGGACCAGCGAACGTGATCAAGCTGACCGCTGGCGTCAAAGTGATACGCGAGTCCGCCTTTGGTGGCGATCGTGTCCGCATCGACCCTCACCCAGCTAGAACCGGGGATCGCTGCTCCGTCTGGGATTCCATCAGTCGCATACACGGCACCCGACGAATCCGTGAACTGTGTTCCGTCGTACTGGATATCGAAATTCCACAACCAGTCGCCTGAATCGCTGTTGTAGCTCGCGGCAAGTCGCTGAATGCCGAGAATCGTGTCGATTGTCATATCAACCCGCTCGATCAGCAGATTTCCACCGGCCACGTTTACGTGGCCGCCCGGCACTTCGACAAGGTTGATCCGCTCGAACTCGGGCACACCGCTCGTCGGTTCGAGCAATCCGCTAGGACGGCACCCGAACGTGAACATGAGACAGGCACAAAGCACCGCAAGGCTACGCCCTGCAATGGAATGAGTGAATGAGCCCATACTGATTCTCCTCGGCATCTATTTTTTGACTCGACGATGGCCAAGCGACACGAGACCGATGGCACCGGCGCTGAGCAGAAGCAACGCACTCGGCTCCGGGACGAATCGGAGCGTGGCAGAAGCGAACATCGTCATTGGGTGAAGATCGGCACCCGAGTGGACGAGGACGGGTGTGACGAACTGGACTGCCCCACCGGGTAGCGCGGTTGACCCCGAAAAAGAGTGTGCTCCGTGCACGAATCCAGGTTTCGAGATCGACGTTGCGCCACCGCCCTCAGTCCGAACCGAAAGAAGTGCGGTACCCACCGTCCAAGGTGCGCCCTGGACGGAGACCCTGTTTGATTGGGGCCCTCCGCTCCACACTCCACCGACGCCTACTCCGGCAGCACCTTGTTGGAGCGGAAAGAGCTGCTGAGCCGAGCCGCATCCAGCAAGGACTTGACAGACACGCACGCTGCCGATGAGCGGCAGGATGTTTTGCGTGAGGAGGGGCTGTGATGGCACCGCAGCAGAAAATGGATGGAATACGCCTGCGCCCATGGTCGCCTGCAGTTGGAGGGATGCGATCGTGGCGGTTACTTCGGGGTCGGTGACGGGGACGGTTGCTGTGCCGGCGATGGCGCCTGGAGCGAGTCTCAGTGTGTTGAGCGCGAGATCGACACCGCCTTCATTGACGATGGCAACGCCGGTTCTTGTGATTGTCGTAGGCTGGATGCCCGGCGCAATCGTCACGAAGGAGAGGGTTCCCTCGAATTCGAGGAGCCTGGCGTGGGTAGTCGCCGAGACCAGCAACATCGGGGTGATTGCAAGGCACGCCAGGAGCCGATGCGGGGCGGAGCGCGCAACAACATTCCCTTTGAACCGATAGAGTGTCGCTCGCATGCCGTTACGCTATCTGCACACTACATTGAGTAGCAACGGAAAAGAGCGGCAGAAACAGGGAAAGAGCGGCAGTTCACGGCAAAGGCGGCACAATGCGGCAAAGGGCGGCAACACCAGCACGAGGCCGGAAGGCGCAGATTTGGCGGTGCAGCGGCGTTTCGAGCACGGTCGAACGAGTTCGGGACCCATGCTAGGCTGATCTCTAGTGGACGATGCTGCGATCACAGGACTGGGGTATGCCACACCTTCGAATGTTGTCAGCCAAGAATTGGCCGCAGATGCGTTCGCCAACGCATTCGCTGGTAGCGGGAACAAGTCCAGGTGGGTTCACAAGATCTTCAGCAAGTCGCGAGTCGCCAGGAGGTCCCTCGCTTCTCCTCTGAGATCAGATCAGCTCGAAAGTGACGTGCGGCGGCTATGGGACGTGCCGACCGCCGAACGGATGCGCCTGTTTCGGGAGCTTGCGCCTCCCTTGGCAGCCCAAGCTGCGAGGTCGGCGCTTCGAGAGGCCGGACGCTCGGCTGAAGAGGTGACTCACCTCATCGTTGTCACCAGCACAGGGGCGTATCTGCCGGGGCCGGATGTCGATCTCATCGGTCTCTTGGGCCTTTCGCCTGGTGTCGAGCGAACGCTGATCCAATTCATGGGATGTAGCGCGGCCTTCAACGGCCTTCGACTAGCGCGACTCGCTACGACCGCGAACCCTCGCGGATGCACCCTACTGGTATGCGTCGAACTCAGCTCCCTCCACCTGAGACTCGATCCCGACCCCGAGAACATCATCGGTCAGGCGTTGTTCGGAGACGGTGCGGCTGCAGCCGTGGTTGAGTCGGTTCGAACGCCGGAACGGGTGCTTGTCACAATGCAGCGAGTACTGCACGAGATCGTTGCGGACTCGAAAGATGAAATTCGGTGGGAGATTGGAGATCGGGGATTCGAGATTCACCTGTCGAGAAAGCTCCCGGATTGGTTGGGGGCTCGGGTCGAAAAGTTCGCGCAACCTCTCTTGCAGTCAGCTGAATCCGATCCGTCCAAGATCGACTTTTGGGGCGTTCATCCCGGAGGTTCCAACCTTCTCGATCGTGTGCAATGCGCGCTGCAAATTTCTGACGAAGCCCTCGAGCCAAGTCGGGCCGTCCTTCGGGAGTTTGGGAACGTAGCCAGTCCAGCGATTCTCTTCGTGTTGGGGCGCCAGCTGGCTGCGATCGAACCGGGTGCTCGCGGTATCCTGCTGGGGTTCGGTCCGGGCCTTACCCTGGAAGCCATCGAACTCGTCCGTGGCGCCGCGCAGCTGCGACTTGAAGAGGTCGGCGCGTAGTCGAAGCTTTGCCGCTTTTTGCCGCTCCAATGCTTGGCGTTTCGAACCGCTGCGCTTCGATTTTCGTGTACTTGTTCTGTGGCCAAAGGGTATCGTTGTTAAGCGTTGCACCGCCCTTCGGGCGGAGACATGGCTCCTGAGGAACCGCGCCGGGGCGCGATTCCTCAGGAGCTTCCCACGCGCCGGATGCCGCGAAACCTGAGGAAGAAAACGCGCAGGCGGTGACGTCGGTCTTAGAGTGGGGTGGCACCCGAGGGCCGAGGCCGACGCAGCCATTGGTGGCTCGTCCCCGATCAGGAGCTTGGCCCGGGGATGTGACGAGAACCTCATTGGTGACACGCATTGCGTGATCCCGTTTAGGAGAATGT
>JAQBGU010000030.1:0-26889 GCA_032128375.1 Deltaproteobacteria bacterium | reverse complement strand
GTCCTATTGGTAGTCCTATTGGTAGTCCTATTGGTAGTCCTATTGGTAGTCCTATTGGTAGTCCTATTGGTAGTACTATTGTAAGCAGTAAGCGCTTGTTTGGCTCAGCGTACGGCCTGAGAGCGGCGACTCACTGAGCTTTCCTCTTTAATCTTCAATCTAGAAAATCCAGATCTAACGGCATATCGGCATCGCCACGTTCCGACCTGAGTCACTCAATTGGTTGCCTCAGTGACGGAATCGGTGGAAATGCACTTCAGACGAGCGTTCGTCTCGACGCGCGGTCGCGATGCGGAACCGTTTCGACGGTTCCCAAGGTCGCGATCACCCGCCCTCGGTAAACTCCCCCGTACACAGTGTGGACAGGAAACTCGGGCGCCGCAAGTCCCGAACCGCACTTGTGAACGCGTGACACATCTCACCGATCCGCACCCTCCGGCCAATGCGAGGCAATTGGGATGAAATGGGTGGCGAATCCTACGGATTCGTTTGTGGCGATGAGGCTGAATCAGGTTCCGCGAAATCGTGGCGCGTATTTCTCGGCGGTTTCCCCGGTCCGAGTTGTTTCAAATTCCGAAATGTCAGCCCCAGAAACGAGCGCCAGGTCCCCCGCGCCACGCAGAACGATGACCCGGATCTGCGGGTCCCGGTCGAGCTCTGCGATCGCACCGGGAATCGCCTCCCACATGGCCACCGTGATGGCGTTGCGACGTTTAGAGGTGATCGAAGATCAGCCACCCGCTCGATTCGAACGTCTCCTCGCACTCCTTCTCGAAGTTTTCGTTGTTCTCCGCCCATGAATCGGAGACTAGCCCGGGTACTGAGACGTGGAAGGTTCCGGTGCAAGGCGGCGCAGGCGCGACCAGAAGGCTGCAAGAAGGGTCAGTCGACGATGCAAGCGCAGCCTCGCCGTTGGGCTAGCGGGTCAGCGACTGAGCGGCGGCCACTTCGAACTCCTCGAGATCTGGGTACCAGAGGCTCGGGAATCCATCGGCGGCGAGACTCTTGATCGATGCACTCGCGCTGTCGCCGATTGCTCTGCTGATCGCCTTGGCGAGATTCATGGCGTCTTCACCGGGCTCGGCGGCGAGTCGAAAGACCGAGAGACTCACACCTTGGGGTGTGACGACGCGATCGACCACCAGATCGAATACGATTGTCCGCACGCCCTCCGGTTCTCCAACCTCACCGGCCAGCGCGGTCTGTATCGTTTCCCACGCAAGCAGACGGTCTCCGCCAGGCTCGCGGTGGCAGATGCCCTGTTCGCTCAGGCTGGCGTCGCACAGCACTGAGACGCGATAGCACTGCGCGTGCCCGCTGGTCGCGAGCTGAAGAAGCGACATGTCATGCATCGGGAGCCTGGATCGGACAGTTGCGTGCCCCGCTTGATAGAGAAATCGGACCGGGCGATCTGGGTGTAAATCGAGGCGAAAATCGGGCGGCAATAGGGGCGGAAATCACAGGCGAGAGAACTCGCTACCATGGCCCGTGTGAGACATACCGGACCCCAGAATCCCTACGAATCGTTTTGCTACGCCTGCAACGTCACCGCCCCAGTCGATGCCCGATCTTGCCTGCATTGTGGCGGGCGCATGTCCAAGCAGCGCGATTCTGCGGCCCCCATCACGCCGCTGCTGTTCTCAGGTCAGGCGCTCGAGGAGGGTGAACGCGACGCGCCTCGACGCTTGGGATCGGCGTCGCCGATGACGGCTGTGTGGATCTTGCTGTTCCTGGCCGGCACTCTATACCGACTCTGCGCCTGATCCCATGAGTGGGATTGCGGCACATCAGCTCGCGTTGGTGCGGTTTTCCGGTGAGATCGGCACCAAGGCGCGGGCGACCCGCGGCCAGTTCGTGGGTCGGTTGGTGGCGAACTTGAGCGACGCGCTGAAGGCCGAGGGCCTCACGCCGCACGTCCGGCAATCCCACAACCGCATCTTCGTCGAACTCGACGGCTTGCAAGCAGCGGTACTGAGCGGGTTGGAAGCCATCTCCCGGGTGTTCGGCATTCAGTCGATCTCGATCGTCGAACCGCACCCCGCGACCAGCATCGAACAGGTGGCCGACATCGGCGCACAGCTATTTGCCGAGCGCGTCTCGGGCCGGCGCTTCGCTGTGCGTGCCAGGCGGGTGGGCGACCGCACGGAAATTCCGCTCGCTCCAACTGACATCGAGCGCGAACTCGGAACCCGGCTTCTCGGGATTTCGGCCGGGGTCGACCTGAGCAACCCCGAGCAAACCGTCCACATCGAATTGATCGGGCGCGAGGCCTATTTCTTTTCGGAACGCATCCCAGGACAAGGCGGACTTCCTGTGGGGGTCGGCGGACGCGCGATCGCCCTGATCAGTGGCGGTTTCGATTCGGCGGTTGCCGCCTGGCAGCTGCTACGGCGCGGTGTCTGTTGCGACTATGCGTTCTGCAACCTGGGGGGCCAGACACACCTACAGGGCACGTTGCGAGTTGCGCAGGTACTCGCGGACCGGTGGTCGTACGGCGACCAACCGCGCTTGCATTCCTTCGATTTCGATCCGATCGTCGAACAGCTCAGAAACCGCACGCGACCCCGTTATTGGCAGGTGTTGCTCAAGCGGCTGATGTTGCGCGCCGCCGAACAGCTCGTTGTCGAACGGAATGCATCGGCAATCGTGACCGGCGAGGCGGTTGGTCAAGTCTCCTCGCAGACGCTTCCCAACCTCGCTGTGATCTCACGCGCGACGACCGAGACGATTCTGCGTCCGTTGATCGGCACCAACAAGGACGCCATCATCGACACCGCACAAAGAATCGGGACCTTCGAACTCTCGAAGGTAGTCGGCGAGTACTGCGACATGGTTCCAACCCGGCCGGCCACTGCCGCCACGCTCGTGGCAATCGAGGCCGAGGAGGCAAAACTCGATCTGTCGCTCATCGATGCGGCGATGGCCGGGCGCACCGTATTCAAACTGCGCGGTCTCGACCTCGACGCGCTTTCGATCCCAGACCTGGAAGTCCATCGCATCCCTGCGGGTGCAACCGTGATCGACCTTCGAACCAAGGACGAATTCGACGGATGGCATTGGCCCACCGCAGCGCGGCTCGAGTTCGGTCAGGCGCTCAAGGCCTACCCCGAATTCGATCGGAAATTGACCTACGTCTTGTACTGCGAAATCGGACTCAAGAGCGCACACCTGGCGGAGTTCATGCGCAAACAGGGCTTCAGTGCCTTCCACGTTGCGGGCGGGTTGAAAACCCTGAAGAAGATCGCTGCTGATTGAGCGCGGGACAGGCCGCACGGTTGGGCGATCGCCGTCGGATCGACCATCGGAACGCCCGCGCTCTAGCTCGACAGAAACTGGAGCGCAACTCGACGCTTCCGCGGCCCGTCGAACTCGACGAGCATGATCTCTTGCCACTTTCCGAGCACGAGTTCGCTGCGATCGATCGCGATCATCTCTGACGGGCCGAGAATCGAGGCCTTGATGTGCGCGTGTGCGTTGTCGTCGATCTGGTCGTGCAGCCAGTTCGATCGTGTGGGTATCGCTCGACCGAGCGCAGCAATCAGATCGAGACCGATATTGGGGTCTGCCGTTTCGTTGATGATGATCGATGCGGTGGAGTGTAACACCATAACATGACAAAATCCGCTTTCAATTTTCGATTCGACAACAGCTGCAGTCACCTTCGCGGTGATGTCGATGCTCTGTGTTGGCGCGTCAGTATCAATGTCAAGAATTCGACGCACAGATCCTCTCTGAGCACTTCTGATCTCGGTTGCCGGGATCAGGGCCGACGCAACCCGGCCAGGCCGTCGAGGCTCGTGGCGTTGTTGACCGCCTTGTACTCGCTAATCCCACTTTCTCCCTTGCGCTCAGCCCATTCGTGCAGCTGGGTGCGCTCGCTTTCAAACGTGTACAGCGGGACCCCATAACCACAGGAGTCCGCGATCCGGTCGAGGCGCGCGCGAACGATCGAGCGCGCGCTTGGATACTCGGGAAAGTGACGTGCCAGTGCGTCCCACTCGGGGTCGCCGGGTTCGATGGCCTCACCGCGCCCGTACAACCGGAGCAGCCTGGGCGGGCCGTCGAACGCACAGAAAAGGAAGGTAATGCGCCCGTTCTCGCGCAAGTGGGCGAGGGTCTCGATCCCACTTCCGGTCAAGTCGAGGTACGCAACTGTGGTCGGATCGAGAATCGAAAAGCTGTCGAGACCCTTGGGTGACAGGTTCACCATCGCGTCGGCCGAAAGCGGGGCCGATGCAACGAAGAACATTCGCTGGTTTCGGATGAATGCCGCGTTGCGCTCGTCGATTTCCGCGAAAACCTTGCCCATTCCCCCTCCCGGCTGTTCGAACTCTGGAAGGAAGACAGCCTAGGAGTGAGTGAGGTGTGACGCCACTGGTTGCCGGTGCGCCGCCAGGCGAGGGCCTTCGCGTTGTCGCCTGGCCGCGTTGGCTTGGTCTTCGTTTGCTGTTCAGGGCTCGTTCGGGTTCGCTGAGGCGTCCGCCAGAGCCTTTTCGAGGGCTTCCTGCTGGAGATCGGGTGGAAGAGCCCGGAAGCGCTCCCAAGTGTTGCGAAGCTCCTCTCGCCGCTGGAGGGGCATCTGGTTCCAGCGTCTGGTGTTCCGCTCGATCTGCTCTTTTTCCGAAGCATCCAGAGAGCGCAACGCGCCGAATCGCTGCTCGAGTTCGGCTTGTTCGCTTTCCGGCAGCGAGTGAAAATGCCGGAGCTTGCGACGCAGTTCGTGGCGTTCTTCGTCCGGCAACGCCCTGACCTCTGCCCGCAGGGCCTCACGCTCTTCGCGACTCATCTCCGTCAGCGCATTGTTACCGCGCCCGCGAAGCTCGAACGATTCCATGCGCCTGAGCCGCTCCGCGCGCATCTCGCTGCGCTGCTCGGGTGTGGCATCTCGGAAGCGCTCGCGCATTTCGTTCATGCGAGCCCGGCGCGGCGAAACTCGATGCTGTGCCTCGTCCATCTCGCCCGCCTCGTCCGCCTCGTGCGTCCGGCGGGAAGTGGGCACGTCTGTCGGACGTTCCTCTTCCAAACTCGGATGCTGAGCCAACGCCGAACTGGCGACCCCGAGCACGTAGCATGCGATCGCAACGATCCAGCCGAAACGCATCAGCCGGCACCCGCGCCGATCGAAGCCAGTCGCTCGACCAACTCGAGATTTGCGATCACGTCGAGATCGATAATCGTGTCAATTTCGCGTGCGACCGCAATCTCTTCTTCAGAAATCCGTTCGAAGCCCAGTCCGGAGGGGATCAGATCGTCAGCCGAAAAATAGATCGCCAGTGACGCAGCCAAAGCGAGCACGGGCCCAGCCCATCGCCACGAGCCGGCACGCGAAATACGTAGCTGCTGGGACTCGATTCGGTGTGGTGAACGAGTGTGTGTTCGAGAACCGGCATTTGAGTGCGCGTGAAGTTGTGGTAATTCGGGTTCTGGGCGACCGGTTGACTGCGAATCTCGCATCGCACGCTCGCGTTCGATCGCGTTCCAGATGTTCCTTCGGAGGGCCTGTGACACCTCGGGTAGCGCCGCACCGCGCAGCGATCGATCCACTCCTTCGAAGGCGCCCGACAATTCACTGCAGCGCGCGCACACGTCTAGGTGGCGACGGACGTCATGGGCGCGCAAGGCGTCGAGCTCGCCGTCAAGCAGCATCGACAGATCCTGTTCGAAGGACGGGTCATCGGACACGCAGCTCTTGGGGATCGACATCTCAGTACTCCCTTTCAACACATTCCTTTCAACTCATTCCGTTCAACTCATTCCTTTCAACTCATTTCTTTCAACTCAGTCCTTTCAACTCATTCCTTTCAACTCATTTCTTCGACTCATTCCTTCGACACATTCCTTCGACACATTCCTTCGACTCATTCCTTCGACTCATTCCGTTCAGCACATTTCTTCGTACGCGCTTTCACACACCCTCGGCGCTAGTACTCGCGACTTGGCAATTTCGCGGCAAGCGCAGTTCGCGCGCGATGTACCAGAGCCTTCACAGCTTGCACCGAAATATCCATAGCCGCGGCGACATCGGCATACGAATGTCCGTCGACGACCGCCAGGCAGATTGCTGCACGCTGTTTGTCCGGGAGCTGGCAAAGCCCCTGCTCCACGCTTTCCGTGAGCTTGCGCAGGTGCGCCTGTTCATCCGGTCGAGCGCCGGCGTCGCGTAGCGGCGTTGCCCCTTCGTCCTCGGTCGATAGGTGAATGGCGCGACTTCGCGGCCGTCGCAGCTCGTTGAGCGCCAGGTTGGTCGCTATACGGTAGAGCCAGGTCGAGAACCGGGCGTCGGGCGAATAGCGTTCCCGGCTGCTGTGGACACGTAGAAATACCTCCTGGACCAGCTCTTCGGCCGACGCCACGTCGCGCACCATTCGTTGCAGGTAGCCCAGCAGCGGTGCGGCCCAACGGCGGAACAGCTCGTCGAAGGCGGCCCCATCGCCGTCGCGAAACGCCAGCATCAATCGGACGTCTTCGTCGACGTCGATTACGCGGGGACAGGCCTCCATATTCTGCATTCAAACCCGCAGAGAGCCCAAAAGTTGCGGTTTTTTTCTCTTCATCCCGGGGATGCATCCCGGGATTGGGATCCGGTCGGATCCGGCACGCCTGGCTAGCGGGTCGCAAACTCTCTGATAAAGCCGGCTGCGGCTGTATTGAAGTCGTCACTGGCCTCGATATTCACGATGTGGCCCGCTCCGGGAATCGTGTGGCGCTTCGCGCGCGGCAAGCGCGCGGTCATGACGTCAGCCGCGCGCCGATAAGGCGCGTCCATCTCCCCAATCACCACCAGCGCCGGAACTTCGATCTCGGGCAGCTCATCGATGATCGGAGGCGCAAGAGCCGCCACACGACGGGCGAAGAGTGCAAGCCCAACCGGGTCCTGCGCGGCGATTGCGCGGCCCGCGGCCTGCGCGGCGGGAAGTTCGGGCCGTGACCCGATCAGCGTGGCCGCCGCTCGGCTCTCGACGAATGCGGCCGCTCCCTTGTTGTCCAGATAAGAGGCGGTCTTTTCGACGCTGGCCTCCCATTTCGACTGTGCCTCTGGGTTCTTGAATCCCGGACCGCTGTCGATCAACAGGAGCCCGCAAACCCGCTCCGGGTTGCGATACGCGAAATGCAATGATGCGAGCCCACCGAAAGACAACCCACCCAGAATCGCAGCTCGAGCGGGTGCCGCCCAATCCAGCACCCGACCCAGATCATCGAGAACCTGGTCGAGGTGATAAGCGGATGCGTCCCGGGGCGAGTCTGACTTCCCGTGACCTCGGTAGTCCCAGAGAATCAGCTGTGCGCCGGCCTCGACGAGCGGCTCCACGTTGCAGCGGTAGTTTTCCGCCGTCGTGCACAGCGCACCAGACAGCAACACCGGGATGCCGGCTCCGTGAGTCTCTGCATACAGTTCGATCCCATCACTCGCAGCCAGTCGAGTCATTTCAGTGGCCGCCGCCCTCTTCGAGGCACTTCCGAAGCGACTCCGTCATTTGGTCGAGTTGCGCTTTCATCGGAGCGCGGATCGCGAGTTCGGGAACCAGCGATTTGGTGCTTCCGCTCAGCTGAAGGGTCACGCGGGTTCCTCCTCCGCGCCCTCCCTTTTCGAGTTTGGTAAACGAAACCACTCCTTCGAGCTTGCGCCAGACGTTCCCATCGCAGACTTTTTCGAATTGGATCGAACCCTCGTCGCAGAACAAGAATTGAAACGTTGCGACACCATCGCGCCCCAGTGCGGTGTAGTGAGTGCGTATTGTCCGGCGGTTGGCTTCGCGTCCGATGATCTCGGTCTTGGTCCCTTCGAACAGCCGGGCCAGGGTCTCGTCGCTGGCAGCGATACGGGCGGCAGTATCCGCGGGCTGGTCGACTTCAAAGCTTCTCGAGAGTTCCACGCGAGGCCTCCTTGTTTTTTCGCACGCGGATGAAACCCTATCGAATCTCAACCAAGAACGGCGGGAGGAGCATCGGCGATTCCCACGTCGCGACCTCGAGCCAGCTCTTTACGCGCCCGAATACACCCGGCAGCGATGGATTCGCCGCCATGCGAATCGCCACCTGGTCGAACGCCGAAGCAAGTTGGTCCGGCAGCGAACGCGGAGGCGGAAACGGGATCAGCACGACATCGGCGGCGGGCTCGAGCCCCAATCGGCCCTTCGCGACGCCCAACGCTTCGGTGAGCCCACCGAGCGCATCGACGAGCCCGTTCTCCAAGGCTTGTTCGCCGGTCCAGACCCGGCCCCGTCCGAGTTCATCTACGCGTTCGGCAGGCATTCCGCGTCCGGCCGCGACACGATTGATGAACAGCTTGTAGACATCACGGACTTGCTCGTCGAATCGCTCGCGCGAGTCGTCCGCCAGCGGTTGTGACAGTGTGAACATGTCGGCGTGTTTGCCACGAGCCAGCACCTCTACACCAATATCGAGCTTGTCGAGCAATTGTCGGATCACTGGACGGACGGCGATCACCCCGATGGAGCCTGTGATCGTCGACGGCGACGCGACGATGGCGTTCGCCGCAGCCGCCACGTAGTAACCGCCGGAAGCCGCCGCATTGACCATCGACGCTATCACGGGCTTGCCGTGAGTCTTGGCGCGCTCGATCGCGTGCCAGACCAGATCCGACGCGAGCACCGAGCCACCCGGACTATCGATGCGAAAAATGATCGCGTCGATGCTCGGGTCAGCGGAGGCGTCATCGAAGGCCTTCGAGACCGTGTCCGAAGCCATCACCAGGCCGCCGCCCGGTGTCGACTGGCCGCTTCCGACGACCACATTGCCAGAGCCGTAGATCAGCGCAAACTTTGCGACCGGTGCAATCCCCACGGTGGCAGGAGCGACGCGCGCGTACTCGTCCGAATCCACCCGACCGCCGCCGAGCGTTTGGAGAGTGTCTTCGAAGAAGCCGACAGCATCGACGAACCCGAGGGCCTCGAGCTCTCCGGGTAACATCGGCGCAGCGTCGATCGCGCGTTCGACGAACTCTCTCGACAGCCCTCTGCCCTCGACGATTCCCTCGACGAACTGGTCGTTGATCGAGTCCAGCAACGAGTTCGCCTGCTCGCGGTGTGCCTCGCTCATGGCGCTTTCCGCGAACATATCGGCATAGGTCTTGTAGCGACCTACGCGCGCCACCTCGAAGTCGACGCCGATCTCTTCCCAGGGTGCGCCGAAAAACAGGTACTCACCCGCGAGCCCGATGACACCCACCATGGCGCCAGGCGATACCTGTATTTCGTCGGCGGCCGTGGCGATGTAGTACAAATTGTTCGACACAAACGACGCGGTTTCCAGATAGGCGACCGTGTGTCTTCCGGCTGCACTCAGGTCGGAAATCAGATTGCGCAACTCTTGGGCCTGCGCCCAGCCCAACTGCGGCGTTCGGATCCGCAACACCACGTTGGCCAGCCGCTCGTCGCGTTCAGCTTTCTTCAGTTCGGACCGCAACGCAGCGAAGGGAACCCCGGTTTCGCCGAGGATCCGATTCAACAGCGGAGCGGCTGTCGACTCGACGTAGGCCCCATCGAGTGTGACAACCAGGGTGCTGCCGTTTTCGATTTTCGGCTCGCTCGAGCGCGTGAGTAAGAAGATCAATAGGCAACTGAGACTGGCTGCGATGAGCAATTTTCTGTACTTCTTCACTTTGCCTTGCCCTCGCCACAGGTTCAAACAGACCTTCGTCACGGAAGCGTAGCAGGCTGCTAGGCCATCGTTGATCGACAGCAGGCAGTAGATTCGCGTACCGGCAGACCAGAACTCCCTGCCTCCAAGCGACGCTTCGCCGTATGATCAATTGCTGTGGAGGTCTCCCCCCTTGGAAATCCGTGCTTTTCATCCCAGTGACGCAGGCGCGCTCGCGAGTCTCGCATCGACTTGTTCGCGAGGCGAGAGCGATTTCGTCCTCAACCCGTTGTGGCAGACCGAAGCCGAACTGTTTTCAGAATTCGAGTGTTTCGGAATCAGTCCGCAAGAGCATCTGTTGGTCGCACACGATGCTGACGGCGTGGTCGGCCTGGTCGGCTTTCTGCGCCAGCCGGGTGCGAGCTCGGCCGCCCTGTTCTGCCCGATCGTCAGTCGCGGCAGCCGGGGTCGAGGAGTTGGCGGCGAGCTCTTGCGCGCGGCCCAACAGCTCGCCACCGCTGTGCTGGGAATCGAAGTCGTGTTCGCCGGGATCGGAACCCGAAATCGTGGCGGCTACTCGTTGCTCACCAGTCACGGCTTTCGCCCCGTCCGTCAGCATTTCTGGATGCGTTGCGACGGCAAAGTCAACGCCGCTCATTCCTCCCTTATGGGTTTCGAAATCAGCTTGGCTCAGATCGATGATGCCGACGCAATCTTGGAGATCTACACCGCATGCGGTTTCGAAGCGCGAGATTCGAATACCATGCGCGCCGTTCTCGAGGATGGCCGGCATGCGCATGCAGTATCCCGGTTGGACGGGCGCGTGGTCGCGTTCACAGAGATCGGTACGCACTGGCAACAGCGTGTGTGGGTGTCATTCGTCGGTGTAGTCCAGGAATTGCGCGATCGCGGTCTGGGTTCGACACTCGTCGCGTGGGCGTTAGCGCGCCAGTTCGAGTCGGGCGCGCTGACCGCCATGCTGATGCTGTCGCCCGCAAACCGCACAGCGCTGCGTGCGTACGAGAAAGTCGGGTTCCGAAGAGCGCGACTCGTCGATGTACTCGAAAAGCGCCTAAAAGCCGACTGACCAGCGCCGAAGACCCTGCGCTCGCCGCAGTGCCCGTTCGCATCGTTGCTCCGTCGGGAAAACCTGTGTTTCGGTCGACGGACGAAGACATCAGCAAAATCGTCGCGCAGGGACCGAACAGCTCCGCTACTTTCCCTCAATTGGCTCGAAGTGACCCCGACATCTTGAAGGAAAAAGTGACTCGCATTCGCGGGTTGCTCGACAAGAACGCGGGTGACGTGGAGAGTTGGTTCGGTTTGGGTGGCTCATTGCTCGACCTGCATCGTTCTGGCGAAGCTGTCGACGCCCTGCGTCGGGTGATCGAGCTCGATCCCAACCATACCGCCGCACATCGCGAACTCGGCCGCGCGCTTCTGGAATCGGGAAACCCGGTGGAGGCTGCTGAAATTTTTGCACGCGCCATCGGGCTCGCGGAAAGAGACGGCGACCGCCACACCGGTCGCGACATTCATCTCTACCTACGGCAATTCGAGAAGTTGCCCTGACCCCGACAAGGTGACCGGCGAGATGTCTGACGCACGCGCACTGTTCAAAGAAGGATTCCAGCACTTTGCAAACGATCGGATAGACGAAGCCATCGATTGCTACCGACGTGCAACAGAAGCAGATCCCAGCCTGTCGATCGCGTGGAACGGGTTGTCGAAGACGCTGCAACGCAAGGGTGACCTGGATGGCGCCGTTGCTGCTGCGTTGAAAATCGCGGAAATCGAACCCGACGATCCTTTGAGTCACACCAACTTATCGATCCTGTACCAGGCGCAGGGAAAGATCACCGAAGCGGAAGACGAAAAGGCATTGGCAATGCAGTTGCAATCGAGCAGCTGATTCCACCAGATCGCACCCGAACTCACGACGCCAGTTCGCCACACCGATTCAACAGCACTCAGGAGGCCCACGCTTTGGCCGATCCGAAGTCGTTTCAATTGTCGGCGCGGGTTCATGACTATATGGTCGCGCACGGAACCCCACCGGATGACGTGAAGAGCGCACTCATCGATGCCACCGCCAAGCTCGGCGGCGTGTCGAGAATGCAGATCGCGCCGGAACAGGGCGCGTTCATGACCTTGTTCGCCCGCGCAATAGGTGCAAAGCGCGCGATCGAAATCGGTACCTTCACCGGATACTCGGCGCTTTGTATCGCGCTAGGGCTTCCTGAAGATGGCCAGCTCATCTGCTGCGACGTAAGCGACGAATGGACGCAGATCGGCGCGCCATTTTGGGAGGAGGCCGGCGTTGCCCACAAGATCGACCTCGAGATTGCGCCCGCGATCGAAACACTCGCGTCCCTCCCCCAGCGTGCCGACTTCGATCTTGCGTTCATTGATGCGGACAAACCCTCGTACATCGAATACTTCGAGAAGTTGATGCCGCTTGTGCGGACCGGGGGCGTGATCCTGGTCGACAACGTATTGTGGGGCGGCTCCGTCGCCAATCCGGAAGTCACCGACGATCAGACGGGCGCGATTCGCGCCTTCAACGACCACGTCTGTTCCGACAGCCGGGTCGATTGTGTGATGCTGCCGATCTCAGACGGACTCACGCTGCTGCGCAAGCGCTAGCGCGCCGCAGCTGAGACTTACACCATCCGGTCGATCCCCAGGGTTCGCGTCAGGCGAGGACACATTTGCAGCGTCGAGCGACCCGATATTCCTCTCAGGTCACTCATCGGTTCTGGCGAGCCGGTGCAACTGTTCGGCGAAATCCGGCGGGTCGGGACTGTGTGCGGCGATTTCGTCGAGCGTCGCCCGCGCAGCATGGAGCATGTGGCGAGGCGCAGCGGTGGGATCGAGCTGCGGTCCGTAGGTCTTGTCGCCTGCGACCGGAAATCCCATGTGGGCGAGTGTTACGCGAATCTGGTGCAGGAAACCGGTGCGGGGAGAGACCTCCACCAGCGTGGCTCCGTCCAGCAGTGCGACCGACCGCCATCGCATCCCACTCATCCGGATACCCCGGGCGTGCACCGCTTCCGATTCACTGACCACGCGCACTCGGGCTGGACGATGACGAGCCGTCACCAGCCCCACTTCGATGCTCCCCTCACCGGACAGATGCCCCAACACGATCGCCCGGTAGTGTTTCTGGACCTCGTGGGCGGCAAACGCGGCCCGAATCCGCTGCCAGACTGGCTCACTCGTCGCGAACAGCACCACGCCTGAGGTGTCGACGTCGATCCTGTGCACCACGCCACTTCGCAAACCCCCTTCACCGACGCCGTGGGTTTCGGGCGAGCGAGCGATCAGCGCGTTGAGCAGCGTGCCCGTCTCGTCGACGCGCAATGGATGTACCGCGACGCCCGCCGGCTTGTCGACCGCGAGCCAGCCAGGGCCTTCTGCCAGCACCACCAGCGATTCGCTCGAATCGGGCAGCGCTCGTTCGTCCTCGGGTCGCGCGAACGGAGCCACCGAGATACAGCTTCCCATGAGCAGATTCCGGCCTTTTGCGCTCTCATCGACAACCTGCTGGTCGATCGATACCGCGCCTCGGGCCAGCAGACGGCGGACAGCGGACCGCGAAAGCTGCAGCCGGTCGGCGAGGAAGCGATCCAGCCTCTGGCCGGAGTCAGAATTGTGAACATCTAGCTGGCGATCGGATTCGGGCACGGCATGAGTGTATCGGGCTTGCCCAGGCGATTTGCGACGAAATTTTCACAGGTTGACAGCGCGCTGCACGGGGCGAAAGTCTCCCGATCCTCTGGAGCCCGATCCGTGAGCAGAACCGACCGAAATCACATCGCCGTTATGGACACCACGCTGCGCGACGGAGAACAGACTCCTGACGTCGCTTATTTCCCCGTTGAGAAACTCCAGCTCGCCCGCCTGTTGCTCGCTGACGTAAAACTCGATCGCATCGAAATTGCATCGACACGCGTTTCGGAGGGCGAGCGCGAAGCCGCTCGGCTGGTTGTCGACTGGGCCCGCAAGAACCGCTTGTTGTCGCGGGTCGAGATACTCGGCTACTGCGACGGCTCGACTTCGGTCAATTGGATTGTCGCAACGGGCGGTCGGGTGATGAACCTGCTGGTGAAGGGTTCAGAAAAGCACTGCAAAATCCAACTCGGCCTCGAACCCGAGGCACATCGAAATGCCGTCACTCAGACGATCCGAGCAGCCAAGAAAAAGCGCCTGAAAGTCAACGCTTACCTCGAGGATTGGTCGAGCGGCGTGCGAGATTCGTTCACCTATGTCTATGCGATGGTCGAGTTGCTCTCATCGTTGGGTGTTGAGCGAATTTTTCTGGCCGATACGCTGGGGATCTTCTCGCCGACCCATGTCACCCGCTACGTCAGCCTGATGGTCTCGACCTGGCCTGACGTGACGTTCGAATTCCACGGCCACAACGACTATGGGTTGGCGACCGCCAACGCACTCGCCGCGGTAGCGGCGGGCGCCAAGGGCGTGCACACCAGCGTCAACGGCCTGGGTGAACGAACCGGCAACGTGCGTCTCGCCGAAATAGTCGCCGCGCTCCATGACCACACGGAGTTCCGCACCGGAATCGTCGAGTCGCGGCTATCGGCGCTGTCTAGGCTGGTCGAAACCTTCAGCGGAAAGGACGTATCGGCCAACACTCCGATCGTCGGTCGTGACGTGTATACCCAGACAGCTGGGATCCACGCCGATGGCGATGCAAAAGGGGATCTCTACGCGAACCGGCTGTTGCCGTCTCGCTTCGGCGAACGCAGACGTTATGCGCTGGGGAAACTGGCTGGAAAGGCCTCGCTGGAACACAACCTGAAGGCGCTCGGAATCGAACTCAGCGCCGAAAACAAGAACCTCGTGCTGCAGCGCATTGTCGAACTTGGAGATCGGAAGAACCGGATCACCGTACAGGATCTCCCCTACATCATCGCCGATGTCTTGAAATCACCCACTGAGCTGCTGCTTCGCGTCGAGTCCTATCGCGTTGTGGTCGGCACACACGAGACACCGCACGCGGAAGTCGTACTCTCCTATCGCGGCGAAACTGCCAGCGCAAAGACGCGGGGCGACGGTGGCTACGACGCATTCATGAATGCTCTGCGCAGCGCGGCGAAACAGTTCGAAATCGAAGTGCCGCGCCTCGTGGATTTTCGCGTCCGGATTCCTCCTGGAGGGCGCACAGCTGCACTTGTTGAGACAGTCATTACCTGGAAATCGGGCAATGCAGCGGACGGCACATTTTCGACGCTGGGGCTCGATTCGGACCAACTGGCGGCCGCAGTGATCGCAACCGAAAAAATGCTGAACGCGGTGTTGACCCAGCCGAAGTCCAAAGAGAAGCCTGCAAAGAAGCCGACCCAGAAATCGCGGAAGACGACCTCGAGGGGCTGACCATGCGCGCGCTGACGACTCGCTGCCGCGCAAGCTTTGCGCTCCTCGGTGCATCACCGGCACCGGTCAGAGAACTGGTCCGCAAAGTTCGGCCCGTCCGGCTGGTGGCTGCATGGACAATCGCGATGTGTGCGGGCTGTGCCAATACGCCCGAGGTGGACCCGCTGTATCGGCCCGCCGAGAACGTGTTGGAAGTCGTTTCCGTGCTGCGCGCGCACATCTCGGACGACACCTACCGATTCGAGCCGGCCCGTGACTTCACTGGCCGCAACGTTTATCGCAGCTCACTGCTTCGGCTCGAGAATCTCGAGCGCCTCCACGCTGATGCGCTTCGTGTGGGCCACATGGACGGTGTGATCTCGTTCGCGAAAGCCCGCTCATTGGAACGGCTTTCAGCGTTCGATCTGTCGGCCCAGAGCTACGAGTTGGCGGGCGACCAGAGCGATGAACTCCGCGCGGAGGCGCTGCGCAGCGCGGACGTGTGTAACACGCTCCAGCGTGCGGCCCAGATGGACCTCGGACTCGAATCGACTGGCAACGACGAGGCCGACCTCATCACCGAGCAGCGCTTGTCGGAGCTCGACGTGCCAACTGTACTCAAGGAGTTCGAAACCAGGGTCGCGATTCTCGACGAACTGGCGCTATCGGTCGGCGGAACTCACTATGAAGCCATCGTCGCCGAAGAAATCGAGCGAGCGGATCTGCTGCGGGCCAACTACTTCGACGGCATTCGTACCACCAGAATCGATGGCGACGTGCTTGCGGTATCTGAACGGCAGAGAGTCATCAGCCGTCATTCGGAGAGCAAGAATTTCAACCGGCATCTGCTCAGCCTGGCAGACCTATATGCCGACCTGGCGGTCGGTTACGCCGAGATTCATCCACCCGAGAGCCTTTCCTTTGATCCGGTCCGATTCAGCGAGTTGATCGAAGGCGCCTCGCGGCTCTACGAAATGGTGGCACGCCGCGACGGGACACCGGAAAAGCTGGAAGCCTCGCGCCGACTCGAGGCCTTTCTCGCTTTCGCCATACGGATAGATCGTGACCGGTTCACGCCCTGATCGCGCTCGCACACTCGTTTCCAGACGCGCATGTGCGCTGCTGGTGAGCTTCGCGGCCCTGTGCACGACCTTGCCGGGGTGTCGGACGCCGGGGGCGAAGCCGATCGGGCAAGCCATCGATTCCGGCGTGCAGTTACCCCATCGGGTTCCGGATGTGGTCGATTATGCGGCCGCGGAACTGGCGACCGCTGCGTTGAACTCCGACCTGCCCAAGGCAACTCGGATTCTCAAGCGGCTGCGTGCGATCGACACCGTGCTGGTGGCAGACGGCAATCCACCGACAGGCTTGGTTCCCATCGCGACGGATCTCGTCAACGCCACAATGGATGCGCCGCGGGTCTACCGAAACGCCACCCAAGCACTGCTCGAAAGAGATGACCTCGATCCGGCACTCCGAGCGCGGCTAACCCAGACTGAACAGGACGATCCGCTGGCACTGGCTGACGATCGCATACACGACGCGTGGCTCATCTCTCTCGCACGCGCATTCAATACACTCGCGGAGCCCGTTGGCAAATCAATCACCTCGTTGCCGATGGCCCCGTATCGAATTGGCCGATCACTGTTCGGTTACGCGATTCAACTCTACGAGCAAGACCCGCTTCCATTGCAGCGCCGGCAAGCACTCGCTCACTGGAAGGAGTTCGTCTCGCGCTACCCAGGCGCGCCCGAATCAGATGAATTGCGACTGCGAATCGAACGCGCAGAAGTGCTGCTCGACAAGACCCTTGGCGATCGGGCGTACAACGCTGCGGAGCGAGCGCTCGACTTCGGCAACGAACGCCTCGCGCTCGTATATGCCGACCGCGCGCTGAGCTTCATCCCCGAAGACGAAGAGGCAACCGAAATTCGCGATCGAGCGGAACAGCAGGTCCTCGCCAACCGTGCGGACGAGTATCGAAGCCTGCAAAGCTCTCCCGATCCGGGCGCGATGGGCACCGATGTGAGAACGCTGGCGATCGCGTTGCTGGACCCGTATGCGGACACCGCATCGGCAGTCCGCGGGTTTCGCGAAACCTCTGGCGAAGAATCATTGTTCGACGAAGCGGAGTTCATCGAAGCCATTCTGGCCGGCGAGTCAGGCCGAGAGATCGAGATGTGGGACCGACTCGGGGATCTCGCGGACGACGATGGATCCAACATGGCGCGACACGCAAATTCCATCGTGACGGACCCCTTCCGCAACTCTTTCGATGCGTTCGAAAAGGCGAAGCGCCTCAGCCGTAAGCACCGCGCAATCTGGGTCGTGGTGGGAGAGTGGATGGATGGTCCACGAGACCGTGGCCTGGTCCGACCGCTCGAATGGATGATCGACCTTCCCTCGATCGCACAGTCCGTAGTCGTGGCACCGCTGCGGTTGATTCAGCTGCCCTTCATGGACGTTGTTCCAGCCGAAAAACTCGCCTCGGTGTTTGCCCGGTACTACCTGGTAAGCCACCCGAAGGGGGAGCATTCGCGCGAGGTTTTCGATTGGCTGACCGGATTCGAAGAGGGGCGTGATAACTGGATCGGGGCCTATCAGCTGGTAGAGCAGGACCCCGAGCGCGACGACGAGCGGGTCGCCGAGCTCCGTGAGAAGGCTGCGAGCCAGGCGGTCGAAATCGCCGAGCGAGAGACTCGTCGCGACCTGCGCAGCGCGATGTACCGGCAGGTCGCGCAGCAGTACACCGATACGGTTGCCGGCCAGCAGGCCGGATCTCTTGCGCGCGAAGAGTTCGTCCAATCGACCCCGCAACACGTCGCGATCTCGCGCGGTTTTCTCATCGAGAACCGCGATTTCGCCGGACCACTCGGCCTCGGGCTGGATCCCCATCTGCTCGACGAGGAATCATCCAACGGCGAGCTGCATCCAAGTGGTGTCACACTGATCGGCGGCCGCGCGGTCGAGCTTCATTTCCTGGCTGCAAGTGGCGATGACGACGACCCGCCGACAATCGTGTACCAGCAGTTATCCGAAGAGCGATTCGCGCGCCTGATCGCGAAGCTCGAGGAAACGTCGTTCCGCAACTCGCTCATCGATCCCGATGAGCGGCTCGGAGCCGACGCCAGCCGGGACGTTTTTTTCGAACGCGCCCGGGTCGGGTTGGTGGAAGATATCGATCCGCGCGCGCTGGCCAGTTCGAACTACGCATACCGCGGCATGCGGGAACGCTACGGGATGGTCCGCGCGCGCGAGTCGATCCTTCCGTTTGATCTGGTGATCTCGGGGTCAGTAACCGATCTGAGTCTGGGTGCATTCCCGCGCATCCGGAACCCGAAAACGACACCCGACGCGTTTCTGTTCCGCTGAGAGCGGCTGTTGCGGCTGTCGGTGTCGGCGAGGGATTGTGGCTGCTCGCTAGCGTGAATTCTCCACCGTCTTCGACTGCACGCCAGAGCGGGTTTCTACCGCACAGACTCCTGGCCCGCGACCTCACCCGAGTACGCGCGATCCAACAGTTCGACCGGGTGTACCACTTCGGCCGCGAGCCCAATGCGGTTGGCGCCGCTACGCAATTGCATCAGGCAACCCGGGTTGCCTGTCGCGATAAAGTCCGGGGCGACGGCGACCAGCGCGTCGAGCTTTCGTTCGAGCACAGCGAGCGACATTTCGCGATGGGTCAGATTGTAGATTCCCGCGGCACCGCAGCAGCTCCCGGGGTCTGCATGGGCGACCAATTCGAGCCCGGGGATCGCCGCGAGCAGCCGTCGCGGTGCGGCCTCGACGCGTTGGCCATGAATCAAGTGACACGGATCGTCGTAGCAGACGCGTGCGTCGATACGCCCGTGGGGTTCGCGCAGCCCCTCGCTATCGAGAAACTCGGCAACATCCCGAACCGATGCTGCGAGCGCCTCGCCGCGTCCGGGTAGCCACTCAGCGACTTCTCGCAGAGCCGCCCCGCAGCCCGCCGAGTTCGTGACGACCACATCGACCCCCGCATTGCCGAACGCTTCGATGTTGCGTTCCGCCAACCCGCGTGCGTATGCCAAATCGCCCGAGTGAGCGTGGAGCGCACCGCAGCACACTTGGCCCGCCGGCACGACGACTTCGAACCCGTTGTGCGCGAGCACTCGCACAGTCGCTGCATTGATCGCTCCAAACAGCTCGGGCATCACACAACCGACGAGGAACCCGACCGTCCCTCGCTTCTCTCCCACCGCGGGAATCAGCGTAGGAAGCCTGCGGCGCTCTCGGGCCGGAGGGATCTCGGGCAGTGCGCTGTGTAACTCGCGAAGCGCATTCGGAAGTAGCGGAAGGGCGGCTCTATCCAACCCCAGGCGCTGCGCCGCACGCAGGAATGTCATCGCCCAGCCCAGCCGCCTTCGATGGGGAAGCAATCCTCGCAGCGCCCATCGCTCGATCTTCTTCGGCCAGCCTTCGCCGAGGCCTTCCTGCGAAACCTGTTCTCGGACGAGTTCGAGCATGTTTCCGTAACGCACCCCGGATGGACAGGCAGTCTCACAGGCGCGACAACCCAGACACAGGAATGCCTCCTCCTCGACCGCTTCGCTCAGCCCGATTCGACCCTCGGCAACCGCCCGAAACAAATAGATCCGCCCTCTAGGCGACGAGGTCTCGCGACCCGTTTCCAGGTACGTCGGACACGCAGGCAGGCACAACCCGCAGTGCACGCAATCAAGCGAGCGCTCGTAGATCTTCGACCATTGCTCGTTCATCAGATCCCGCCCGCGAAACGCCCGGGGTTCAACACCAACCCGGGGTCGAAGCGCCGTTTGAGACCTCGAAAGATCGGCACGAGTTCAGCCCGCGCGCCGAACATTTCGCGGCCAGACTTAGCCCAGCTCGGTGCCTGTTCGCACACATACTCGCCACCGGCTGCGCGAGCGACCATTTCGACTTCGCGAAAGATGTCGTCGACCGCTCGAGCGCCACCATCTGCGGTCAAAGGGAACCCGGCGTAGAGGAGGCATAGACCCGGGTATGTGAGCAGGCTGGCACCCGCGTCGCGCAGCGCCGCGATTGCCGACGCGAGGCGCGTCGGCAACACACCGATTCGGAACCGCAAGCCATCGGGTCCGGGCAATGCGCTCTGGAGATCTCGAATCTCGTCGACCACGCCGGGATTTTCCTCTCCGCTCCCCGCGACATCGTCGAACCACGCAGCATCGAGCTCGACACTGGGAGCGTCGCCGGCCCATTCGACGACGACCCGGAAGGGTTGCCCGCCTGCGGGCGTCTCCGCTGGCAACCAACACAACGATGCAACGCGTGCGGTGGACCGACGGCTGGCCGCGATCGCGATCCGACTTGCCTGCGCGAGGTCGTCGAAAAAGCGCGCGTGCGATTCGTTGCGTTCGGGTCGCGGCTTCAACCGCAACCACGCAGATTCGATGACGCCGAGCGTGCCATACGAGCCGGTGTACAGCTTGTTCAAGTCGTAACCGGTTACGTTCTTGACCACGCGCCCGCCACAACGCGCATGCTCGCCCGACGCCAGACACACATCGAGGCCCAGCAGCACGTCTCTTGGCTTGCCATAGCCTTGTGCGCGCGGTCCGTGTGAGCCGGCCGCCACACATCCGCCCAGCGTGGCATGTTCGCCCGGCGGATCCAATGGGAGTTCCCAGCCGGAATCGCGAATCTCATTGCGCGCGTCGGCAAGGTTTGTTCCTGCGCCCAGCCGACACACTCCATCACTGGCATCCAACTCGGCGATTCCTGCCATCCGGTCCATCGACAGGAATGCGTCGCCTCCCGTGGGTCGATTACCAACGCCCAGCCGGTTTCCTCCGCCGAGCAGCAGCACCGACAAACCACAGCGGCCAAGCGCGCCGAGCACGCGTGCCAGAGAGTCAGTGTCGCTCGGAAGCAGGGTCACGGACGGCGCAACGCCATCGACGTCGATCGGTGCGTGTTCGACGAGCCCCGACTCGCCGACCGCGCGGCTCAAGATGTCGAGATGCTCAGGGGCAATCATTCGACCAGCGGGACTCGGTCGTAACCTCGGGCCTTCGGGTTCGACTCCGCACAGAAGCGGGTCGTCGGGAAAATTTTTCCCGGGTTGCAGACACCGTCCGGGTCGAAGACAGCGCGAAAACGCTTCATGGTGTTCATGTCCGACTCGCTGAAAACCAGCGCGAGGTGCTCCCTTTTCTCGCTTCCAACCCCGTGCTCTCCGGTAATCACACCACCCGCTTCGACGCAGCAGCTCAGGATCTCACTGCCCGCGGCCAGCACGCGCTCGAGTTCGTCGGGGTTGCGTCGATCGAAGGATATATTCGGGTGAAGGTTACCATCGCCCGCGTGAAAAACATTCGATAGTGTCAGCCGGTAGCGGTCGCCGATCTCACAGATTTTCTCGATGACCTCAGGGAGCTTGCTGCGCGGAACGACGGCGTCGTGAACATAGAGATCGGGCGCCAGTCGTCCCATCGCCCCGAAAGCTCCTTTTCGTGCTCGCCAGAAACGCTGTCGCTCCTGTTCGTCTCTTGCGACATCGATCGCGACGGCGCCATGCCGAGCGCAAAACGCCTCGATGCGTTCGAGCTGCGGCGGCAGCGCGACCGCCTCTCCATCGAGCTCGATGATCAAGACCGCACCCGCTTCCTTCGGTAAGCCGGCCGCGTAGACGCTCGCCTCCACCGCGGCGATCGTCCTCGAGTCGATGATTTCCAACGCTGCCGGTACCAGACCCGATTCGATCACCGAGCTGACGGCGTGACACGCACTCACGATATCCGGGAAGCTCACCAACATGGTTTCGACACATTTTGGGATCGCTTCCAGACGCACCGTGATCTTCGTGACGATACCGAGCGTTCCCTCGCTGCCAACGACCGTGCCGACGAGGTCGTAGCCGACCAACTGGCCCGTCGGAGAGCCCAGTTCCACCACGGTCGCGTCCGGGAGTACGAGCTCGAGCGCGAGGATGTGATTGGTCGTAGTGCCGTACTTCAAGGTATGTGGACCGCCGGCGTTCTCGGCCACGTTCCCGCCGATCGTGCAGGCCAGCTGACTCGAAGGATCGGGTGCATAGAACAGACCCTCTTTGGCAACCGCTTTGGACAAGTCGGCGTTGATGACGCCCGGTTCGACAACAGCAATTCGGTTCTCGACGTCAACTTCGAGAATTCGCTTCATCTGTGAACACTCGATGACGACCGCGCCCTCGTTGGCGAGGGCACCACCCGACAGGCCGGTTCCTGCGCCTCGCGGCACGAATGGTGTGCTGTGCGCGCGACACGCGGCGACTACCAGGCAGACCTCCTCGCGCGTGTGCGGCAAGACCACGGCGACTGGCTTTGCGGAGTGTAGTGTCAGCCCGTCGCACTCGTAGACCAACAGATCTTCGATTCGGGAAAGACAACGCTCCGCACCCACGGCTCGCTCGAGGGCGGCGACCAGCTCTGGCCTGCTCGGCGGCTGGGTCGACTGCTGGGTCGGCGGCTGGGTCGACTGAAGAGCGGGCCGGGTCACTGGGATCTCAGACATATTCAGACAGTATATGCGCTGAGAGCAACGGTATGGGGAATCAGGCCAGGCCCAGTCGCTCGAGGTCTTCTTCGCTCAGTCCCAGGTGGTGTCCGATCTCATGGCGAACCGTGACCTGAATCTGTTCGATCAGATCGTCGCGATCGTGGCATAGCTTTTCGAGGTTCTTTTTGAACAGCACAACGCGGGTCAGATCTTCCGCCTGCGCGGAACCATCCAATTCGGTGGCCGGAACACCGATGTACAGACCGAGAATCTGCGGCGAGATGTTCTGCTCTCCGAGCAAGGCTTCGGAGGGATAGTCTTCAATCAGCACGGGGACATCGGCGATGTACTCGCGGATGGACCTGGGAAGGTTGTCGAGCGCCTCGCCCGCGGCAATGCGAAACAGCTCCTCATCTACGGGCGCGGGAAGCGGATAATGATCCGGGTCGAGGGCGTTTGCAGTAGTAAACGCGGCCTCGGCCTCCTCGTCATCTCCCAGCCGCTCGTGTGCCAACGCGAGGTGGTAGATGGCGTGGCCGGACTCGGGGTCGATTGCCGCCGCAGCCAAGAGCGAACGGCGCGCCTCATCGAAGCGGCCCAGTTCGAACAGAATCTGTCCCTCGAACGCGCGATAGATCGCGACCTCGCCGGTGGTCTTCAGCGCTCGCCGTACGAGAAACAGCGCCCCGCCAAGATCGTCGAGATAAAAAACCGACTTGGCCTTCAAATAATGAACTTCGGCCTGGGTCGCTCGGTCTAGCCTCGGAAAATCGGGATTGCCCCCGAGCAGTTCATCCGCAAGCAACACAGCCTGCTCGAACTCACAGAGATCCTCGACCAGTAGCTCGATGCGGTTGAGGTGGGCGGCCGGAAATTTGGGATCGGCTTGAATCGAGCGCTCGAACTCATGCAGCGCCTCGTCGACCCTGGCATCGTCCCACAGGATCTCCCCACGACCGTTGTGCGCCTCCGCACCCTCGGGCCGAGCGAGCAGGGCCTCATCGAGCCAGGCGAGCGCCTCCTCAGTGCGCCCTCCATGCGATGCCTCCATCGCCTGATCTAAGCAGTCCCAATACCGGTCGATGTTATTCATTGCCCGTCGCTGGAGGGTGAGCGGGGTCGATCCCAACTCGCGAATCGACCTATCATAGCAAAACGCGCGGGTCGGTTTCGGTAAAATCGCTCGACGGAAGAGCTGTTTAACTTGTTGATTCTAATCAGGAATATTGACCGAATAAAATTATTCCGCGCCGGGTCACGACTCGCAAAACACGCTGCAAACCGGCGTTCTGGAGGGGGTTTCACGCAGCTGCAAGCTCGAACCGACGTACTCGTAGCGCGGGAGTCGACTCAGCCGGTCTCTTCGGATTCCACCTTTGCACGGAAGAGCAGGATCCGTTTGCAGTTGCCGCAGGTCACAACCCGCTCACCTCGCCGAATCGCGATGAAATCCATCGCGGGGATTCCGACTCGACAACCGCCACACAGTTCGTTGCTCACCATCACCACAGCGGGTGAACGACGCTTCGCGATTCTTTCATAATGTTTCAATAGCTCGGGCGCGACCTTCGGACCGAGTTCCAAGCGCCCGGCCCGGTGGCTTTCGATCCGTTCGCGAAGTTCTGTTTCGCGCGCATCGATGTTTGCGCTCTCTGTGTCGAGCGCCACAGTGGCGTCCTGCGAGGCGGTGTCGGCTGAAGACTTGGCCTCACTGGCAGCTTCGATCGCGTCCATCGACTCGAGGATTTTCGTCTCACCGTCAGAAATCGAGGTTTTGGCGCTCTCGATCTCACGCAGCAGCGCCCCATACGCGTCGTTGGATTTCACCTGAAATTGCTGATTTTCGAGCCTCACCAGCTCGTATTCTTTGTCTTGAAGCGTGCTCTCGGCTCGCCGCATCGCGGCCTCGGCCGCCTTGAGGGCCTCCACGGTTCGCTGCAATTCCGCCTCGGCGTCGCTGCGACGCTGCACCAGTTGTTCGCGGCGCTCCGGAAGGCCACCGTGCTCCCTTTCGAACGCCGCGAGTTCATCGTCGAGGCGTTGGAGAGCGACTAGCTGTGCCAGGCCTTCGAGCAAGTGACTCCCTTCAAACTTCAAACTTCAACTTCAACTTCAAACTTCAACTTCAAACTTCAAACTCCAAACAGTGCTTCAATCGATGGACTGCCGATCTGTCTGCCGACCGAAGCTTCGATGATCGGAGCCTACTCGGGAGAGAAGGGCAAGTTAACGCGCCTTCAGGACGCTCGCCTCCCGTGTTGCCGGCGAGACTGGTTCAAGAACTCCGGGATCTCGCCGGCGCCTGCGTACCGGTTGGGCAATGGATGCTTGTTTCGTCAGCAGTTCGACAGCGTCCGCTTGCGGCAATAGACATCGAGAGCTTCGCTGGGGCCCAATGAGGCCCGGAATCGGGCGCTGTGAATTTCTCGGTGAGTTTGACGCTTCGGAACAGCTTTTGCAGAAGAGTCCAGCTCAATGACTGTTTACCTGGAATCGGAATTCGAATCAGACTCTGGGATCTCCGAGCTGCGCCTCGAAGATCTCGAACGCACCGCCCGTGCCAGCGATAGAGGCCCGGCGCTGCCCTTGCGCGATTGGATCGCGCTGGCCGAATCCTGGCGAATCGCCCAAGCGCTACGCGAGGCGCGCGGCAACCGTTCAGCAGCGGCGCGCGCACTCGGGATCGGGCGGCGAACCCTCTATGCAAAGATGGACAAGCTCGGTCTGATTCCGTCCTGGGGCGTCGCTCGTGAGGGTCATCTTCCGGAAGCGACTCGCCCCGGCGCAGCTTCTGTTTCCACCGCTGGCTCGACGCTTCGCCGAGCAAGCGCCGCCCTTCTGCCGCGTGACTGAGCAGTGTGCCCTGATCTTGGGCAGCGGACAGGCGGCTTGGGCGCAGTCTCGCACGGCTTTGTGCACAACAAGCGTCATCGGTGCTGAGATCGGCACAGTCTTGGCCGATGGGCGGCGATTTCGACTTGGCACGTAGCTTGAAGTGCCGGGGAAGCGCGCCGAAGAAATCTCAGGGGAGCAGGCTTCGGCACACAAGATTGCGCGGCGCCACCTAGCGCACCAGCAGCATCGTTGACCTACAAGCCCCGAACCCCCTGGAGGTAACAGACGTGAAACGGATCATACCGGTACTGGCATTGGGCGCAGGCCTGCTCTTGCCGGGGCTCGCATTGGCAGATGATGTGACGCCCGGACAGTTCACAGCCAACAATGTCTGGATGATGATCGCCGCGGGCCTGGTGTTCATCATGCACCTCGGCTTCGCAACACTCGAGTCGGGTCTGACTCGAGCGAAGAACACGACGAACATCTTGTTCAAGAATACCTTCATCGTGTCAGCCGGCATCCTGACGTACGCGCTGCTGGGCTTCAACCTGATGTACCCGGGCGAGTTCAGCCTCGGTAGCTTCTTCGGCTTCTCCGGATTCGGGATCAGCACGGGTCCGGAAGGCAACACGATCGCTTATGCGGACGGTGGCTACACGTATTGGACCGACTTCCTGTTCCAGGCGATGTTCGCCGCGACCGCGGCGACGATCGTTTCTGGTGCGGTAGCAGAGCGGATCAAGCTCGCGAGCTTCATGGTCTTCTCGCTGTTCTTCGTAGGTCTGGTCTACCCGATCGTCGGGTCCTGGAAGTGGGGCGGCGGCTGGCTGGACCAGATGGGCTTCTACGACTTCGCCGGTTCGACCCTCGTCCACTCCGTCGGTGGTTGGGGTGCCCTCGCCGGTGTGTTGCTGCTCGGCCCGCGCCTGGGCAAGTACGTGCGCGGCCGGATCAATCCGATCCCGGGCAGCAACATGCCCATGGCCACCATCGGCGTCTTCCTGTTGTGGCTCGGCTGGTTCGGGTTCAACGGCGGCTCGGTGTTGAGTGCCGACCCCGAACTCACCTCCTTCACGCTGGTAACGACCTGCCTGGCGGCCTCCGCCGGTGCGCTCGCGGCGATGTTCACCTCCTGGTTCGCCTTCGGAAAGCCGGATCTGTCCATGGCGCTGAACGGCATCCTGGCGGGCCTCGTCGGCATCACCGCCGGTGCGGACACAGTCGGCATCCTTTCCGCCGTGATCATCGGCCTCGTGGCCGGCTCCCTCGTAGTGGGCTCGGTGATGTTCTTCGACCGCGTCAAGATCGACGACCCGGTCGGCGCGATCTCGGTCCACCTGGTGTGCGGCGTGTGGGGAACCCTGGCTGTCGGCATCTTCTCTACGAATCCCGAGCACTCCTTCGCGACCCAGCTGATCGGCGTGGCCGCCTATGGCGTCTTCGCCTTCGGGTCGGCGCTTGCAATCTTCGGTGCGCTGAAGGCAACGATGGGCATCCGGGTCTCGGAAGGTGAAGAGCTCGAAGGTCTCGATCTCGCCGAGCACGGCGCTCACGCCTACGACCTCTCGGGCCCGA